>NZ_JAQZSF010000001.1:0-633832 GCF_028674915.1 Agrobacterium sp. CNPSo 3708
CAGAGCGTTCAGCTGCGACGTAGACATCACGGCGATCTGCGCCTTGTTCAGTGCTGCCGCACTTGTGCTGCTCAAGTTTGTCAGAGCCGCTGCAGAAAGACCGGAAAGTGCCTTGGTGCTGAGTGATGCAACCTCTCCCGTAGAGAAGAGAGCGAGTTCGGCGCTGTCGAGCGTTGCCAGTTGGGCAGAGCTTAGTGCGGCGATCTGAGCCGAGTTCAGCGCATCGACCTGGCCGGTTGTCATCGCTGCAAATTGCGTCGTGGTCAGGGCTGCTGCCTGCGTCGCGCTCAGATTTGCAATGTTGCCCGTGGTCAACTTGCTGACGGTGATGCCTACAAGCGCCTTGGCGCTGATGGCCTTGACTTCATCGCTGGAAAAGGTGTTCAGCGCGTCGGACGACAGAGCGTTCAGCTGCGTCGACGACATGACTGCGATCTGTGCCTTGGTCAGTGCGGCTGCACTGGTGCTGCTGAGGTTGGTCAGAGCTGCTGCAGAAAGGCCGGCGATCGCCTGGGTGCTGATAGCAGCGATCTCATCGGTGCTGAAGAGAGCCAGTTCTGCGCTGTTGATTGTCGCGACCTGAGCCGAGCTCATGCTGGCGATCTGGGTGGCGTTCAGCGCCTGGATTTGGCTGGTCGACAATCCTTCGATCTGGGAGGTGCTCAGTGCCACGACCTGTGCCGCGTTAAAGCCAGTGACCTGAGCGGTGCTCAGCGCTCCCAGCTGGCTCAGCGTGAGCCCCTTGACGGCGGGCGCCGAAATGGCGCGGACGTCATCAGAGCTCAGAAGGGCGACATTGGCAGTCGTGAGCGATCCGACTTGAGCGGAGCTCAGCGCCTTGATCTTGGTGGCGTCGAGCGCATTCACGTCTTCCGAGGTCAAGCTCGCGATCGTCGATGTGGAAAGCTTTGAGATCTGCGTAGCAGACAAGGATGAGATAATGGAGGTCATGAACGTGTCCCTTACCGAATGGCGACTGGTCGCGCCTATCTGCCGCCTGACACTGTCCCCACCGACAGCAATCCGACACGCGCAAATAAAGCGAAATTGTTGAGAACATGGCTCATGTGAACCTGCGTAGGAACCGCATCATGCAATTCGAGCTGGAGAAGCTCGGATTTTCCACGCTAGCTATTGCGAATGCCGCTAATAAACGATGCCGCTTGAATAACTGACTATGGCTATTTCGTAGCAGGCAAACCTTTAAAACCGGGTTAACGCTCCGTGCCATCGCGGACACTTATTCTTCAATTTCATGTATTTTTGAGAGAAATTAGAGGGATATAATGTACCAAATTTTTTGAAGATTCGACTCAACTACAGGTGAAAAACATAGATTATGCGCTTTATCTAAAAAGTATTGGTCAAATTCACCCACTATATTTCAGATCAAGAAGCGCAAAAATCCAGTAATATTCGCGTCACAAGAAAAGAAAGGCAATTTTTAATCTGATGTTTTTGATCAGGGCAGCGGCGGCGTCTTGGCTGGACGGGATAGTGAATAGCGACAGAAACTGGTCATTTTTTTCTTCTTCCTCGAAGATAGCGAATGAATAGGTCCCGACAGCGCGGCAAGTTGTAAGTTTAACCATGTGAAAAAGCGCAAATTAGGAGCCTTCTTTATAGCGCTACTCTGCGTTTTCGGCATGAAAGCATCATGCAGCCCGTATTTCGAACGTCGTGGAGAGTATCGTTTTTACCTGGCGGTCTAGTAATTGTTCGCGCACCGGCTCCATGGAGCAGTTGCGCCACGGCGACGATGATAATCTTCACTCGGCAAGAGAGTACGGACACACGCAGCGACCACTCGCTGTCACCAAGTGCGCAATTCTCCGACGTGCAAGCGCTGCCGAGTGCAAGACGACGTCTGAAGGCTCGGACGCTATTTGCCTGAGAGGCGGCGGCACCCTTGCTCCGTCACAAAGAAGCAAACATGAAGCGCTTGCAAAGACATGCCGTAGAAACTGCGGATCGAGTATCGTCTTGAGCAGCGTGGAAGACGGCTTTTGGGGGAACTGTTCTTTGAGACCGTTGACCGGTCATTTCAGCAGGGCTTAGACAGATGTGCACTGTCAAGCCTTGCGACAACTGAGGGGGCGGAACCGTGTCCGCCCCCGCAATAAGAGATGTGGATAGCCGGTTTCGGGTGCAAGAACCACCCGCCTTCACATCCAAGTCAGCCTACAGCATCGGCCCGAAAATCGGAATCGATTTTCAGAAAGCACGATGCATCGATCAAAGTAGATAGAGCGCCACTCATGACTTAGAAGCGGCGCGCCCTATTCTTAAAACTCTTCCCAGTTCTGTTCGCTTGGCTTCAAGACAGGTGTCTCAGCTGGCGCCCCGAATGCTTTTGCAAGCGTGTTACCAAGTGCGCGCGCAGGCGACGCGACCGGGCGGGCCGTTGGCTTGACTGCGGCCGGTGTGAAGCTTGGCTTCGTCGAATAGACGGGCTTTGCTGCAGCCGCAGGCGCTGCGCGTGGCGCAGTCGGAGCCGGACTTGATGTAAAGGACGCAACGCGTGTGGCCGCACCTGCGCCCAGATTGAACTGGCCGATCAGGCTCGTGAGCGCTTCGGCCTCGCGAGCGAGCGAGTGGCTTGCAGCCGTCTGCTGTTCGACCATGGCTGCGTTTTGCTGTGTCCCCTGATCCATGGTGTTGACGGCGGTGTTGATTTCCTGCAGGCCGGTCGACTGTTCGCGCGAGGCGGTGACAATTGCGCTCACATGGGTGTTGATCTCTTCCACCTCGGCGACGATCATCTGCAGCGCCTTGCCGGTTTCGCCGACGAGGCCCACGCCATTTTCGACATGCTTGCTGGAGTTGCTGATCAGCGACTTGATTTCCTTCGCCGCATTGGCGGAGCGCTGGGCCAATTCTCGCACTTCCTGGGCGACGACGGCAAAGCCCTTGCCTGCCTCGCCCGCACGCGCTGCTTCCACACCCGCATTCAGTGCGAGCAGGTTTGTCTGGAAGGCGATGTCGTCGATGACGCCGATGATGTTGGTAATTTCGCCGGAGGATTTCTCGATCTCCTGCATGGCGGCCACGGCGCGGCGTACGACTGCACCGGATTGTTCGGCACCGGCACGGGCGCGCTGCACGAGAGCGCCTGCCTCTTCGGCACCCTTGGCGCTGTCGCGAACCGTCGTGGTCACTTCTTCCAGCGCCGCAGCGGTCTCTTCAACGGACGCAGCCTGCTGTTCGGTGCGGCGCGACAGGTCGTCGGCTGCAGACAGCATTTCGGCGGCACCGGCGTGGATTGCCGCAGCATTCTCACCCACCTTGCGCAATGTCTGCTGCAGACTGTCGAGCGACGTGTTGAAGTTCAAACGAAGCGGCTCGATGAACGGTGTGAATGGCTTTTCGATACGATAGTCGAGATTACCGTCGGCCAGTGCCTGGAGACCCTTGGCAAGTTCCTCGCGAGCAAAAACCTGTTCCGCTTCGGCGCGCTCTTTTTCAGCCTCGTTGCGCAGACGATCGGCTTCTGTCGCGGAGCGCATGCGATCTGTTTCACCTGCCAGGCGCTGCTTTTCGATAGCGGCATCCTTGAAGACCAGGACAGCCTTTGCCATTTTCCCAACTTCGTCACCGCGATCCAGGGCGGGAACATCGACATTGTTATCGCCGTTTGCCAGACGGCCCATGGCATCCGTCATGCCGACGATGGGCGTAACGATGGCGCGTGATAGCGCCCAGATCAGCAGGACTGAAACGAGGCCCGCCCCAGCGCCACCGCCGAGCAGTGCATATTGCAGATTGGCCTGGGCGCTTTGCTGAGCCGCGATCTCCAACTTGGTAAGCGCGTTGAGCTGTTCCTTGATCTTTTCTGCTGCAGCGCGGAAGCCATCGACCTGGCCCTTGGCCTGGTTGCGGCCAATTTCGATGATTTCGGAAACCGGTGCTTCCGTCGTCTTGCGGGCTGCCATCTGCGGCTCTGCCAGTTGCTTGTAAAAGACGGTGGCGGTCGCTTCCATCTCATCGATGGATTTCAGAATCTCGGGTTGGTCGGCAGCGTATCCGCGTGCCTCCTTCAATTTTGCGAGCATCACGTCGCGCTGGGCAAACACATCCTTGTAGGTGCTGTCGCTACGGAACAGAAGAAAGCCGCGCTGATTGACGACCTGCTCGAGCATGGCTGCCTTCGCTTCGTCCACCGTTTGCATGAGTTGCGCCGTGCGGGTTTGCGTTTCGGACAGCTGCTGTGCGTCCAGAGTCTGGAAAAAGACAACTGCCGAGGCCACGAGGCACACACCCATCAAGGCGACGAAGGTCATGATCAGCTTGATATTGATAGGCAAATTTTTGAGAGACATCGACAACTCTTTTTCGACACGGGACCGCGCATCAATCATCAGAGCGCGAACCAGAAATTTTCCGGCCTAACCTTCATGTCAGCGACGGGATTTTCAGCTTCGCAAATTGCTGCAAAGCGGTTGATTTTTACTTAAATACGATGGTTCTAAAAAAACAAACCCAGGCAGTATTTCGTAGGGTAAACGAAGTCTTCCTCAGCAGCGGGCCACAAACCGCTTGCGCTGCGCCCGATTGGCCGTCATTGACACTCTCCATGACCAAAACATCCGAAAATCAACGCCTGGACCAGCTTCTGGTCGCCAAGGGACTGTTTGCCAGTCGCTCCCGCGCGCGCGATGCCGTGTCGCGCGGCACCGTCAGCGTGAATGGCAAGATCGTCACCAAGCCGAGCCTTTGCTTTGCCGAGAGCGCGGTTATCGCGATTGACGATCCGGCACAGGATTATGTCTCGCGCGCCGCTCTAAAGCTCGTCGCAGCACTCGATCACTTCACGTTGGACCCGAAAGGCCACGAGTGTCTGGATGTGGGCGCCTCTACCGGCGGCTTTACGGAGGTGCTGCTGGAACGCGGTGCGGACCATGTGACCGCAATCGATGTGGGTCATGGGCAGATCCATCCGCGGGTGGAGAACAATCCGCGCGTGACCAGCATCGAAGGGCTGAATGCGCGGTTTTTGACGCAAGACGATATTGACGGCCGCGAGGTCAGCTTCATCGTCTCGGATGTCTCCTTCATTTCACTGAAACTTGCCCTTGCGCCGGCGCTCGATCTGGCGACGAGCGGCGCGTTCGCCGTTCTTCTCGTCAAGCCGCAGTTCGAAGCCGGCCGGGATGCGATCAGCAAGGCAGGCCTGTTGAAAGAGCCGGACACTGCTCCGCAGGTTGCCGCAGAGCTCGAGCGCTGGCTCACCGAAGACATGGGCTGGGAAAGCCTTGGCCTCATCCCCTCCCCCATCGCAGGTGGAGATGGCAATGTAGAATTCCTTCTCGGAGGCAGAAAGCCATGAGCACGCAGACCGTCAAGATCCAGAGCCTCGGCGCGCAGGGCGATGGCATCGCGCACTGTCCAGAGGGCACGGTCTATGTGCCTTTTACGCTTCCAGGAGAAACGGTCGCGATTGCCCGGGTGAAGGACCAGGGCACCATCATGTCGATTACGGAAGCGTCGCCGGAGCGGCGCGAGCCTGCCTGTCGCCATTTCGGACCGGATGGCAAGAACGGCACGTGCGGCGGCTGTTCGTTGCAGCATGTTCAAGACGAGCCCTACCACGACTTCAAACGGAATCTCGTCGTTGCCGCCCTCCGATCAAAGGGTCTGGATGTGGAGGTCGATCCGCTGGTGATCTGCCGGCCAGGTGAGCGACGTCGCGTTGTCTTCACCGCGCGCAAAACCGAAAAGGGACTTCTTCTCGGCTTCAGCCAGGCCAACAGTCACCATATCGTTGCGATCGAGGAATGTCCCATCGCCGCCCCGGCCATCGTGTCGAGGCTCGATGCGATCCGTGCGGTCGGTTTGCCGCTGGCATCCAACGCGGAGCCTTTCCGCATCACAGTGATGGAGACGCTTTCAGGGCTCGATATTGCGGTGGACGGCATCAAGTCCGTCAATGACAAGCAGCGCCGTGCACTGACGGAAACGGTTCTTTCCATGCGCGGCATCGCCCGCGTATCGCTCTCCGGCGAAATTCTAATCGAACCGCAAAAGCCGGTGATCGAATTCGGTAGCGTCAAGGTCGCCCCTCCCGCCGGCACCTTCGTCCAGGCCACGAACGTGGCAGAAGAGGCCATGGCCGAGCGCGTCTTGGCGCATGTGGGAAAATCGAAGCGCATCGCCGATCTGTTCTGCGGCACCGGTACGTTCACGCTGAGACTGGCGCGTGTCGGCAAGGTGCATGGCGTGGAAGCGGAAGACAAGCCGTTGAAGTCGCTCGATTTTGCCGCGCGCAACACACCCGGCTTGAAGCCGGTCACCACCGAGCGGCGCGACCTGTTCCGTCATCCCTTGATCGCCAAGGAACTGAAGCTTTACGACGCCGTCGTCTTCGATCCGCCAAGAGCGGGTGCGGAAGCGCAATGCAAGGAGCTTGCCCGCAGCACGGTCAAGAAGATCGTTGCCGTCAGCTGCAATCCGCTGTCCTTCGCGCGCGACCTCTCCATCCTGGTCGAAGGCGGCTATCGCATCACAAGCGTGACGCCGATCGACCAGTTCCTCTGGTCGCCGCATGTCGAGGCGGTCGCGACGCTGGAAAAGTAAAGCGCTTTACCACGCCGTATCGATACTGCCGCTGCCGACGACGCCGGAGCAGCGGCAACGGCCACCGACGCGGCCCTGCTGAACCGGGCAGACATAGGGGCGTGAGCGCTCGGCGCTGTCTGGTGGCGTGATGACGCAGACGAAACGCGGCTGGCGGCGATCCCACCCGTTATTCTGGTTCTGATTACTGCGTGGTGAGCTGCTATTGAAGCCCTGCACCTGAACGACATCGCTCTCTCTTGGGGACGACATCATCGGCGAGGACAGCATCCCGGCATCCGCGACGCCGGATAGCGACAGTATAGCAATCATTGCAAGAGCGGTTTTGCGCATCATGGCGGCCTTCTCCCAAGTAAAGATGTCGATCGAGTAACCGGAAACACTTCCCGTTCCGTAAAGACCGAGACCTTCTTCTCAAGAGACTTAACGGCGCATGAATGCCTCAAAGGCAGCGCGCGCCTCACTACTCTGAAGCTGAGCGGCGAAGTGAACGATTTCCTCGTCGATCCGGGCTCGGATCGCATCGACATCGCCACGCACCAGATTGCGGGCAATCTTCAGCGCCTGTGGTGGCTTCGACGCCAGGTTGGCAGCGATCTTCAAGGCTTCCGCCTCGACATCCGCCTCGGGAACGACCTTCCAGATCAGGCCCGCCGCCATAGCCTGCTCGGCCGAGAAGCCTTCACCTGCCGCCAGAAGCGCAAATGCCCGCTGGTGGCCGGCAATGCGCGGCACGAGAAGGCTGGAGGCAGCTTCCGGCACAAGTGCCAGATCGACGAAGGGCGTCTTGAACAGGCTGCGGCTGGAGGCGACCGTCAGATCGCAATGCAGGTTCAGCGTCGTGCCGATACCGATGGCCAGGCCATCGACGCCGGAGACGATGGGCTTTTCCACACTGACCAACGTGTGCAGGAAGTCTCCAGCCGTTAGCCGCCCCTTGCCGCCCGACATCGCAAATCCAAGGAAATCAGCCATGTCATTGCCGGCGGAGAAGCATCCCGGCGTGCCGAGAAAAACGATTGCGCGGATGTCTTCATCCGCATCGGCGGCCTTCAAAGCCTCGATCATGCTGCGATACATCGCATCAGTGATGGCGTTCTTCTTGTCCGGCCGATTGAAGCGGATGACCTGTACGCCGGCTGCGACCTGAGGCCGCTCGAGAAGGATATGATCTTCGGACATCGATACTTCCTTCATCCAAGAACGACGCGTGCAGCTTCGAGGCTTGCGGCACCCGAGACGACACGATCCTTCAAGGCAGCCGTTTCTGCCAAAAGGTTTTCCGCAGCGAAACGGCAAAGCGAGGCACGCTTGGTACCCTGCCCGTCTTCAACGGCTGCAAGCGCGCCCTTGGCCAGATAGACGCCCGTCAATGCGAGGCCGAACAGCCTTTGGTAGGGTGTCGCACCTGCCAGCACGGAGGCTGCCTCTCCCTTGGCCTGGGCGTCCAGCAGCCAGTCGGTGGCAGCCTCGAGATCGGCGATGCTTTGGTCGAGGTAGCGCGCAGTTTCGCCCAGTTCCGGCTTGTTCGATGCACGTACGTCTTCGGCAATGGCCTTCAACTCTTCGATAAAGCCGCGAACGTGGTGGCCTTCGGAGAGTGGAAGCTTGCGCATGACGAGGTCGATGGCTTGAATGCCGTTGGTGCCCTCATAGATTGGGGCGATTCGGGCGTCACGCAGATAGCGGGCCGCGCCCGTTTCCTCGATGAAGCCCATGCCGCCGTGGACCTGGATGCCGAGCGAGGCAACGTCCACACCGGCATCGGTGGAGAAGGACTTAGCAATCGGTGTCAAAAGCGCCGCACGCTCCTGCCAGAACTTCTGCGTGCCCGCATCGCTTTCCGCGTGGCTCATGTCGATCGCGTGGGCGCAGGCGAAGCTGATGGCGCGCGAGCCTTGCGTCAGTGCCTTCATGGTCAGCAGCGTTCTGGCAATATCCGGATGCTCGATGATCGGGCTCATGCCCGTTGCCGTCGTTCCGGGCGCCTTGCCCTGCGTCCGCTCTTTGGCGTATTGGATCGCCTTCTGGGTTGCGGCTTCGCAAATCGCCACGCCCTGCATGCCGACGGCCAGGCGGGCATTGTTCATCATCGTGAACATGCAGGCGAGACCCTTGTTCTCTTCGCCCACGAGCCAGCCGATCGCGCCTTTCTCCTGACCGTAGCGGCCATCGCCAAAGATCATCGTGCAGGTCGGCGAACCGTGAATGCCAAGCTTATGCTCAAGCGCATGGCAGAACAAATCGTTGCGCTCACCCGGATTGCCGGCAGCGTCAGGCAAGAACTTCGGCACGAGGAAGAGCGAAATGCCCCTCGTTCCAGCTGGCGCATCGGGCAAACGGGCCAACACAAGGTGGATGATGTTTTCGGCGGCGTCGTGTTCACCCCAGGTGATGTAAATCTTCTGGCCGAAAATGCGGTATGTGCCGTCGTCAGCCCGTTCGGCCCTGGTCTTGAGTGCGGCAAGATCGGAGCCTGCCTGTGGCTCGGTCAGGTTCATGGTACCTGTCCATTTGCCGCTGACGAGATTTTCGAGATAGACGGCCTTCAGCGCGTCGCTGCCATGGGCGGTGATGGCTTCGATCGCACCCATCGTCAGCGTCGGGCAGAGCGCAAACGCCATGGAGCCGGAGTTCCACATTTCGAGCGCCGCAACGTTCAGCATATGCGGCAGCCCTTGCCCGCCAAATTCCTCTGGCGCCGTCAGGCCGTTCCAGCCGCCTTCGGCCCAGCGATGATAGAGACCGGCCCATCCATCGGGCGTGCGAACCTCACCATCCACCATGCGCGAGCCCTGGCGGTCGCCGATTTCGGCAAGCGGAGCGACCTCTTCAGTGGCGAAACGTCCTGCCTCATGGAGAATGGCATCAACGAGATCTTCATCGAGATCACCGAGCGCACCGCTCTGAAGAGCAACACCCAGCCCTGCAACGTGTTTCAACGTAAAAGCGATATCGTCTACCGGCGCGGTATACATCCTGCCTCCTCCCGAAGCGTCTGCCTACAATGCAATGTCCTTAGGGGCTAATTGATTTTTACGTAAACGTCAATTTGAAATTTCCCTGGAACGGCGTGTCCTTCAGGGCCTGCGAAGGACGTTCCATCTCTTCGACTGACCTTAACGCGTGTCGCGATCTTTGAGATTCGCTCATACACTTCAGGTCCTTGTTATCGCAGGTCGTCATCGCAAAACCGCTGCACACTTTTGCTTGGACCATGCTGTAGGTCGAAGAATCGATTGCGATTTTCAGGCCTATCGGTCGGCAAGATCACCCTTGTTATGAAACTGTCATAAAACTCTGTTCTGCATGTCCGACCCTTCGAGCAGCATGGCCTCTGGCGTAGACAGGCCCGCCTTTCAGGAACGCGACATGGATATACAGTACCCAGCCATTCCCGGCCTCGTCTGGGCCTATCGCTTCGAGCCGGGGAGCCAGCTCTGCACACGCCTCGCTCCAACCGCACAGTGGAGCGACATGGAAAGCAGCGAAGGCTTCTTCTGGCTGCATCTCAACCTGGCGGACACGCGGGTCGTTGCGTTTTTGGACTCGATTCCTGGTTTCGACGAGAACATTCGCGCCATTTTGACAACGCATGAGACGCACCCCTCCATCACCGTCGATGAAGGCGCGCTTTACGGTACGCTGGTGGATTTTCAGCGCGAGTTCGATCAGGAAACCCGCGACCTGGGCTGGCTGCATTTTGCCCTGACGGATCGCTTCGTCATCACCACACGGCTTCAGCCGCTACGGTCGGTGGATCGGCTGCGGGCTGCCATCGACAAGAACCCGAAGCGCTTCAGCACGCCGTCGCACATCTTCGAGGGACTGGTGGCGGAGTTTCAGCGCAGTCTTATCAACCTGGTGATGGAGACGACGGAAGAACTCAACGCCATCGAGGATTACGTCTACGCCGCTGCCCCGCGCGACGAGCGGAGAAGGCTGGCACCCGTCCGTCGCACCGTCGTGCGGCTGCATCGTCATCTTCGAACCGTGCTGACATTGATGCGGCGCGCTTCAGCCGCGGATGAGGATGAAATGCCGGCAGGCTTCGAGGAGATTGCCGGACGGCTGACGAGCCGACTGGAGTCCGTCGACTACGATGTCTATGCGCTTCAAGAGCGGGCCCGTCTGCTGCATGAAGAAATCGACTCCAAGCTCTCGTCGGAAACGAACCGCCACCTCTACATCCTGTCGATCATGACCGCATTTCTGTTGCCGCCGACGCTCGTCACAGGATTTTTTGGCATGAACACCAGCGCTCTCCCCTTCATCGATGGCGGAAACGGAACACTCTATGCAGCGGGTTTTATCGTCGCCTCCAGTCTTCTCGCCTGGTTTCTGCTGCGACGTGTCGGCATCATCTAAAGCATGGCCCAAGCAAAACCGTGCAGCGGTTTTGCGATGACCACGCGATAGAAAAAGAGCTGAAGCGCAGGAGCCAATCCGAAAAGACCACGATGCGCTTTCCGCGTGGGCGCTTTGTGTCTCTTCGCATATGTAAAGGACCGCCCAGCAAGTGCAGGACGGCCCTCATAAATTATATATTTTCGTTCAATCAGCGGTACGGCGAGTAGCAGGTCTGACGTGGCCCATGATAGGGCTGGAACGTGTTGCTATACGCATCATAAGAGCGATAGCGGCCATAGCACCAGTTCACATGCGCCTGGCTCACGCCACCGCGGACGACCGGACGATATTCACGATAGACCGGGCGCGGACGATACTCCGGAACGGGGCGGTAGACTTCGCGCGGCTGAGATAGCGCACCGCCAATGATGGCGCCGGTGGCGAAGGCCGCAAGCGGGAACCAGTAGCCGTTGTGGCGACGATAACCAGGACGGTAATCGCGGTAGCCACGATGACCACGATAGTAGCCCGGGCCGTAGTCGCGATAATAGCCGCGGTCGCGCCAATACTGAACGTTGACGATGTTGTTGTCCGCCTGTGGTGCAACCGGCGCAGGCACGATGGGCATAGCCTGAGCTGGAACAATAGATCCAACAGCAACAATAGCAGAGAGGCCAGCGGCCAAAGCAGCTTTCATGTAAGTCTTCATCTTACCTTCTCCATTCACATCCGGATACACAAACGGACGGGGTGAACTACGACGATTATTCTCCTGTTTATCCAGTTTTTAACGGCGTGGACTCGCCTTATATTCAAGTTAAGAAATTCAGCCTGAATGCAGCATTAACGAAACGATCACAGATACTTGAATGGGTTGCTGCCCCAAGCGACGGAAGGCCCGGCTAAGCCGGGCCATCCAAATCATGCATCTTAGCTATAGGGCGACACGCACTGCCTGCGCGGGCCGTTATTCGGCTGATAGCTGTTGTCGTATGCGCGGTAGGAACGCCAGCGGTTGGCGCACCACTGCTGGTGGTTGCTGCCGTAGGATGGACGGGCCTGATTGGTGGCACCACCGATAATCGCGCCAGCCGCAAAGGCTGCAAGCGGGAACCAGTAGCCGTTGTGATAACGGTAGCCCGGACGACGGTCGCGATAGCCGCGGTGGCCGTTATAGAAGCCCTGGCGGCGGTATTCGCGATGGTTGCGCCAGTCACGACCGTGACGCTGACGCCATTCGCGACGGTCGCGCCAGTCGCGATACTGGATGTCTACGACCTGATTCTGAGCGGCAACGGGTGCCGGAATGGGTGTGGGAACTTGAAAGGCCTGCGATGGCGTAAAGCTCGTCAGGACCATGACTAGAGCGGTCGCGAGGCTCGTCTTCCGCAAATTCAGCATGAATTTCCTCCGTTTCTCTGCACATTGATGTTGTGCTGTTTTTATATCTTTCGGCAGAAATGCGGAAACGGCCCGCAGTGACACAGCCTCAGACATTTTAGAAACGGGAAAACTACAAACTCGTTCCATGGATCATGGCAATGACTGCCAACTGCAGGAACGAAAAGGTAGGAGGAGGAGGCTTTACGCCTCCACCTTGACGTCAGTCAGCGGCCTGGAGCAGCAGGCCAGAATATAGCCCTCCGCAATATCTTCATCGAGAATACCGCCATTATGGTTCATCTCGACCTCGCCGGACAGCTTCAGCACGCGGCAGGTGCCGCAGATGCCGGATTCACAGGCCGCACCGATGCGAACCCCTGCCGCTCTGGCAGTCATCAGGACGGTCTGTCCCGGCTGGCATGGCACGTCCTTGCCGGAAAGCGTGAAGCCGACCGTCGTCAACGCCTCGCCATCAGCCTCGATCGCCGTTTCACCAACGGCTACCGGCGGCGCGGCCGGCGCGAAGCTTTCTTGATGATAGCGTGTCATGTCGAAGCCGGAGGCTTCGAGCATGGAACTGACCGCCGCCATGAAGGGCTCGGGGCCACAGCAGAAAACCGTGCGGTCCATGAAGTCGTGAGACAAGAGCGCAATCTTGGCCTTGTCGACGAAGCCCTTCAGGCCCGACCAAAGATCTGTGCGACCGCAGGACTCCACGATGAACCCCAGAGACAGGTTCGGCATGTAGCGTGCGAGATATTCGAGTTCATGGCGGAACACGATATCGGCGGGTGTGCGGGAGCAGTTGATAAACGAGATATCGCTGTGCGGCGCGCGATCGCACATGTCGCGCACCATCGACATCATCGGCGTGACGCCAGAGCCTGCGGAGATGAACAGATACTTGTCGCCCGGATGCTTCACATAAGAAAAGTCACCCAGGGGACCAAGCGCGCGAATCTTCATCCCCGGCTTGAGGTTGTCGAACATCCAGCGGGTGCCGATCGAGTTCTTCTGCGCCTTGACCGTGACGGCCACCGCATAGGGACGAGACGGCGTGGAAGACAGCGTGTAGGTCCGAAACAGCGGCTCCGGCCCGACTGGCAGTTCCAGCGTCACGAACTGGCCCGGAATATAGCGAAACCAGTTGGTGTCAGTGGAGCGAAACAGGAACGTCATCACATCCGGCGTTTCGGGGGTTACCGAAATGCATTCCAGCATGTGAAGCTTGTCGCTCCAGGGCTTCATCTCATCGATATGCTTATAGGTCACGGCCATGGTCATCTGCATCAAGCCACTGCGGAAAGCTTCTTCTTGTCGCCGGACAGCCGGTCGATCATGAAGTCTGCATACCAGTTGACGAACTGCATGACGCCGCCTTCGTCCTCCATGGAGTAAGGTCCGGGCTCATAGGCGGGCGAGCGAATGCCGAAGGCGTTTTCCTCGACGATCTGGCGATCCTGATCGTTGGTCTCGTTCCAGACATGCGTCAGGTCTTCGAGATTGTAGTCCACGCCTTCCACCGCATCCTTGTGAACGAGCCACTTGGTCGTGACCATGGTTTCCTGCGGACCGAGCGGCAGCACGCGGAAGGAAATCATGTGGTCGCCGAGGAAGTGGTTCCAGGTCGTCGGGTAGTGGAAGAGCAGCAGCGCGCCGATATGGCTGATGGTGACATCGTCAGACAGCGGGCGACGAACCGCAGGCTTGCCGGACATGGTGTAGCTTTCCGCTTCACCGATCAACGGCATGCGCGCCACGCGGAACTGGCCCTTGGGGTCGATCTTGAAACGGCTTGGCAGGCCTGCCGCTTCGCAGCGTGCCCAGTGGCCGCCGATTTCAGGGTCGCTCGCGCCGCCATCGGTGCCGGTGACGCTCGGGTTTTCCGGATAGGTACGGCAAAGCTCGGGGTGGTTGGCCGCGCAATGGTAGCATTCGCGGTTGTTCTCCCAGACGAGCTTCCAGTTGCCCTTTTCGATGATGGTGCTCTCATGCGCCACCTTGGCTTCCCAAACCCGGTGCGGCTTCATATAGGCTTCGACTTCCGCACGAACCGGCGCGAAATCCATAGGCTGCTCTGCAAGGCAGATGAAGACGTAACCGGCAACCGTTTCGCAGGCGACCGGCTTCAGCCCGAAGTTTTCCTTGTTGAAGTCTTCGCCCATGTGGCGAGCAAAAAGGAGCTTGCCATCCAGATCGTAGGTCCACTGGTGGTAAGGACAGACGAGACGGGCGGACTGGCCTTTCTGGCTGGTGCAGACGCGCGAACCGCGGTGGCGGCAGGAATTGTGGAATGCGCGGATCGTGCCATCCTTGCCACGAACGATCACGACAGCATAATTGCCGACCTGAACGGTAAAATACATGCCGGACTTCGGCACTTCACAGTCGTGACCGACGAACAGCCAATCGCGATACCAGATGGTTTCCATGTCGAGCTGGAAGTAATCCTGATCGGTATAAAATGGCTGCTCAAGGCTGAAGCCTTCGCGGCGATTCTTCAATTGGCGCAATACGGTTTCACGCAGTTCCATGGCCATGTCCTCGAGTAATACTGCAGCCGCCCAACAATCCCGGCCGCATGGTGTGATTTGATCTAATCATTGACGCCTTTTTCCAGCACCACATTGCGCGACATTCTGTCCCGCATTGGCGACAAATTGCGACATCGTCCGCAAAAGTACTGCTTTATTTTTTTTGAATTTAAAACAGTGGCTTAGAGGGTAATTCAAACGATTGGTCGTCGCAATAAGACTTCGGCTTCCAGCGCGCTGCAACACACGCCACCGACAGACCGGAAACGCGATATTAACTCTAGTCGGCTAAAAAGCGTATATCTTTCAAAGAGGATATGGCTGTGGAGAAGGAAACTCGTATCCGCTACGTAGACACAAAGTCCGGCAAGGTCGCCCCCCCGACAAGGTCGAAAACCGCGCATTCCGATTTTTTGCGCACCGGGCGCATCGGTCGCTTTGAAGAGACGTTGCCGCAAGGCGGCAAGCGATATCTTAGCCACGAACAGGTCGCGGAGATCACCGCTCGCCGTTTGCAGGATGCCGGCTCCAAGACGCATTCACGACTGAACGGCTTCCACCCCAGCATCCGTTTCCCCAATATGGTCTCTCACAAGCTGATCGAGAGCACTCCCCATCTCGGCTACTGCCACGTGACGGCCTCCACCACCCGTTTCGACAAAAGCAGACCGGTTCTGTGGTCTTTTTACCTCGCCAATTTCTTTGCGGAACTGTGCGGTGACGAGCATTTCTTCGAAAAGATCGACCAGACCCGGTCGCGGATGTATTTCGCCGTCGCGATGCAGCCGCAAAGTGGCGGCAAGTCCGTGGCGATCGACACCTCCATTCATCGCGGCGGCCTGCTGTTCCAGACACAGGACCCGAAAGAAGCCCTAAAGAACGTGTTGATGTTGGGCACGCGTTCGGAGGAGTTGCGCAAAATCATCCGTGCACTGTGAGGCCCTGGTCCGATCGTTCGAATTCGCGATTTGCGCTATAATCTTTATCGTTTTCGCCTGTCACTATCGCAAAACCGCTTCACACTTTCACGCGACATGCTTTAAGAGCCTTTCCCAAGGAAAGGGCCTTCAGAGATGGCGCGACAAATCCATATCGAGCATCAGCCGGAAGAGGCACTGAATGAAGCGGTCCGTGTCATCGAGGCAGGCTTCCCCGTCGCCATACCGACGGAGACCGTCTACGGCCTTGCAGCAGACGCGACCAATCCCGCGGCCATCACCCGAATCTATGAGACCAAGGGGCGTCCGCAGTTCAACCCGCTGATCTGCCATATGGCAAACATGGCAATGGCGGAGCAACACGCGATCTTCGATCCGATCTCACGCAAGCTGGCGGACGCTTTCTGGCCGGGACCACTCACGCTGATATTGCCCCTGAGACAAGGGAGCCCGATCCATTCCCTAGCGACAGCCGGTCTCGACACCGTCGGCATTCGCATTCCCAAAGGCTTTGCCAGTGCGCTGATCGAGAGGCTCGGTCGGCCGCTTGCAGCCCCCAGCGCCAACAGCTCCGGCAAGATCAGCTCGACAAGTGCGGCCCATGTCGAAGCGGACTTGGGTCAAAAGATAGAGCTTATTCTGGATGGCGGCTCAGCACCCGTCGGCGTTGAATCCACCATCATCAAGGTCGAGAGCGATGGCTCCGTCCGCCTCCTGCGGCCCGGCGGATTGGTGGCGGATGAGATTGAACGCGTGGCGGGCGTTGAGATCGTCAGACCGGCAACCGCATCTGCCGCGATAGAAGCGCCTGGCATGCTGGCCTCACATTATGCACCGGGCGCAGCGGTGCGTCTGAATGCGACTTCGGTTCACAAAGGCGAAGCTCTGATCCGCTTCGGGGGCAAGCCGCTAACGGGAGAAGCCGATGCGGTTGCCGTGCTCGATCTCAGCCCAAGCGGTGAACTTGCAGAAGCCGCGGCCAATCTTTTCGACCATCTGAAACGTGCCGATGCGAGCGGTGCCACCACCATTGCGGTGGCGTCTATTCCCAATAGGGGCCTTGGCGAAGCCATCAATGACAGGTTGGAGCGCGCGGCTGCGCCGCGATCCTGACCTCGCCTGACACGATACCGGAGGAATTCTCATGACGCCAACTACTTTGTCCGACGAACTGCTCTCGCGCTTTGCCGCCATCGTCGGCGAGAAAAACGCGCTACGTGACGCTTCCGATCTTGCACCGCATCTCGTCGAGAACCGCGGTCTTTACCATGGGAATTCGCCGCTTCTGTTACGTCCATCGACGACTGAGGAGGTTGCCGCGATCATGAAACTCGCAAGCGAAACGGGCACAGCGATTGTGCCGCAGACCGGGAACACCGGCCTTGTTGGCGGGCAGACGCCGCGCAATGGCGGAAGTGACGTGATCCTGTCGCTGGAACGCATGAACAAGGTTCGCGATATCGACCCCGTCGCCAATGTGATTGTCGTCGATGGAGGCTGCATTCTGGACGAGGTCCACAAGGCGGCGGAGAAGGTCGATCGGATGTTCCCGCTTTCCCTCGGCTCGCAAGGTTCGTGCCGCATCGGCGGCAATCTCGCCACCAATGCCGGCGGTACGGCGGTGCTCGCCTATGGCAATATGCGCCAGCTTTGCCTTGGCCTGGAAGTTGTTCTCCCCACCGGCGAAATCTGGAACGGCCTGCGCCGGCTGAAGAAGGACAATACGGGTTACGATCTGCGTGATCTCTTCATCGGCTCAGAGGGGACGCTCGGCATCATCACCGGCGCGGTCCTGAAGCTCTTTCCCAAACCGCTCGGCCATCAGGTGGCGTTCGCCGGTCTCAATTCTCCGGCGGATGCGCTGAAACTCTTCGAGCGCGCATCCACTCTTTGTGGCTCGGCGCTGACCGGCTTCGAACTCATGCCGCGGATCGGCGTCGAATTTACTGCGAAACATATTCCCGGCGTGCGCGACCCTCTCGAAATGCCGCATGCGTGGTACGCACTGATCGATATCTCCAGCTCCGACTCGGCTGACACTGCGCAGACCATGGTGGAAACGCTGCTGGAACAGGGTTTTGAGGCGGGGATTGTTCAGGACGCCGTGATCGCGTCCTCGGAGGCCCAGCGTCAGGCGCTGTGGCACATGCGCGAAAGCATGTCGGATGCGCAGAAGCCGGAAGGAGGCTCCATCAAGCATGATGTGTCCGTTCCGGTTTCCCATGTTCCGGCCTTCATGGATGAAGCGGAAAGAGCCGTCATGAGTGTCATTCCCGGTGCACGCATCTGCGCCTTCGGGCACCTGGGCGATGGCAATATCCATTACAATATCTCCCAGCCGGTTGGTGCCGACAAAAACGCCTTCCTTGCCCGGTGGAAAGAGATCAACCACATCGTCCACGGTATCGTGCTGTCCTTCGGTGGCTCCATCTCCGCGGAACACGGCATCGGGCAGTTGAAGCGGGACGAGCTGGCAGCAATCCGCCCGGCGATCGAGATGGACCTGATGCGTCGTATCAAGACAGCCTTCGATCCGGCAGGCATCATGAACCCCGGCAAGGTCGTTGCCTCTTAAATCACAAGGCGTCTCTCCGGGCGTACGAGCACTCTACCCGGTTGCATCTCAGCAGCGTGCTTCGATGCTGTAGAGCGGTCGTCCACGCTCATTTTTGGCTCTCGCCGCATTGGCTATTGCCGCTCTCCCTCACACCTGTTGAAGTGCTTGTCAGGACATGCGCTCAGGCCGATCCCTGGCGTTTTTCTCAAGACTTCGTCGAGCCGTGCCACCTGTGGGCCGAACGACGTGCCACCGTCCCAATTCAGGAATCTGAAACCTTAAGCGGCTGGGTTTTGCTAACCATTTGGGAATGCAAAGTTTTCTTAACCTCGATTTTTAAGCTGTTTCGAAGATGCGCTGGCTATCTTCCACCTATCAGAGGACGAAAAGTCCCGGACGAGGCCATGAAACGGCTCTCAGGTAAAACAAGGATAGCATGATATGAACAACACCGTTCTGAAGCCCGAATGGGCAGGCGCAACTCTCCGGCTCGATCCGACGCGGTTCCCGCAGCAGCTGACCTATGGCAACAGCAATGGTTCGTCAGATGTCGATATCACGCTTGACGAGCGCGGTGCCGTTCTGCGCAAGGTTCTTCATTCCAGCGGTCTGCCGCTGTCCTTCGCCCTGCCTGCACGGGCATTCAAGGGTGTTGCAGCCCGCGCCATCGACCATGGCGATGGTGGCGTGACGGTGACACTTGAACTTCATCACGACGATCCGGATCTCTGCATTCCGCTCTTGGTGGCGCATGACCTGTGCGACATCGCTGCTGATTGGCGCAGCTGGTCGGAAAAGTACAATATTCCCATGCTGATGGTGGAAGCCGACGGCGTCGCCCGCCCTCTCGAAGAGCATATCGGCCACGTGCGGACGAAGTCGACGCGCCCGCGTCGCCGCCATTCCTACTTCGCTGATCGCCGTCCGCGCTTCCTCGTGCGCCGCAGCACCGGTTCGCTCGGTCTGACGATGCGGATCGAAGGCAAGGAAATCATCGCCCGCAACTGATCAACGCAGCGCCGTCGTTCAGCCGGCGTTTCGAATGCGGACGAAGTGAGCCCGGCACGCGTGCCCCGCGTCCGGGCTTTTCGTTATCCAAAAATGAGCGGCAACATCAGGCCTGCGAAAATCAACAGGCCGACACGGTTGTTGGATTTGAAGAGTGCCAGGCACTTTTCAACATTGCCGATGTCCAGAGCCTTTATCTGATAAAAAAGCATCGCTGTGGCGACGATCAGACCTGCATATCCGAGCGGGTTAATATTTGCGATTGCGAATGCAAGGAAGAGAAACACCGCGGCTGTCCCATAAAGGGCCACCAGCCAGCCATGTGTCCTATCTCCGAACAGAAGGGCGGTGGAGCCAATGCCGACGGCCACGTCGTCATCCTTGTCCATATGCGCGTAGATCGTGTCATATCCGATCGTCCAGACAATAGCCGCACCATAAATCAGCACGGGAGCGACACTCAGCGATCCGAACTGAGCGGCCCAGCCCATCAATGCGCCCCAGGAAAAGGCAAGCCCCAAGAAAAACTGCGGCCAGTTGGTAAAGCGCTTGGCGAAGGGATAGATAGCCACGAAAACGAGTGACGACAGGCCGAGCAGGATGGCGAAGCTGTTGAAGCACAGCAGCACCACCAAGCCCGCGAGCGCTTGCACCACGATGAAGATTTTTGCCTGCATGCGTGTGACGCGGCCGGAGGGCAGAGGCCTAGACCGGGTGCGTGCCACCGCCATATCGATCTTGTGATCCACCAGATCATTATAGGTGCAGCCGGCACCGCGCATGGCGACCGAGCCTGCAAAAAACAGGAAGAGGTGGAAGAGCAAGGTGAACCAGGAAAAGGTACCGATCTGTTGCGCCGCATTGGCGGCAACCGCGGCAGACCAGAAGCACGGCCACATCAGAAGCTGCCAGCCGATGGGCCGATCCCACCGGGCAAGCTGCGCATAGGGCCAAAGGCCTCTCGGCAAGATCCGATAGACCCAATTGTTGGATGGCGCGTCCGAAACGCGGCCAGAAAGATCGCTGTTATGAACCATGCTGGACTTCTACCGCATCGGCTGGCGGGGCGGTAGCTGGATTCAGCTTTTGTTAGGGTCTGTCCTTATGTTCATTGAGGCAGCAAAAGCACCGCTCAAAAAACCACCTTTTCCAGGGGTTCGCGCGTCTTCTCGAACTCCATCAACCTTGCCTCGTTTCGGGCGATGTAATCACGATTATCGGGCACCACCCCACCGCGCTTGGCAAGCTGGATCTGGAAGATGTGGAAGTTCTCATGTGTGAAGGCCATTTCGGAGCCAGCCAGATAGAATTCCCACATGCGGAAGAAGCGATCATCGTAAAGCGCCACGGCTTCTGCCTTCCTAGCTACAAAACGCTCGCGCCAGTGGCGCAGCGTATGCGCGTAATGCATGGGCAGAATTTCGATGTCCTTTACAAGCAGACCCGTCTTTTCGATGGCTGGCAGAACCTCCGCCAGTGAGGGAATATAGCCGCCCGGGAAAATATATTTTTCGATGAACGGGTTTGTCGCAAGTGCCGGATAGGGTTGGCCGATGGAGTGCAACAGCATGACGCCATCATCCTCCAACACGTCCGCTGCCTTCTGAAAGTACTCCTTGTAATGCGTCGGGCCGACATGTTCGAACATGCCTACGGAGACGATGCGATCATACTTCTTGTCCGGCGGAAGGTAGCGGTAATCCTGCAGCTCGAAGCGAACGATATCCGTCAAGCCCCGCTTCAGCGCCCGATCTCGCGAGACGCGGAGTTGCTCCTCGCTGAGCGTAACGCCGGTGACGTCCACGCCGGAGCTTTCAGCCAGATACATGGCCATGCCGCCCCAGCCGGAGCCGATCTCAAGCACGCGATGCCCCGGCTCGGGCATCAGCTTGGCGACGATATGGCGCTTCTTCGCCACCTGCGCCTCATCCAGCGAAATCCCGGGAGGATTGAAATAAGCGCAGGAATATTGCCAGTCCTGATCGAGAAAAAGATCAAAGAGCTTGGCGCTCAAATCATAATGGTGCGCAACGTTCTGCTTATTGTGATTGACGGGCAGATGCATCTTGATGCGCGAGGCGATAATGCGCGCCATGCCGCGCCAGACCATGCCGAAGGTCAAGGCCTCAGAGAGCGTATTGCTTTTGACCAAGGCCAGGAAGTCGTAGATGTCGCCTTCGACGACCGACATTCGGCCTTCCATGTACATTTCGGCAAGCTTCAGTGCCGGGTCGGCGGCGATTTCGTCCATCGCCTGCTCATCACTGAAGCTCAGTGCGACGCGCTTGCCGCGTCCGTCTCCGAAAGACTGAAGACCGCTTGGACCCGTGACGATCAGGTTTCCGGTCTTGACGATTTTATCAAGCAGGGCATGCAGAGACGAGGCCATATTACCCCCAATAAGCTAAGTCTCACTTATCAAGTCCCTGTTACCGTATCTCTTTCTTACAGAGTTGCAAGACGGGGTAGTTTCAAAAATACTGATTGATTTCGTGGAACAAAACGGCCCTTGCGCAGTAGGTAAGAGCCATTTTATGTAAATCAGCGGCGCTTCATGGCCTCCGCCAAAGCCGCCGCCAACGCGCCTCCGGACTGCGCAGGCTCGGCACGGTCCTTCGGCTTTGCGCTGGCGTGGCGCATGGCATTGGCATTGCCCTTTTCGTGCATCGGCTGAGGCGCTGCCTCGCCACCGTCCTTTCGCATCGTGAGACCGATCCGCTTGCGCTTGACATCGACTTCAACCACGCGAACTTTGACGACGTCTCCGGCCTTCACCACCTCATGCGGATCCTTGATGAAACGGTCCGCCAACTGGCTGACATGCACCAGCCCATCCTGGTGAACGCCGATATCGACGAAGGCGCCAAAGGCAGCCACATTGGTGACAGTGCCTTCCAGCAGCATGCCAGGCTTAAGGTCGGTGATTTCGTCCACACCGTCCGCGAAGGTCGCGGTCTTGAAGCTCGGGCGTGGGTCGCGGCCAGGTTTTTCCAGCTCGGCGATGATGTCCTTGACGGTCGGCAGGCCGAAGCGATCATCGATGAAACGCTTGGGGTCGAGCGCCTTCAAAGTTGCGCTGTCACCCATGACGGTTCTGAGGTCGCGCCCACAGGCGGCGACGATCTTCTTTGCCACATCATAGGCTTCCGGGTGGACGGAGGATGAATCAAGTGGTTCCTTGCCATTTGGTATGCGCAGGAAGCCGGCGCATTGCTCGAAGGTGCGCTGGCCGAGACGCGGCACCTTCAACAACTCCTTGCGGCTGGCGAAGGGCCCGACCTGATCCCGATGCAGCACGATGGCATCGGCAATCGAGGTTCCAAGACCAGAGACCCGCGCCAGAAGTGGTGCGGACGCCGTATTGAGATCGACACCGACGGCGTTCACCGCATCTTCCACCACCGCATCAAGGGAGCGGGACAGCTTGCCCTGATCGACATCGTGCTGATACTGCCCGACGCCGATGGACTTCGGCTCGATCTTGACGAGTTCGGCGAGTGGATCCTGCAGACGACGGGCAATCGAAACGGCACCGCGTAGCGAAACATCGAGATTGGGAAATTCGGCCGCAGCGCGCTCAGACGCCGAGTAAACCGAAGCCCCGGCCTCCGAGACGATGACCTTCGTGGGCTTTGATCCATTGATCTGGGTCAGCATGTCGGTCACCAGCTTTTCGGTTTCGCGGCTACCGGTACCGTTGCCGATGGCGATCAGTTCGACGCCGTGCTTGCGGATGAGTGAGGCCAGTTCCGCCTGCGTGCCGCGGATATCGTTCTTCGGCGGGAACGGATAGACCGTCGTGGTTTCCAGCAGCTTGCCGGTGCCATCCACGATGGCAACCTTGACGCCGGTGCGAATACCGGGGTCGAGACCCATGGTCGGGCGCGAGCCAGCGGGTGCCGCGAGCAGCAGGTCTTTCAGATTGCGCGCAAAGACATGGATCGCCTCTTCTTCCGCCCGCTCGCGCAACTCGCGCATCAGGTCGAGTGACAGCGACATGGAGAGCTTGACGCGCCAGGTCCAGCCCGCCACCTCCATCAGCCACTGGTCGGCGGGACCCGCATTGCGGATGTCGAAAGCAGCGGCGATGGTGCGCTGTGCAGGCTTTACCGGCGACGGATCGTCGGCATCCACATCGATCGTCAGGGTCAGAACTTCCTCGTTCCAGCCGCGCAGCATGGCAAGCGCCCGGTGGCCCGGCACTGTCGCCCATTTTTCCGTGTGGTCGAAATAGTCGGAAAACTTTTCGCCTGCTGCCTGCTTACCATCCACCACCTTGGCGCGGAGCATGGCGTTCTGGCGCATATAGTCGCGCAGCCGCTTCAGGAGGTCGGCATTTTCCGTCATGGTTTCGGCGACGATATCGCGCGCACCCTCAAGTGCCGCCTTCACATCGACGATTTCGTCCTTCACATAGGCTTGCGCAAGTTTTGCCGGATCGGCTGCACGGTTGTCCCAGATCGCTTCTGCCAGAGGACCGAGGCCACGTTCGCGCGCAATTTCCGCTCGTGTGCGGCGCTTCGGCTTGTAGGGGAGATAAAGATCTTCCAGTTCCGCCTTGGTCACCGCCTGCATGATCTTCAGCATCAACTCGTCGGTCATCTTGCCTTGACCTTTGATGGATTCGACAATCGATGTGCGGCGGGCATTCAGTTCCCGCAGATAGGACAGCCGCTCAGCGAGAGTACGCAGCTGCGTATCGTCCAGACCGCCGGTCACCTCCTTACGATAGCGCGCAATGAACGGAACGGTTGCCCCCTCATCCAGAAGCTGGATCGCCGCCTTCACCTGCTCAGCGCGGGCGTTGATTTCGGAGGCGATAAGGGATGGGAGGCGGGCATTGTCTGCGGACATAAGGGTCTCTGACCTGTTCTTGAAAGCTGCCCGAACATAGAGGCTGATTGTGGCATGACAACACAGAGACAAGGCGATTCCACAGAAAAGCGGCGGCCTCGGACTGCCTTTTGCCTTGACCTTTCGCCCCCCTGCCCTTAACGCCGCAAGAAATTGGAAACAGGGGTGTCGAGCATGAAAGTTCTGTTGATCGGTTCCGGCGGACGCGAGCATGCGCTGGCATGGAAGATTGCCCAGTCCCCTCAACTGACCAAGCTCTTTGCCGCCCCTGGCAATCCAGGCATTGCCGAACATGCGGAACTGGTGTCGCTGAACGTCGAAGACCACGCTGCAGTGGTGGCGTTCTGCCGTGAACAGTCCATCGACTTCGTGGTCGTCGGCCCGGAAGCACCGCTGGTTGCTGGTCTGGCGGACGATCTTCGCGCGGCAGGCTTTGCCACCTTCGGTCCTTCCAAAGGTGCGGCACAGTTGGAGGGCTCCAAGGGCTTCACCAAGGACCTCTGTGCCCGCTACAACATCCCGACCGGCGCCTATCAGCGCTTCAAATCCGCCGAGCCGGCAAAGGCCTATATTCGCGAGCAGGGCGCGCCGATCGTTATCAAGGCCGATGGGCTCGCTGCAGGCAAGGGCGTGACCGTCGCAATGACCGAAGCGGAAGCGCTCGCCGCCGTTGACGATTGCTTCGACGGCGCCTTCGGCGCTGCTGGTGCGGAAGTGGTGGTCGAAGCCTTCCTGGATGGCGAAGAGGCAAGCTTCTTCTGCCTGTCCGACGGCAAGACGGCGCTGGCACTCGCAACCGCACAGGACCACAAGCGCGTCGGGGACGGCGACACCGGACCCAACACGGGCGGAATGGGCGCTTACTCCCCCGCCCCGGTGATGACCGACGAGATGGTTCAGCGCACGATGCGCGAGATCATCCAGCCGACGATCGAGGGCATGGCAAAGGACGGCAATCCGTTCTCAGGCGTTTTCTTCGCAGGCCTGATGATCACCAAAAAAGGCCCGGAGCTCATCGAATACAATGTGCGCTTCGGCGACCCGGAATGCCAGGTGCTGATGATGCGCCTCAAGAGCGACCTTCTCCCAATCCTCTACGCCACCGCCACTGGCACACTTGATCAGGTCACGGCCGAATGGCGCGACGACCCCGCCTTGACCGTGGTTCTCGCCTCCAAAGGCTATCCTGCAGCATACGACAAGAACACGCCCATCGCCTTCATTCCCAAGGAGAGCGAAGACGCCAAGGTCTTTCATGCCGGCACCGCCCTCAAGGACGGACAACTCGTTGCTACCGGCGGGCGCGTGCTCAACGTCACGGCGTTTGGCAGCACGGTCAGTGAAGCGCAGGCCCGCGCCTATGAGCTGGTCGATGCGGTCAAATGGGAAAACGGCTTCTGCCGCCGCGACATCGGCTGGCAGGCCGTGGCGCGTGAGAACGGGTAGAAATCGGCCTTTCGTTCAATTTTTACCAAATATCCTGACCGGATGGAAAGGAAGACTCCGTAGGATTGCTGTTGTTTAAAGCGGCGATCAGACCGCGGGCTACGGGGTTGCGTATGTTTAGAATTGTTTTGACGGCGGGCATGATGTTCATCGGCGGCACGGCGATGGCATCCTCGATCGAGGTTCTGCATGGCGGCAAGACATCGAATGGAAGCGTGCTGATCATTACCTGCGACGCATGCTCTTCCACCCCCGTGGCGAGCAAGGCGCTCACGAAGGCTGTTCTGAAGCGCGGAACGCAAAACATATCGACGCGTGACGTTGATGGTCGCAAGGAGACGGTTCGGACCGAAGCGTGGCTCGGCGGCTCGCCCGTAACCTTCGTCAGCAGCAATCCTCTATGGCTGCCTCAAGACCATTCCCAACCAGTTGTTGCTGAGAACACGCCTGCCGTGGTGGAACACCAGATCACGCTTGAAGGCAATCCCTTGCTCACCCAGCACGACCAGCCTGTCTTGGCGGGTGCCGACGGACTGGACAACATCACTTTGATGTCGATACGTCCGTCTCATTGATCGCGACAGGGTTCACCGTCGTGGTCGCAGCCCACGGTTATGGCGTCGAAAGATATAGTTGACGTCTGAGCTCCCGAAAAACTGTTTTTCCAACGCATATATTTAAACATTTATCAATTCTAAAGCTGTTTGTGAGACTTCTTTTATATAAGAAGCCGCGAACTTGGATTGCGTGCTTCCGTATGACGAAGTTTCAGTCTTAGGGCGCCTTGAAGGGGCCGCCCTTCATTTCGAGAGCGTCGATGAAGAACCTCCCAATCTCACGCCAGTTGATCCTGCTTGTCATCGCACTGATGGCGGCGTTTACACTGGCGACCTATTTCCAGATCAAGTCCTCCGTCAACGCCATCTATGAAGAGCGTTACAACATGCTGAGGACACAGGTTCAGTCCTCGATTTCGATCCTGCAATCCTTCTATGACAAGGAAAAAGCAGGGACGCTGAGCCGCGAAGAAGCACAACGCCAGGCTTTCGCGATCGTCACGTCGATGAAGTTTGTGCCGGACGGCTACATGTTCGGCTATGACTACGATGTGAAGATGCTCTTCCATCCGGATGCGAAGCGTGTCGGTCAAAGCTTCAAGGGCAAGCCGGATTCTCAAGGCTTCAACTATCGTGACGAATTGGTCCGTCTTGGCCGTGCAGGTGGCGGTGAGACGAGCTTTTATGGTCCCAAACCCGGCCAGGAAGGCGATACCTTTCTGAAGAGTTCCTATGCCATGGCCTTCGAACCCTGGCAGGTCGTTGTCGTCACCGGCGTTTACGTCGACGATCTTCAAGCGCAGGTTCGTTCGACGGTGATCAAGGCTGTTTCGCTTGGGCTCGTCGTGTTCCTGCTTGGCATTGCTCTCGCCTTCTACGTCATCAAAGGCATTACCGGTCCGCTCGCGAAAATCCATCGCGCACTGGGAGACGTTGCCAATGAGAACGTGTCGATCGCCATTCCTCACACTGAAATGAAGAACGAAGTCGGCATGATGGCGAAGGCGATCGAGTCGCTTCAGCAGAAGATCCGCGAACGTCACGCGATGCAAAGGCGCCAGGAAGAGCAGCAGTCGCAGCTCGATGCCGAACGCCAGACCAATATCGACATGCAGCGCGACGAAGCGGAGCTTCAAGCCCGCGTAGTCTCCACCATCGGCGAGGCACTGGAAAAGCTGGCTGCGGGTGATCTGACGGTTCGCTGTGGCGATCTCGGCGCGCGCTATGCCGATCTGCGTGCCAACTTCAACGAGGCGATCTCGCATCTCGACGCGGCAATGGCGAAGGTCAATGCCAAGAGCATCGATATTGGCGGCTCGAAGGAAGAAATTCGCAAGGCCTCCAACGAACTGTCGCAACGCACAGAACGGCAGGCCGCAAATCTCGAGGAAACATCCGCAGCTCTGGACGAGTTGACGGTGGCCGTCCGTCAGACCTCCGATGGTGCCAGCGAGGCGGCAAAACGCGTTACCTCCATCAGCAGTGATGCAAACCATAGCGACACCATTGTCGAGCAGGCGATTGGCGCGATGAGCGGCATCGAGCAGTCGGCGAACGAGATATCCAAAATCATCGGCGTGATTGACGATATCGCCTTCCAGACGAACCTCCTCGCGCTGAACGCAGGTGTGGAAGCAGCGCGTGCTGGCGAGGCAGGCAAGGGTTTTGCTGTGGTTGCGCAGGAAGTGCGCGAGCTGGCCCAGAAATCCGCCGCCGCTGCCAAGGAGATCAAGGATCAGATCGCCCGTTCTTCAAACCAGGTGAAGAACGGTGTTCATCTTGTCGGCGAAGCTGGCAACGCGTTGAAGCGTATCTCCGATCAGATCAAGTCGGCGAGCGACATCGTCAGCAAGATTGCGCATTCTGCTGCCGAACAGGATACGACGTTGCGCTCCATTTCTTCTTCGCTTAATCAGCTGGACGCTGCCACGCAGCACAACGCCGCCATGGCCGAAGAGACGACGGCGTCTGCCGAGGCATTGGCGCATGATACCGAGGAATTGCTGACGCTGATCCGTACGTTCCGCGTATCACAGCATCAGTCAGGCTCGTTACACGGCATGGCGCGCCAGATGCGCATGGCAAGCTGATCGCGATAAACACGGTTGATTTAAAGGACGCCGGGGAGACTTCTCCGGCGTTTTTTATTGGGTGATGCTGTCGAGACGGTCGATGTCCGTATGCGAGAATACCTTGATCCCCGCTTGTGACAGCAGGGCCGCCGTCACGCCATGTCCCGCATGTTTGACGCCAGAAAACGTCCCGTCATAGATGGCGATCGAGCCGCAGGACGGGCTTCCATCGATCAGCAGGGCATAGGCGCAGCCTTGCTGTTTGGCAAAGGCGAGAGCCTTGTTTGCCCCAGCAATAAACTCGTCCGTTACATCCGCGCCGGTGATTTCCAGCACGCGCGCCCTGCCCTCCAGAACATCCATTCCGGACGCGCCGTTTTCGATTTCCGCAGGAGGGCGTGGAACAGGCATGCCGCCTGCCATTTCCGGACAAATCGTCACGAGACGGCCCTCACCCTGCCATCGCTCGATGGCCGGGTGATGGAGCGGCTTGCCCTTGCCGTCATATCGGACGGCGTGGCCGAGAAGACAGGCGCTGATGAGGATGTTGGACGACATCAGCGCTGAACCTTCTTATCCCGTGATCTTGGAGAAATCCGCGACTGTACCGGTGGCTTCGCGGATCGCTTTCAACAGTGCCAGACGGTTGGCGCGGATGGCAGCATCTTCGTCATTGACGAGAACATCGTTGAAGAAGGTGTCGACGGGCGCACGCAGCGTCGACAACGCCTGCATGGCAGAGCGGAAGTCTTCCGCCGCGACAGCCTTGGCCGCATCGGCAGAAGCCGTCTTGATCGCCGCATGAAGCGCCTTCTCGGCATCGAGCTTGAGGAGGTCGTCCGCTACGCCATCGGCAACAACGGTGCCCTTCTTTTCTTCGGCGGCCAGAAGTTGCGTCGCGCGCTTGGTCCCGGCCAGCAGGTTCTTGCCATCCTCACCGGTGATGAAGGCGGTCAGAGCCTCCACACGGCGGGCGACCATCAGCAGGTCATCGGAGTCCGGCGTCAGCACCGCTTCGATCAGATCGTAGCGGGCGCCGAGGTCGCGCAGATAGACCTTCAGACGATCATGGAAGAAGGAGAGAAGATCGGCGTCCTTGACGACCTCCAATAGCGGCAATCGAACGCTGCGCTCCAGTATAATGCGCACGACGCCGAGTGCGGCGCGACGTAGCGCAAACGGGTCCTTGGAGCCGGTTGGCTTTTCATCGATCGCCCAGAAGCCAGCAAGTGTATCCAGCTTGTCAGCCAGCGCCACGGTGATTGCCACCTTGTCGGACGGCACGCGATCGGACGGGCCTTGCGGCTTGTAATGATCCTCGATCGCCGCAGCGACGCTTTCGTTCTCGCCCTGCAGGAGCGCATATTTGCGTCCCATCAGACCCTGCAGTTCCGGGAACTCGCCGACGGCTTCTGTGCGCAGATCCGCTTTCGCCAGAACCACGGCGCGGTCGACGAGAGCAGCATCGGCGCCGATGGCGGACGCGAGTTGCTTTGCCAGTTCTCGGATACGCGTGACGCGCTCGCCCTGCGTGCCAATCTTGGCGTGGAAGGTGACATTCAGCGCGTCGAGCTTCGCCATGCGCTGGTCGAGAGGCTTGCTGAGATCGAGGTCGAATTTCTTGGCGGAGTCCGTCAAGGTTTCGAGGTCCGGCAGATCGCCCTGGTCGCGCGTCCAGAAGTGCTTGGCGTCCGACAGGCGCGCACGCACGACCTTGCCGTTGCCGTGAACGATTTCCTTGCCGCCATCACTGGCCTGGATGTTGGACACCAGAATGAAGCGGTTCGACAGACCTTCCTCAGCGCCTTGCGGACGGGTGACGAAGCATTTCTGGTTGGTCTTGATCGTCAGACGGATGATCTCGGCAGGAATCTGCAGATAGTCTTCTTCGAAGGTGCCGATTAATACCTGCGGCCATTCGACCAGGCCGGAGACCTCTTCCAGCAGGCCTTCGTCTTCCACGAGGTCGAGACCGTTGGCGAAAGCCAGGTCTTTTGCATCATGCAGGATGATATCCTTGCGGCGTTCCGCATCGAGAATGACCTTCGCCTTTTCGAGGCTCGCGACATAATCATCAAAACGGCGCACGGTGATGGCGTCCGGCGCGTGGAAGCGATGGCCATAGGTGACATTACCGGCGACGATGCCATCGATCTCGAAGGCAATGACCTGCGTCTCATCATGTTCGGGTCCGAACAGGCAGACGATGGATTGCAGCGGGCGCACCCAGCGAAGGCTTTCCGAGCCCTTGCCTTCGATCCCGGCATAGCGCGAACCCTTCGGCATGGACGCAGCACCGGAGCGCATGGATTTCGGCCAGGGGAAGGTGCGGATAATACCCGGCATCACATCGGCGATGATCTCTTCGGCGGCGCGACCCGGCTTGTTGATGATGGCGACATAGAAGTCGCCCTTTTTCGGATCGGAGACGACCTGCGCCTCAGAAATATCGCTCAGGCCCGCGCCGCGCAGAAAGCCTTCGATGGCCTTTTCATTGGCATCGGTGCGCGGTCCCTTCTTCTCCTCGCGCACATCGGCAGAGCGTGCGGTCAGACCACGGATATCCAACGTCAGGCGGCGCGGCGTCCAGTATTCGCGTGCACCCTCATAGGTCAGGCCCGCTTCCACCAGCGCATCGGTGACGAGTTTCTTCAGATCGCCAGCCGCTTTCCGCTGCATACGGGCAGGGATTTCCTCGGAGCGGAGTTCAAGCAGAAGATCGGGCATATTGGTTTTCCGGTGTCAGAGATATTCGGGTTCGGATTTTTCGGTTGGCCTCTGCTAGCAAAATTTGCGACAGATGCACAATGTAAATATCGGAACGAGCGTCGCGAGACGGTACTCTGCTCTCCCGCTACAGCGTGACGGAAGTTCTTGACCCGCAACCCTTGCCATGGCACCTGTCCGCAATCGAAGTAAGTCCTTACTTATCCTCTCTTGACCCAAGATGACCGCAATGACCGACGTTCCAGACCATATGAACCCGAAGCGTTCCTTTCAGGCGCTGATCCTGACGCTGCATAATTACTGGGCGGACAAGGGCTGCGCCGTGTTGCAGCCATATGATATGGAAGTGGGTGCGGGTACGTTTCATCCGGCAACGACATTGCGTGCGCTTGGTCCGAAGCCATGGAAAGCGGCTTATGTGCAGCCATCCCGGCGTCCGTCTGATGGACGCTATGGCGAGAACCCCAACCGCTTGCAGCATTACTATCAGTATCAGGTCATTCTGAAGCCGAACCCTTCCAACCTCCAGGAGCTTTACCTCGGCTCGCTGAAGGCGATCGGTCTCGATCCGCTGCTGCATGACGTGCGCTTCGTCGAGGACGACTGGGAAAGCCCGACACTGGGTGCCTGGGGTCTTGGCTGGGAATGCTGGTGCGACGGCATGGAAGTTTCGCAGTTCACCTACTTCCAGCAGGTCTGCGGCATTGAATGCTCACCGGTTGCGGGTGAGTTGACCTATGGTCTCGAGCGCCTCGCCATGTATGTCCAGGGCGTCGACAATGTCTACGACCTGAACTTCAATGGCCGCGACGGCGAGGAAAAGATTTCCTACGGCGACGTCTTCCTACAGGCTGAGCAGGAATATTCCCGCCACAATTTCGAATATGCCGACACGGCTATGCTGCATCGCCATTTCATCGATGCCGAGAAGGAGTGCCAGGCGCTTCTGGCCGCCGGTGCACCCGGCGACAACGCCAACCAGATGCTGCACAAATGTGTGTTTCCCGCCTATGATCAGTGCATCAAGGCATCGCACGTCTTCAACCTTCTGGATGCGCGCGGCGTAATCTCGGTGACCGAGCGTCAGAGCTATATTCTGAGGGTACGCACCTTGGCGAAGGCCTGCGGTGAAGCCTTCCTGATGACGGATGCCGGTGGGTTGAACTGGAACAAGGCGGCCTGACGCCTTTAAGCGCGACGTGACGAAGATCGATTTAGGTCTTCATCGTCTTGCGCTCAACAGTCAGGTGGTGAAGCGGGGCGCGTCTGATGGGTGCGGCTCGCCGGATTTCGTGAGGGGGAAGCTTGCATGTTCACCGCATTGGCCATCGTTGCGCTTGTCGCGCTCTATGTCGTCTTCACCTATAACGGCCTCGTCAAAGCGCGGCAGATGAAGGAAGAGGCGTGGTCGGGCATCGACGTGCAGTTAAAGCGCCGCGCCGACCTTATCCCCAATCTCATCGAAACGGTGAAGGGCTATGCTGCCCACGAGAAAAGCACCTTTGAAGAGGTCGTCTCACTGCGCAACCAGGCGCAGGCTGTGCCAGCGGGGGATGTCGAGGGGCGCGCCAAGGCGGAAGGCCTGCTCGGTCAGGCTCTCGGAAAGCTCTTTGCTCTGGCAGAAGCCTATCCCGACCTCAAGGCCAATCAGAATTTCGTCGAATTGCAGCGCTCGCTTGAGACGCTGGAAAGCGAAATCCAGATGTCGCGCCGTTATTACAACGGTGCTGCGCGTGACCTCAACGTCAAGGTCGAAAGCTTCCCCTCCAACCTTATTGCCGGGAAATTCGGTTTTGCGAAAGCGCCCTATTTTGAAATCACCAACGAGGCGGATCGCGCCGTTCCCACCGTGAAATTCTGAGACTTGAAAGCCAGTCTGCTGGCGAGAAGACGATAAAGACATGATCGAACTGACCATCACCCCCCCCGGCCAACCGCTTTCCGGCAAGGTTGAGCCGCCCGGCTCCAAATCCATCACCAATCGTGTGCTGCTTCTGGCGGGCCTTGCCAAAGGTACGAGCAGACTGACGGGCGCGCTGAAAAGCGACGACACGCTCTACATGGCGGAAGCCTTGCGGGCGATGGGTGTGACAGTGACGGAGCCGGACGCGACGAGCTTCGTCGTTGAGAGCTCAGGCGTTCTCACCGCACCGGAAAAGCCGCTCTTCTTGGGCAATGCCGGCACGGCGACGCGCTTCCTGACAGCGGCGGTCGCATCGGTAAACGGCACGGTCGTCGTCGAGGGCGACGAGCATATGCGCAAGCGTCCGATCAAGCCACTGGTGGACGCACTGACAGCCTTGGGGATCGAAGCGGAAGCAGAGACCGGCTGCCCGCCTGTCACGGTCAAGGGTAATGGCCGAGGCTTCACCAGGGACAGTGTCACGATCGACGGCAATCTTTCCAGCCAATATGTCTCGGCGCTTCTGATGGCCGCCCCGTGCGGCGCGCAGCCGCTCGACATCATTCTGGCCGGAGAAGATATCGGCGCGAAAGGCTATATCGATCTGACGGTTGCCGCGATGGAAGCCTTCGGCGCCAAGGTTGAGCGTGTCAGCAATGCCATATGGCGTGTACACCCGACGGGCTACAAGGCGACGGATTTTCACATCGAGCCCGACGCATCTGCTGCGACCTATCTCTGGGGGGCGGAGTTGCTGACCGGCGGCAAGATCGATATCGGAACGCCAGCCGACGCTTTTACGCAGCCGGATGCCAAGGCGCATGCGGTGATGGCGCAGTTCCCTAACCTGCCCGCCGAAATCGACGGCAGCCAGATGCAGGACGCCATTCCCACCATCGCGGTGCTGGCCGCCTATAACAGAACACCGGTGCGCTTCGTCGGCATTGCCAATCTGCGCGTCAAGGAATGCGACCGTATCCGGGCGCTCTCTCTTGGTCTCAATCAGATAAGGGACGGCCTTGCGCATGAAGAGGGCGATGACTTGATCGTTCATGCCGATCCGGCGCTGGCGGGACAGGCGGTTCACGCTTCCATCGACACATTCCACGACCACCGCATCGCCATGAGCTTTGCGCTGGCGGGGTTGAAGACGGGCGGCATCGCTATTCAAAATCCTGCCTGCGTGGGCAAAACCTATCCGGGATATTGGAAGGCGCTGGCGTCGCTTGGCGTCACCTATCAGGAAGTGGAAAAGCCGGTTTAAAACGCGCTTGGCGCAACGGATCGGCTCGAGAAGCACACACCATCTGGAGAGATCGCACGTGAAGACCATGTTCGCCAGACTTCTCGGGCTTTGCCTCTTGCTCGCGTGGGTGCTGCCCGCCTCCGCAGAAGAATTTATCAGCTCCTATCATTCCATCGTCGATGTCGCCAAAGACGGGACACTGACGGTGACGGAAGCCATCACGGCACGGGCTGAAGGTGACCGCATCAAGCGCGGCATTTTTCGCGACTTCCCGCTTTATGCGCTCGACAAGGACGGCAATCGGACGAAGGTCGGCTTCAAGGTTCTCTCGGTGGAGCGCGACGGCGCGCCGGAAGACTGGCACACAGAGAACATCGACGGCGGCATTCGCATCTTCACCGGAAATGCCGACCGCATTCTTCCCAAAGGCGAGCACATCTTCCAGATCACCTACACCACCGATCGGCAAATCCGCTATTTCGATAGCTACGACGAGCTGACCTGGAACGTCACCGGCAATGGCTGGCAGTTTCCGATGCGCGAAATCTCCGCCACAATCTCTTTGCCGGAGGGCGCAAGACCCAGCGATACAGCCGTCTTCACCGGCAAGCTTGGTGCCACGGGCAAGGACGCGCGTATCCTGACCGAAGGCAACGATGTGTTCTTCGCCTCTACCCGCCCCTTCTATCAGGGCGAAGGCATGACGGTGGCCGTGAAGCTGCCGAAGGGTGTGCTGGATGCACCCTCCGCCTCGCAGCAGCGGGAATGGTGGCTGCGCGATCGCCTCGCCCTTATTATCGCCGGTCTCGGCCTGCTGATCGTGCTTGCTTATTACTACAGGGCTTGGTCAGCGGTTGGACGGGACCCGGCGGAAGGATTGATTGTGCCGCGCTGGCATCCGCCGGAGGGCCTGTCGCCTGCGCTTGTCAATTATGTCGATGGCCGCGGCTTTGCAGACGGTGGCTGGACTGCGCTGTCTGCGACGGCACTCGATCTGGCGGTCAAGGGCTTCGTCACGATCGAAGATCTCAAGAACGGCCTGATCATTCGCCGCACGGAGAAGAAGATCGAGAACAGTTTGCCGGTCGGTCAACGAACACTGCTGTCCTCTATCGGTGCTCCCGGCAATAGCTTGACGATCGACAAGGCGAATGGCGAGACGGTACAGAAAGTCGGGTTGGATTTCCGCTCGTCCATCGAGAAAGAGCATCGCGGGAAATATTATAGGAGCAATAGCGGCTATATCGTTGGCGGACTTGTCCTCAGCTTCGGGGTCATCGTCGCCGCCTTGATCTTTGGCAGTTTCGATGAAGGCGATATCGGCACCATCATTTCGCTGTCCATGGCCGCGGTGTTCTTTGCCGTCGGCGCCACGATCTACGGCAAACAGCGCCGTCGCGGACGCGGCGTCCTCTCACGCCTTGGCGGCATCGTTTTTATGGCCATCTCCGGCTTTCTGACCTTTTCGCTGATTGCGGGCGTCGTTGGCCGCATCTTTTTCGATCACGTCCATGATGCCAACACATTGGCGGTCGTTGCGCTGGCGCTCATCGTGCTTTTGAATGTGCTCTTCGTTCTCGTGATGGGCGCGCCGACACCGCTTGGCCGGCAGTTGATGGATGCAATCGAGGGCTTACGGCTTTACTTCACGGTGGCTGAGAAAGACCGCATGAACATGCAGGGCGCGCCGCAGATGTCGCCGCAGCATTTCGAGACTTTGTTGCCCTATGCAGTGGCGCTCGGTGTGGAGAAGCGCTGGAGCAAAGCGTTCGAGACGTGGCTTGCCGCCGCTTCTGCCGGTGCTGCGGCCTATGCGCCGACCTGGTATAACGGCAATTACAACAGCTTTGGCGACCGGATCGGCGGATTTTCCGCCTCCATGGCCTCCACGATTGCCTCGACCATTCCGGCACCGCCCAGTTCCTCGTCATCGAGCTTTTCAGGCGGCGGCGGGTCTTCCGGCTCTGGCGGTGGCGGCGGCGGTGGCGGCGGCTGGTAAGACACCAAGGCCTCGACGTGCGGCATCCGCAGCAGCATTCTCATGGGCGCGAACTGCCTTGGACGCTGAGAAAGCCTGGCGCCATCCACCTTTTCTATTCGACCTGACGACAGCCGGACATCTGGAGACGACTTTACGTGACGACCACTTTTGCCAGATTTCTTGCGCTGTTTTTCTTTCTGGTCACAGTGCTGCCGGCCTCCGCCGAAGAGTTCATCCTCTCCTACGATTCGACGATCACCATCGCCAAAAATGGCGAACTGACCGTGACCGAAACCATCAAGGCCCGGGCGGAAGGGGATCGCATCAAACACGGTATCTATCGGGATTTCCCGCTCTACACCTTGGATGCTGACGGCAAGCTCACCAAAGTCGGCTTCAATATCGTCTCGGTAAAGCGTGACGGTGCAGTGGAATACTGGGATACGAAATGGATTGATGGCGGTATTCGAATCTATGTCGGGGACGCCGATCGCCTGCTGACGAAGGGCGATCATGTCTTTCAAATCACCTACACGACGGACAGACAGATCCGCCACTTCGACACCTATGACGAGTTGACCTGGAACGTGACGGGCACTGGCTGGGACTTTCCGATGCGGGATGTTTCTGCCACCATCTTGTTGCCGGAAGGAGCAAGCCCGAGCGAGACCGCGTTTTTCACCGGCCCACTCGGCGCGGTGGGCAAGGATGCAAACGTCCGCGTAGAGGGCAATAAAACGATCCTCACTTCAACCCGCCCGCTCAGCAAGGGCGAAGGGATGACGGTGGCGGTGAAGCTACCAAAGGGTGTGCTTGTTACGCCCTCGACTGCTCTACAAAGTGAATGGTGGATACGCGATCATAACACGATGATCATCGGATGCGTCGGTCTGCTGGTCGTACTGGCCTATTACTTCAAGGCGTGGCACGCGGTTGGCCGAGATCCTGCCGCGGGGATCGTCGTGCCGCGCTGGGACCCGCCTGAGGGTATCTCACCCGGGCTGATGAACTATATCGACCATCAGGGTTTTGAAGAAGATGGCTGGACGGCCGTTTCCGCCAGCGCGCTCGATCTTGCCGTCAAAGGCTATGTCGAGATCGAGAATCTGGACGACGCCATCATTATGCATCGCACGCACAAGCAAATGGACGACAGCCTGCCTGTCGGACAAAAAACACTGCTCAGGACCATCGGGCCACCCGGACATGGCTTCACCATTAACGAGGACAATGGCGAGGCCGTTCAAAAAATTGGAGAGCGGTTTTTCACTGCTGTTGAAAAGGAACACCGCGACAGGTATTTCAGAAGCAACGACATCTATGTCGTAGTGGGATTTCTTCTCAGCGCCGTCTTCGTGATTGGAACGATCTATTTTTCCAAACATCCAGACGATATAGGGGCATTCCTAATCGTCGCATACGGATGTGTGAAGATCACATCATTGGTGATTTGGGTCCGGAAGCTCCTGCATCCGAGAGCATCGCTTAAAAACAAGCTTGGCGGGATCGTGTTGTTATCTCTGCTCGCATACGGAATTATCGCATACGGCGGGTACATCATCGGCGCCGTCTGGTTCGAGATCACTCACGATCCAAACTCGATTGGCCTTGGCGCCGCCGGCCTTATCGTCCTGATCAACCTACTCTTCTTCTCATTGATGGGTGCTCCGACACCGCTCGGGCGCAAAATCATGGATGAGATTGAAGGCTTGCGTCTTTATCTGCGTGTCGCGGAGAAAGACCGGATGAACATGCAAGGGGCGCCGACAATGTCGCCGCAGCATTTTGAAACGCTGCTGCCCTATGCAGTGGCGCTCAATGTCGAGGAACCTTGGACCGAGGCATTCGAGAGGTGGTTTTCAAAAGCGACAGAGGATTCCGAAAACTATGTGCCGGGCTGGTACTACGGTCTCGTGAAAGGCCCCAGCGACTGGATCGGTGCGTTCTCGTCCTCCGTAGCGTCAACCATTTCGGCGACGATTCCACAGTCGTCATCATCGAGTTTCTCAGGAGGCGGCTTTTCCGGCTCTGGTGGCGGCGGCGGTGGTGGTGGCGGCTGGTAGCCGCCGTTGCGCCCTCACGCTTGTCGGTTCGTCGCGGAGTACTTCGGACGATGAGCAAGCATAGCGATCATCGCGGCCAGCGAACCGCGCCACGCTTAAACCTCGTCTTCTCTCTTGACGCGATATTCGCCCGTCGTCGGGTCCTTGACCAATGTGCCGGTTGCGCCCGTCTGGCGCTCCTTCTCCTGCCGCTTCGATTTGGCGGACAGCTTCTCGGCATCCGTCACAAATCGCCGGTAGAGGATGATCGCCCCGATCACGAGCAGGGCGAGCGTTATCAACTGGGCCATTTAAATCGCGTCCATCACAATCCGTATCTGGCCCACAATGCCTTTTCTTCGGCAACTTCTGCAAGTCCCGAAGCGGCGGAGGCGGCGATTGCCTGTGCGCAAAGATCGACACCCGGCACCTTTTTGCCGAACAGGTTTCTTGCACCGCTGATCAGTTGCAGTTTAACCTTTTCACCATAGCGTCGGCGCAGCACGTCCTTCATGTCGCCGAGGCCATCGACGAGGCCGAGATCGACGCCACGCATGCCCGTCCAGAACAGGCCCGAGAACAGAGCTGGATCGTCCTTCAATTTCGCGCCACGGCGAAGCTTGACCATGTCCATGAAGACGTTGTGGATTTCAGACTGGAGCGACTTAAGATACTCGATGTCGCCTTCCTTCTCCGGCTGGAAGGGATCGAGGATCGCCTTGTTTTCGCCGGACGTATAGACGCGGCGCTCCACACCGATCTTGCGCAGCATCTCAGGAAAACCGAAGCCGCCGGAGACGACGCCGATGGAGCCGACGATCGATGTGGGATCGGCGATGATCTCGTCACCGGCGAGCGCGATCATGTAACCGCCGGAGGCTGCGACATCCTCGACGAAAATGAGAACCTTCTTGTTCTTCTCTTCGGCCAACTGACGAATGCGGTTGTAGATCATCCGCGACTGGACCGGCGAACCGCCAGGAGAATTCAGCGAGATAGCGACGACCGGTGCATCTTTCATGCCGAAGGCTTTGTCGAGCAGCGGCGCATAGCCTGCAAGGTTGAGAGCCGGGCGAAGCTGACTGCCGCCTGCCATAATCGCGCCATGCATGCGCACCACCGGCACGACCAATTCCTGCTTGCGAAATCGCTTCGGCACAATGCGCTTCAAAAACCCGGCCATCTTCATCCTCTTCGTCGTTTATCTCAAAAAGGGATGTATGTATCGCGCTCGCAAACGCAATGGTGGCCCTGGAAATTCGTTTTGCCGGATAGCGTTTTTCGCCATCGGCGTTAGCCAGAAGAGCGCACAGTTTTGTGATTGCGGCGATAGGCGGCTCGTCCGTTGTTCAGATCATCGACAACGGCTGAAAAGGCGTGGCTGTCCTCTTCATGCATGATCAACGGCGCGCGGAAGGTGAGACGCGCGCGGGAGCCCTTGATCGCCGTCACGAGCATTCGGACGGCATCTTCCCCTTGTCTTGGATGGATAAGGGTAATCTCCATCCCACCAAAGCGGCGCCCGCATGCGGAGATGATATCGGCCACCGATTGGGGGCGGGCGATCAGGGAGAGCTGCCCACCCGGCGCCAAGATGGCACCTGCCGTTCTGATCCAATGCTCGAAAAGATCATCCGTCATGGCATGGGCCTGCGCCTTCAAGGCATCGGGTGTCTTGCGATCTCCCGCATCATTGTAAGGCGGGTTCATGATGACGTGATCGAAATGATCATCGATGAGGCCGGCTTCGGCACGGGCACCGGCGCGCAAGGTTACATCGGCCTGGTGAACGGTCAGGCGGTCTGCAAGGTGTAGGTTCTCCGGAAGCGCGATGCTGCGCCTGGCGAAATCGACCATCTCGGAGGCATATTCGAAAAGCGTGACTTCCGCCTTCTCCAGACGGGCTGCAACGGCAAATCCGGCTGCACCGGCGCCAGCACCAAGATCAGCCACGCGGCACGGCTGGTCATCTGCCACCAGCGAGGCGAGCAGCATGGCATCCATGCCGGCCCTGTGTCCCCTGCCCTTCGGCTGGACCAGGTGAAACCGACCCCGGTGAAATGCGTCGACGGTCTCCGACGTCATCGTTGATCAGGCCTCGTCTCGCAGTTCGTCGGCAAGGCCCGCATCGATGAGGATGCGGCGCGCTTGCTCGGACCTGTCATCCTCGACAAGGAAACGGCGGGGCAGAAGCCCAAGCGAACCTTCCAGAATGCTCATGCCCTGGTCGGCAATCATGCAATGAATGCCGGCATCCTTCATCAGGCTTTCTGCGAAAGAAAGCAGGACAGCATCGTTTGTTCTGATCAATTCACGCATCAATGAGTTTCCACATTCCCATATTTTTGAAGGTCATGAGGCGATTCCACACTTGCCGCCACCATCGTCGCTTTCTATTGTCAAACCGAAATCGAATAGGAGTCCGTTCCGTTGGGCGTCGTCATACCGCTTGAAGAAAGCAAAAACAAACTCGCATCCGTCAAGCCGCTTGTCGATCTGACCCGTCCGGACATGGAACGCGTCAACCAACTGATCCTCTCCAAGGCCGGATCGGATGTGCAGATGATCCCGGAAGTGGCGAACCACCTGATCTCTTCCGGTGGCAAGCGGCTGCGCCCGATGCTGACTCTCGCCTCCGCCTCGATGTTCGGTTACGATGGCGACCACCATATCAAGCTCGCCACCAGCGTCGAGTTCATGCACACCGCAACGCTGCTGCATGACGACGTGGTGGATGAAAGCGATCTGCGCCGCGGCAAATCGACCGCGCGCACCATCTGGGGCAACCAGGCGAGCGTTCTGGTCGGCGACTTTCTGCTCGGCCAGGCCTTCCGAATGATGGTGGATGTCGGCTCGCTGGACGCGCTTGATGTGCTCTCCACCGCCGCTTCCGTGATTGCCGAAGGCGAAGTGCTGCAGCTTTCCGTCGCCAAAAACATGGAAACGACGGAAGACGACTATCTCCAGGTTATCCGCGCCAAGACCGCAGCGCTTTTCGCGGCCGCTGCCGAAGTCGGCCCGATCGTTGCCAAGACTGACAAGGCGACGCGCGGCGCGCTGAAATCCTACGGCATGAATCTCGGCCTTGCGTTTCAGCTTGTCGACGACGTTCTGGACTATGGCGGCAAGTCTGCCGATCTCGGCAAGAATACGGGCGATGATTTCCGCGAGGGCAAGATCACCCTCCCGGTCATTCTGTCGTATCGTCGTGGTACCATCGATGAGCGGGCTTTCTGGAAGCGCGCGATCGAAAACGGCGAAAGTACGGATGAAAATCTTGAGGTCGCGCTCGGTCTCATCAAGAAATATAACGGTCTGACGGACACGATCTCTCGCGCCAACCATTACGGCACGATCGCACGCGATGCGCTGGCACCGCTGCCGAAGAGCCCGTGGAAGGATGCGTTGATGGAAGTGATCGACTTCTGCATCGAGCGCGTCAACTGACGGCGCGGCAGAGTTTTCCTCGAAAGAGGAGCGATCGGCGAAATGGAGAGCGGCAGCAGAATTTGTTGCAGGCCTGCTTCAAAAAAGCCATTCTATCGTGACGTGATGCACCACTTTCTGAACCGATTCCGGTTTCCGATGGCGTGTCTATCTCAACCTTAACAGTCATCAAGGGCAGATGTGGTGCCCGGTGCTGTCGAGTTTGAAGCTGATTTTTCAGTGCGGAAGCACACAAGCAAGGGTTCCTTCATGCGGCGCAATCCAGCATTTCGTCTTTTCTGCAGCGCGGCCTTCATTGCCGCACTCACGCTTGGCGCAGGCTCTGCCGCGCTGGCAGAGACGAAGCCCGCCGATAAGGCGGAAGAGGCCGTCAAGTTCGATCCTGGTCGGGTCACCACCTTCTCAGGCGCATTTCTGGCTGCCCGCACCGCGGATGTCGACCAGGATTATACGACCGCAATCATCCTTTACCAGAAGGCTTTGGATTTCGATCCGGCCAATACCGAAATTCGCCAGCGCCTGATGATCGCGCAACTGTTGAGCGGCGACTTCGAGGCCGGCGCCAAGATTGCCGACAGCCTGAAGGACGACAGCTCGGTGGAGCGCGTGACGACGATCGTGCGTGCGCTTGCCGCCATCAAGCACAAGGAATTTTCGTCCGCCGAGAAAATCCTGAAATATAGCGGCCCGAACGATCTGGACCGCATGGTCAATACGCTTCTTGCTGCCTGGGCGCGCGCTGGCGCCGGCAAGAGCAAGGAAGCACTCGCCATGGTCAATGGCATGAAGGGGCCGGGCTGGTTCTCGATCTTCCAGAAATACAACGCGGGCGCCATTGCGCTCGTGACCGGCAACACGGAAGCGGCTCGCAAGAGCCTGAGCGAAGCGGTGGCCGACCGTGAAGGCGGTGCGACCGCAACCGACACCTATATGCGCGCCGTCATGGCGCTGGCGCGGCTGGAGGCGAAAGCGGGCAACAAGCAAAAGGCGCTGGACACGATTGCCGTCGGCGACGGTTTTGCTCCGAATTACGCACCCTTGAAGGCGCTGCGACAGAGCATTGAAAAGGGTGAAAAGCCAGACCAGCAGGTTCAGACCGCCGTTGAAGGTGCTGCGTCCGTCATGTTCTCGATTGCCGGTGCACTGAACCGCGAAGGCGCGGAAGAGATCGTGACGCTGTATCTCCAGGCGTCGCGAGCGCTCGACCCGAAGAGCGCCGATACGCTTATCCTCCTCGGCGGCTTGGCCGAGGCGCAGAAGCAGGCCGAGCGCGCCATCGAATTCTATCGCGAGGTGCCCGCAGACTCGCCGATGCATCGCATTTCCGAATTGCAGCTTGGCCTGACACTGGCGCAGACCGGCAAGGTCGATGAGGCGCGCCAGCATCTGAAGGCGCTGCTCGAATCCGATCCTGACGACATTCGCTCCTACCTCGCCTATGGCGCCGTCCTGTCGGACGCGAAAGACTATGCCGCCATGGCTGCCAATTACGACAAGGCTGTCGAGGTGATCGGCGCGGTCCCGAAGAAGTCCGACTGGACGATCTTCTTCCAGCGCGGCATTGCCTATGAGCGTCTGAAGCAGTGGGACAAGGCCGAGCCGAACTTCAAGCGTGCGCTGGAGCTCAACCCGGAACAGCCGCAGGTTCTGAACTATCTCGGCTATTCCTGGGTCGACAAGAACATGAACCTCGACCAAGGCATCGACATGATCCGCCGCGCGGTGGAGCTTCGCCCCAATGACGGATACATCGTCGATTCGCTCGGTTGGGCGCATTATCGTCTTGGCGCTTTCGATGAAGCCGTGACCGAACTGGAACGTGCGATCGAGCTTCGCGCCGGGGACCCCACCATCAACGACCACCTGGGTGACGCCTATTGGCGTGTCGGCCGCAAGCTGGAGGCCGTCTACCAGTGGAACCGTGCGCTGATCGGCGATAGCGACGACGTGGACAAGGCGAAGGTGAAGGAAAAAATCGCCAATGGCCTGCCGCCCTTGGAAAAGGATGCAGAGAACACCGCGAAGAAGGATCAGGCTCCACCGCCACCTGCACCGCCGGCCCCTGCCCCGGACAAAAAATCCTGACATCGGATGGGTCCGACTGATGGGAAGGGAGCGGTCGATACTGTTGAGGCCGCTCCGGCAAAGATCAACCTTGCCCTGCATGTGACGGGGCAAAGGGAGGACGGCTACCACCTCCTCGACATGCTGGTGACCTTTACCGAAGCAGGCGATGTCGTCCGCATTCGCGGTGCCGCCGAAGACAGCTTTTCGATCTCCGGGCAATTTGCCTCGGAGCTTCTTCAGTCGGATGCGAGCAACAACCTTGTGCTGAAGGCGCGCGATCTCCTTCGCGGCCATGTGCAGAAAAGCGGGCTCACACCAGCGCCCGTTGCCATTCACCTGGAGAAAAACCTGCCGGTCGCCTCGGGGATTGGCGGCGGTTCAGCCGATGCCGCGGCAGCCTTGCGCGGATTGATCCGCCATTGGCAACTGGAGATTGACGGCAAGACCTTGATCGACATGACGTTGATGATCGGTGCCGACGTACCGATGTGTCTTGAGAGCCAGCCGCTGATAGCGCAGGGAATTGGGGAAGAGATTACCCTTCTTCCGCAGTTTCCTCAATTATCGCTGGTGCTGGTCAACCCGCTCAGGGGGGTTTCAACGCCGCATATCTTTAAGCTACTGGAGGAGAAGCAGAATGCACCGCTTCCCGCACCGCTTCAGGATCAAGGCCAGTCATGGCTTTCGATGATGGACGCGCTTAGAAACGATCTGCAGCCTCCAGCCGTGAAGCTTCTGCCGGAGATCGGCGATATGCTGGCAATGCTTCATTCACAGGGCGCGGATGTTGCGCGCATGTCCGGTTCGGGCGCCACATGCTTCGGCATTTTTTCCGACTGGGAGAAAGCGGAGGCCGCAGCAGCATCGCTTCGGGAACAGGAGCCCGGATGGTATGTTCAAGAGACCAGAACGATTGCAGGGAGAGCGTCATGAGTGAGAAGAACACGGGTGGAGAGCGGCAATTCATTCCGGTCGGTATCGCCGTTCTGACCGTCTCTGACACGCGCACCTTGGCGGACGACAAATCCGGCAACACGCTGGCCGCACGGATCGAGGAGGCAGGCCACCGTCTTGTGGATCGCGCTGTCGTGTCTGATGACATCGGGGCCATTCGCGAAAAGGTGCAAGGCTGGACGCTGTCGGACGAGATTGATGTGGTCATTACCACGGGTGGCACGGGCTTTACCGGGCGCGACGTGACGCCGGAAGCCCTGGAGCCTCTGTTCGACAAGCGCATGGACGGCTTCTCAGAGGTGTTCCACCGCATCTCCTATGACAAGATCGGCACATCCACCATCCAGTCACGCGCCACCGCCGGGCTTGCCAATACAACCTTTGTCTTCGTTCTGCCGGGTTCACCAGGCGCCTGCAAAGACGCGTGGGACGGCATTTTGAAAGCGCAGCTGGATTATCGCCACATGCCCTGCAACTTCGTGGAAATCATGCCACGGCTGGACGAGCATCTGCGCCGCACGAAGGGCTGATCCCTATCGCGTTGGACGGAGCGCCCAGGCTGGCACCAACTCCGCCGTCAGCCTGCGCGGCTTCTGGGATTTTGAAAATTCCTTCGGCGGAAGGCCGGATTTCGCGAGTGCGAGCGCATCCTGCTTGCGCAGCAACAGGCCGAATTCCAGTGGCGGACCGCGGCGAAGCAATCGCTTCAGAAACGGCTTTTTATAATAGCGCGAGGGGGAGAATTGCGCGGGCCGCTCGTTCAGCGCCATATATTCGAGAATATCCTCGATCCAGCCACCCTGCGGACGGCTTCCCGGCTCGATCAGCAACACCCACTCGCCGCGGATCGATTGAATGACATCGCCGATCTCCCAGCGCTGATGGAAGCGGCAACCGGCAGCTTCGGCGACCCGCGCCGAGCCATCGTGTGAGGCGTGGTCGAGAATAATGACGTCGCTGATCAAACCCTTCACGGCGCCCGTCACCAGCGCCGAAAGCGTATGCGCAAGCTCGGGCTCTTGGTTTCGGCATTCCATGATGACTGTCAGCATGTTCTCGTCACTTGTGGTGCGTTCCAGACGATAAAGTTCCTACAGCATCGCCATGCAAACCCAAATGGATTTTCTGTCGTGGCACCCGGCAAAATGATGCAATGCAGCAGGACAGGTCCATTGTGTCCTTCTTTGCAGCGCTCCTCCTCGCGCCGCACACCGAGTTGGAAAGCGCTATCGGATTCTTTTGTTCTTGTATTGTTCTCATATTTAGCGTAGGAATCGTTTCATCCAATTCGCTGGCGCAGGCCGGTCAGGAGCATCAGATGAGACACCAAGTGCTTTCGGGGCAGGCTGCCTATCAGCCGGGCCATACGCCGGATATTGCCAATGCTCTGGCAGATGACTCTGGCCTGAGGATCGAGATCGATCGTCGTCGCGGCAGAGGTGCGGGCATCAATCCTGGCGGTCGTTTCGAGACGTTGCAGCATGAAGCCTTTAACGATGGCTGGGACATCATCGAAGAACTGCCGGAGTTCAAGACGGATGTGCAGGTGGAAAAGCCGCGCACCATCATCACCCGCAACGAATCGCCTGACATCCCCTTCGACCGGTCGATCAATCCCTATCGCGGCTGCGAACATGGCTGCATCTATTGCTTCGCCCGTCCGACGCACAGCTATATGGGGCTTTCTGCCGGCTTAGACTTCGAGGCCAAGCTTTTTGCCAAGCCGGACGCCGCCAAACTTCTGGAACGCGAGCTTTCCAAGCCGGGCTACAAGGCGCGGGTGATTGCGATCGGCACCAATACCGATCCCTACCAGCCGATCGAAAAGGAATGGCGGATCATGCGCCAGATCCTCGAGGTGCTAGCCAAGGCGGAACATCCGGTTGCCATCGTGACGAAATCGGCGCTGATCACGCGCGACATCGATATTCTGGCGCCCATGGCAAAGAAGGGTCTCGTCAAGGTCGGAATCTCAGTGACGACGCTCGATCGCAAACTTGCCCGCAGTATGGAGCCACGCGCCTCGACGCCATCGAAACGGTTGGAGGCAGTCAAGACGCTGACGGAAGCTGGTATACCAGTGGCTGTGATGATGGCCCCGGTCATTCCAGCGTTGAACGATCATGAGATCGAGAGGGTGCTGGAAGCCGGTAAAGCCGCCGGTGCGACAGAGGCCTCCTATGTGCTGCTGCGTCTACCCCTTGAGGTCAGCCCGCTGTTTCGTGACTGGTTGCTGCGCAACTACCCGGATCGCTACCGCCATGTCATGTCGCTGGTGCGCTCCATGCGCGACGGCAAGGAATATGACTCGGAGTTTGGCAAGCGCATGAAGGGTGCTGGACCCTATGCGTGGCAGATCAGCCGCCGCTTCGAAATGGCGACTAAAAGGCTCAGTCTCATTCGCAGGGGCATCCAGCTGCGTGACGATCTCTTTGCCCCACCCAGTGGTGCTGGCGTGCAGCTCTCCTTGCTTTGAAGGAAGGAGACGCTCGGTCCAGCTCCCGCTTATGACATGGGTTCTTGGCGCGTCTCCACAGAGCTGCGCCGAAACCACGGCTGTGAAGCCCCTCTTCGAAGAAATGTTCGGTGCGCGTCCCTGACGTACCGGCATTGCCCCCGGTTCCGCCGCCTCGCGTGCGATTTCTCGTTTTCCGCCGCCCTATAGGAAAACGACCCTGGTCTCTCAGGCCATGGATGACAACCACGCCCTACGGGTTGTCTATCGCCGCACCGGGGGCTTGCGGGAGATCGGGTGTCTGTGCAAGTTTTTGCCGCATGAAGCGACGCACAGCATCCGATTCTCCTGCCCTGTTCGATCTTGCTCCGGCGAGCCCCGACTTCAGCATGGAGCTAGAAGCACGCCAGCGCGGCCTTTGGCCCGTGGCCGGGACAGATGAGGCTGGTCGAGGCCCTCTTGCCGGCCCGGTCGTTGCCGCCGCCGTCATTCTTGATCCCGACAATATTCCCGACGGCCTCGATGATTCCAAGAAGCTCACCAAGGCAAAACGGGAAGTGCTGTTTACGAAGATTGTGGAAACCTCGATCGTCTCTGTCGCGTCATCAGGCCCGGTGCTGATCGACCGGATCAATATACTGCGCGCAAGCCTCGATGCCATGCGCCGCGCCGTCCTTGGGCTTGAGTTTGCGCCTCGACTGGTGTTGGCCGATGGGCGCGACCAGCCGCCTGGCATGTCCTGCGAAGCAAAGGCCGTGATCAAGGGGGATGCGCGATCCCTGTCGATTGCGGCCGCGTCGATCATCGCCAAGGTTACACGAGACCGGATGATGGAGCGGGCCGGGACTGTGCACACCGCCTATGGCTTCGAGCTTCATGCGGGTTACGGAACGCCCGTGCACCTACGCGCCATCGAAGCCCATGGGGCCTGCTCACTTCATCGAATGAGCTTTCGGCCGCTTCGACAGGATACTGCCGAAGCCGACGTCGCCTGATAGGCTAGCACTCTCCCCGGTGGTTGAAGAGCGCCTTTCCGTCCATCAACCGGCCATACGCATATAGCCGTCTCGGTTGGCACCTTGCTGCGCGTGATCGGCCAGCTTGAACTGCTCGAGTAGCGCACGCAGCCTCTCGCTTTCTGTCGCCAGTGCAGAGGTTGCGGTGGTGGTTTCCTGCACGAGGGCGGCATTCTGTTGCGTCGTCTGGTCCATCTGGTTGACGGCTGTGTTCACTTCCGAAAGACCCGTCGCTTGTTCCTGGGATGAGGTAGCGATCGCGCCCATGTGCTCATTGACGGCTTCGACATGGTGGCTGATCGTCCTGAGCGCATCGCCGGTCTGCTGAACCAACTTTACGCCGTTCTCCACCTCATGCGATGACTTGCCGATCAGCTCCTTGATTTCCTTGGCGGCCTGGGCAGAACGCTGCGCCAATTCGCGCACCTCTTGAGCAACGACTGCGAAGCCCTTGCCGGCTTCGCCCGCGCGCGCCGCTTCGACGCCTGCGTTCAGCGCCAGCAGATTGGTCTGAAAGGCAATCTCGTCGATGACCACGATGATATTGGAGATCTGGCCAGAGGATTGCTCGATGCGCTGCATGGCGTCCACAGCCGAGGCGACCACCGTGCCAGAGACCCTTGCAGCTTGGTTTGCTTCGCTTGCAGCACCGGTCGCTTCCTGGGCGCGCTTGGTGGAGTTTGCGACGTTGACGGTGATCTCATCCAGCGCCGCGGCGGTCTGCTCCAGCGTTGCGGCCTGCTGCTCGGTACGCCGCGACAGATCCGCGGACCCTTCGGCAATTTCCCGGGTTCCGCGGTTCATGGTTTCTATGGCGCGCGAAATTTCGGTGAGCGTGTTGCCAAGCTGCTGAATGGACTGGTTGAAGTCGGTTCTGAGCGGCTCGAAGTCAGGCGCAAACGTCTCGTTCAGGCGAAACGCCAGATCGCCTGAAGCTAGGCGACGAAGTCCCGTTGCAAGACCGGATGTCGCCACGCGCAGGCGTTCTTCGGCGTCGGCCTCAGCCTTACTCTGAGCCTCCAGTCGTTCGGTCTCGGCGCGCGTTCGGCTTTCCTCAGCCTCCGCTTCAAGTCGCTTGTTTTCGATGGCGCTCTGCCGGAAGACTTCGACGGCATCCGCCATCGATCCGATCTCGTCCTTGCGATGACGACCGGGAATATCGATCTGCGTATCACCCGAAGACAGCTTGCGCATGACACCCGTCATCTGCACGAGCGGCCTTGCGATATAACGGTTGCCGAAGAGCGCTGCGCCAAGCCCGATGGTCAGCGCAACCGCAAGGGCGATATAGTTAAGCGTGATCGCGGCGCCAGCGGTCGCGGAGGTGACATTACCCTCACCGCGCACGTCCATTTCAATGTCATCGACCGCGTCTTGAAGCGAGGTCTTGGCTTGGTTGTAGGCGGTCAGCGCGCCGCCCGCGAACAATGATCTCGCCTCGTCAATCTTGTTGGCATCGACAAGTGCTTGCACCTGTGCCCACTTACCTTCGGCTGCCGTCCAGCGTGCGCTAAAGCTCTCAAAATTCTGCTTGTCTGCGTCATCGACGAGATATTCCTTGTATTCCTTCAGCCTCGCAACAAGCGCAGTTTCGGCCTTCGCCAGCTCGGCTTGAAAATCAGCCCTTGCACCCTGATCCGCGATAACGATCGCGCCCTGGGCGTTTCTGATGCTGCCGATGTCGGCATTGATGGCGCCAATGACGATGAAGCCAGGAACGCGTTCACGGACAATGACATCGACCCCATCCTGGATATGCGACATCGATATGATGGAGGAGACGCCTTGCACACCTGCCACAAGAATCATGACCCCGGATAGAGCAGCCAGAACCTTGCCGATCGATAGTTTCATAGCATCTTCCTCAAATAAATATCCTGAACTGATGTGGGGCACGTGTCCCCAAACGCCCGGCGCCTTACCGAAAGTCACGCTCAGTAATTTGAGCCACAATATTTCTGCGAGAGGCGCACAACACTTAAGGCTAAATATTATAAAATAATGTTTATATTTATTTAAGCTGCATCTTACGATAGTATGCAGCCATAGCTTTTTCATTCCAAAATGAGTGTGAGCACCGATACTGATGTCAAAGGGCAATACCGGGCGTATATCTACCACCAAAGCTATGCTCTTACCCAAAGCGATGTAAGCATAAACTAATACTTGGGTATCATCCGGCTTGACAGCAAACCTGCCGAATGCATACTGCGGGCTACATTGTAATCTACGCGACATCCCGGCGCGGAGCTTTCAGCACATCTTGGAGGGAGCATGCAATGGATGAGAACCGAGGATATCCGGCTCGATCCATGTATCATTCCACCGCCCATCCTCAGCGCTAGTTTAAAGCTCTACGGCCTTCGCTCCCAAACTCTCAAAAGCCGGCCAATAAAAAACCCCTCCCGGTAAGGACCGGAAGGGGTTTTGGATACTCGATGCGACTAAATCGTCTCTGGCTCAGTTCAGACGAGACTTAACTTCACCGACGGCAGACTTGAACAGTTTGCCCTTGGCAGCAGCCGTCGTCTTTTCGGCGATCAGCTTTTCCGAGGCTGCGATCGCAATGTCGACTGCGGCGGAGCGAACAGCGCCGATTGCATCGGTTTCGGCCTGCTTGATCTTCTGCTCGGAAAGCGCGATACGGCGAGCGACAAACTCTTCCGTCTTCGCCTTGGCTTCGGCGGTCAGAGCGGCGGCTTCGCGTTCGGCAGCGGCAACAATGGCAGCTGCGTCCGCTTCCGCTTCCTTGCGCTTGCGCTGATATTCCGCCAGCAGGTGCTGGGCTTCTTCGCGCAGGCGCTTGGCTTCCGCCAGTTCCTCGGTGATGTTCTTTGCGCGCTCGTCGAGCGAGCTTGCCAACATGCCTGGAACCTTGAGGTAGGCAATCAGGACGAAGAAGAGAATAAGGCCTACGAGTGCGTAGAATGATGCATCAAACGCCATCTCAAGCTCCCTTCACATCGGATACCGCGGCAACAGCTGCCTTGGCATCGGTGTCCTTGACCTTCGTGCCGATCAGTTGATCGACAACAGCGGTCGCGGTTTCTTCAGCAATTGTGCCGACATCGGCCAATGCCTGCTGCTTGATGGACGCGATACGCGCTTCGGCAGCGGAAAGCTTCTCAGCCAGTTCCGCTTCGACTGCGGCGCGGTCCGCATCGGCCTTTGCCTTTGCAGCGTCGCGGGCAGCGGACGCGATGGATCCAGCCTTGGCGCGTGCTGCGGCAAGTTCTTTTTCATAGGTTTCGATCGCGGCATCAGCCTCGGACTTCAGCCGGGAGGCTTCATCGAGATCCTGTGCGATACGGCCATGACGATCCTCAAGGATGCCACCAACGCGCGGCACGATGAATTTCTTCATGAGCACGTAGAAAAGGCCGAACGAAATCGCCAGCCACAGAAGCTGGGATGCGTAGGTCGACGAATCGAATGGCGGAAATACGCCGGACCCGTGACCGGCGTCATGCGCCACTCCGGTTTCCGTATGCGTTGCTTCCGGGGCCGTCTGGCCGACAGCGGGTGTTTCCGTCGTCGTTCCGGTTGACGGCGCTGCTGACTGGGCAAGAGCCTCGGTCACGAACATGCTCACCTCCAGGGGTACTGCAAATGCGAAGGATCACGGCACGCCGTTTGCGAGCCGTGATCCAAACCTGATGCTGTTATTAGACAGCGAACAGGAGAAGGAGAGCAACGAGCAGCGAGAAGATGCCCAGAGCTTCCGTAACGGCGAAGCCGAATACCAGACGGCCGAACTGGCTGTCAGCGGCAGACGGGTTGCGCAGTGCGCCGGAGAGGAAATCGCCGAAGATACGGCCGAGAGCGAGGGACGTACCAGCCATGCCGAGGCATGCGAGACCTGCGCCGATGTACTTTGCTGCTTCCGCTTCCATATTAAGCTCCTTGAAATGGTTGTTGCGGCTGTTTTTTGACACCCGGTTCCGGGGCCAGCGACTTTACTTCTCAGTGACCACCATGCACGGCGTCGTTCAGGTACATGCACGTCAGTACCGCGAAGACATATGCCTGCAAGAAGGCGACGAGAAATTCGAGAGCGGTCATGGCGACCGTCATGAGGAGAGGCAGGATCGCTCCGCCGACACCGATCGCGCCAAGCGCGCTCATGGAAGCGACGAAACCTGCGAACACCTTCAGCGTGATGTGACCTGCCAGCATGTTCGCGAAAAGACGAACGGAAAGGCTGATCGGACGCGAGAGGAAGGAAATGACCTCAATGGAAGACACCAGAGGCAGAAGGACTGCCGGAACACCCGACGGCGCAAAGATACCGAGGAAGTGCAGGCCGTGCTTATAGAAACCGTAAACGACAACCGTTCCGATGACGAGGCAGGACAACGCGAAGGTGACGATGATCTGGCTGGTGACCGTGAAGAAGTACGGGAACATGCCGAGAAGATTGGCGGTCAGCACGAACATGAAGAGCGAGAAGACGAAGGGGAAGAAGACCATTCCCTTCTTGCCTGCACCTTCACGCAGCATCGATGCGATGAACTCGTAAGACATTTCAGCAACGGACTGCATGCGACCTGGGATCAGACCGCGGTTCGACGTTGCGAAATAAAGGAAGCCCGACGCCGCAGCGACCGTTGCGACCATGAAAAGCGACGCATTGGTGAACGAAAAATCGACGCCACCGATGTTGATCGGGATAATCGGCTGCACCAAGAACTGATGAGTCGGATCGTTTGCCACCGGCTGCCCTCTTTACCTGTTGCCGCAAAACCGCGGCACCTCGCATCTATATTCCATGGAAAGAACGGCTTTAGCCGTTTTTCTCCCCACCCTGATCTTTCCCCAGCCCGTCCTTGAGAAGCGGCGACTTGGCCACTACCCCTGCGGACCGCAGGACATTCAATACGCCCGCACAGAAACCGAGAAGAAGAAGAACGATCATCCCCCACGGCGACGTGCCGGCAAAATAGTCCAGAAGATAACCCAGCATCGCGCCGACAATAATTGCGGAAATGAACTCCGAAGAGAGCTTGATCGCCATCGCAAAGCCTTTCCGGCTTTCCTCCGCGCTCTGCTCCGTCCGCCTCTCCGCCTCGTCCTCCGCATGAACCTTGGCCAATCCCTCGGCAAGGCGCTTGCGGCGCTCGTCCAGACTATCGTTACGGTTGCCGGTCATTTTCAAATCCTGCCCTTTATCTCCGTTCCAGCGATGCCAGAACCCTTTGGAGTTGTAAACGGCAGGGCTTTTAGCCTGTTCCAGCCCGCTCTGAAGTCGCGCGCAACATAGTTTTAGGGACTTCGCTAGTCAAGGCACCGTCGGCGCTTGTTTCAGCACAAATTTTCCAAGCAAAATCAGTCGCTTGAACGACAAGCACGGATTCTTGGCACGGTTTGCCGATGGAATCGGCATTTTTGACACGAGTTTTGCAGGCAAATCCGCGTGATCGCGACAGCGCGCGCTTGTGAAATGGAACCGTTCTAGCTCCAGCCACCGCCATAGGTACGGTAGAAGACATGCAATCCGATCCTGCCGACTTTCTTCATGGATTTGCCCCAGGCGGGTCGAACATAAATGGCGTGATAATGGGTTGCAGAGCCCACCTCGCTCAGCCAGATCTTGCCGGCTGTCGTCGCCATGGCAACTTCGCGCGCCATCTTCCAGTGCCGCTCGGAATTGACGCGGTCCTTGATGTTGTCGCAGGCGAAGGAAAACTGGCAGCGGTTACGCCAGTCCTTGTTCTGATAGACCACGCCGCAGATGGTTTTCGGATAGGCGGGGTTGCGCACACGGTTGAGAATGACCTGGGCGACAGCCGCCTGACCTTTGATCGACTCGCCTCGCGCCTCGAAATAGATGCCGGAGGCCAGGCATTGCTGCTCTGCTGCGGAGAAGGCTTCCGCTGGCAGCGGTGTCGCAGCCCAGGCGTGATCGTCTGGCGTGATCGGCGGGATGAAGCGGCCGGTATCCGGTTTTTTCAGGATGGCGTCGAAGGGCGACTCGCGGGCGAAGTCTGGCTCCGGCGGCGCATAGGCTGTCGCCAGCACATCCGGGGTGCGGTTGGTGACCAGATCCGCCAACATCGGTGAGACCGTCCTGTCGGCCTTCTTCTCGTCACGACGGAAATAGAAGGAGGCCAGCTCGATCTCCTTGCTCTTCTTCGGCTTGACGAAGGCGGTGCGATCCTTGCGCTTCAGCGGCTCGATGTCGATCATGCTGGTGCGTTGGAGAACGGAGCCGGCGGTAAAGGCTTTCGGCGGCTGCATGACTTCGGTGGCGATCACCCTGCCCTTCTTGGCGGCGCGGTTAACGCGCTCGCTATCGGGCGTCGTCTCATGGCCACCCTTTTTGGTGACGAAGGCAACTTTGCGGCCATCGGGAAGCGTCATGCCTGCGCCGGTGATGGCGGCGGTATCGCTCGCATCATTAAAGGCCAGCGAAGCATTGTGGACTGAACCAGCTGGGGAGTTGGTCAGCACCATGCGCCACTGTTCGCCGCCAGCATCAAGACCGGCAAGAAGCGAAGCCAGATCGGCGCGCGCTGCAAGGGAGGGAAAGGCAAGCCAGGCCACAAGGCCAAAGACAATAGGCGAGGTCCACTTCTCATAGGCAATGAGGGGCCCGCGACGCGATACTTTTCTTGAACGCAAAACCATGACTCCGGACACACGCAAACGACTTGCTACACAACCGGATAATCTCTCATTAACCTTGATGCTTGGTTAACAAGGCGCCTCTGAAAGCCACCTCACGTTAATGTGTGACCAGATACTAAAACGCGCCCCTCTCCATCGGAAAGCGACGCGTTGAATGGCTTTTACAACGAGGGCTCAGATGACCACGTGGGAGCCCAGTTCGACGACGCGGTTTGTCGGCAGGCGGAAGTAATCGGATGGGTCAGCCGCATTCTCCGCCAAAGCGATGAACAACCGGTTCTGCCATCCAGGCATGGCGGACTTCGAATCCGGCACAAGTTTTCGACGTCCCAGATAGAAGGAGGTCGACATGATGTCGAACTTGTAGCCGGTGCGGCGCAGATAGCCGAGTGCCTGGGTGACGTTCTGGGTTTCCATGAAGCCGAAATGCAATTCCACCACGACGAAGCGCTCGCTGACCTTGGTCATGGTGTAGCGTTTGTCCGGGTGAACGCGCGGCGTATCTTCCGTGCGGATCGTCAGGATGACGTTCTTGTCGTGCAGAACGTGGTTGTGCTTGAGGTTGTGCAGCAAGGCGGCGGGTGCCGTCTCGGGATCGCCCGTTAGGAAGATTGCCGTGCCGGGAATACGCACCGGCGCATGCGCGCTTTCCTTCTCTACGGAGGCGACGAAGGCCTTCAGCGGCACGTCGGTTCTGCGGGTCTTGGCAAAGAGAATTTTGGAACCCCGCTGCCACGTCATCATAATGACGGTAAAGGCGATCGCCAGCAGGACCGGCACGTAGCCACCGTCGTGGATCTTCAAGAGGTTCGCACCGAGGAAGATCAATTCAAGCGTGATAAAGGGCAGAACCACCAGGAGGGTAAGCGGCAGCGACCATTTCCAGTGGCTGCGGGCAAACTGGAAGAACAACAGGCTGGTCACGACCATCGCGCCGGTAACGGAGATGCCATAGGCGGTGGCGAGCGCATCGGAACTCTTGAACGTGAGCACCAGGGCGACGACGCCAAAGAGCAGCACCGTGTTGACGGACGGCAGATAGATTTGCCCCGTGTTGGTCTCTGAGGTGAAGAGGATTTCCATGCGCGGCAGGTAGCCAAGGTTGATCGCCTGACGCACCATCGAAAAAGCACCCGTGATGACCGCCTGGCTGGCGATGATCGTGGCAGCCGTCGCAAGGATAACCGCCGGCAGCAGCGCCCATTGCGGAAACATCAGATAGAAGGGGTTGGACATGGTCGACTGGTCCTTCAGAACCAGTGCGCCTTGGCCGAGATAATTGAGGGTGAGTGCGGGAAAGACCAGCGCGAACCAGGCCCATTGAATGGGCTTGCGTCCAAAATGGCCCAGATCGGCATAAAGCGCTTCCGCACCCGTGATCGTCAGGAAGACTGCACCCAGCACGACGAGGCCGTAAAAGCCCTCATTCATCAAAAACTCGACGGCATGGACCGGATTGAACGAATAGAGGATCCTATAGTCATCGGAGATATGCAGGAGCCCGACAAGGCCCATCACGATGAACCAGACGGCCGTGATCGGGCCGAAGAACTTTGCGACGATTTCTGTGCCATGGGACTGGATGGCAAAGAGACCGACCAGAATGACAAGCGAAATGGGAATGATGAATTCATCCATCTGCGGCGTCACGAGCTTCAGGCCTTCCACGGCGGAAAGGACCGAAAGCGCGGGCGTGATCATCGCGTCGCCCAAGAAGAGGGCCGCACCAATCAGGCCGAGCATGATGAGAAAATTGCGTCGCGCGCCTGCTCTCTTCATCAGCAGAGCCAGAAGCGAAAGCGTTCCGCCTTCGCCATCATTGTCCGCCCGCAGCAGAAAACAGATGTACTTGATCGTGACGATGATTGTCAGAGACCAGATCATCAGCGAGATAAGGCCGATGACTTCAGCCTCCGTCAGCCCGTCCTGGGAGATCGGCTTCAGCGCTTCTCTGAACGCATAGAGAGGGCTTGTGCCGATATCGCCATACACCACGCCGATGGAGCCGAGCATGGCCGCAAACAGGCCTTGCTGGTGGCGGTCCTCGACCTCAGGCTTATCGAGCATGTCTTTTTCAAACGGATTAGGCATATGAATCCTGGCCCTTTAAAGCCAGCCCTTCCAGCGAAAAACGATAAACGGGATGATCGCCGATATCAGCATAACGAAGATTGCAAGCGGATAGCCATAGGCCCACTGCAATTCCGGCATGCGCGCGAAGTTCATTCCGTAAATGGAGGCCACCAGCGTCGGCGGCAGAAAGACCACGGACGCGATAGAGAAAATCTTGATGATGGCGTTTTGCTCGACATTGATAATGCCAAGCGATGCATCCAGCAGAAAGGTCAGATTGCCGGAAATGTAGGACACGTGCTCGGACAGCGAATGGATGTCGCGCGCGATCGACGCTCCCATTTCCTTGGCATCCTTGTCCTCCTGAACGAGGGTCGTCGCGTGAAGAAAAGACTGGACGCGCGCAAGTGACGTCAGGCTGTCGCGCACTTTCGAGACCAGGCGATGGAAGGAAGCGATTTCAGCAATCTTGTCTTCCAGATAGCGAGGTTCCTTGCGCTTGCTGCGCGCCTCGCCGCCGAAGATCCCCTTCGCAACATGATCGATACCGACCACGGTGTTCTCGATGATTTCGGCAGTCCGGTCGACGATCGTTTCGAGCAGCTTCAAAAGCAGAACCGCGCCGCTGCGGATTTCATGTGGCGTGCGGGTGATGGCGGCGATGAAGAGATTGAACGACTTCGGCTCCGCATAGCGGATCGTCACCAGCCGGTTGCCAACAAGGATGAAAGCAACGTCGGTCAATTGAGGATCGGACGAATCTGCCTTCCAGACGAGCGATGCCGTCATGAAGACATTATTGTCTTCCGTATAGAGGCGGCTCGAGGGCTCGATGTCCTTCAAATCCTCGCGCGTCGGAAGCTCGGCGCCGAGCAGGGCTTCGACACGCTTCTCTTCGTCACGGTGGGGGTTGATGAGATCGATCCAGACGATGTCGTCGGATAAATGCGCAAGATCCCCGTCAGCAGACAGGCTGATCGCCTCGCAATTCGAGCGATAGGCTTTTATCAATCAGTTTCTCCGGTCCGCGGCGCCGATTGTCATCGGCTGGTCGATCTAACACATCATCCGTAGCGTCCGCAAACGCATGAGCAAGACTGCGGTTCAAACGGCGCCGGGCTATGCTCCCAACAGGGTAAAGAATCAAGCGGTATTTTCGTCTAAGGCTTTAGGCTGTGCTGCGTCTGCACTCGTAACAATTAAGAAAAAATCATTAAATACAAGCTACTAAAAGGCTTTTTACTCAGCCTAAATCTTGCGGGCCTGCTTGCCGTGCTCGATAGATATGCAGTCAGTGCATCGATATCGGCCCATTTTCCGTAAGATTTTCAAGGGGTTCTATTCAAATATGATCTTCGGCGCCGTGCGGGCGGTGCCTCTTCCGATCTCTGTCCACACCTTTTGTGCAATCTCCCTGTAGGATTGCGCCTGTGGGCCGTCCGGTTCGGAGACGACGATCGGCGTCCCGGCATCCGACGTTTCGCGGATCGACATGGTCAGAGGCACAGCACCCAGGAATGGCACGCCGATACGCTCCGCCTCGGCTTGCGCACCGCCATGGCCAAAAATGTCGTAGCGCTTGCCGGTATCCGGCGCGATGAAGTAGCTCATATTCTCGATCACGCCGAGGAGCGGCACCTCGACCTTGCGGAACATGGTGATGCCCTTGCGCGCATCGATGAGCGCCAGATCCTGAGGCGTGGAGACGATGACAGCACCTGCCAGAGGCACCTGTTGAGCTATCGTCAATTGTACGTCACCGGTTCCGGGTGGCATATCGAGAACCAACACGTCTAGGTCTCCCCAGACGACTTCGCGCAGCATCTGCATCAGGGCCGATTGCACCATAGGCCCGCGCCAGATCATGGCTGCTTCTTCATCCACGAGGAAACCCATGGACATGACTTTCAGGCCGTAATTTTCCATCGGCATGATGGTGCGGCCTTCGCCCTGCTTTGGTCGGCCTGATATGCCGAGAAGCCGAGGGACGGAAGGGCCGTAAATATCGGCGTCGAGAACGCCGACGCGCAAACCCAGCGCCTGCAAACCCAAAGCGAGATTGACGGCGGTGGTAGATTTTCCAACCCCACCTTTGCCGGAGGCGACCGCAATGATCGACCCGATGCCCGGAACGCCAGCCTTTGCCTGCTGCTGTGGCGCAGGTCTCGGTGCTGCCGGTGGGGCCTTTGGCGCCGGGGTATTGGAGGCGTTGCTCGGCCTGCTATTGGCGGTCAAAGCCACCACGGCTGCCTTGACGCCTGGAACCCCAAGTGTCGCCTTTTCCGCCGCAAGCCGCAGAGGCTCCAGCTCCTTGGCGTGGTCCGCGGGCACGGTAAGGGAGAAGTAGGCCTTCGAATCGCTCAGAAAGATTTCCGAGACCATGCCGAGTGCGACGATGCTTTTGTCGCTCCCTGGATAGATGACCTGCTCCAGAGCCTGCTCGATCTGTTTTTTATCCGCCTGTGCCATGCCCAACCCCATCCGCTTCAGCAAGGGTTAGATAAGGGAGCCCACGCTATTCGCCAATATCAGCGCATCGGGTTTAACAGAGAAACGCATCGCCGTGCAAATCGGCATGCGTCACAATGCGCCAAGGCCTGTCGCTACCGATACGATCTCGATCGAAAGCGCCATCAGCTTTCGTGATGAGTGGCAAAGCTCTCCGGATCGAAGATCTCACCATCGAAGAAGGTATCCGGCCCGAGAAGAAGGGGTGCGCGATCGGCGCCAACATAGACCCGCGTGTTGAGCGTTCCTTCCAGCTTCATATTCGCCGCCGGTACCGGCGCAAAGAGCGGTCGCACGGCCCTGCGGAATATGTCCGGCCGGAAGACTTCGGCAGCGGCGTCTCGAACGCTCTCAGCGGCGGCGACCTGTGGCGGGCATTCGTTCCAGCGGATCATCTGGTTGAAGAACCAGAGAGCCTGGCTTTGCCATGGGAAGTTCGCAGCATTCCCACTCACGCAGAAGAAGTCGTGGCATTCCAGCAATCGGGCGGGCGAGTGCGGGATGAAACCGGATAGCGAGGCAAGAACGTGCTCGATCTCGCAGGCAAGATAGGTGGGCGACGCTAAAAGATCGGCCAGCTCCTCTCTGTTTGCGGCGGAGGCACACCATTCGCCTGCGCGATAGAAGGCGCGAATTATCGCGTGCAGCGTCTGCTCATTCGTGTCTGCCCACTGCCTCGAAACGGCGAGCCCCTTTTCGGGGCCATTTTGCCAGATATGCGATTTGGTGGTGACGATCCGCCCCTCCCCTTCCATCGTGACCGCGCTTCCATAGGGCTCACCCACATAGAAGCCGTCGATGCTGCCGTCTCGCAGCAGGCTCGGCATGTTGGCGGGTGCCGCTTCCATGATCGTCACATCGTCTTTGCCGATCAGGCGGGTACTGGCGATGAGATAGAGAAGCTCGTAGGTCGATGTCGAGGAGGAGTGCTCCGTGGCGAAGATCAGGGGTGGCAGGTCGGCTTTTTGACGCGCCATGGCAACGCGCGAAAGCGCACGGGCAACCGATCCTGGGTCCGGGATCTTCATACCCTGCTCGACCAGATCATCATACAATAGAGAGCTGACCACGAGCGTAGAGCCGCCGGTCGCGAGAATGAAGGGAACGAGGAGATCGGCTTCAACGTCAGCCGTTGGTAGAGCGAGAGCAACCGGCAACGAGACGGATAGATGTGCGCCATCGAGTTCGGCTGAAGACCACGCGCCCAGAATTTCGCGCGGTTCGTTCATTCTGATCAGTTCAAGGGCGACGCCTTCGTCGGCGGCAAAACCCTTTTCAAACGCTGCGACGAGAATAGCGCAGTCTACGGTAGGAGAAAACGCTGCCCTGAAGCGCCGTGTTCCTGCCAAATCAGTCTCCTCTTTGCCGAGAGACACAGGATCACCCACACCGCCACGGATAACAACAGGAAAAAGAAAAAATCCCTATTTTATCAAGCCGACGCGCAGTGCCTTGGCGACAGCCTGGGTCCGATTGACGGTATCGAGCTTTTTTGTCGCGCGATTGAGGTAATGATTGACGGTATGCTCGGAGAGCGTGAGAATATCGGCGATCTCGGCACTTGTTTTTCCCGCCGCAGTCCAGTTGAGGCAATCGATTTCGCGGTCGGTCAATGTGTCGCTGATTCGCGAGTCCAGGCTGCGTACATGGGCGAGATGGCCGTACACGTGTGCCGCCAGATAGAAGATTTCCGCCACCTCTGAGCGAGAGAAGGATGACTTGGCTCCCGAGAGCGACACCGCACCGCGCATGCCTGTCATATCCTGAACCGGACACCAGACCGAATTCACCATATCGAAGCGGGCAAACAGATCTTTGAACTTGTCTGCGACAACCGGGCGCAGACCATGACCCCTGAAATCTTGATTGACCACGAAAGGCGCGCTCGCCTTCTTCAGAGCACTGTAGACGTTACTGTCGACGAGAAGCCCGTCATTGTCATACTGCTGCAGCAGGTCCGCCGGCCAACTGGTGATGACGGTGCACTGTGACAGGGTCAGCGACATCTGCATGGGCAGGTTCATCACCATGAAGGCCTTCATGCCCCAGCTTTCCGTCACGCGCTTCATGAAACGGAACACATCATACTGACTTTCCAGGCACGTCAGTTCGGAGACGCTGTCTGCCCCCATAGGAGAAAATTTTTCTGGTTCGGCGACCGGCATTCGCAAGTTCTTTATAATAGGCTACATTAAGAAAGGGCCAAGAAGAAAAAGATGACTGCTATCGTTAGCAAAATACAAGTCTAACGCAAATGAAAGTTGGTACAGGTTCGTACATCGCCTTTTCCGGGTTGTAAGCCGTTGTGGAGACGAGCAAAATTCTACCTCAGGGGGTGGGTGCAAGCCGAAGTGCCGCGTCAGCGGAAATACGTCTCGCAATCTCTTTGACGAGCGGAGCCCAGCTTTCCAGTCGCTCCCTCGTCAACCGGTACGCCGGGCCGGTCACGGAGATCGCAGCATAGAGCCCCGGCCTGTTCGTCTCGATCGGGACCGCGATGCACTGGATTCCTTGCTCATGCTCTTCAAGATCGAAGCCATAGCCGTGCTCGCGTATTGTCTCGATCTCCTTCAGCAGGGCCGGTACGCTGATGATCGTGTTTGGCGTGAAAGACTTCAGCGACAGTGCCTTGACGGTTTCGAGCAACTCGTCATGCGCAAAGAGTGACAAGGCCGCCTTGCCGACGCCGGTGCAATAGAGCGGCGAGGTGCGGCCGATCTGCGAATACATCCGCACCGCGTGCTTACCGTCGATCTTGTCGAGATAGATGATTTCGGAGCCGCGAATGACGCCAAGATGGACGGATTCGCCGGTCTCTTCATGCAAGGCACGCAAGTGAGGCGCTGCTACCGAGCGCAGATCGCTCCCGCTCCAGGCTTTGGCAGCGAATTTCAGCAGCCTGATCCCGGCACTATAGGATTGATCGACGTTTTGCTCGAGAAGACCCTCTTCCACCAGATGGGACAGTTGCCTGTGCAGTGTCCCACGGGGCTGGCCGGTTTTTTTCAGGATCTCGGTAAAACGGGGCGGCTCTGGCGCCATCACCACCATCTCGAGAACGGAGATGGCTTTGCCGAGCGTGCCGGTCGAACTGTCTTTGTTTCCATCGTCACGAGAGGTGGGCACCAGATTTTCTCCGAAGACCGCACGCCTGCGCTTGACATAGCCAGCAACAGAGGGCGATTATTCCATTTAATAAAACTTAGTTCCAAATATTGGAACTTTCAACCTCTATGTTGATGTCGTCATGAACAGCCATTTCAACCCGTCACCAGAATTTTCCAACAGAGGCGTTCTAATCACCGGAGGCGGATCCGGTATCGGTGCGTCCCTAGTGGAGGCATTCGTCCGTATTGGCGCAAAGGTCGCTTTCATCGATATCGATGTGCGCGCAAGCGAAGCACTTGTCGACAAGCTTTCGCCGGGAGCCAGCACTGCACCACTTTTCTTCAAGGCAGATTTGAGGAACCAGGCTGAACTTGCGGAGGCCGTGAAATCGGCAGGGGACGCGCTCGGTGGGATCAGAGTTCTGATCAACAACGCCGCCTGGGACGACAGACACGATATCGACACCGTCACCAGCGACTATTGGGATGCGAACCAGGCCGTCAATCTGAAGCAGGTCTTCTTCGTCACGCAAGCCGCCCTCCCCTATCTGAGAAAAGAACAGGGCGCCTCCATTATCAATTTCTCGTCGATTTCCTATCTGCTCAATATGGGCGAGCTACCTGCCTATACGGCGGCCAAGGCGGGCATTATCGGATTGACGAAGAGCCTTGCAGGAAGGCTTGGGCCCGAAAACATCCGCGTCAACGCCATCCTGCCCGGGATGATCGTGACCGAGCGACAGAAGGATCTCTGGCTCACCGACGAGTCCATCACCCATACCATCAACCGACAGTGCCTCAAGCGGACTTTGACCGGTGAGGACCTCGTTGGTCCCTGCCTCTTTCTGGCTTCGGATGCCTCCGCCGCCATGACCGCACAAACAATGATTATCGATGGAGGTCTTCTATAATGTCAGATGCTGCATTCGTTGCCGTAGACTGGGGTACGACGAGCTTTCGCCTGTGGCTTTTGAGTCGGTCGGGCGATGTTCTTACCGAGCGCCGTAGTTCCGAAGGGATGACGACGGCGATGCACACGGGCTTTGCCGAGGTTCTGGCATCGCATCTTGCAGCCATCTCCGCGCCGGAAGGCCTGCCCGTGATTGTTTGCGGCATGGCAGGGGCACGGCAGGGCTGGATCGAGGCAGGCTATGTGGATGTGCCCGCCAATCTTTCCGAAGTCATGGATCGTGCGACCCGCGTTCCGGATCAGAAGAGCGATATCCGCATTCTTCCCGGTCTCGCACAAAGGGCAGAAGGTATGCCGGATGTGATGCGCGGCGAGGAAACCCAACTTCTCGGAGCGCTATCGACCGATCATCGCACCGGCGCCCCGCTCGTCTGCATGCCCGGCACCCATTCGAAATGGGTTCGCGTCAGGGATCTCAACGTCACGCAATTTTCGACCTTCATGACCGGCGAGATTTTCGATGTCGTCTCGAAGCACACGATCCTGTCCCACGCCATGGCGGACGCAGAGCCCTTCAGCGGCGATCTTCCCGCGTTCAGCAATGCGGTGATCGACATTTACAACAATCCGCAAATGGCGACGAACCGCTTCTTCACCTTGCGTTCCGGGCAATTGCTGCATGGTCTTTCTGCGACGGATGCGAAAGCCAAACTCTCCGGAACGCTGATCGGCTTGGAAATTGCCGGTGCGCATGCCAGTGCACCGCGTGATTCCTCTGTCATCCTGATCGCCTCGGGCGGTCTGGGTGAACTTTACAAGGCCGCGTTCCACGCTCTTTCCATCGACTTTATCACCATTGACGCCGATGATGCGGTTCGCCGGGGGCTGATTGCCGCTGCGACATCCATCTGGCACTGAGGAGTTTCAAGCCCGTGTACGTTCCCTTTCCCGAAATGAAATACCCGCTCGTTGCCATTTTGCGCGGCATTCGTCCTGAAGAGACCGAGGGCGTTGTTGTCGCCCTGCTTGAAAGCGGCCTTCGCGCCATCGAGATCCCCTTGAACTCGCCGGATGCGTTCCGCTCCATCGAAACCGCAGCCAAGCTTGCGCCTGCCGATGCACTGATCGGTGCCGGTACAGTCCTGACCGTCGATGACGTGGCACGGCTGGATAGCGCCGGTGGAAAACTGATGGTCAGCCCGAATGTAGATACCGACGTGATCACGGCGGCGCGCGACAAAGGCATGGTGACGATGCCGGGTGTTCTCACGCCGACCGAGGCCTTGCTCGCATTGAAAGCCGGTGCGACCGGCCTCAAATTCTTCCCCGCAAGTGTGCTAGGGCCGTCGGGCATCAATGCCATTCGCGCTATTTTGCCGAAGGACACGCTGGTCGCAGCGGTCGGCGGTGTGTCGGACAAGAACTTCTCCGATTATACGAGTGTCGGTATCAAGGCGTTTGGCCTGGGAACAAGTCTCTACAAGCCTGGTATGAGTGCAAGCGAGGCCCGCGAGCGGGCAGAGATCACCATCGAGGCTTATGACGTGGCAGTGGGAGGATAAGATATATGGCGACCAATCATCCGTTTCAGGGGAAGGTTCTCGACAGCACGCAATTGATGCTGGGTGAAGGACCAAGCTTCGATCCGATCTCCAAGCGGATCGGCTGGCTGAACATTATCGGCAAGGAGTTGCATGAACTCGACCCGGCATCGGGCGAGAAGACCGTTACGTCCCTGCCCTTCATGGCAAGCGTGGTCGCCGCCATCGATGCGGAGCAGCAGTTGCTGGGAACGGAAGATGGCCTCTTCATCCGCAACCGCTCCACGGGCGAACTTTCGCTGCATGTCGATTTCGAGCCCAACAAGCCCGGCAACCGGTCGAATGATGGCAGAGTGCATCAAAGCGGCGCGCTCTGGATCGGCACCATGGGCAAAAAGGCCGAGGATGGCGCAGGGGCGATCTATCACGTCGCCAAGGGCGTCGTAACGACGCTTTTCGACGCGATCAGCATTCCGAACGCCATCTGCTTTTCGCCGGATGGCGCGACGGCCTACTTTGTCGACACCAATGTGAACCGGTTGATGAAAGTGGCGCTCGACCCCGCAACCGGACTTCCGACCGGCACTCCGAGCATCTTCCTCGATCGATCCGAGGATGAAGGCGGCATCGATGGTGCGGTCTGCGATGCCGAGGGCAACATCTGGAACGCACGCTGGGGCGAAGGTGCTGTCGATCGCTATGATCCAACCGGCCGGCACACCGACCATTACGAGCTTCCGGCATCTAAAACGACCTGCCCGGCCTTCTTCGCCGCTTCGGCGGACCGCCTGCTGGTGACGTCCGCATGCGAAGGACTGGAAGACGACGAGATCAAGGCCAACCCAATGCACGGCGCCACATTCGATCTCGGCATTACCGTCAAGGGCAGGCTCGACGGTATTTACAAGCTGTAAGGTTTGCGAACTCAAGCATGTCGCGCAAAAGCGTGTAGCGGTTTTGCGGTGCCGACATGCGACAAAACAGGAACTTAAAGCGTCCGGAGCGATCTGAAAGACCGCGACGCGCTTCAAAAGGGCGCCATGTACATTAATGGCGTCCTCAGATTATAAGAAAATGCTTTTAGAAATCAGCTTCGCGCGATACGGCAAAGACGAAGTGGGTGCGAAGGCGGTCGTCAAAGACCCCTCGCCCCTAGAACCATCAGATCAGTTCAGATCTGCGCTGGCTACGCGATAGCTGTCGTGCAGGTAGCGGCGAGTAGAGGCGGCATCTGCCGGGCGTCCGTAGAAATATCCCTGCCCCATGGCGCAACCGAGCCCTCGCAACTTTTCGGCCTCGCTGCCATCTTCGATCCCCTCGGCGACGACCTCGAGGTCGAGACCATCGCACATGGCGACGATCGCCTTGATGATGTGCTCCGAGGGGCGGTCGGTACTGATGCGGGAAACGAAGGCACGGTCGATCTTGACCTTGTCGAAGGTGAAGTCGCGCAAGCGGCCCAGGCTGGATTGTCCGGTTCCGAAATCATCCAGAGAGATGCGCACGCCCGCATGCTGAAGCTCCGAGATAATGCGCTGCGCAGTATCCGCCGAACTCATGACCGCCGTCTCTGTAATTTCGAGCTCCAGGCGCCGGGGGTCGAGGCCGACGCGACGCAGACTGGAAAGAATATTGGCCGCTGTCGATGGGTCCATCAATTGAGCGGACGAGAGATTGAAGGAGAGAAAGAGTTCGCGCGGCCAAGACAACGCGGTTTCGGCGGCCTTTCGCAGCAGGGTCTCGGATAGCGCGTCGATAAACCCACGCTCCTCCGCCAAAGGCACGAATACATCCGGCGGCACGAAACCGAGATCCGGATCGTGCCATCGCGCCAATGCTTCGAAACCGATCACCGTGCTATCGGCCAGCCTGACAATCGGCTGGAAGTGTACGTCGATGGTGTCGCTGATGATCGCGTTTCGAAGTGCCTGCTCCAGTTGCGTGGCACGCTTCATCTCCTGGGCGATCTCGCGGGAGTAGACGGTGATCTGGCCGCGTCCGCGACGTTTCGAGCGATAGAGCGCGGTTTCCGCACTCTTCATCAAGTCCTCGAACTCCTCTCCCGCGAAGGGATGGATGGCAAAGCCGAATGAGGAAGACAGGCGCACGTTGCGATCGCCAAGATCGTAGGGTGCCGACAACACATCCTTGATCATCTGCCCGATGCGCTCTGCACCGCTGCGCTCGAAAATAAGCGGCAGGATGAAGGCGAACTCATCGCCATCGTGGCGCGTGACGATCGAGCCATCCATCATGCAAGCCTTCAAGCGATGCGCCACCTGGCAGAGAATTTCGTCTCCGGCATGCGCGCCGAACAGGTCGTTGATGGGCTTGAATCCGTCAATATTGACAATGCCGACAGCAAACGGTGCGGGATCGGCGGCCCGTTCAGCCGCCAGCAGCTTTATCTTGTCACGCAGTCGATACTTGTTGCCGAGCCCCGTGAGCGGATCGCTATACGCCATCGCCTGCAATTCATGCTGGCTGATGAGCGGAAGAGTCGGCGCGGGCGGGTTCATTCACATATCCTGTGGGCCTGTGGTGGTCGCTATTATCGGTGGCCCGCAATTAACAAAGAATATCGCCGCGAATACGAGATCCCACCACCACGAACATGTGTGCGGTCATCCATGAAGGCTGTGAGAGAAACGCGGCAGAAAACGCTTCAGCAACATATCGATTATATCCGGACTAATTGGTTTGAGCAACATTTCATCCATGCCGGCATTGAGGCAGGCACGCTGATCTCCCTCGAAAGCCAAAGGAACGACGCCGATCAAAGGTGTTCTTTCGCCCGTCGAGGATTCCAGCCTGCGGATTTGTCTAGCAACCTCAAAGCCATCGATATCCGGTAGCGTGGTATCCAGGAGCACGACCGACGGCTTTTCCGACTGGAAGAGCGCCAGCGCTTCGTTGCCGGATTGCGCCAGCCTGTACTCGATCTGAAGACCTTCCAGTATCTGCGAAAAAACGATCTGGTTGATCTTGTTGTCCTCGACGACGAGAACATCGAGCCTTGGTCGGTTGAGCGATTCGTCATCGCTGTTGATAACGACCCAATCGTCGTCCTTGCCCCTGCCCTGCTGCGTGTTTTCAAGCGAGCGAAAATGATGTGTCAGCATATTGACCAGCGAACTGCCGATCTCGAACTCATCCGCCATCATCACGCCGATGCCGAATGTCGTCGGCAGGTCCAGACATTCGAGCGGCAATTGCACGTCAACCACAACGAGGTCGATCTTGACACCCATGGATGCGGAGAGGCTCAAAAAGGCTTCCTGCTCCTGGAGGCCGACGGCGACCGCGCAATCCACACCGATCGTCGACAATCGCTTGCAGGCCGCTTGGCCCGCCTCGGCATTCGGCATGACGAGAAGGACGCGACGGCCCTTCATCACCAATGAAGCCTGGTGGTTTTCGTCATCCATGTAGGAACTGCGCAGGAAGGACAGATGCTCCAGCCCCGGGATGATACGCCTGCCATCCGGCTGGGTCACGGCAAAGGCTGTGACGTCATCCATCGTCGTCACGAGAAAATATTGACCAGGCTTGCCGACCCTGTGCTTTCTGGTGATGACGAGGATCTCGTCACCCGTCAACAGCGTGACCATTTCCGGCAGGATGGCCGGCACGCCGGTCTCAAGCACTTGCCTGTCCATCGCGTCTATGCGTGTCGCAAGCTCATCCGAATGAATATCGAAGACGTTGCGACCGAGGATCAGGTCCGGTGAGGTTTCAATCAGAGAACAGCCAGCCTTGTTGACGGCCGAGTAAATGCGGTTTTTGTCCTTCACGAAGATGGACAGTGGCAGATTGTCGAGGATTTCCTCGGTGATCTGGACGCGTTCGATGTCGGCGCGCCAATGTTCCTCGCGTCTTTTCTGCTCGGTGATATCGGCGATGGCGCAAATGCAGAAACCGGAAGGAACGCGCCGCTTGGTGAAACGCAGCCATCTGTCGCCAGGGCGCTGCTCCACCGTTTCGGACCGTTCCGCCCAATGAGCCGCAAGGCTCTTGGCGATCCACTCTTCGCGATCAACACGGTTGCCACGCGAAGACGCCTCGCCGAAGCCGGCGCGATCGTAGATTGCGCCTAAAACATCTTTCAGTCTTGCGCCAGGTGCCACCTCTGCCTTCTCGAGCGGCAGAAGCGTGAAAAGACGGTGGCTGGCAAACACAAGGTTGTCGTCACGATCATAGATGAGAATCGCTGCAGACATTGCATCGCTAATAGCGTCTAGCATCGCTGCTTGAATGGCCACGCCGTCTGGCGCTAAATCATTCATGACAATTCCCTACACACGTTTCGAGAACGCGCTCAATTCATCTTGAAAACCTGCAATAGCAATAGGCTTTGGATATAACGGGAACATGCGGGCAAAATGCTCGACAGTCCTTCGGGATCAAACAAGACGGCCCCAGCGCTTCCGTCCTGTCCTTATCAAGCATCCTGAAAAGACAAATAAATCATTCATTCAAGCAGGATCAGTGATATCGTTTCGGGATTAAAGACCTCTTAAATTTGAAAAAAGAACAATCCAGGATTGGCGAGACAGCGAGCGTGCTTTCGGTGGAGAGGTGCGATTTCTCTTTCGTTACGCCTTCGAATCCGCGACAATAGCAGCATGTCCATCAAGCAGCTTTCAGAAACCCTGATCAACCAGATCGCCGCGGGTGAAGTGATCGAGCGCCCATCGAGCGCCGCGAAAGAACTCATCGAAAACGCCATCGATGCCGGAGCGACCCGGATCGAGATCGCCACGGCGGGCGGTGGCAAAGGCCTGGTCCGCATCACCGACAATGGCTGCGGCATGTCCACGCCCGACCTCGAACTCGCGATCCGCAGGCATTGTACCTCGAAGATTTCCTCGACACTCGACGATATCCGCACGCTTGGTTTTCGAGGCGAAGCCCTCCCCTCGATCGGTTCGGTCGCCAAGCTGACGATCACCAGTCGCGCGCAAGGCGTGACCGAAGGCGCGATCATATCGGTTACCGGCGGCAAGGTCTCGACGGTGCGACCAGCGGCTGCCAATACCGGTACGATCGTCGAAGTGCGCGACCTGTTCTTCGCCACCCCGGCCCGGTTAAAATTTCTCAAGACCGAGAAGGCGGAGGCTGCCGCCATCACAGAAATCGTCAAACGCATGGCGATTGCCTTCCCGCATATCCGTTTCGTGCTCTCGGGCACGGATCGCTCGACGCTGGAATTGCCATCGACCGGGGACGACCATCTCGCCCGCATGGCGCAGATCCTTGGAGCCGAGTTCAAGGATAATGCTATCGAGATCGATGCCGTGCGAGAAGATGTCGAGCTTACCGGCTTTGCCGGCGTTCCCACCTTCAACCGGGGTAACTCCGCGCATCAATATATGTTCGTCAACGGCCGCCCGGTGCAGGACAAGCTGCTACTCTCGGCCATCAGGGGCGCCTACGCCGAAACGGTGCCGCATGGGCGATACCCGGTTGCGGTGTTGTCGCTCCGGCTCGATCCGGCGCTGGTGGATGTCAATGTGCATCCGGCGAAATCGGATGTGCGCTTTCGCGATCCCGGCCTCGTCCGAGGATTGATCGTCGGCGCGATCCGCCAGGCCCTTTCCCGCGAGGGCGACCGTGCCGCGACCACGGGTGCTTCGCAGATGATGAGCGCATTTCGGCCTGGCTACAGCCCATCGACAGTCAGACCCTTTGCCTCACAGGCCTGGACGCCTGCCAACTCCCCGTCCAGGCCGCTGGAAATGTCGGATGGGCTGGCTCTGCGCGAACCGGCGCAGTCGCAATTTATCGACATCACCATGCCGACGGCCCGGTCGGACGTCTTTCACACGGATGAAAAGTCGGTCGCTACAACCGTCGAGCCGTCGCGCTATCCACTGGGGGCAGCGCGCGCGCAGGTGCATGCCAATTACATCGTTGCCCAAACCGAGGACGGGTTGGTGATCGTCGATCAGCATGCCGCGCATGAGCGGCTCGTCTTCGAGGAGATGCGCAAGGCGCTGCACGCCAAACGGCCCGCTTCGCAGGTGCTGCTTATCCCTGAAATTGTCGATCTTCCCGAAGAGGATTGCGACCGGTTGATGGAGCATGCGGAAGGCTTCGACAAGATGGGGTTTGCCATCGAGCGTTTCGGACCAGGCGCGGTCGCGGTTCGCGAAACGCCAGCCATGCTGGGCGAGGTCAATGTTCAGGGGCTCGTTCGGCAACTGGCCGATGAGATCGCCGAATGGGATACGGCAAGCAGTCTGTCCGGCAAGCTGGAATATGTTGCCGCCACCATGGCCTGCCATGGCTCCGTCCGCTCTGGACGGCGGATGCGGCCGGAGGAGATGAATGCCCTCCTGCGGCAAATGGAAAATACGCCAGGCTCCGGCCAATGTAACCATGGCCGTCCGACCTACATCGAACTGAAGCTTACCGACATCGAAATGCTCTTCGGCAGAAGCTGAGGATACTAGAATTACAGGCTGCGTAGGAATAGAGATCGCATCCAGACATGAGAAGACCGAGGAGACGCACGCGCATGAACAGATTTGACGGTGGACAGAGGGAAGCGAAAATCGAATATCTCGATGGCGACCTGCGTATCGTCCAGACCGGCTCCTATGTGGTTTGCGCCATGACGGGCGTTCAAATTCCCGTTGATGAATTGCGCTACTGGAGCGTTGTACGCCAGGAGCCTTACGCGGATGCCGCGGCCTCCGTAGAGGCGGAAAAAAGGGCGGGCGCTCTACCGAACCAGAAGCGCGCTTGAAGCAAAAACACACAAGCCTTGATGTCCAACTCGTCATTGTGAGAGAGCCGATATGTTCGGATATGTTGCGGGGCTGCCTGCATTTCTTAGCTACTTCGCATTCGGACTGCTTGCCTATGCGGTGTTTGCCGGCATCTACACGCGGCTGACACCGCATGACGAAATGAGGCTGATACGCTCCGGCAATCTTTCCGCCACGATCGCATTTCTGGGAGCGCTTGCAGGCTTTGGCCTGCCGATGGCATCGGCGGCTGCAAACTCCGTCAACATTATCGACTTCATCATCTGGTCGATCATCGGCATCGTCGTGCAGATCCTGGCCTTCTATGTGGCGCGCGCCAGCCTGCCCGGCATTCATGAGAAGATCGGCAGAGGCGAGGTTTCCGCAGGCGTGTGGGGCGGCGGCATCGCGCTTATCATCGGCATCCTCAACGCTGCCTGCATGACCTACTGAGGAGACTTCGCATGAAAAGACGGATGCGAAGTCACGCAAGGCCGGTTCTCGCACTCGGAACGATCACGGTATCGGGGCTGGCGCTCGCAGGCTGCGGCGAACAGCCTCCCGATGCCTTCGTCTTCAAGTCGACGCAGCAATGCGTGATGAGCGGGATCGGCGCGGATGTCTGCGATGTGGCCTTTCGCGATGCGACCACCGACTACAAAGCGAACGCGCCGCGCTTTGCCAACCAGGCGAGTTGCGAAGACAGCTTCGGCAGCGGACTGTGTACTCGATCTCCACGGACAGCGCAGGATGTCGCGCCCTTCATTCCAGCACTGACCGGATTTTACTTGGCGCGCAACGTTCGCTCGGTTTCAGATTACTATGCGGATCGCAAGCGGCAGGAAGAAGACGAGGAAGCCGCAGCCAGCTCCGGCGGTGGCGGTGGCGGCGGCAGCGGCGGTTCATTTCGCTCCGGCAGCGGCTCGGCCGTTTATAAGGATCGGCAGGGCACCGCCATGGTCGCGCGAAGCCAAGGCGACCAGGCTGGCAGCAACTCCTATCGCTTCCTGAAGAATGTCAGCTACGGCGTCCCGGAAACAACCGCACGGAGCGGTTTTGGCCATTGGAGTTCGTCCAGCCATCATGGCAGTTAAATGAAACGCATCGCCCTTCCTGAAAGACCCGACTGGCGCGAACAGGCAAAGTCCGTCGGTTTCGGGTTTCATGAAATGTATGGCGAGCCATACTGGGTCGACAATGCGGCTTACCTATTCAATTACGAGCAGATCGAAGAGGACATCGAGGCGCCCTCGCAGGAACTCCATGAGATGTGCATGGACCTTGTGGCGGATGTCGTTACCAGCGAGGAGGCGCTTGAGAAGCTTCAAATTCCAGACGAGATGCGAGACGCGGTAAGGCAGTCCTGGCTTCGGGGTGACCGGCATCTCTATGGCCGGTTCGATCTTGCCTATATGGGCAAAGGTCCGGCAAAGCTTCTCGAATATAATGCCGACACGCCGACCTCGATATTCGAGAGTGCCTATTTCCAATACGACTGGTTGACCGACCAGATTGCTGCAGGCACGCTCCCCGACGACGCCGATCAGTTCAATTCTCTTCAGGAATGCCTCGTGGAGGCGTTTCGCCAGTTCCCGTCTGAGGGCGTCTTTCACTTTTCGACGCTCCTGGACAATGAAGAGGATCGCGGCACCACCACCTATCTGATGGACTGCGCCATACAGGCCGGTCATCAGGTGGAACTCATGGATATTCGCGATATCGGCGTGAATCGAACCGGCCGCTTTACCGACCTTCAGGACCGTTTGATCGAGCGCTGCTTCAAGCTCTATCCGTGGGAAGTGATGTTCAAGGAGCCTTTTTCGGTTCACCTTCCAACGGCAGGCGACGTGTTCATCGAACCTTTATGGAAGTCAGTTCTCTCCAATAAGGGCATCCTTCCGCTTCTGTGGGAGCGTCATCCAGGACACCCCAATCTTCTGCCGAGCTATTTCACCGACGATCCGCAGGCGCAAAACCTTGCCGATTACGTCAGGAAACCGCTTTTCTCGCGGGAGGGAGAGAGCGTCTCCCTGTTTGAAGACCAGCAGCTGGTTGTTGAAAACCCCGGCATCTATGGCGCTGAAGGTTACGTCGTGCAGGCGCTTGCGCCGCTTTTCGATGTCGACGATGTCCATGCCATTCTCGGAAGCTGGATCGTTGGGGACGTGGCGTGCGGCCTGAGCATTCGCGAGGACGAAAGCCGTATCACCACCAACCTCTCGCGCTTCGTGCCTCACCTTGTCGTCGATTGACGCAGAAGATGTCACTCACCTTTAACTCTTCTGGCTATCTCCGGAACCATCAAGGGGCGCTGATGTTCGGTGTGCCGTGCGATCATCAGCACCAACACTTGGGAGATACACATGGCAGAGAAACAGCTCGACGATCTTTTTTATGACACGCTGAAGGATATCTATTTTGCAGAACGCCAGATCTTGAAGGCGCTGCCCAAGATGGCGCGGGCGGCCAGCAGCGACAAGCTGAAGGCCGCATTCGAGAAGCACAAGGAAGAAACCCAGGGCCAGATCGAGCGGCTGCAGGAGATCTTCGAACTTCTCGGCAAGCGCGCTCAGGGAAAGACCTGCGAAGCAATCCAGGGCATTATCGCCGAAGGCGAAGAGATCATGGAAGACTTCAAGGGCAGCCCGGCTCTCGATGCCGGCCTCATCTCCTCGGCACAGGCTGTCGAACATTATGAGATGGCCCGCTATGGTACGCTGAGGGCATGGGCAGAGCAGCTTGGTCACAAGCAGGCAGTCCAGTTGCTGGACGCAACGTTGAAGGAAGAGACCAAGACCGACGCAGACCTGTCGTCGCTTGCAACAGCGTCTCTCAACGCATCTGGCAAGAAAGCCGCCTGACACCGGTGCAGCCATGAAAAAAGCCGGGGCATTTGCTCCGGCTTTTTTGTTTGTTGATGGGTATTGCTTGCGCTCTACCAACCTCGACTCTCGTCAAGATCGGCGAGTTGCCTTACGGCGCCTGTGTCGAAGGGTTACGATCAACACCTTCCGTCGGCGGCGTTGCGCCGGATGGCGGGTTGTTATCGAAGGTCTGGCTGCCCTGCGCGCCCGGATTGACCGTCTGGCTCGACGTTGCAGGACCCGGAGGCGGTGGCGTCTCCGTTGTCGCAGGGGCAGTGCTTTCACCCCAGATTTCCGCGGCCAGCCATACTGCCATTGCTAGAAACAGGCTGACGACAAGAATAACCAGGACCGGCTTACCCTTAAAGCCCTGACGGGTTTCGCGCGGGGTGAATGCTTTCTTCTCCACATTCGTATGCTGCATAATCTCTCTCCTCCTCGGATCAGAGCCCAACTCGTGCTTCACTGAGAGGTAAAAGAGTTGCAACGGTCGATTGTTCCTTACACTCGCTGATGCGCGTGACAGGGAAGCGCTTTATTTCTGCAAAAGACGCCGCGTCCTGCAGTTTTCGACTGCCGCATCGATCATTGTCGACGCTGCCATTGGATCGTCGAAGACCATATCGATCTCGACCACCTGGCCGCTCCAAAGAAGCTCTGCTGCTTGTCCGGGAAGGCCCGCAAGGCGCACGGCATCTTTCGCTGTCGTTACCGGCAGCAGATCAAGATCCTTCGCCTCCTTCACCATATCGGCAAGCTCGTCCTCGCTGAACTGATGATGATCGGGAAACGACCGTTCAATGACGATCTCGCCTCCCAAGGTTTCGACGGTGCGATAGAACTTGCTGGGATCGGCGATACCGGCGAAGGCCAGAACGCGCTTTCCGGCGAAGCCCGGGAGCGGGCGGGGCTCGGTCGATGCGACAAAGACCGGTTTTGCCGCGCGGGCTGCCGTTCGGATAATCCCATCCGCGGCACTTCCATCCCCGACTTTCAAAATAGCGTTGGCCTGGCGCATCTGTTCGGCCAAAGGTGCCCGCACCGGACCACCCGGCACGAGATGGCCGTTGCCAATTCCCCGTCGTGTATCGATGACCAGCAAGGCGTAATCGAGCGTCAACCTCGCGCTTTGAAAGCCGTCATCCATGATGATCAGATCGACGCCTTCCTTGACCAAACGCTCGGCGCCCTCGACGCGTTTGCGCGAAATCACCGTCGTCGCCTCGCGCGCAAGCAGGAGTGGTTCATCCCCCACGGCAGCAGAGCGATGATGATCCGGATCGACCAGCGTCGTTACGTCCAGCGTGCCGCCATAACCTCTGCTGAGGAAGCCGGGCTTCAGTCCCTTGTCGAGTGCTGCGCGTGCAATGGCAATCGCCGTTGGGGTCTTGCCCGCACCGCCCACGGTGAAGTTGCCAATGCAGATGACCGGAACAGGAACCGAGGCTCGTTTTGCCGTCTTCATGCGATGGCCCGCCACCCGGCCATAGAGATAGGAAAAGAGGCTGAGAGCCCAGGCTTCCCAGCCAGCTTTTCTCCACCAGAAGGGCGGCGCTTCCGAAACCATTGGCCTATGAATCCCAGTTACATTTTATGGTAGCAAGAGCTAAAGCATGTCGCGCAAAAGTGTCCAGCCCTTTTGTGACAAAGACATGCAACACGGTGAGGATACCGGCACAGTCGTCCGAAATCAGACGAAAGCGCGGTTCGGCAGCAGGGCTTCGAGCCCGGTAATATCATCGAAACAATAATCGCCATCGGCAGCCAGGCTCTCGCGCGATCCGGTGCCCGTGAGCACACCGATGCGCAACCCCGCCCCCGCATTGCGGCCCATATGCAGATCGTGATTATTGTCGCCTACCACCGCCACCTGCTCAGGCTTCAGGCCGGTCGCCTCGCAGAAGCCCAGCACCATGCCCGGTTGCGGCTTGACGCCATGGCCGCTGTCATAGCCTGCGACGAAATCGAGATAGACATCGAAGCCGAAGCGTTTTGCCAGTTCCCGAATGGAGGCTTCATTGTCGCTGGAAGCAACACCAAGCTTGTAACCTCTGTCCTTCAGCCGTCCAAAGAAGGCTTGCAGATCAGTCACGGCAACGGACTTGCCCGCCGCCTCGGTAAACAGCCGATCCAGCCGCTCCGTCAGAGGCTGCAGGGCGCAAGGCGATCCGGCTGCAATCAGGCCGGCTGCAATTTCCGCGGTATTGCCTGCTGCCAGCAAACTGTCCGGTTTGACATGGCCGGTGACCGGGTCCATGCCGCAGGCGAGAAGAAGACGGTCCGCAAGCTTTGCGTCGCCTTCGGCGGCAATCGCTGCCAGCTCGCGATTGACCGGACCCCAACTGGCGTCATAGCCGATCAGGGTGCCGTCCTTATCGAAGAGAACGGCGGCAATGTCGGCGGCGGACTTCATCGAATTGTTCTGGTCCAAGGCGTCAGCCCACCGCGCTGCGTGGCTGGAGCTTGGCGGACACCGTCAGCGGGTTGATATAGGGCTCGAGCGCCTTCAGCGTCAACGACAGTGCGCCGCGCATGTCCTGGATGACCCGGCCTCCGGCATCGATCATCTTGTAGCGCTCATTATCATTGGCCAACAGGTAGTGCACCGCCTTAGCCAACATCTCCACATCGCGGATGATGCGGCCAGCGCCGGAGCGCAGAAGTTTCTGATAGGCTTCGCGGAAGTTCTGCACATGGGCGCCGGACAGAACCGCACAGCCAAGCATGGCCGGCTCCAGCGGGTTCTGACCGCCTTCCGCCATCAGCGATCGCCCGACAAATGCCAGCTCCGTCAAACGGAGGTAGAGACCCATTTCCCCGATGCTGTCGCCGAGGAAGATATCGGTTTCAGGCGTGATCACATCGTTGCGGCTTCTGCGCGCCACCTTGAGGTTCATGCCCTTGAGCATGGCCTCGATCTCATCCGCCCGTTCCGGATGGCGCGGAACGATGATCGTCAACTGACCATTGCGGGATTTGATCGCGGCATGAACGGTGGCTGCCGCCTTCTCCTCACCGTCGAAGGTGGAGATCGCTGCCCAGGTCTTTCGGTTGCTGATCTGGCGCTTATAGAGGTCCAATTGCGCCTGATCGCAGGGCGGCGGATCGGTGTCGCCCTTGAGATTGCCCGACGTGATCACCGGCCATGAGCCGAGGTCTCTGAAACGTTCCGCATCCACATCCGACTGCACGACGACCAGCGCCAGCTTGCTAAACAGCGCTTCGGCAAAATCGGAATAGCGCTTCCACCGGTCGAAGGACCGGTCGGAAATGCGGGCATTGACGCGGATTTGCGGAATGTGCCGGCGCTCCAGTTCCATCATCGTGACCGGCCAAATCTCAGATTCAGCGGTGATGGCGGCGTCGGGAGCCCAATAGGTGAGAAAGCGATTGATGCAGATCTTGATGTCGAGCGGCACATATTGGTGGATGACATCGTTGCCAAGCCGTGTGCGGCTGATATCGGCCGACGTTACCGTGCCGGTGGTCAATAGCACGTGGATGTCACGCTTGCGGATTTCGCGAATGAGCGGGATCAGCGCCAGGGTTTCGCCGACACTTGCCGCATGAAACCAGACCAGCGGACCGCGCGGGCGCTCGGCACTCGAATAGCCGAACCGTTCAAGACGCCGCTGCTTATCCTCTTTGCCTTTCGCTGCCCGATAGGACAGGTAGGGCCGGGCGAAAGGATAGGCGGCCATTCCCGCCATTCTGTAACCCGACAGGGCAAAACGTGCGATCCGGCTGTTCATACGATGCTGCCCTCGATCACTCTGCGCAATGCTTTTCCCCCGATTAACGTGGCCGGCTACTTCTGATAAAAATGCGTCTTTTTTGTTATGATTGGGTCCCGGCAAAAAATTGTCGCTCAATACCCAATATATTGTGCATCCCCGACTGGGGGATGCACTACCAATATGCATGCCGGATTATAGTGGAGAACAAGTGGGTGGAAAGCCGTTATTTGCTCTCGGGGTCGAGAAGGCGGTGCATATGCACTATAAAATAGCGCATGTGGGCGTTATCGACAGTCTGCTGTGCCTTTGACTTCCAGGCGCCGAGTGCCGTCGCGTAGTCCGGGAAAATGCCGACGATATCGAGTGCTTTCAGATCGCGAAACTGCACTTCCTGGAGATTGTCGAGTTCGCCGCCAAATACGAGGTGAAGGAGCTGTTTCTTGTTATTCGCTTCGGTCATGTCCTGTCGTCTCTTCTTTCTTCTCAAAGGCGTTCAAGGAAGCCTTCATCTGCTGGATTTTGACGTAAAAATCAACCTCTGGCCGATCGCCCAAGCTGCATCAACAGGGTCGGCAGGATGTGGTTCGCCGCGGCACAAAGAGCGCCGTGTTTGACCTGCGCGCGATTGTAGATCAACGGCTTGCCCTCAAGATCGACGAGCTGGCCACCTGCCTGATGCAGGATCAAATCGGCGGCGGCGAGATCCCAGTCATGCGAATTCGGCAGGACAAGCGTCCCATCGATCCGCCCGTCGGCTACCATGGCGAGGCGATAAGCCAGCGAGGGTACGTGCGGGATGCGCCGAACCGATGGTTTGAAGTCTGACGGAAGGCGCGCAATCACTTCCTCGGGAGCGGCAAGCTGGATCGGTCCACTGGCGGCGTCGGTGATCCGAAGCACCTCACCATTTTTTTCAGCTTTCGCATCTTGAACCGCCGTGAATTCCTCACCCAGCGCCGGTGCCACGAGGGCCGCGACCACAGGTCTGCCCTTATGAACCACAGCGACACTGACACACCACGTATCCTTGCCGTTGATGAAGGCGCGGGTGCCGTCGATCGGGTCGACCACGAAGAGCGTATCGCGTGACAGGCGCGTGTCATCATCGGTGGTTTCTTCCGACAGCCAGCCGTAATCCGGGCGAGCGGAGCGGAGCAGCCTTTCGAGGATGTCATTGGCGGCATAGTCGGCGGCACTCACCGGCGAGCGACCGCCATCTTTCCACCAGACCTCGGGGTCCTTACGGAAATGCCGTAGGGCCTCCTGTCCAGCCTCGCGGGAGGCGTTCAAAACAAGATTCAGATCGGAGCGCCAATCGGCTCCAGAAGTCTCAACTATCATACCGTCGTTCTGCGCGTGTCGCACATTTCCATTTGTGCTTTCACATGCGCATGGGCAAGACGCGAAAGCAACCGCCGAATGGCGATGTCAGCGTCCCGCAATCGTCATGCCTTCGATGGCAAGCGTGGGTGCTGCCACACCATATTTGCGGTCCACGTCGTTAGCGGGCGTGACGCGCATAAACATGTTCTTGAGGTTGGAAGCGATCGTCACCTCTGAGACGGCGAAAGAGGTTTCCCCGTTCTCGATCCAGAAACCGCTTGCGCCACAGCTATATTCACCGGTGATCATATTGGCGCCGTGGCCGATCAGTTCGGTGACGTAAAAACCCGTGCCGACCTGACGGATCAGGTCTTGCGGCGAGATGTCGCCAGGTTCCAAGGCCAGGTTGGTGGATGCGGGCGATACGGAGGTCCCGCCTCGAACGCCACGACCATTGGTTTCAAGACCGATTTCCCGCGCGGTAGAGGTGGAGAGGAACCAGTGGTTCAAGACACCATCCTCGATCATCACCAGCTTTTCACCCCGTACGCCCTCGCCATCGAACGGACGCGAGGACGGGCCGCGGATGATCTGCGGATCGTCCGTGATGGAGAGGCCCTTTTTCAGGATCTGCTGGCCCATCTTGTCGCGCAGGAAACTGGTTTTACGCGCTACCGATGCGCCATTGATCGCGCCCGCAATCGAGCCGACAAAGCCACGCGCAATGCGAGGATCGAACACAACCGTGATGTTGCTGCCGGTATCGATCTGTCTTGGATTAACACGCCTGACGACCCTTTCGCCCGCCCGGCGTCCGATGTCTTCCGGTGCATCGAGGTCGGCGAAATAAAGACGGCTGTCGTAATCGTAGTCGCGCTCCATCTTCGTGCCTTCACCAGCAATGACGCTGACGGAGCGGCCGAAACGGCTACCCATATAGCTGCCGGAAAAGCCGTGAGAGGTGACAAGCACAAGGCCACCCATGCCGCTCGAGGCACCGGCTCCGGAGGAGTTCGACACGCCCTTCACCGCAAGTGCTGCCTCTTCTGCTGCCAGCGCCGCATCGCGAAGCTGGTCGGTGGAGACCTCCGTCGGATCGAACAATTGAAGGTCGTCATAGGATGTCGCAAGACGCTCCTTGTCGGCAAGACACGCAAAGGGATCTTCTGGCGAAACCTTGGCCATCGCAACGGCGCGCTCCGCAAGCGTCGTCAGGTCGAAGCCGGGATTGGCCGAAACGCTCGCAACCCGCTTTCCGACGAAGACGCGCAAGGAAAAATCGTCGCTCTCGGAGGATTCTGTGCTTTCGACCTTTCCGAGCCTGACGCCCACCGACTGCGAACGGGAGCGCACGATCACGGCATCCGCCTCATCGGCACCGGCGCGCTTGGCCAGAGTGACGAGTTCGCTTGCACGGTCTAGAAGCTTGGAAGAATCGATTTCTGAGGACATGAGGCGGGCCTTTCGTTGACCTTCATTTATGGCCGAGCTTTTGCCGCATCAAGGTCAAAGCGCCATTTCACCTGCATTTGAGCAGAAGCGCTCAGATATCCAGGCCACGCCCCCGGTGAAACAGCTCGATCTGCATGTCGATCTGCCGCTTCAGGTCGTCCTTGATGCCATCCGATTCGGCCAGCACCTCGTGGGCCTTGAGGAAATCCAGCACACGAAAACGGTTGACCGGCGGGCGCAGGAAAATATGCGGCGGGCGCATGCGCAGCTTCAGTCCGATGGCCGATTGCATCATCAACTGGCTGGCGCCGAAAAGGCTTTCGATTCGGTTTGGCATGGTGGTGCCGTCCCCCTCCGGTCCGCCCACGACATCGACAGCAATAACGATATCGGCATCGTCGAGGAGATGCTCGTAGGGAACGGGATTGAAGATCCCGCCATCGATCATGATGCGGTCATTCATGCGGATCGGCATGAAGAGAGCTGGAATGGCGGCGGAGGCCGCAAGCGCCTGGCGCAGATCGCCGTCCTGGCAGATGACTTCCATCTGTGCGTAGTAGTCGGTTGCGATCACCTTCAGCGGAACACCGAGTTCGGCGAAATCGCGCGGCAGTGCGGAGGGTAAAAGCGCATCGAGAATGAGTTCAAGATTGAACTGGCCCAAACGAAAGCCGAAGGCGGCATGGCGCATGGAGGCAGGACCGAGGCTCCAGAGCTTGTTGGCGACGCTGCCCTTTTTGCCCATCAGCGCCAGCGTGTAATCGCGAATGTCCTTGCCGCTCATCCCGGCGGCCATACCGGCGCCCATGATGCCGCCGATGGAGGCTCCGGCAATGGCGCTTGGGCGAATGCCGAGTTCATCCATCGCTTCGATAACATTGATGTGGCAGATGCCACGTGCACCGCCGCCACCGAAAGCCACCGCAAAGGTGGGATCGCTTCTTTCCGTTGCCGTTTCTTTGCGCTTACGCTTTTTGTCGGAGAGTTTCTTTTTCTTCGCAGCCACGAGAACAGCCTCATTTCCTGTCATGCGATCGCGCCTCAGCAATGCATCTGGGCAAAGCGACGCGACGGTCATACTGAGACTGGCTCTATGACATAAAGACGACAGGACAGTGACGCGGAGGTCTCCTCTCGCGTCCACTGAGGTGCTTCAGGGCTCGTAGCGGTAGAAATGCATTTTGGTATCGCCGAAGGTGCGGCTTTCCAGCGGCTTGAAGACGGGATCGACCATCACGGCCACATCGCCTTGCTCTTCCAGAATCGCCAGCGCACCAGGTACGAGCCAACCGCCGAGATGGGCGGCCTGGAAGGCCTTCTCACCTAACGCCTGACCATAGGGCGGATCGGCGAAGAGAAGGTCGAAGGGCTCGATATTGTTGACCCCACCAAGCTTCGTCGCATCGCGGCGCAGGATTCGAGCGCGGCCGTGCAGCCCGAGCGCATCGATGTTCTCCCACAAAAGCCCCCTGCCCTCGACGCCGTTTTCCACAAAAAGGGCAACACGACAGCCGCGCGAGAGCGCTTCCAGACCAACGGCACCGGTGCCTGCGAAAACATCGAGAATGCGGGTGCCGTCCAGGCTTTCGGGGTAAGCATGGCTCAGAATATTGAACAGGCTTTCCCGCGTCCGGTCGATCGTGGGTCTGATGGCATTCGACTTGGGCGCGGCCAGACTGCGGCCGCGAAACTCACCGCCAACGATCCGCATTACGCGCCGTTCCCTCGCGAGCCGCCTCTTGGGCCGGACGGTCTACCGCCCGATGGCTTGCCACCGGGACCACGACCGCCGCCTCCCGACGGTTTGCCACCTTGACCCTTGCCGCCGGAACCTCTGCTGCCGCCCTTGCCGCCAAAGCCCTTCGGGCCGCTGCCGCCTTCAGAGCGTTCGCCGCGCGGCTTGCCGAAGCCAGGCTTGCCGCCCGATGGTCTTCCACCGGAGGGCTTGCCGCCGCGGGGCTTGTCGCCAAAGGGACGTTCGCTGCGTGCTGGACGATCGCCGTCCTCACGCGGCTTGCGATCACCAAAGGAGCGGTCAGTACGGGCAGGACGATCGTCGAACGAACGGGCTGGCCGATCCGAACGCTCGGTTCTGTCGCCGGAGGACTTTTCGCCGAAGGATCTTTCGCCCCGGGGGCGGTCATTGCGTGGGCGCTCACTGCGCTCGCCATCTTCGCGCGGCTTGCGGTCACCGAAGGGACGATCACCGAACTTGCGCTCACCACGAGGCTTATCCCCGAACGAACCACGCGCGGGACGATCGCCCGCTTCACGTGGCTTGCGATCGCCGAAGGAGCGATCACCACGGCCACGACCGCGACCTTCATCACGCCCGGCCTCGTTGCTCGAATCGGAACGAATCCATTCGCCCTCATCATCGGCGTGGCGCACGACTGCGCGGCGGGCCTCAGCCTGTGCCGATGGCTGCTTGAAAGCGCTTTCGGCTTCGGCACGCGCGGAGAGCTTACGGGCCTTGCCATCACGGGTCGGCTTGGCGCCAGGCGCCATCCAGACATTGGCGGTGCGGTTGCTACCGAGCGGCGGACGCTTCGGACCGCGATCGTCGGTCTCGGCTTCGTCCCTGCCCTTCCCGGCAAACTTGCCGCCGGGCTTGCCGCCTGCCTTGGGTGCGAACTTGCCAGCAGGCTTATCGGAGCGCTTTCCATCGAAACGACCGGAAGAACGCTCGTCGCCGTCGCGCGGATTGCGGTCGCCGGCAGCCTGCTTGCCCCACTCGGCTTTGGCCGGCTTGGCGGGCGCCTCTTCCTCGTCCTCTTCGGACTTGTGATCATAGATCGGCGCATCGAAATTGGCGCCGGCAGCCTCGATCAGGCGCGGTCCAAGCTGGTCGCGCAGCATACGACCGCGAACCTCGATGACATGACCTTCCGGCAGATCGCCCAGCTGGAAGGGTCCATAGGATACGCGGATCAGGCGGTTGACCTCAAGACCAAGGGCGCCGAGCACGTTCTTGATTTCGCGGTTCTTGCCTTCACGAAGGCCCATGCTGATCCAGACGTTGTGACCTTGCGTGCGGTCGAGCGTCGCGTCGATCGCGCCATAGAGCACGCCGTCCACCGCAATGCCGTCCTTCAGCTTGTCGAGTGCTGCCTGATCGACCTCGCCATGGGCGCGCACGCGGTAGCGGCGCAGCCAGCCAGTGGTCGGCAGTTCAAGCACACGGGACAGGCCGCCATCATTGGTCAGCAGCAGCAGGCCTTCGGTATTGATGTCGAGACGACCGATTGAGAGAACGCGCGGCAGTTCCTTCGGCAGGTTGTCGAAGACGGTCGGACGACCTTCCGGATCGGAGTTGGTGGTCACGAGGCCAGCAGGCTTGTGATAGAGCCACAGGCGCGTGCGCTCAGCGCCACGGATCGGAACGCCATCGACTTCGATCTTGTCATCCAGCGTCGCATTGACGACTGGGCTATCCAGCTTGACGCCGTTTAAAGACACGCGACCTTCCATGATCATGCGCTCGACATCGCGGCGCGAGGCTACACCTGCGCGCGCCATGATCTTGGAAATGCGTTCCGGCTTGGAGGCGACCGTTTCTACCACGGCTGCTGCTTCCGGCTTTTCTTTAAAAGTCTTCTTGTCACGTCCCGCCGACGCGTCAGATGACGGCTTTGCCGATGATTTCGGCTTCCTGTCACGGTCGAACGTCTTGCCACCGGCGCGCTTCGGCTTGTCTTTGAATGTCATTTGTTGTTTGCCTGTTGTTTGCCGTGTCCTATCAGGTCACGCGGCGACGGTTAAGAGGAAATTGCAAGAAGCATGGCGGAAACGATGCATTTCATGGACATTGCGCTGGAAGAAGCGCAGGCAGCGGGTGCGCGTGGCGAAGTGCCGATCGGTGCCGTCCTCGTTTATGAAGGCCGCGTGCTTGCCCGTTCCGGCAATCGCACGCGTGAATTGAACGACGTTACCGCCCATGCCGAAATTGCCGTGATGCGAATGGCCTGCGAAGAGCTTGGCCAGGAGCGGCTGCCCGGTGCCGATCTTTACGTCACGCTGGAGCCCTGCACTATGTGCGCAGCGGCAATCTCGTTTGCCCGCATCCGCCGTCTCTATTATGGCGCGAACGACCCGAAGGGCGGCGGCGTTGAGAGCGGCGTTCGCTTCTACAACCAGTCGACCTGCCATCATGCACCGGAGGTCTATTCCGGCTTTGCCGAGGTGGAGAGTGCCGAAATTCTGCGGGCCTTCTTTCAAAACAAGCGCGACTGAAGGCGCTGAACATCAATCGCCTGAGGCAAAAGCCTTGAGCGCGTCACCGGAAAGACGGTACCGCACCCATTCGTCCTGCGCCTCGGCACCAATGGCCTGATAGACGCGAATGGCCGGTTCGTTCCAATCCAGAACGCTCCACTCGAAACGACCACAGCCTTTTTCCACTGCAATGGCAGCCAAACGCTTCAACAGCGCCTTCCCAGCGCCGGAGCCACGCGCATCGGGCGTGACATAGAGGTCTTCCAGATAAAGGCCGTTCCGGGAAAGCCATGTGGAGTAGCTGAGGAACCAGACGGCGAAGCCGATCGGCTGACCCTCGCGCTCGCAGATCAGCGCAGAGGTAACGGAGCCCTCACCGAAAATGGAGGCCGTGATGCTTTCGACAGTGGCCTTCACCTCGTGCTCGGCGTTCTCGTAGATGGCCAACTCACGAATGAAGCGCAAAATGGTGGGCGCATCGGCGGCAATCGCGTCCCTGATCAGCAGCGTCACGACAAACTCCGTAGACAAAGATACCGAAAACAAAAACGCGACGTCAGAAGCGTCGCGTTTGTAAGATGAACCTTGGGAGGATTACTGGAAGGGGTTCCACCAGCTTTTGCCGGTTCCGGCCAGAGCAGCGTTCTTCTTGCGCTCTTTCTCCTTCTTCAGCTCAGGCTCGCCGAGATCGGCCAGTTGATCCTGGGAAACATTGCGGTACTCGACTGGAGGATCGGTCAGATACTTGCGCGTATTGGTGTTGACCACCGTACCTCCCTGCGCATCGGCCTTGGCCTTGCGGAAGGCTTCCCACTTCTGGGTTTCTGTCATCTGGCCGTTGGTGCCATTGCCAGCCAAGAGCGGCGAACGATAATTCGGGTTGTCCTTGTTGGCCTCGGCTTCCGCACGAAGACGCTCACGTGCCTCTTCCGGAGTTTCGGGCCACTGCGGATTGGTCTCGCGGTTGGCAAGGCTCTGTTGTGGCTGAGCCAATTGCTCGGCACGGGCCTGGGCCGGTACGACAAGACCCGGGCGCGGATTGTACTTCACATTCCGCTTGGTCTGATCACCGGTGATCGAGGTGGCGTTACCAAGATCGTCCAGGAGCTGTTCGCTTGCAGACTTGCCCGTACCATAGGTCGGGCTGGTGCACGCGCTCAGCGCCAGGCAGGCAAAGGAAATGCCTGCCACGGTGCGATACATGCGAAAACTCTGCGTCATGCTCATGAAACCCTTCCGCCCAAGAACGCCGCGCGGCACGAATGACGCAAAACAGACGCTCTACATATTAAAACCACGCGATATGCCTGACGAAAATCACCCTGATCTTCTTATGCGCGCGCGGCTGTCCCGACGACCGGATGCACCCCTTGATGCGCAATTCCGACCATTTTCAGGCAGGTTTACCGGATGAAGGGCAAAAGCGCAATTCATCCGGCAATTTTCTTGAGCAAACGAGGTTTCAGACGCCGACGCCCAGTTCGCGCAGCGCTGCCGCGTCCCGGGCCGAAACGTCCGGGTATTGCGGGTCGGAGCCAACATCGGTCGTGATCCGCCAGGAGCGAGCGCATTTCTGCCCTTCCGCCAGCTTCTGCTCAACCGCGACCTTCTGCACCTCACCGAGACGGAATGCATCCGCCGGACCTTCGCCCGCAACCACGGAGATTGCCGAGGTGATGCAGATCTCTGCGAAGTCCTGGCCTTCAAGTGCCGCCATCAGCTCCGGATCGGCAATATGGACCACCGGTGCCGCTTCCAGCGAGGAACCAATGCGCTTTTCCCGTCGCTCGACTTCCAGCGCGCCGGTGACCACCGTGCGAACCTTGCGGATCTTCTCCCACTTGGTATCGACTGCCGGGCTGTGCCATTCTGCCGGGATGGTCGGGAACTGTTCAAGATGAACAGACTCGGCGCCCGGATGGCGCGAAAGCCAGGCTTCCTCGGTGGTAAATGGCAGCATCGGTGCCAGCCATGTCACGAGGCAATCGAAAAGCTTGGCGATCACGTAGAGCGCCGAGCGGCGCTTCAATGAAGACGGCGCATCGCAGTAGAGCGCATCCTTGCGGATATCGAAGTAGAAGGCCGAGAGCTCGACGTTGGAGAAATCCACCAGCGCACGGGCGATCTTCTTGAACTCGAAACTGTCGTAGCCTTCGCGTACTACCTTATCGAGCTCGCTCAAGCGGTGCAGAACGAGCTTTTCCAGTTCCGGCAGATCGGCATAGGCGATCTCCTCGCCCTTGTCGTGGGCGAGCGTGCCGAGCATCCAGCGGATGGTGTTGCGCAGTTTGCGATAGGCATCGACATTGGTCTGGATGATCGCCTTACCGAGACGCTGATCGTCCCAGTAATCGGTGGTCATGACCCAAAGGCGCAAGATATCGGCGCCCGCATCCTTCATCACATCCTGGGGCGCAACGACGTTGCCCTTGGACTTCGACATCTTCTCGCCCTTCTCATCCATGGTGAAGCCATGGGTGACGACGGCGTTGTAGGGCGCGCGGCCACGCGTCGCGCAGCTTTCCAGCAGCGACGAATGGAACCAGCCGCGATGCTGGTCTGAGCCTTCGAGATAGACGTCCGCCGGCCACTTCAGGTCCGGGCGGTCTTCCAGCGTGAAGGTATGGGTGGAGCCCGAGTCGAACCAGACATCGAGAATGTCCATGACCTGGTGCCACTTGGCGTGGTCATGGTCGTTGCCCAGGAACCGCTCCTTGGCGCCTTCGGCGAACCAGGCATCGGCACCTTCAGCTTCAAAAGCATCGAGGATGCGGGCGTTGACGGCTTCGTCCAAAAGCACCTCGCCCTTGTCATCGGCAAAGACGGCGATCGGAACGCCCCAGGCGCGCTGACGCGACAGGACCCAGTCCGGGCGGTTTTCGATCATGGCGCGCAGGCGGTTCTGGCCACCGGCTGGAACAAAACGCGTGTCGTCGATTGCAGACAGGGCTCTCGAGCGCAGCGTGGTGCCATCGCCCAGTTCCTTGTCCATATAGACGAACCATTGCGGCGTGTTGCGGAAGATGACCGGCTTCTTGGAGCGCCAGCTATGCGGATAGCTGTGCTTCAGGCGTCCACGGGCAAACAGGTTGTTGGCCGCGATCAGCGCCTTGATGACGCGCTCATTGGCATCGCCCTTCTTGCCGTTATCGTCCATGACACGGGCAGCGCCGCCCTCTGCCGAGGGGCCGAAGCCGGGGGCATCTTCCGTGTAGAAGCCATCATCACCGACGGTGAAGGGGATCTTTGCCGAGATGCCGCGCGCTTCCAGCTGGCGCGCCTGCGCCATCCAGGCGTCAAAGTCCTCGCGACCGTGACCGGGAGCGGTGTGCACGAAGCCCGTACCGGCATCGTCGGTGACGTGATCGCCATCGAGCAGCGGCACCTTGAAATCGTAGCCGAGACCAGCAAGCGGATGGGCGCTGACAAGATTGCCTAGCTCGTCGGAAGAAACATCCCGGACGCGCTTGAATTCCAGCTTCGCCTTGGCAAAGCATTCGGCTGCCAGCTTGTCGGCAAAGACGAGCTTCTCGCCCGGCTGCGGGCCAAAATCGTTGGCAGCAGCCGTGACTTCGTAAAGGCCATACTGGATGCGCGACGAGAAGGAGATCGCGCGGTTGCCCGGGATCGTCCATGGCGTCGTGGTCCAAATGACGATCGAGGCGCCTTCAAGCTCAGCCGAACCCTCGACGACCGGGAATTTCACCCAGATCGTGTCGCTTTCGACATCGTGATACTCGACTTCCGCTTCCGCCAGCGCCGTGCGCTCGACGACCGACCACATGACAGGCTTGGACCCGCGATAGAGCTGGCCGCTCTTGGCGATCTTCAACAGCTCGCCGGCGATGCGCGCTTCGGCGTGGAAGTTCATCGTCGTGTAGGGATTGTCGAAATCGCCTTCGATACCGAGACGCTTGAACTCTTCCGACTGAACCTTGATCCAGCCAGCGGCAAAGTCACGGCATTCCTTGCGGAATTCGTTGATCGGAACCTCGTCCTTGTTCTTGCCCTTGGCGCGGTAGGCTTCCTCGATCTTCCATTCGATCGGCAGGCCGTGGCAATCCCAACCGGGGACATAGTTGGAGTCGTAACCACGCATCTGGAAGGAACGGGTGATGACGTCCTTCAGGATCTTGTTCAGCGCGTGGCCGATGTGGATGTTGCCGTTTGCGTAAGGAGGGCCATCATGCAGCACGAACTTCTCGCGGCCGGCGGCGGAGGCGCGCAGCTTCTTGTAGAGGTCCATTTGCTGCCAGCGCTTGACTAGCTCCGGCTCTTTTTGCGGCAGACCGGCGCGCATCGGGAAGTCCGTCTGCGGCAGGTAAAGCGTTGCGGAGTAATCGATTTTTTCTGCGGTGTCGTTCATGATCGTACCATTATCGCGGCGCCGAATGAGGCTCGCGCCGTCTCATCAAAAAAAGAGGGCTTAGCGAAGGCGCCTGGATTGTCTGACGCATGTCCGGACGACATGCTTGAGACAAGCGCCAAAATCCCGGACCTTCCGGCTCTCAGAGCGGGCGGAAGGCCGGGCCAATAATTCGGGATATGAACGTCGACCGATATTGGATCATGGCCGGTTGTTTAGGACGTTTCAGCCTGTTTGAAAAGGGAATTGATCGCAGGAGTGGCCCGCTTCGTCAAAAAGCGATCTTGGCATCCACTTCGCTGAGCGGCGTGACACCTGAAAGAAGCGCTCTTGCCTCCTCCTCGTCCTTCTTCATCTGAACGACGAGCGCCTCCAGCCCATCAAATTTCAGCTCATCGCGCAGGTGGCCGAAGAAGGAAACCGAGCAGACCTGGCCGTAAAGATCGCCGCTGAAATCGAAGACGAAGGTTTCAAGAAGGGCTGCGCCATTCTCTGTTACCGTTGGGCGATAGCCGAAGCTTGCCACACCGTCATGCAGCGTTCCGTCGGCCGGTCTGAAGCGCACCGCATAGATTCCAGGCTTCAACTCCGTTTCGGGTGGCAGCGCCATGTTGGCTGTCGGGTAACCGAGTGTGCGGCCAAGCTGCTGCCCGCGAATAACTTCTGCTTCCACCGTGAAGCGATAGCCAAGCAGACCAGCGGCACCGACCACATCGCCCTTGGCCAGACAGTCCCGAATACGGCTTGATGAAATCACGTCCGAGCCCTCATCACGAAACGAATCTACCAGCGTCACATCGAAGCCATGGCGCTTGCCGGCCTGCATCAGAAAGGCCGGACCACCCTCGCGGCCCTTGCCGAAATGGAAATCGACGCCGGTGACGACGCCACCAGCACCCAGCCAGTCGACCAGAATGGACTTGACGAAGTCTTCTGCCGAACGCTGCGAGAATGTCTTGTCGAAGGGATATTCGATGACGGATTGAAAGCCCTCCGCCTCCAGAAGGCGGGCTTTCAGCGGCGCCGGCGTCAGACGAAAGACCGGCGTCTCCGGCCGGAAAACCGTGCGCGGATGCGGCTCGAATGTCAGGACAAGGGCTGCAACGCCGCGCGATCTTGCAAGCTCCAGCGCCTGATCCAGCACGGCGCGATGGCCGCGATGCACACCATCGAAATTACCGATCGCGACAACGCCACCCTTCAATGCGTCCGGAAGCGGTTCTTTCTTCTCATTGCGATGGAACACGGTCATCGGAAACTTTCTAAAGCGTGTCGCGCAAAAGTGGCCATCGGTTTTGCGATAACGACATGCGACAAACAAGGACCTAAAGCGTAAAGCGCGGATCTGAAAGATCGCGACTCGCTTTAGGCCAGACGCGGCATCCACCAGCCGGGCGCCGCATTCTGGCTTTTCAGATAGCTATTAAGAAGCGCCTCATCGATCTCGCCATTCAACGTGTATTCCGCCGCATGAATGCCGCCGCTGATGTAGAGGAGATCGAGACCGGCGGAGATGGCGCCCTTGACGTCGGTCGGCATACCGTCGCCGATTGCCAGAACACGGTCCTTGCTGAACTCGCCGCGCACTTCCTTTGCCGCGGCAAAGCAGGCCTCGTAGATCGGCGCATGCGGTTTGCCGGCAATGCGCACTTCGCCGCCCAACTGTTCGAAGTAGGCCGCCATGGCGCCTGCGCAGGGGATGATGCGCTCGCCACGCTCGACCACCAGATCAGGGTTGGCGCAGATCATCGGCGCGGAGCGGGCGACAAAACCCTTTAGCATCTCGGTATAATCTTCAGGCGTTTCGGTTTCGTCGTCGAAGAAACCAGTGCAGACAACGGCTTCCGCATCGCTCTCACCCACCACCGTCACGTCGAGACCATCGAACAGCGGCATATCGCGCTCGGGACCCAGCAGGAAGACCTTCTTCGGTCCCTCGGCAATCAACTCGCGGGTCACGTCACCCGAGGTGACGATGCGGTCATAGGCCTCATCGGGCACGCCAAGCGCACGCAACTGCGGAATGACGCCGATGGCCGGACGCGGGGAATTGGTGATGAGGACGACAGTCTTGCCGTTCTTGCGCGCTTCGGCCAATGCGACACCGGCTGCGGGAAAAGCGGTCACGCCATTGTGCAGCACGCCCCACACATCGGAGAGGATGACATCGAATTGGGAGGTGATGTCGCCAAGGGTGGCAATGCGGTGGGCCATGAATCTTCCAACTCTTTCCATCATTTTCGAGCTCGTGACATCGCAAAGGCTGGTTGCGATGGCAAGCGAAAAAGACAGCGGGTGCCTGTGCGAAACTAATACCTCAGCCGAGCCAAAGCCGGATGAAACCTGCCCCGATACACAGGCCGAGCACCGGCAGCATACCGAATTTCAGGCGAAACAGCATGATGGCCGAGACGACGAAGAGCGCAAGTGATGCAAGGTCGAGCGAATGCCATTCGGGCAAGGACATGCCGAAATTGATCTGAGGCAGAAGTTCAACCCTTTCGACTTTGCCAAAAAGCACATGCAGACCAAACCAGACCGAAAGATTGAGAATGACGCCCACCACCGCGCCGGTAATGGCGGACAAGGCGCCGGATAAAGCCGCATTGTCTCTCAGCCTTTCCACGTAAGGCGCACCGAGAAATATGAAGATGAAGCTCGGTACGAATGTTGCCCAGGCGGCAACACTTGCGCCCAGAACACCCGCCAGCATCGGATCGAGCATGCCCGGATGCCGAAACGCTGCAAGAAAGCCAATATAGGAAAGAACCAGAACGAGCGGTCCGGGCGTCGCCTCTGCAAGCGCCAGACCGTCCAGCATCTCGCTTGCCGTCATCCAGTGATGCGTTTCCACCGCCACCTGCGCCACATAGGCAAGAACCGCATAGGCGCCACCAAAGGTGACGACTGCAAGCCTTGAGAAGAACTCTTGCAGTTCGATGAGCGAGCTCGGCGCGGCCAGAAGCCAGAACAGCAGAAGCGGCATTTGCCAGATGAGAATGCCGACGAGAACCCCTCGGATCTGCCGCAGCAGGGGTGGCGCCTTGCTTTCGACATCAGGCTTTGTCGAGCGCCCTCCTCGGGCTTTCAGGAAACCCGAAATACCAGCAGCGAGGATAACGAGCGGAAAGGGAACGCCGAAAAAGAACAGAGCAACGAAGGCTGCGGCCGCGATACCGATAAGGAAGCGGCTCTTCAGCGCGCGTTTTGCCACGCGCAGCAAGGCTTCGATGACGATGGCGAGCACGCCTGCCTTCAGACCGAAGAGAAGGGCGGGCAGCCAATGCGTATCCTGATAGAGCGCGTAGGCTGCGGCAAGTGCGACGATGACGAGGAAGCCCGGCAGAACGAAGAGCGTGCCAGCGATGATGCCGCCGCGTCTGCCATGCAGGAGCCATCCGGCATAGGTTGCCAGTTGCTGGGCCTCCGGTCCTGGGAGAAGCATGCAGTAATTCAGCGCGTGCAGGAATCGCTCTTCGGAAAGCCAGCGTTTCTCATCGACCAGCACGCGGTGCATCATGCCGATCTGGCCCGCTGGACCGCCGAAGCTCAACAGGCCGACACGGCCGAAGACAAAAAAGAGTTCCGACAGAGTCGGGTGGGTAGCGGAAGTTTCGGAGCGCAAAAAATCTGTCATGCAATCGCAGTAACCATTTTACATGAAATTTTTCCGACAGGCCGTTCTTGACAGCACCCGACACCCTGCTTATCTCCGTCTCGCTAGCACTCGGCAAATGAGAGTGCTAACATCAATCCAGGCGGGTCGTTTCCGATCCGCGAATGTCATTTGATCGAGGGAATAGACAATGGCAAGCACCAATTTCCGCCCGCTGCACGACCGCGTTGTGGTTCGTCGCGTTGAGTCTGAAGCTAAGACCAAGGGTGGCATCATCATTCCTGATACCGCCAAGGAAAAGCCGCAGGAAGGCGAAATCGTCGCAGTTGGCTCCGGCGCACGCGATGAGTCCGGCAAGATCGTCGCTCTCGACGTCAAGGTCGGCGACCGCATCCTGTTCGGCAAGTGGTCCGGCACGGAAGTAAAGCTCGACGGCGAAGACCTTCTCATCATGAAGGAAGCCGACATCATGGGCATCATCGGCTGATTTAGCCGCCTTCCCCATTTCCGTAATCTGAAGCCGGACACTGTTCCGGCCATTCGAAACCAGGAGTTTTGAAACATGGCAGCCAAAGAAGTAAAATTCGGCCGCTCGGCGCGCGAAAAGATGCTCAAGGGCGTCGACATTCTCGCTGACGCAGTGAAGGTCACGCTCGGCCCGAAGGGTCGTAACGTTGTTATCGACAAGTCCTTCGGCGCACCGCGCATCACCAAGGACGGCGTTTCCGTCGCCAAGGAAATCGAACTGGAAGACAAGTTCGAGAACATGGGCGCACAGATGGTCCGCGAAGTTGCTTCGAAGACCAACGACATCGCCGGTGACGGCACCACGACTGCAACCGTTCTTGCCCAGGCGATCGTTCGCGAAGGCCAGAAGGCTGTTGCAGCCGGCATGAACCCGATGGACCTGAAGCGTGGTATCGACCTCGCTGTTTCAGAAGTCGTCAAGGACCTGCAAGCGAAGGCAAAGAAGATCAACACCTCTGAGGAAGTTGCTCAGGTCGGTACGATCTCCGCTAACGGCGACACGCAGGTTGGCCGCGACATCGCGGAAGCCATGCAGAAGGTTGGCAACGAAGGCGTCATCACCGTCGAAGAAGCCAAGACCGCTGAGACCGAACTCGAAGTCGTCGAAGGCATGCAGTTCGACCGCGGCTACCTGTCGCCTTACTTCGTGACCAACCCTGAGAAGATGATTGCCGACCTGGAAGACGCTTACATTCTCCTTCACGAGAAGAAGCTCTCCAACCTTCAGGCCATGCTTCCAGTTCTCGAAGCCGTTGTTCAGACCGGCAAGCCGCTCGTCATTATCGCTGAAGACGTCGAAGGCGAAGCTCTTGCAACGCTCGTCGTCAACAAGCTGCGTGGCGGCCTCAAGATCGCTGCCGTCAAGGCTCCTGGCTTCGGCGACCGCCGCAAGGCCATGCTCGAAGACATCGCGATCCTGACCGGTGGTACCGTGATCTCCGAAGACCTCGGCATCAAGCTCGAAAATGTCACGCTTGACATGCTCGGCAAGGCCAAGAAGGTTTCCATCTCCAAGGAAAACACCACGATCGTTGACGGCTCCGGCCAGAAGACCGACATCGAAGGCCGCGTTGCCCAGATCAAGGCTCAGATCGAAGAAACCTCTTCCGATTACGACCGCGAAAAGCTGCAGGAACGCCTTGCCAAGCTTGCTGGTGGCGTTGCCGTCATCCGCGTCGGCGGTGCAACGGAAGTTGAAGTGAAGGAGCGCAAGGACCGTATCGACGACGCTCTGAACGCAACCCGCGCTGCTGTTCAAGAAGGCATCGTTGCCGGCGGTGGTACCGCTCTGCTTCGTTCCGCTCAGAAGATCACCGTCAAGGGTGTGAACGATGACCAGGAAGCTGGTATCAACATCGTTCGCCGCGCTCTGCAGTCTCTGGTTCGCCAGATCGCAGACAACGCCGGTGACGAAGCTTCTATCGTTGTTGGCAAGCTTCTCGACAAGGATGACGATAACTTCGGTTACAACGCTCAGACCGGCGAATATGGCGACATGATTGCCATGGGTATCGTCGACCCGGTCAAGGTTGTCCGTACGGCTCTGCAGAACGCAGCTTCGGTTGCTTCGCTGCTGATCACCACGGAAGCCATGATTGCCGAGCTGCCGAAGAAGGACTCCGCAATGCCTGCAATGCCGGGCGGCGGCATGGGCGGCATGGACTTCTAATCAGTCCATTCCCTCTGGAATACGAAAGGGCGGTCTTCGGATCGCCCTTTTTGTTTGGGTCGTTCCGCCGTCGCCATCAAATTCCCCTCAGCTCATTCCAGCATCGCGAGCCATCCATCAGCAGCAACACTCTAGGCCTGCTTGATCTTGGAACGTGCTTACCGCTAAACAAATCCGTCGAATAAAACATCGCCCCCGATGCGAGCATGTGGAACAGGTGTCCCTTGAACAGTGCCGTCGAACTTCCGGTGCAGAAACAGCTCGAGGCCTATAATGCCCGTGACATCGATGAATTCATGCGGTGGTGGGCTGACGACTGTCAGTACTTTGCTTTTCCCTCGACGCTCTTGGCGCGCAACGCTCTCGAAATTCGCGAGCGCCACATCGAGCGCTTCAAAGAACCAGATCTTCATGGGCAACTGCTATCGCGCATAATTCTCGAAGACATGGTCATCGACCACGAGACCGTGACGCGCAATTTTCCCGAAGGACGTGGCGAAGTCGATGTTGTCTATATCTACGAGGTCGCTCTCGGCAAGATCGCAAAGGCGTGGTTCAAGATCGGAAAACCGAGAATCTTGTAGTCCTACCCATAAAGCCCAGCAATAAAGGGCCATTATTTCTCGTTTAACTTTCGCTGCATCAGGCCTCAATATCCTTGCGGAAAAAGACGACGCGCTGCGTCTCCGCAAAACCGAGAGCGGCATGAAACTTTCGGCTCACCTCATTCTCAAGCGGGGCGTCGGAGGCAAACTCCATGCATCCTTGAGACTTACCCCAGTCCCCAACTGCATCACAAAGCAGCCGCGCGATTCCTTGCTTCCGATGCGACGGTAGAACATAAATACCTTCCAGGAAGGCCACGGGCGACGTCTTGCAGCCGTTGACATAATCGTGGCGCAGACTGCCTTCGGCAAAACCGACGATCTCACCCTCCTCGCTTTCACTGAGAAAGGCGATGGCCCTGTCGGCTCTCTGTAAAAAGGTCTCGATGACATCCTCGCGGTGTTGCTCGACGGAGCCGTCCTGCCAGAGTGCAGCGCGTAAACGCGTCCATGAGTCGACATTGTCGATGGTGCCTCTAACAATTTTCATCCTCTCTCCTCCTTGTCATCTGTCTCGCAGCGTCTCCAGCATAAGCAGAGGTCTGTCACCATGCTCGATCGGCACAACGCGTCCGGCTGATTGTTCACTTTTTGAAGACGAAGAGTCTCCGTGCGTTTATCTTTCGTCAATTTAAAAAATCCGTCAGAACTGTCTCCAGAGTTCACGCAACGGCTTGAACGAAAGCTCACAACGGAGACATCAAATGTCCAGCAGTCAGAACGCTCTCGTGCTCGTCGCACGCATCCTTCTTTCCTTCATTTTCGTCTATTCCGGCTTCGGCAAGCTGATGGACCCTGCCGGCACGGCCGGTATGATCACCGGCGCTGGCTTGCCTGCGGCAACCGCTCTTGCTTACCTTGCCGGTTTGTTTGAGCTCGTCACCGGCCTTGCCGTTCTCGTTGGCTTCCAGACCAAGATTGCCGCCTTCGCATTGGCTGCATTCTGCGTCTTCACCGGTCTTGTCTTCCACAGCGGCACCGTTGCCGTTCCCGGCTGGCCAGATGCGGCTCTCGGCTGGATCAACACCCTGAACGGCATCATGCTGATGAAGAACATCACGCTGGCTGGCGCCTATATCCTCCTCGGAGCCTCCGGTGCCGGTGCCTATTCGGTCGACGCGATGCGCGGGCCGAAGCTTGCCCACGCCTGAATTTCAAAGCGGATAAAATGAGCCGTCGGAGCAATCCGACGGTTTTTTCTTTATGTTCGTTCCTTGGGAAAAGCGGGGATCCCGTCGAGATGGTCAACCCAAGCGGCCTTGGAGCGCGCCCAGATCTGCACACGCGGTTCCAACTCGGCTCGTTCATTGATCGAGCCCCACCGTATGCCCCAGGTGCCGTTGTCCTGTTCGGCGCTGCTGAACAGCGGCGCGCCGCAGTCGCCACAGAAATGCATCAGACGGACATTGCCGTTTTCCGCCTTCTTCCTGTAGAGCTTCGGCTCAGCGCCGGTCAGGCTGATGTCCTGGCGCTTCGCTCGCAAGGTCACGCGATAGGGGGAACCCGTCAGACGCTGGCAATCTGTGCAGTGGCAGATGACCACATGCTCCGGATCGACTTCCGCTTCATATCGAACGCTGCCGCAGTGGCACTGGCCTGTGATGCGCATGACATTCTCCTTCATAAGGAGAACAGCATAGACAAAATATGCCCTCAGCCAAGCGCCGTCTTGACGCGCGAGACGATCTCCTGAACGACAGCATCGCCTTCGTGCTCCGCCTTACGGGCACGAACGAAGCAGGCTTCCGACCTCAGGATGATGCCGTCGGTCAGTATCTTCAGGTGGTTTGCCTTCAGCGTCGAACCGGTGGAGGTGATATCAACGATGATATCCGCCTGACCTGCTGCGGGCGCGCCCTCTGTGGCGCCCAGGCTTTCGACGATACGGTAGAGCTGGATGCCATGCTGGCGAGAGAAGAACTGCTGCGTTAGGCGCCAATATTTGGTGGCGATCGCCAGGCGGCGGCCGTGGCGGGCGCGAAACTCGGAGGCGACGTCACCAAGGTCGGCCATGCTATCCACGTCGAGCCAGATTTCCGGAACCGCGACCACCACATCCGCGTGGCCGAAACCAAGCCGGGCGCAGAATTCGACACGACTATCGACGTTGCTCAAGTCTTCGCGCACGAGATCTTCACCCGTCACGCCGAAATCGACAGTGCCGTTGCCAATCTCACGGGCGATCTCGGATGCCGAAAGATAGGCAATCTCGATATCGTCTCGTCCTTCGACACGACCACGATAGGAGCGATCGCTGCCGATCGCGGTGATCTTCAACCCGGCGCGTTCGAGAATGGCCGAGGAGTCGTCCTTCATGCGTCCCTTGGAGGGCAGCGCTATGGTGATGGTCATGCGGAAGTCCTCGCAGCTTCGATGCGGTCCAGCCAGAGCGAGAAACCAACGGCAGGAATCGTGTCCTTGGCGCCCAGCAGCGTCATCAGCCGGTCGAAACGTCCGCCCCCTGCGAGCACGGCCGTTTGCCCCTCCTGCGTGATTTCGAAGACGAGGCCCGTATAGTAGTCCAATGGACGGCCGAAGGCGGCGCCATAGGTCACCGAACAAAGATCGACGCCGCCATTGGCAAGAGCCGCTACGCGGGCATCGAAATCGGAAACGGCCACCCCGAGCTTCAGTTTTGCTTTTTCAGCGAAGTCCGAGAGCGTTTTCGACGCCTCTGACAGAGGCGCCTGGAGGCTGAGGAACTGCTTTAGCAGTTGGAAGCTGTCATCCGGCAGACGGGTGGCGGCAAGCGCCAGCTTCTCGCGAAGGCGTCTTGCAATCTCCTGCGGTGCACGACTTGCATTGGTGGAGTAGCCTGTCTCCTGCATGACGCTGTCGATATAATCGACAAGAACCTTTTCCTCGCCGGTCGCGAGCAGTCCCGCCACGCGGGCATCGAGCCCTGTCATCGGCTTGGGGCTGACAAGGCTTTCGAGCAGCGCATCGAGTTGCGCGGTATCGCCAAAGGCCTGAACGAGACGCTTCTGCCAGCCAAGCGGCAGACCGAGTGCGGCAATCACGGCTTCGAAGACTTTCTGATCTCCCAAACGAGCAGAAAGCGTCTGCCCTGGAAGAAGCCGGTTCAGAATGCCGAAAGCGTCGCCTATCGCGCGCGCATCGGCGGCGGCGACATCGCCATCACCCAGATCTTCGATCCCGGCCTGATAGAACTCGCTTCCACCTTCACGGCGCTGACGAAAGACTTCGCCCAGATAGGCGTAACGCTTCGGCGTGCCGGTTGCCGTTTCGATATGGCGAAGGCAAACGGGGATCGTAAACTCCGGTCGCAGACACAGGCTTTCGCCAGTCTCGCTTTCGGTCAGAAAAATTCGACGGCGCAAATCCTCGCCAGCCATATCCAGGAAGGGCGCGGCAGGCTGAATGACGGGTGTATTGACCCGCATCGTCTTGCGCGCCGCAAACTCGTCCAGCAGCTCTCCGGAAAATTCCGGCATGTCGATCAGGGGCATGAAGCAGTACTTTTCGTCACGGTTCGAGCGGTTGCATCATTTCGATGCGGTTTCCGAAGGGATCATACACATAGAAGCGGTGATATCCTTCCAGTGGCTCATCCTCAACCACAGGGTAGCCTGCGGTTTCAAGTCTTTTTCGAAGCTCTGACAGATCATCGACGACAAAGGCAGGATGCGCTTTGCTAGCCGCGACGAACTCTCCGGCGACGCCGAGATGCACCCGAACATCGCCAGCCACAAACCAGCATCCTCCGCGCCCTGCCAGGTTGGCAGGCTTCTCGACCTCTTCGAGACCGAGAAGGCCGGCATAAAACGCCCGCCCCTTCTCTTCACCCCCTACCGGGATCGCCAGTTGGATGTGATCCAGACGGAGAATGGTCACGGCTGATCAGCCTTCTGCCCGGCGTCGGTCTTCCGCCTGCGCTTCGAGGATTTCCTTCACCTTCGCGACGAGATCGGCTTCGGACACAACGTCCTGCGCCACACGCGCTTCGCGCCATGTCGCATTGTCTTCGATCTCGCCGGACAGGCGCTTGCCTTCGATCAGGTCCTTGATCTGCACCACGCCTTCAGCTCGCTCATCACCGCCCTGGATGATGGCAATCGGGGCGCCCATGCGATCGGCATATTTTAGCTGATTGCCGAACTTCTTCCAGTTGCCCTGATACATTTCGGCACGAATGCCTTCGGCGCGCAGCGCCTGGGTGAAGCGTTGGTAGCGGCCCATGCTCTCCACATCGCCATCCATGACGGTGATGAGAACAGGCGCGAGTGGCTTTGCCTGGCCAAGCTTGCCGAGGTTCTTCAACGCCGTCATCAGGCGCGAGACACCGATCGAGAAACCGGTTGCGGGAACAGGCTGGCCCATGAAGCGCGACACGAGACCATCGTAACGCCCCCCGCCTCCGACCGAGCCGAAGACGACCTTCTCGCCCTTTTCGTTGGTGACATCGAAACTCAATTCGGCTTCGTAAACGGGGCCGGTATAATATTCGAGGCCGCGCACGACCGATGGATCGATCTTGATGCGATCCGCCTTGTAACCGGCACTCGCAACGAGCGCACCGATGACATTGAGTTCCTCGACGCCTTCCTCGCCCTTCGAGGTGCCGGCGACGAGCTTTGCAAGATCGGCAGCACTTGCGGCATAATCCTTGATGCCGACGAAGAAGAGAACCTTTTCAATCTGCGCCTCGTCAAGCCCTGCACCCTTGGTAAAGTCGCCGGATTCATCCTTGCGACCGGGGCCGAGCAGGAGTTTCACGCCTTCGGGCCCGAACTTGTCGAGCTTGTCGATGGCGCGCAGAACGTTCAAACGACGACCGGCATTGCCTTCACCGCCGAGACCGATGGCTTCCATCACACCATCCAGCACCTTGCGGTTGTTGACGCGAATGACATAGTCGCCGCGCTTGATTCCGAGCGCTTCCAGCGTGTCGGCCATCATCATGCACATTTCGGCATCCGCTTGGACGCCAGCGGCACCGACGGTATCGGCGTCGAACTGCATGAACTGGCGGAAGCGGCCGGGGCCTGGCTTCTCATTGCGGAAGACATAGCCCGCGCGATAGGTGCGGTACGGCAGTTGGATCTCGTTGAAGTTTTCCGCAACATGACGGGCAAGCGGCGCTGTGAGATCATAGCGCAAGCTCATCCACTGTTCGTCATCGTCTTGAAGCGAAAACACGCCCTCATTCGGCCGGTCGCTATCGGGCAGGAACTTGCCCAGCGCATCGGTATATTCAAACAGCGGCGTTTCGACGGGATCGAAACCGTAAAGCTCATAGACTTTGCGGATCTTATCGATCATCTCATTGGTGGCATGGATATCGGCAGCCGAACGGTCCACGAAGCCGCGCGGCAGACGGGCTTTCAGTTTCTGAGGCTTTTTTGCTTTTTCGCTCATGATGCCAGTCCAATTGTCTCTTGAAATCAAGTGGGTGTCTTAGAGGATGAGCCCCTGTGCGGCAAGGGCGGGCGCTTGCGGATTTGCCACAACTCGTTGACTCGAAGCGGCGATCCAGCCTGTCGAGTGCTTGCAAGGCAAGAGCGGCAGTGTTAGCGTTGTATCGTCGTCGATTTCGACCGTAAGCGTCTAACGTCAAGCAACGCGCCTTAACCCCCTCGTTCTTTGGGGGCGCGAACAAGGTGCGCTTTTGAAGACGACGTTTAGAAAGACATGTTTCATGACATTCTCACGCTTACCCGCGCGCTACGGCGCCATTCTCATGCCTATGGTGCTCTCCATTCTGATGACGTTCGTCGTGTCGCTCATCGCGACGATCCGCGCCATCGGCCTTACCGAGGATTTCCTGGCGCGCTGGCTGCCGGCCTGGGGTCTTTCCTGGCTCGTGGCCTTCCCGACGCTGCTTCTGGTGCTGCCCTTGGTGCGCCGCATCGTCAACGCTCTGGTCGAACCGCAGCGCAGTTGATACTGCGATAGGCTGTGCAGGCGGATTGAGCCTGCACAGATACCATGCACTCCAGAGTGAAGCCTACATGATCCTCGAAGCCTTGAACTACGCCGGGACTTACTGGAAGACCGAGCCGGCATTTCGTGCGCATATTCGCTACTCCGTCAATCTATGGGCGCGCGCCAATCGATGCGCAACGGCTTGGGGAGAGCACGAAGAAAACAGCAAGCGCTTCATCCTTTCGACAGCCTCGAGATTGAAGCAGCGACGCACGGCGGTCATCCTTGGCTCCGGCCTTTTACGCGACGTGCCCTGGCGACAGCTTTCTGCAGCGTTCGACACACTCGTTCTCGTCGATCTCGTGCATCTATCCAGCGTGCGAGCGACACTCTATTGGCGCAAGTATCGCAATGTCGTGCTGAATAGCCGCGATCTCTCCGGCTATGACATGTTGAAAGAGGGGATAGACATCGAGCCGTTGAGCTTTCTCCGCCAGGTGCCTTATCTGGACCTCGTTGTGTCGGCCAATCTGCTGTCCCAGATCGGCACCGGCGCGCGCCACAGGATCGAGCAGGAAGGAGCAGCAAGCATACCGGAAGACACGCTCCCTCGGCTCATCCAGGCCCATGTCGATGGTCTTTCCGGTCTACCTTGCAAAGTCTGCCTTCTGACCGATACCGGCTTCGACATCATCGACAGGACCGCCAAGGTGCATCAACACGAGGACCTGCTGCATGGCGTGCAGGTGCCGACCATCGCGCAGCAATGGGATTGGCCCGTCGCACCGTTCGGCGAAGAGAGCAAGGACTACCAGATCATTCACAGAGTCGTTGCCAGCAACCTCCGATAACCCATTTCCTGGCGTGGCTTGATAGGCTAGAGTGTCAGCATGCGCCTTGTCGTTCGCACATTGATGTTTCTGGCTTGCCTGCTCTATGGCGCCATGCCCGGCACGGCTGCGATGGATATGTCCATGCCGGCGGCCAAGGCGTTTGCTTCCGGCCTTGCTTTGGACGAGCACGCCGGTCACGGCATAGTCAAAACCGCTGGCCATACGGAAAACCAAGGCAGCCCTTGTCCTCACGAAAAGAGCATGACGCACGCACCATTCTGCGCAGCCTGTCTTGTTCTACTTCCAGACCTCGTCTTTGCCGAAAAAGGGCGATCGCCTCACGCAGCACCCTTGCCAGCATTGCAGGCAAGCTTGCTCGGCAACATGCCCGCACCCCCTCTGCCGCCTCCCCGTTCCTGACCGGATTTCGACATTCAGATGCAATCGAAATTTTCCGACAGAGGAAGGATATCCCATGTCTATCAAGACCATTTCCATCGCCGCTGCCATCAGCGCGCTTTTCGCCGTACCGACGCTGGCACAGGACGCTTCCGGCCATTCGGGGCACAGCATGCCCAAACAGGCGGCCGCGGAGAACGCCTCGACGCAGGCCTTCATGGATGTTTCCAAGAAGATGCATGCTGCGATGGAGCAGGACTATACCGGCAACGCCGATGTTGATTTCGTCCGCGGCATGATCCCGCACCATCAGGGCGCGATCGACATGGCGAAGGTCCAATTGCAATATGGCAAGGATCCGGAAATCCGCAAACTGGCCGAAGAGGTGATCAAGGCTCAGGAAGCGGAAATCGCCATGATGAAAGCGTGGCTGAAGTCAAAGGGCTACTAAACAGATGACGGGGAAGTGCCTTCGGGCGCTTCCCCTTCAATCCAAAAGGCGATCAAAGCCCGGTCAGGCCCGCCTTGTAGCTACCAGCGAATTCCCGACTGAGGCGTTCCAGTTCCATCGATGCCCGGCTCGGATGTCGTTCTTTATGCATCAGGAGCGCAAACTGACGCGCGGGCAAATCGATGCCGACGCGGGTGAGCAGTCCTTGACGCAGCATCAAGGCTGCGACGGAGGCCGACACCACCGCTGCGGCACCCCCTGCGCGCGCTGCTGCGACGACGGCCTCGTTGGATGGCAATTCCAGCGTCACGTTTAAATCAGCCAGAGACATGCCCATGGCTTTCAGCGCTGCTTCAAAAGCCGACCGGGTGCCCGAGCCCTGTTCGCGCAGAACCCACGTCGTCGAGCGAATATCCTCGGCTTTGAGTTGCCGACCGTCCGAGAATGGGTGAAGCGGACCGACCACGACGAGCAACTTATCCGATACGACGGGACGAACTGAGAGCGCCGGCTCGTCGATATCGCCTTCAATGAAGCCAATTTCCGCCACGCCTTTGAGCACCGCTTCGGTGACCGTGCGTGTGTTGCCGACGTCGAGTGTCACCGTCACGCCGGGGTAAAGCTGCTTGAACTGCATGAGAATAGACGGGAGCCAGTAGCTGGCGATTGTCTGGCTGGCAAAGACACGGATCTCACCGCGGGTCAGGCCGCCCATCTCGGAAAGAATAAGTTCAGCGCTGCGCACCCGGTTCAAGGTCGAGCGTGCTTCGTCCAGAAACACCCGACCGCTTTCCGTCAGCTCGATACCCCGGCCGACGCGATGAAACAGCTCGACATTGTAATAGGCTTCAAGTGTCTTGATCGACGAACTGACGGCGGAAGGTGTCAGGCCGAGCGCTTCCGCTGCCCGTGTCAAATGCTGTCGTTCCGCTACGGCGACGAAGATCTTTAATTGTTCAAAGGTCATCTTGTATCATTCGATTTTTTCGAATGAAACATGCCATAGTATTTGATGGAATGAAATGGATGTCTGTAAGATGATGTCGGCCATGGCACATCATCGTTCACTCACCTCATCGCTTTCTCTCTTTCGCGTTCCTGCCTGGCGCTTCGTGCCGGGGATCGCGCTCTGTGGCGCCATCAGCCTTGCCGCCATTTTTGCAGAGAGTGCTCAAGTGCGACTGGCCGGACATGCCTGGCTTGGTGATCTGGTGATCGCGATCGTGTTCGGCGTGCTTCTCAGAAGCTTCGCACATCTGCCAGAAGCAACTGGAGCTGGCATCAAGTTCAGCGCCAAGACGCTGCTGGAGGTCGCCGTCGTTCTTCTCGGCGCTTCGCTCAGCCTGTCGATTCTGAAAGGGGCCGGCGGATTGCTGATCTTCGGCATCGCCATCATCGTTGGTCTGTCGCTCATCGGCAGCTACGCGATCAGCCGGGCGATCGGTCTTGAGCCGAAGCTTGCCATTCTCGTTGCCTGTGGCAATTCGATCTGCGGAAATTCCGCCATTGCCGCGGCGGCACCCGCCATCGGCGCGAAGGCGCAGGATGTCGCGTCTGCCATTGCCTTTACCGCCGTCCTCGGCGTTGCCGCCGTCATCATCATGCCGGCAATCCCGGGCGTTTTCTCCATGGACGCCGTGCATTACGGCCTGTTTGCCGGCATGACCGTTTATGCCGTGCCGCAGGTTCTGGCCGCGACCGCGCCCATGGGAGCCGTCGCGGTTCAGACAGGCACCGTCGTCAAGCTCATCCGGGTGTTGATGCTGGGTCCCGTCGTCACCACGCTTTCGATCATCCACGGCCGGGGTACGAGCGGTCGGCTCGATCTTCAGCGGATGGTGCCCTGGTTTATCATCGGCTTCGTGCTGATGATCATGGCCCGCTCCTTCGGCCTAATCCCGAACATTGCACTGGCACCCATCAGCGGCCTTGCCAATGTGCTCACCATTATGTCGATGGCAGCACTCGGTCTTTCGGTGGATATCCGCTCTCTGCGCCATGCAGGCGGCAAGGTCATCGTCGCCGCCACCGCGTCGCTTCTGCTTCTCTGCGCTCTTTCCGTCGGGCTGATCGCGATCGCCGGTTGATTGGCTTACGGTTGGCGCTCGACCGTGATCGTATAATTGGCCCCAAGTCCGCGGCGTGACGAACTCAGCACCAGGATCGGCCGGATCAGCCACTCGGTGTCTGCCGCAGGCGTCAGCACCGTGGTGTTGTTTCCGGTATCGCTGAAAAAGATCGCATCGTCGTCCGGCTTGCCGAAATCGAAAATCGCCATGACAACGAATTCGCTGCGGCTCGCGAGCGAAACCTTCAACGTTTCGCCAGCCTTCACCTTCAGCCGATAGACCTCACCCCTGCCCTGGCGTGTCCAGCCATTCAGCTTGAGATTTCCAGAGGCCGGCATTTCTACGGCCTTCAACTGTTCCCCATCGTCGAGCCACATGCCGTCCACATTGCGCTGTTCGGCAACGGCCGGCACGGAAACGGACGCGATCAGTAAGCAGGCAAGAGCACATCTTAAAAATGTCTTCACGGCCGTACGAACTCCTGCCGCATCGCTTCTATCCGTTGGCGGCAATGGCAGCCCTCGATATGGTCGTTGACCATGCCCATCGCCTGCATGAAAGCATAGACGGTCGTCGGTCCAACGAAACTCCAGCCGCGCTTCTTCAAATCTTTGGACAGCCGCGTGGACGCAGGGGTCGTTGGGTTGGCGCGCAAAGTCGCATAATCAAAGACCTCAGGTCGTTCGTCCTGTTTCGGCTCGAAGCTCCAGAAATAGCGCGCCAGCGAACCGAACTCGTCGCGAAGGGCAACTGCACGCCTGGCATTGTTGATGGTGGAAACGATCTTGCCGCGATGACGCACGATACCCTTGTCGGCCAGGCAGCGTTCTATATCCGCGTCATCGAAGCTGGCGACCTTGTCGAAATCGAAGCCGGCAAAGGCGGCGCGAAAGCTCTCGCGCTTGCGCAGGATCGTCAGCCAAGAAAGACCGGACTGGAAGCCTTCGAGACAGATCTTCTCGAACAGCCGCTTGTCGTCGGTGACCGGATAACCCCACTCGTCATCGTGATAGCGGCGGTAATCCTCCAGCCCCTGCTGCCAGAAGCAGCGGACCTTGCCATCCTCGCCCGTCAACAATCCGTCTTCACTCATGCGGCACCGTCTCTTTCCGCCCGGTTCTTACCATTGATTCACCCTGTTTTAAAACTGCCTGCTAACCTTATTGAAAAGTTTCAGCAAAATAGCGGAATTGACCGACGTCTCTTTACCATTCGCTGGTCGGCACATGCGAACGTGGCAATCATTTTCCGGTGTCATGTAAAAGAGTCCACCCGATGTCGAGCAGAACCGTCTTTCTAGCGTTGAGCGCCGTGTGTGCCGCTCTCAATCCGGCAATGGCCAATGACCGTTATCGCGAGCGTCCACCGATCGTCGTCAGCCCCGATCTGACGGCGCCGTGGGTTACGCAGTTGGGTCGTGGCAATGTGCGACCGGTCGTCTATCCAAAGCCGCCACAGCGCCAGCCCCTTTTCCAACGTCGCGACGTGCAGCAGCGCCCCCAGGTCGTGGCCGCCCGACCGAATGCGCCTCGGTTGAGGATCGATCCGCAATTCCTGCCGCAAATCGTCAATTACGACACGAGCGAAGCACCGGGCACGATCGTCATCGATACGCCGAACCGGCTGCTTTACCTTGTCCTCGACGGCGGCAAGGCGCGCCGTTATGGCGTTGGCGTCGGCAAGCCGGGCTTCGAATGGGCGGGCACCCATTCCATCACCCGCAAGACGGAATGGCCGACCTGGACGCCGCCAAAGGAAATGATCACCCGCGAGGCCGCGAAGGGTCATTATCTTCCGGCCTTCATGGAAGGCGGACCGGAAAACCCCATGGGTGCGCGCGCCATGTATCTGGGTTCGACGCTCTACCGCATCCACGGCACCAACCAGCCATGGACCATCGGCAGCAACAATTCCTCCGGCTGCATCCGCATGCGCAACGAGGACGTGACCGATCTTTATGAGCGCGTGAAAGTCGGGACGAAGGTTATTGTGATCTGATAGCAACGCCAAAGTATAAGTTTGAGATCGGGAGCCCCTCGATTTTACACTTATACTTGCGGCCTTCAGCGGAAACGCTAGATTGCGTTCCACAAGCTTGGCGGGGGATGCCAGGGGGAACGGTAGCGCTTTTAGCAGCCACCGGTGAGAAACGAGCGGCTCAACCGCTCGTTTTTTATTTCAGGCTACAGCATCGGCTCGAAAATCGGAATCGATTTTCGGAAAGCACGATGCGTTGATTCAAAAAGTTAGAGCGTCCTTTGTGCGTCCTAAAGGACGCACGGCGCTCTAAGCTTTCGTGGCTTTTCGCCACCATAGGCCCAATCCAGCAACTCGACGGTGTGCAGGATCGGCATCTGCGTGCCCGTGGCAATCTGCGTCATGCAGCCGATGTTGCCAGTTGCGATGATGTCGGACCTGGTCGCCTCGATGTTCTTGATCTTTCGCGCCTTCAGCTGGCCGGAAATCTCCGGCTGCAGGATGTTATAGGTCCCGGCCGAGCCGCAACAGAGATGGCCTTCCGCCGGATCGCGCACCACAAAGCCCGCCGTCTTCAACAGAAGTTTCGGCGCCATGGTGATCTTCTGGCCGTGCTGCATGGAACAGGCAGAGTGATAGGCGACCGACAGCCCATTGCGCTCCAGAGCGGGCAGCTCCAGCGTGGCGAGGTATTCGGTGATGTCTTTCGCCAGTGCCGAGATTCGTGCTGCTTTTTCCGCATAGGCCGGATCGAGCCGCAGCATGTGGCCGTAATCCTTGATCGTCGTTCCGCAGCCGGAGGCGGTGATGATGATGGCATCCAGCCCGCCGTCTTCCACCTCGCGCATCCAGACATCGACGTTGCGGCGGGCAAAGGCGAGTGCCTGTTCCTCCCGGCCCATGTGATGGACCAGCGCCCCACAACAGCCCTCACCCTTTGGCGCGACAACCTCGATACCGAGACGGGTCAGAAGCCGGACGGTCGCCTCGTTGATGGCGGGATCGAGAACCGGCTGCGCACAGCCGGTGAGGATCGCAACGCGGCCTCGCTTTTCTGCAACAGATACGTGAACCGCAGGTCGGTCTGCCTGCGGTGGAGCGGCGTTCGGTGCGAGATCGAGCATGGCCGCAAGCGGTTTTAAAGCAGAGACCTTGCGCAACAGCGGGGCGAGTGGTTGGCCGATTTTTGCGAGCTTCAATGCGAGCCTGAACCTGCCGGGATACGGCAGGACGGCGGCGAGAAGGCTGCGGATAAGCCGGTCCATCAACGGACGGTGATAGGTCTTCTCGATATGGATGCGCGCGTGAGCCACCAGGTGCATGTAATCCACGCCCGAGGGACAGGTCGTGGTGCAGGCCAGACAGGAGAGACAGCGATCGATATGGGTCACCACCTCGCGGTCGGCGGGACGGTCGTTTTCCAGCATATCCTTGATGAGATAGATGCGGCCACGCGGACTATCGAGCTCATTGCCGAGCGTTACATAGGTGGGACAGGTGGCGGTGCAGAAACCGCAATGGACGCATTTGCGCAGGATCTTTTCGGATTCGGCAACCTGCGGGTCGGCCAACTGCTCGGGCGTGAAGGAGGTTTGCATGGTCAGATCCCCATTCTGCCCGGATTGAAGATCCCTGCCGGATCGAGCTTTTGCTTGATGCGCGATGACAGCGCGACTTCGACGGCATTCAGCGGTTCGAAAGCCGGAATTGTTCGGCGCACATCGTCACTCGCGCGCAGAAGTGTGGCGTGGCCGCCTTCGAGCGAACGGATGTAGCCTCTGAGCAATGGCGCTTCTGGATCGGCTTCCATCTGCATCCAGACAAGGCCACCCTGCCAATCGTAAAAGGCATCGATACCAGCTTCCAGCCGCAACGCCGCAACAAGCTTGTGGCCTTGTGATGGCGCAATGGACACGCGCCAAAGCGGTTTGGAGGGGTTTCCCGCATAGGGCGCGACGTCGCGGATCTCCCGCCAGAGTGAACGGCTCTCGTCACGCTCAAGAGAGACCACCGGACCGAAGGCAGCGAGAAGCGTCTTCAGCTTATGCAACCGGGCTCCGACCGAGGCCGCAAGACCTTCCAGGCGCAACACGGTGGCCGCTCCTTCCGGCAGTGATTCATTCAGAAAGCGCGACTTCACACTTTCCGGCAGATGGACCGCGCCTGAGACTTCGAGGCTGGTTGCCATCGCCGCCGCCATGGCGTTGGTCGCTGCTTCATCCTCCAAGCCTGAGATGACCATCGTTGCTTCAGCAGGCGGAACCGGCAGCACGCGGAAGGTGACTTCCGTCAAGAACCCCAGCGTGCCGTAGGAGCCCGCCAGAAGCTTGACGAGATCGAGCCCGGTCACGTTCTTCATCACCCGCCCGCCGGCCTTGATCGCCTCGCCCCGGCCGTTGATGAAGCGGATGCCGAGCAGGCTGTCGCGCGCAGCACCGGCCACGAAACGGCGCGGACCGGAAACGTTGGCGGCAAAGACGCCACCGATTGTGGGCTCTCCCACCGTTCCCATGATCGCGCGGTGATCCATCGGCTCGAAGGCCATCATCTGCCGGGCGTCGGACAAGGCGGCTTTCACCTCGTCCACTGGCGTTCCGGCCTGGACCGTCATCACCATCTCGGCAGGATTGTAAGAAACGATGCCGCTCAAACCTCGCGAAGAGAGTGTCGCATCGGCCTCAACGGAATTGCCGAAGCCGGAGCGCGTGTTGCTGCCGATGATGGCGAGCGGGCGACCCGCTTCTGCACGGTCACGAATGAGGTCTGCCGCCTCCGTTTCCGATTGCGGCGTGAGGACGGGGTATGTGTCGTCCATCAACCTCTGCCCTCCAGCGGAAAGACCTTGGACGGGTTCATGATCCAGCCCTCATCGAAAGCCGCGCGGACCGCCATTTGCTGCGCCAGATCGGCATCGGAATACTGATGACGCATCAGGTCGCGCTTTTCGATTCCCACACCATGCTCGCCGGTCAGGCAGCCGCCCGCATCGACGCAGAGTTTCAATATCTGGTTGCCCGCCTCTTCGGCGCGAGCTGCATCGTCCGGATCATTGGCATTGAAGAGGATCAGAGGATGCATGTTGCCGTCGCCCGCATGGAAGACGTTGGCGACACGAAGCCCAAGTGCGTCGGTGATCTCGCTGGTTTTCTTCAGCACATAAGAAAGCTGACTGAGTGGCACCGTGCCATCCATGCAGATGTAATCGGCGATCCGACCCGTGGCACCGAAGGCGGATTTCCGACCTTTCCAGATCGCAGCCGCTTCCATCGCCGACTGGCACTCGCGCACCGTCTTCACCGCATGTTTGCGGGCGATCGCGACGATGTCCGCCAGCATGGCATCCATTTCGTCTTCCGAGCCTTCGACCTCGACGATCAGCAGTGCAGCGACATCGAGCGGGTAACCCGCCTTGGCAAACGCCTCGCAAATCTCGATCGCCGGCTTGTCCATGAATTCGATGGCAACGGGAATGATGCCGGAGCCGATAATGTCGGCCACACAGGAGCCCGCTTCCTCCGAACTTTCGAAACCAAAGAGCACCGGGCGGGCGCCTTCGGGCTTGGCGATCAGCCGCACCGTCGCTTCCGTGACGATGCCGAGTTGGCCCTCCGAGCCGCAGACGAGGCCGAGAAGATCGTAGCCTGTCGCATCCAGGTGTTTGCCACCAAGCTCCAGTACCGTGCCATCCACCAGCACCATCTTCACTCCGAGAAGATTGTTGGTGGTGACACCGTACTTCAGACAGTGCGCGCCGCCCGAATTCATGCCGATATTGCCACCAATGGTGCACGCAAGCTGCGAACTCGGATCGGGCGCATAGAAGAAGCCTTGAGGACCTGCTGCGTCGGAAATCGAGAGATTGGTGACACCCGCCTGCACGGTTGCGGTGCGGTTGAAGAAGTCCAGTTCAAGAATGGTCGACATCTTCGAAAGGCCGATCACCACGGCATCTTCCTGCGGGATCGCGCCGCCGGACAGCGACGTGCCGGCCCCTCTCGGCACCACGGGGATGCCATAGCGATGACAGTATTTCAGGACCGCCGCAACCTGGGCCGTCGTCTTCGGCAACGCGACAGCCAGCGGCATGCGGCGATAGGAAACGAAGGCGTCGGTTTCAAAGGGCATGAGCTCTCGCGGCTCATTTACAAGACACTCTGGCGCAAGCAGGTCTGCAAGGTCGGAGACGATCCTGTCCCGAGCGGAAAGCACCGCGGCGCGCGGCTGCAAAAATTGAATGGATTGCGACATGGTCTGCAGATGCTCCCTCATCTACACAATCCTATGCGGCGTTTGCGCCTTGGTTGCAAGCCTCACAAATGCTAGAGATTGTTTCCAATCCGGAAAGAATGGTGTGGACCGATGACGAATCTCGGCGATCTTGAAGTCTTTGCCAGCGTCGCCGCCTCCGGCAGCATGTCGGTTGCTGCGAAGGTATTGGGCTATTCTCCAGCCGTCATCTCCAAGCGGATCAAGCGGCTGGAGGAGAAGCTTGGAGCGCGGCTTTTTCAGCGCACGACAAGGCAAATCTCCCTGACCGAAGCCGGCCAGGGATTTCACCAGAGAATTCTCGCCGTGCTGGAAGGGCTGGAAGAAGCGGAAGACTTCGTTTCCGGCCGATCCAATATGTTGACCGGCACATTGAAGGTCTCGGCCTCCACCTCTTTCGGACGCATGCATGTCGCACCGCATCTCAAAGGTTTCATGGACCAGCACCCGTCGCTTTCCATCAATCTGACGCTCAGCGACGACTTTATCGACATTGTTGCGGGAGGCTATGATCTCGCTATCCGCATCGCCGACCTGTCGGACTCGAGCCTTGTTGCGCGACGGCTGGCGCCGGTGCGTCGCGTGCTTTGCGCCTCCCGTACCTATGTCGAGGAACATGGGCTGCCGCAAACGATCGAGGACCTGAAAAATCACCGCTGCCTGCCCGCACATAACAACGATCTCTGGCGGCTCGAGGGACCGGAGGGGGCTTTCAACCTTCGGCCTGAGGGCCTGCTGGTAACCAACTCGTCGGAAGTCATCCGCGAGGCGGTGATCTCGGGTCTCGGCATCGCGCTGCGCTCGACATGGGATATCGGGCCCGAGCTGAAATCCGGCGCGCTGGTTCAGGTTTTGCCTGCCTATGAAGGATCAAGGAACGTCGCGCTTTCGGCGGTCTATTCCAGCCGCCGGTTCCTGCCCGCCAAGGTTCGACTGTTCATTGATTACCTGGCGGGACTGTACGGCCCTCTGCCCTATTGGGACAAGGACGCGCTGTAGAGGTCAATGCGCCCCGTCGGCATGGCGCTTGCGGATATTGCGCACGACCCACCAGACACCGAGGACGGCGACCGGAACGGAGGCACCCGTGACCACCGCCGGATCGACCGGCAGGAGATCATGGGTCACAGCCTTTATCAGGTACCCGATCAGCCCCACAACATAATAGGAAATGGCCGCGACCGAGAGGCCTTCGACTGTCTGCTGCAAGCGCAGTTGCATCGCGGCGCGCTTGTTCATGTTATTTAGAAGCACCGTGTTCTGGCGTTCCAGTTCGACATCGATCCAGCTGCGCACAAGCGCTGTGGCGCGATAGAGCTTGCGCGACAGGTTCGCCTGACGCTCCTCCACCGACTGGCATGTGCGCATGGCGGGCGCCAGGCGCCGCTCCAGAAATGTCGCCATGGTCTCATGCCCATGGATCGGCGTTTCGGCCAGTGTGCGAATGCGCTCGCGAACAATAACGTCATAGGCGCGGCTGGCGCCGAAACGGTAGAGGCTGAGCGCCGCGTTGGCTTCCAGTTCCGCGGCAAGGCGGGTCATTTCGGCAAGAAGCGCATCGGCTTCCTCCCTCGCTCCATTCTTCATCCGCTGGGTGATTGCGGTTAAACCGTCCTCGATCCGGCGGATTTCCGGCGAGAGCGTCTGCGCCAATGGCAGGCCGAGCATGGCAAGGGTGCGATAGGTTTCGATGTCGAGTAGGCGCTGCACGATACCGCCACGCGCGGAATCGGTCAGCCCGCGGTCGAGCAGAAGAAATTGCGTCAGCCCGTCGCGATCCTGGCGGAAGTCGGTCAGAATGGAGGCCTGCCCTTCGCGGACGGTCGAGTGACAGATGCTGATCGGATCGAAATGGCTCTCGGCGTCGACAGTCTCCGGACCCTCGGAGCGGATTTCCAATCTCACCGCGGAAATCAGCGAGCCCGGCGGCGAGAACCCGTCACCGAAGGGATCGCCGATGATATCCCCGCCGATCTTGTCCGGTGCCGGGCCATCCCAGAACCATGTGGAGAATTCGGTGTGCCGCTCCCATCGAAGGGTTCCCAGACCGCAGGGCATGGCGTGGTGGCGAGCGTCACGCTCCGGCGGCGCAACGCCGCGGCTGCGCGACATTTCCGCGATCGCCGAATGATGGACCGACGCACCGCCATCCATCATGAAGGCCAGTTGGACGATGATGCGTGACGGACCGAGCAGCACGGTCGGTCTGGCATGAATTTCCCCAAGCGCCAGCGCCCTTTCCGGTGCGCTGGCAAATGCAAATCGTCCCCTGGCCATTCGGCATTCTCCGTCTCGATCAACCTGATTTATCAAATGAAAAGATGCATTGGCAGGTGCCGAGTTGACGCAGGGCAACTGCTAAAATACGACGTGTTCAGAGGCGCCTTCTTTCTGCTTCCAAAGAACGAATAATCCTGGTTCGGCAATTTTTCCGGGAACTTTATCAACTTCAAGACGTTCTTGACGGGTTATTGGAAATTTCTACCAAGATGGGACGCGATGACTACCACGAGCGAAACTGAACGCTATCCACGGATAGCACTCATATCGACGCATGGCTATGTAGCCGCACACCCGCCGCTTGGCGCAGCCGACACCGGAGGACAGGTTGTCTATGTCCTCGAACTTGCAAAGAAACTCGGCCAGCTCGGCTATACCGTCGATCTTTACACCCGCCGCTTTGAGAACCAACCGGAAATCGATGAGGTGGACGATCGCGTCCGCGTCGTTCGCATTCCCTGCGGCGGGAAAGAGTTTATTCCGAAGGAATATCTCCACCGCCATCTGCTGGAATGGTGCGAGAACGCGCTGCGCTTCATCAAAAAAAACGACCTCTCCTATTCCTTCATCAACAGCCACTACTGGGACGCCGGTGTCGCGGGACAGCGGCTTTCCGAAGCGCTGAAGATTCCCCACCTTCATACGCCCCATTCGCTGGGTATCTGGAAAAAACGCCAGATGGAAACCGACTATCCGGAAAAGGCCGACACGTTCGAACTGGAGTTCAATTTCAAGGAACGCATCCAGCACGAACTGATCATCTATCGCAGCTGCGACATGGTGATTGCGACGACGCCGGTGCAGCTCGATGTGCTGCTCGAAGATTATGGACTGAAGCGCAAGCAGGTCCATATGATCCCGCCGGGATATGACGACAATCGCTTTTTCCCCGTGTCGGAAGCCTCGCGGCAGATGCTGCGTCAGCGTTTCGGCTTCGAAGGCAAGACCGTTCTGGCGCTTGGTCGTTTGGCCACCAATAAGGGCTATGATCTTCTGATCGATGGCTTCTCCGTGCTGGCCGAGCGCGAGCCCGAAGCACGTCTGCATCTTGCCGTCGGCGGCGAGAATATGGACCAGCAGGAGACAACGATCCTCAACCAGCTGAAAGAGCGGGTGAGCGAGTTGGGTCTGGAAGACAAGGTGGTCTTCTCCGGTTATGTCTCGGATGAGGATTTGCCGGATATCTACCGCGCTGCCGATCTCTTTGTCCTGTCCAGCCGTTACGAGCCCTTCGGCATGACGGCGATCGAGGCGATGGCAAGCGGCACGCCGACCGTGGTGACCATCCATGGCGGCCTCTTCCGAGCCGTTAGCTATGGGCGCCATGCGTTGTTTGCCGATCCTTTCGACAAGGAAGATCTTGGCATCACCATGATGAAGCCGTTCAAGCACGAGCGTCTCTACGGCCGCCTGTCGCGTATGGGAGCCCACAAGGCCCGCAGCCTGTTTACCTGGACGGGTATCGCGCAGCAGCTTCTGTCTGTGGTCGAAGGCCGCACGATGATGCCCGTTCTGGAGGAATCCGATTGGGCCGAACCATGGAATGACGGCGATTGAAACCCGTTCGCCTCTTTTCCACTGACTTGGATGGCACCGTCGTCGGCAATCATGAGGCGACGGCGCGCTTTCGCGATTTCTGGCACGCGCTACCGAAAGAGACACGCCCGCTCTTGGTCTTCAACAGCGGGCGACTGATCGACGATCAGCTCGAACTCCTGGACTCTGTGCCTCTGCCTCGCCCGGATTATATCATCGGCGGGGTGGGCACCATGTTGTCACGCCAGGACGAGCCGAGGCTTTCGCAAGCCTATACCTCGCAGCTTGGCGCGGCGTTTGACGCCGACAAGATCGCGTCGGTGATGAAAGATGTTCCGGGCATCAGTCTACAGCCCGACCGATACCAGCATGGGCTGAAATCCAGCTGGTATCTGCACGATGCCGATGACGACATGCTGGCAGACATCGAGCGGCGGCTCAACGACAATGGTGTTGCCGCGCGGATCGTCTATTCCAGCGCACGGGATCTCGATGTCCTTCCCCGCGCCGCGGACAAGGGAGCGGCGATTCGCTGGCTCTGCGATCACCTTGGCATCGGGCTCGATGAAACCGTGGTAGCGGGCGATACCGGCAACGATCGGGCCATGTTCGAACTGCCAGGCGTGCGGGGCGTGGTCGTCGCCAATGCGCTTGAAGAGCTGAAATCTTTTGCCGCCGGTAAACATAATATGATCATCACGCTCAAAGAAGAAGCAGACGGCGTTACAACGGGGCTGAAGCACTGGATTTCTTCTTCCGAGACCCAAAAATAGCCCAGAAATATTGGTGCAAGAGTGGGACATCTGCATTGACCCACTCTCTTCATAAGCAGACAATGAAATTCGCCGAACGCTTCGTGGTTCGGGCCTTTGCACACTTCTACCCTGAAAGGAATACCCCGCGTTGAACCTTCTGAGCCGTCTGGCCCAAGACGTCGGCCTGATGCTGCGCCGTCCCCCTCGACAGCAATATGGTGCCATATGCCACCGCCGTAACAAGAAGCACGGCGATGTTGAGGTATTGCTGCTTACCAGCCGGGACACCGGACGGTGGGTCATCCCGAAGGGGTGGCCAATGGAAGGCAAGAAGGCGTATGCGGTCGCAGAACGCGAGGCTTTCGAAGAGGCGGGTGTGCGGGGAACCGTGCAGAAGGAGCCCTTCGGCTTCTTCCACTATGAGAAAAAGCTGAAGAACGGGGTGAAGGTTACCTGCCTGGTGCAGGTTCACCTTCTGGAGGTCGCAGACCTCATCAAGAATTTTCCCGAACGGGAAAGCCGTAAGCTGGAATGGGTTTCGCCCGAGGAAGCGGAAAAGCGCGTCAACGAAATCGAGTTGAAGCAGCTTTTCGTCGCTTTCGGCAAGCATATGGCGAGGACCGCACCACCAGTGCCGCAAAAGGCCGCCAATTCTTAGATCATTCCCTTGTTTAATGGAAACGCTCTAATGACGACTTCGTGTCGCGAATACGCCAGCCAAGCGCTTTCAATGTCGCTATAAAGCGTTTCCATGACGCAATTTCCCGAAAACCGTAAAAAGCCGACACTCGACAAGGATCTCGACAAGATGACCCGCGTCGAGGAAGCAGTGAACCATCTCGGCCAGCGGTTCGTGGCGCCGGGTGCTGCACTCCTGTTCCTCGTGGTAACGGCTCTGGTCGCCAGTTCCTACGCCGGCGGGACGCCGGGCGCAGTTATCACGCTCGCCGCGGCCATCATCGGCGCCTATATGGCGATGAATATCGGTGCCAAGGACGTCGCCAATAATGTCGGGCCGGCTGTAGGCTCGAAGGCCCTGCCGCTGACGGCAGCACTCATCATCGCCGCGATCTGCGAGGTGTTCGGCGCTCTCATTACCGGCGGTAATGTTGTCGAGACGATTGCAAGCGGCATCGTTGACGTCAGGACGGTGCCTGATCCTCATGTCTTTGCCTGGGCCATGCTCGGCGCCATTCTGGCGGCGGCTCTTCTGGTCAATCTTTCCAATCTGCTCAAGGCGCCGATTTCCACCACGCACAGCATCGTCGGTGCGGTGGCAGGGGCAGGCACGGCCGCCTTCGGCGTCGGTGCGGTGGACTGGGCGTCACTCATTGGCATTGCGCTGACATGGGTACTAACGCCGTTCATCAGCGCCTTCTTCGCGGTCGCCCTGCTCGCCTTCATCAACCAAGTCATCATCGACCGCGACGACAAAATCGACGCCGCCCGCAAGTGGGTGCCAGTGCTGCTTGGCGTGATGGCCGGTGTCATGACCGCCTATCTCATGCGTTTTGGCTTGCATCGGGTGATCGATGTGCCGAGCGGCGTTTCCCTGGCAACCGGCCTGGCCGTCGGTCTCATCGGCTGGCGCCTCTGTATCCCGCTGATCCGCAATCAGTCCGAGGGTCTGGAAAATCGCAACCAGTCGCTTCGCACGCTGTTCCAGTGGCCCCTGATTTTTGCAGCAGCACTCATGTCTTTCGGCCACGGCGCCAATGACGTGTCCAATGCGATCGGCCCCGTCGTTGCCATCGTCAGGGCCGATTATGGCAACCTCAACGATGTGTTCGCGCCGGCGCCGCAATGGGTGATGCTGATCGGCGCATTTGGCCTGTCTTGCGGCATCCTGCTGTTCGGGCCGCGCCTGATCCGGCTCGTCGGCGAACAGATCACCAAGCTCAACCCGATGCGTGGCTTTTGCGTTTCCACCTCAACGGCGCTCACCGTCCTCACCGCCTCGCATTTCGGCATGCCGGTCAGCACCACCCACACCGCGATCGGCGCCGTCTTCGGTGTCGGCTTCTTCCGCGAATGGTATACGGCACAGGGCCGAAAGCAGCAGGAGGCTCTGCGTAAGAGCCTTGCGCCGGTCGATCCTTCAACTGACGAGCCGGACGAAAATGCTTCTGAGACGCGGCGGCGCTATCTCGTGCGCCGGTCGCACTTTATGACGATCATCGCGGCCTGGATCATCACGCTTCCGGCAAGTGCTGCACTTGCCGCCGCGCTCTACGCAATTATCCATCTTCTGTTTATATGAGCGGACAGATCATCAACGTATCGAAGTACTGACATGCGTGCCAATTTCAGAATGCAGCGGCTTTACGTCAGCCAGTCCTTGCGGGCGGGAGAGAGTATCGAGGCCGATAGCGACCAGTTCAACTATCTGGCCAATGTGCTGCGCATGGGCGACGGCGCGGAAATCCTGCTCTTCAACGGGCGCGACGGCGAATGGAAGGCGAAGCTCTCTTTCCCAACGCGCAAGAAGATCATGCTTGTTCCGCTGGAGGAGACGCGGCCCCAACCGGAAAAGCCGGACCTGCACTATATATTCGCGCCACTGAAGACCGGGCGCCTGGATTATCTGGTGCAGAAGGCGGTGGAAATGGGCGCCGGCGTTCTTCGCCCTGTTCTGACCCAGCATATTCAGGGCAAGATCACCAATCTCGACAAACTACGGGCCAATGTCATCGAGGCTGCGGAACAATGCGGTATTCTCGCCGTTCCGCATGTCGAGGAACCCGTGCGGCTGAAGGATCTGATGGAAGACTGGTCGCCTTCACGCCGGATCATCTACTGCGACGAAGGCGATGCCGGGCAAAATCCCTTGCCTGCCCTTCGCGAGATCAAGGAAAAGCAACTGGCGCTTCTCGTCGGACCAGAGGGCGGCTTTTCGGAGGAGGAACGACAGTTGCTGCGCAGCAAGGCCTTTGTGACGCCAATCCCCTTGGGACCGCGCATCTTGCGGGCCGATACGGCAGCGGTCGCAGCACTTGCGGTCATTCAGGCAAGTATCGGCGACTGGAAATAATTGAGCGGTTGATGTCGCGCTCGCGCAAATTCGCAGCATGAGTTCATGCTTAAAAGAAATTCATTTGCTTGCGCAGGCACGGCACCCTATCAGCGATGGCAATATCGCTGCGCAGGCAGCAAAGACAACAAGGTAATTTCATGGCCCGCGACACGACCGACCAGACGCCAATTTCCTCCGTGCAGGAACTGACAGATTATCTGGCCGGAGGCTGCAAGCCTAAAGACAAGTTCAGGATCGGCACGGAGCACGAGAAATTCGCCTTCTTCCGTGAGGGCAATAAGCCGGTTCCCTATTTCGGTGATGCCAGCATTTCGGCGCTGCTGAAGGGCATGCAGGAAAAGCTCGGCTGGGAGCCGATCATGGACGGCGACAATATCATCGGCCTTAGCGAGCCGAGCGGTATGGGCGCGATTTCCATCGAGCCCGGCGGCCAGTTCGAGCTTTCCGGCGCCCCTTTGGAAAACCTGCATGAAACCTGCCGGGAATCCAACCAGCATCTGGCGACGCTGCGCGACATTGCTGAGCCGATGGGCATTCGTTTTCTCGGCATTGGCGGAAGCCCGCTCTGGACGCTTGAAGAAACGCCGCGAATGCCGAAGTCGCGCTATGCGATCATGAGCAACTACATGCCCAAGGTCGGCACCAAGGGCCTGGACATGATGTACCGGACCTGCACCATTCAGGTTAATCTGGACTTTTCTTCCGAAGAAGACATGCGACGCAAGATGCGCGTTTCCATGAAACTGCAGCCGCTTGCGACCGCTCTTTTTGCGTCCTCACCCTTTACCGAAGGCAAGCCGAACGGGCTTCTCTCCTGGCGCGGCGATATCTGGCGCGATACCGACAATCAGCGCTCCGGCGTTCTTCCCTTCACGTTCAAGCCGGATTTCGGCTTCAAGGATTATGTCGAGTGGGCGCTCGACGTGCCGATGTATTTCATCGTGCGCGACGGCAAGTATCGCGACTGTACCAACATTACCTTCCGCCAGTTCATGGCCGGCGCCTTGAAGGGCGAGATCGCCGAATGGGAACCCAATCTCGGTGACTGGACCAACCACCTGTCAACGCTTTTCCCCGATGTGCGCCTCAAGCGTTTTCTGGAAATGCGCGGTGCCGACGGCGGCCCATGGCGGCGCATCTGTGCGCTGCCGGCCTTCTGGGTCGGTCTCCTCTATGACGACGAGGCGCTGGCCGCAGCCGACCAGTTCACCGCAGACTGGCAGGTGGACGATGTGATCGGACTTCGCAATGCCGTGCCGATGGAAGGTCTCAAGGCGATGATTGCCGGGCGTGATCTCCTGGACGTTGCGCGCGATGTGGTGGCGATTTCGCGCAAGGGCCTGCAAAACCGGACGCGTCTGAACCGTGAAGGACAGGATGAGAGCGTATTCCTCTCGCCCTTGGAAGAGGTTCTTGCCAAGAAGTCGACGCTCGCTGACGATCTTCTGGCGCTCTATCATGGCCGCTGGCAGCAGTCGGTTCTGCCCGTCTTTGAAGAGTATCAGTATTGATAGCGCTGCCCCTGGCGGCCAGAGGCAGCAGCCCCGGCTTTACGGTCTGAACGCAAAAAAGCCCGGTGCGGCTTGAGCCTGACACCGGGCAAAGGCAGGGCTATTGGCAATCACCCTGCGGGGAAACTTGACGCTGGGTCTAAACCCGGCGTTTGGAAATCAGCGGCGGCGAATGCGCGTGAAGCGGGAGCTCGCGCGCATCTTGGCGGCGCGCGCCAATTGCAGGGTTGGATCGTCCAGCAGGCCGATCTCAAGCGCTTTCGTCACATCGCTGCGCACCAGTCCGATATCGGCCAGCTGTTGATCGGTCATCTCCGTCAGCTTGTTAACGGCCAGACGGTTCATGATGGAACGCGCGAGTTTCGCCACACGATTGATAGCCATGGTCCAGCGCGTCTCTAGCGAGATGGCGGGGGCTATAATCTGCAATTCCATTTTCCGTTCTGCCGTGCGCATGACACTGTCCTTCCTTTGAGGCACGTGAAGATATCGCTTCGCGCTTTCGCACGAAGAGTGGTGAGGTTGAGGCCGCAGCGGGTAAGCGTCGGCGGGTTGATCGGATGTCTTGAGCGTCAAAATGTCGCAAGACTATTGATCAGTCCAACGAATGTTTCTAATGTCAGATATCAATTGCTCTTATGGATGATCTATCATGTCCGCTCCGCTCGATATCGATCAGCTTCACACCTTCATCGCCATCGTCGATACGGGCAGCTTTACCAAGGCGGCCGACCGGGTGTTCAAGACGCAGTCGGCGGTCTCCATGCAGATGCGCAGGCTGGAAGAGCGGCTCGGCAAGCAGCTTTTCGCCAAGGACGGACGCGGAAACAGGCTGACCGCTGAAGGCGAGAAGCTGATGCATTATGCCCGCCGGATCATTCGCCTCAACAACGAGGCGGTCGCAGCCTTCGACGACAACCGGCTGGAAGGCACGCTTCGCATCGGCACGCCGGACGATTATGCCGACCGCTATATGCCAGAGATCATCGGGCGCTTTGCCAAGACCCATCCCAATGTCGAGCTCTATATCGTCTGCGAGCCGTCGATCAGCCTTGCCGAAAAGATGGCACGCGGCGAACTCGATATCGCGCTCGTGACGCACAACCCACGGACGCGCGTGTCGGATATCGTCCGCACCGAGCCACTCTGCTGGGTCACCTCGGCAAACCATCCACTGCGTGACGATGCGCCCGTGCCGCTTGCCGTCGGGCGACGCGACTGCCACTGGCGGCAGCTTGCCTGCTCGGCTCTCGATGCCGACGGACGCGACTATCAGGTCCTTTTCACCAGCTGGTCTTCGACCGTGATCGCTGCTGCAGTTCTTGCCGGAATGGCCGTGTCGGTTCTCCCGGAATCGACGCTTCGGACCGGCATGCGGGTTCTGACCTCTGCCGATGGCTTTCCGCCTCTGCCGCCGGTACAGATCGGCTTGATGAAGCGTCCGGGCCTGTCGCCCTCGCTGGTCAATGCCATCACCGATCATATTACCGCCTGCCTCGACAACATCACACTGGGTCCTGTCCCGGAGGATATGGACTCGCGGGTGAAGATGCTGCCTGGCATGCAGAAGCTCAAAGCCAACTATATCGCGCCGGGCTGGTAATTTCGCTCTGCCCGTCCTCGTTCAATAGTTTGATCTTTCCGTAAGAAGCGCAGGGTGATAGGAAAAACCTATCATGCTCACACTTCGACAGATGCGATATTTCGACGCCTTGGCGCGCACCCTGCACTTCGGCAAGGCTGCGGCGGAGGCGCATATTAGTCAGCCGGCACTTTCCGTACAAATCATGGACATGGAAGAGCATCTCGGCGTCAAGCTGGTGGAACGCGGCCGCGGTGACATCACCATCACGCCGAAGGGCGAGGAGGTGCTGCAGCATGTGCGGACCATTCTTCTGGAGGTGGAACGGCTGGAAGACGCCGCGCGCAAGACCTCAGGCGCGCTGGAAGGGCTGGTGCGGATCGGGATCATTCCAACCATCGCGCCCTATCTCGTTCCCAAGCTCGTGCCGCACCTGCGCGCCCATCACGCTCTGGTCGAGATCGAGCTGAAGGAAACCGTCACCGACCGTCTTCTCTCGGATCTCGCGGCACGCAAGCTGGATGCGGTAATTGCTGCCATCCCAGTGGTCGGCGAAGGGTTGGAGACCTGCCACCTTTTCACCGATCGCTTCTTCATGGCGACCGCAAAGAGCGACGACAAGGTGCTCGTCTCTCCCGTCAATGAAGGCCAGGTTGACATGGACCGGCTGCTCCTTCTTGAGGAAGGCCACTGCCTTCGCGATCAGGCCCTGGCGGTCTGCGATGCGGCGGGCAAGCGCAGCCTTGTCAATTACGGCGCAACCTCGATGGCGACGCTGCTGCAGATGGTGTCCCATGACATGGGAATGACGCTAATCCCGGAGATTGCCATTCCGACCGAGACGATGCGCAATAATCTTCGCATCGTTCCTTTTGCCGATCCGGCCCCTGCACGAGAGATCGGTCTCGTCTGGCGCATGGCCAGCGGCCGTAAAGGCGACATCGCCGCCCTTGCGGATGCCATCCGGCAGTGCATCCGCTAGAGCGCCGTGCGTCCTATTCCAGCGCGAGCCAGATGAAGAGCCAGCCCCACATCAAGACGAGAGCGACAAAGCCGGTAATGAAGGCCGGGCCGCGGTAGCGCAGACGGTTGCTGGTGACGTGAATGTAGGAATGGAAGACCCGCGACAGAACGAAAATCCAGCCGAGCACGACGGTGACGATATTGTCCGCATCGGTGATGTAGAGCAGCAGACATGCCGCGTGGAAGAGCATCGGCAGTTCGAACTGGTTAGCGATGTTCTTGTTGACCAGCTTGCTCTCGGGCGCTTCTTCGCCAGCATCGCGGAAGCGGCGCACGGCGTCACCGTCGAGGAAGGTGAATTTCTTTCGGCGATACGCCAGCAGACCATAAAGCCAGAAGACGAGAAAGGCATGGGCAATCATTGGCCAGAACATTGCGCTCGTCGTGGACATGCGGCGTTTCTCCTTCTTACAAAAAGACGCTCCCCGAACCGGGTTCGGAGAGCGTGAGATCATCTTTATCGTCTATTCGCAGGAAACGGAATATCAAACAGCGCCGGGATAGTTCGGGCTCTCGCGGGTAATCGTCACGTCGTGGGCGTGGCTTTCACGCAGGCCTGCACCTGAGATGCGCACGAACGTCGCGCGTTCCTGGAAGTCCTTGATCGTTCCACCGCCGACGTAACCCATGGCCGCCTTCAGACCGCCGGCAAGCTGATGCAACACGCCGGAGACCGGGCCCTTGTAAGGAACCTGGCCTTCGATGCCTTCCGGGACGAGCTTCAGCGTATCGCGCACTTCGGCCTGGAAGTAACGGTCTGCCGAGCCGCGGGCCATGGCGCCAACCGAGCCCATGCCACGATAGGCCTTGAAGGAGCGGCCCTGATAGAGGAACACTTCGCCTGGGCTTTCATCCGTACCGGCCAGCAGCGAGCCGATCATTACGGCGGATGCGCCAGCAGCGATTGCCTTGGCAAGGTCGCCGGAGAACTTGATGCCGCCATCGGCAATGACGGGGATATCTGCCGCCTGCGCCGCTTCGACAGCGGACATGATGGCGGCAAGCTGCGGAACGCCGACACCGGCGACGATGCGCGTGGTGCAGATCGAGCCCGGGCCGATACCGACCTTGACGGCATCCGCACCGGCGTCGATCAGTGCCTTGGTGCCCGTCGACGTCGCGACGTTACCGGCAACGACGCGAACCGAATTCGACATCTTCTTGACGTGGCTTACCGCATCGAGAACACGCTGCGAATGACCGTGTGCAGTGTCGACGACCAGAACGTCAACACCCACCGCAATCAGACGCTCGGCGCGCTCGATGGCATCGTCGCCCACGCTGATCGCGGCAGCGGCACGCAAGCGGCCCTGCGCATCCTTCGTGGCGTTCGGGTTCAGCTGCGACTTCTCAATGTCCTTGACGGTGATGAGGCCGACACAGTTGCCCTTGCCATCAACGACCAGCAGCTTCTCGATGCGGTGCTTATGCAGAAGATGGCGGGCTTCCTGCTGATCGACGCTGCTTTCCTTGACAGTGACGAGGTTTTCGCGCGTCATCAGCTCATAGATTTTCTGGCCCGGATCGGAGGCAAAACGCACGTCGCGGTTGGTCAGAATGCCGACGAGACGGCCAACCTTGTGCCCGCCGCTGCCACCGTTTTCGACGACCGGAATACCGGAAATGCCGTGCGCCTTCATCAGTGACTGGGCTTCGGCCAGTGTTGCATCCGGGCCAATCGTGACCGGGTTGACGACCATGCCGCTTTCGAACTTCTTGACCTGGCGAACCTCTTCGGCCTGCTCGACCGGCGTCAGGTTGCGGTGAATGACGCCGATGCCGCCGGCCTGCGCCATGGCAATTGCCAGACGGCTTTCGGTCACGGTGTCCATTGCCGAAGAGAGAATGGGAAGGTTGAGCTCGATATCATGCGCGATACGTGTCGCGATGTTCGTCTGGCCGGGCATGACTTCAGAATGCCCCGGCTGGAGGAGCACGTCGTCGAACGTCAGCGCGTCGAGACCAGTGGGAGTTTCAATGATGCGTGCCATGGCCAAATTCCTTCATTATGAAATGCATGGCCGATCCGGAACGAATGTTCACCCCGGCGGTCCTGCAAAGGATTGCTTGGAAGTTGGCGAGGGCTGGTAACACGGTTATGACGGGAAGGGAATAGAAAAAACCCGGAATGCTGTGCAATGCACCATAGAGCGACGAGCCGCGATGGTGTCGCCGCGGCTCGAACTGCTTTGGATCATCGATTACGGGTCAGATATCGAACTGGTAGGACTTCGGCACAAACCTGTATCCAGTATCGAGTTTTTCCGCGTAACCGACAGATGGGAACGGCATGTGGTAGCCGAGGAAGGCGACGCGGTCTGTCGCGACCATGTCGAAAACCTTCTTGCGCGTCGCGGCAGCCGCCGACTTGTCCATATCGAAGCGTACCTCCCACTCTGGACGCTGCAGCGACAGCACGAAGTGGTTTGCGGTATCGGCGGTCAGGATCAGCCGCTTGCTGCTGGACTCGACATTGAAGATCATGTGACCCGGAGAGTGACCGAAGGCGGCAATCGCACTGATGCCAGGCACGACATCAGCACCATCACCGATGAAGGTCGCCTTTTCCGCCAATGGCTTCACATTGGCAAGCACCGCCTTATGACCATTTTCGGCAGGCGTGCCGACACGCTTTTCGTCGGTCCAGAAGTCGTATTCTTTCTGGCCGAAGACGTAGCGTGCCTTCGGGAAGGCTGGCTTGCCCTTCTCCATCAGGCCGCCAATATGGTCGCCATGCATATGGGTCAGAACCACAACGGTTACGTCTTCCGGCGTATAACCGGCCGCGGCCAGTCCTTCGAGGAGCCGTCCATTGCCGGATTCACGTCCCTGCTCGCCAAAGCCGGTGTCGAACAACACGAGGTCGGACCCGGTATTGATCAAGGCGGGCGAGAAGCTGTTGACGAATTGATCCGTCGGCAAAAAGTTCTTCTGCAGCAGCTCGCCGACGGCTTCCGGACTTTGGTTCGTGCCGAAGGTTTCGCCGGGCTTGCCGGAAGGACGCGCACCGTCCTTGACGACCAGAACCTCAAAGTCTCCAAGCTTGAAACGATTGGTTTCGGGCGGCATTGCGTGGTTGATCTCCATGGACGTTTGGGGCTGGGTTGTCTGGGCACTTGCTGCGCCGCTGAGCACAAAGGGGGCCACTGCTCCGGCGCCTGCCGTGCCGAGCAGCACGCGCCGGCTGATGTTCATCCTGTCCGTCATGACTATCTCCACTTGTTAGGGTACCAAGGGGTTTAACGAGCATTTGCGGCATTCGGTTCATTAGCAGTTCCTCACAGCGTCGTGAGGAGGACAACGGTCCTTTTCTTGCCAAATGTTTAGTTGGCAAGTCATCGATGCGGGAGTAGTAAGTGGTCCGAACTTTGTCGATGCGGGGTGGGCCGCAGTCAAGCCATGAACAGAATCATTCCGCTTATCCTCGCCGTCGCCCTTTTCATGGAGCAGATGGACTCGACCGTAATCGCCACGGCTTTGCCGGCGATCGCGAGGGATCTGAATGTCGGCCCGATCACGCTGAAGCTCGCGCTGACCGCCTATATGGTGTCGCTTGCCATCTTCATTCCTATCAGCGGCTGGATGGCCGACAAGTTTGGTGCGAAGAAGATTTTCCGCTTTGCCATCGCGGTCTTCGTCATCGGCTCCATCTGCTGTGCGGTGTCCGGCTCTGTTGTGGAATTCGTCGTCTCGCGCTTCCTGCAGGGTGTGGGCGGCGCGATGATGACGCCCGTCGGGCGCCTCGTTCTATTGCGCACCACCAAGCGCACCGATCTCGTTTCGGCCATGGCGTTGCTGACCATTCCGGCGCTTGTGGGACCGCTGACCGGTCCACCCATCGGCGGCTTCATCACCACCTATTTTTCCTGGCACTGGATTTTCCTGATCAACGTCCCGATCGGCGTGATCGGCATCTGGCTTTCGACGATCTATCTTCCGGAGATCGAGACCACCAATCCACCGCCCATGGACTTTCTCGGCTTCATCCTGTCCGGCCTTGCCGCATCCGGCGTGGTGTTCGGCTTTTCGGTGGTCAGCCTGCCCGCTCTACCGCCCTATGTCGGCATTGCAGCGATTATCATCGGCTTCATCTGCGGCGCGCTTTACGTCCGCCACGCCAAAATCCACCCGGCGCCGATCCTGGATTTCAAGATTTTCCGGAACGCCACATTCCGCACTGCCTCCATCAGCGGAACCGTCTTTCGCATCTCGACGGGTGCTATTCCCTTCCTGATGCCATTGATGTTGCAGATCGGCTTTGGCCTCAACCCGTTCCAGTCGGGCATGATTACCTTTGCCGGGGCCATCGGCGCCATCACGACCAAGTTCATGGCGCGCCGTGTCTTTGCCGCGACCGGCTTCAAAGCGACTTTGATCAGTGCTGGCGTGGTCGGTGCCTGCACGACGGTCGTGAATAGTTTCTTTACGCCGCAGACGCCCTATTCGCTGATCATGATCTGCCTGGTGGTCGCCGGCTTTGCCCGCTCGTTCTTCTTCACCGGCACGAATGCCCTCAGCTACTCCGATATCGATGACCATCAGGCGAGCCAGGCCACATCCATGGCCTCCGTGCTGCAGCAGATCAGCCTGGCGCTCGGCGTCGCCTTCGCAGCGACAATTCTGGAAGTCAGCAGCTACTTTTCCGGCGGCCATCTCCAGCTTGCCGATTTCCATCTCGCCTTCGTGGTGGTGGCGCTGGTCTCGCTGTTTGCCACCCTGCCGCTGATTGCGATGGACAGGGGTGCCGGCGCCGAGGTTTCCGGCCACAGGAGCAAGGCCACACAGCCGGCTGAATGATCCTTTCCGTGGGTTCTATTCGTCGGGCGCTTCAGCCGGGGCTGCCTTGCGGCCCTTGAAGTGCTTCGCAAGCAGGAACATTTCCACTGATTCAGAGCGCGACGAGGCGGGCTTGATGTGAAGGACCTGCTTGAAGTTCTGCTTCAGCATGTCGAGCAACTGCTTCTCCGTGCCGCCCTGGAAGGTCTTGGCAAGGAAATGCCCGCCTTCCGCCAGAACCTGAACGGCGAAATCCGCCGCGACTTCGCACAGATGCATCGTGCGAATGTGGTCGGTCTTCTGGTGGCCGGTTGTGGGTGCCGCCATATCGGACAGAACGAGATCGGGCGTACCGCCAACAGCTTCCATCAGAAGATCAGGCGCGTTTGGATCGAGGAAGTCGAGCTGCAGGATTTTTACACCGGGGATCGGATCGAGCTCGAGGAAGTCGATCGCTGCGACGCGAATATCGTCTTCGGTCGAATCCGTCACCTTCGCGGCAATCTGCGACCAGCTGCCGGGAGCAGCACCCAGGTCGATGATGCGGCGTGCATCTTTGAGGATCTGGTGCTTGTCGTTGATTTCCAGAAGCTTGAAGGCCGCACGGGCGCGGTAGCCTTCCAGCTTAGCGCGCTGCACGTATGGGTCGTTGATATGCCGCTCCAGCCACCGGCGGGACGATGCCTTCAGCTTCGTCTTCTTCACCTTCTGACCGATCTTGCGTCCGGTACGGTTGGTGCTCGTGGGCGCCTTGCTCATATCAACCCTTCCGCTCTGTTTTGCCCTGCGTCTGGGCACGGCGTATCTTGTTGCGGCGCCATGCGCCATCATCTGCCATCATATCGGTCAACAGGCCTTCACGCAGCCCACGATCTGCCACCCGCATGCGCCGTGCAGGCCAGCGCCTGCGGATCGCTTCCAGAATGGCGCAACCAGCAAGAACGAGGTCCGCACGATCCGGCCCAATGCAGGCATTGGCGGCGCGTCCGGCAAAATCCCAGGCGAGCAACTTGGTCTGCATGGCCGTGACCTCGGCATCCGACAGCCATAGCCCATCCACCTTGCGGCGATCGTAGCGCGGCAGATCGAGGTGGACACCGGCAAGCGTCGTCACCGTGCCGGAGGTGCCGATCAGATGAAAATCATCGAGTGTGGACTGGTCAGACAGTGGCGGGCAGTGGAATGCATCGAGCAGGCCTTCGACTTCCGTCACCATGGCCTCGAAAATCGCTGGCGTCACATCGCGACCGCCGTGGCGCTCCGAGAGCGTCACCACACCGACAGGAAGCGAGGTCCAATGGGTGATGTGGTTGGCAAGCCGGTTTGAGCGGTTTTCATTCAGCCGAATGACCGCGATTTCCGATGAGCCGCCGCCGATATCGAAGAGGACGACGGAGCGAGCTTCTCGTCCGACAAGCGACGAACAACCGGAGACGGCAAGGCGCGCTTCCGTCTCACGGCTAATGATTTCGAGATCAAGACCGGTCTCACGCGTCACGCGGGCAAGAAATTCTTCGCCGTTGGCAGCCGCGCGGCAGGCCTCGGTCGCGATCAGCCGCATGCGGCGAATGGGCCGTCCCGCAAGCTTTGCCGCGCAGACCTTCAGCGCTTCGACAGCACGATCCATCGCATCATCGGATAGTCGTCCGGTCGACACCAGTCCCTCGCCAAGGCGCACGATCCGCGAGAAGGCATCCACCACGCGGAATTGGCCCGGTCGCGTCGGCTGCGCTATCAGAAGGCGGCAATTGTTTGTACCAAGGTCGAGCGCCGCATACATATCGGAACTGGGCTCGAAAGCCTCCCGACCGGCGCCATGCCGCGAATGAGCAAAGCCTGCGGGCTCCACGACAACCGTTGCACCATTGGCTCCCTGGCCATTTTGCTTGGCGGCGGGTCGTGGCGCATGGCTTGGCACCAGTGGCCTGCCCTGCGGGTCGCGGTGCGGGCGCTTGCGATTGCGCGCTTTTCTTTTGCTGGATGGTTGCTGCTCAGGTCGCGCCGATAGGTCCGGCTTCTGAGCTTCTGCCGCAATGCCTGGAGGTGTTTTCTGAGCGCCCTGCCCGCCGGAACGCCTGCGGCGTTTGCGCTTACGCGGCTCTGCTCCAGGCTCGATACCGCCTGGGGGTGGAGGCTCCTGACGGGAGTCGGCAACAAGCAGTTGCGGCAAAGCAGGAGCGGAACGGTTCTTGCCGCCTCGCTTGCCCTTACCACGACGGGAACGCTTCGCCTTCCCTTTTTCTGCCACCGACGCCCCTGGTTCCGACGGCTTTACGCCGTTGCCGGGGTCAATCACTGTTTTTTCCATTCCGCCGCGCAAAGGCCTAAAGGCATGCCGCTGGCGTCCATAAGGTTACGTTGGCGTGACCTTACCAGTATGTGACATTCTAGCCAACCGATTTTTGGCCGCGCGAGAGATCGCGCCCTTCGTTTCGCGTTACGAATAAACAGTTCGCAGGTGCAAGGTCAATAGACACGGACATGCCATTGTTTTTCGTCGGTGTGCAGGAGGACTGATCTCAGTTCGGCACCATATTGCTTCCGCAGCCATGCAACCGTCCTCCGCTCCCAATCCCTTACTTCCGCCGCCTTTTTTGGATCGGCGCGGACCTCCTCGACCGTAAATGGATGCGAGGCGACGACCGTGTGCAGGGTCTTTTGTTTGGAATCGAGTTTCCGAAGCTTGCCATGCGCACCAGGGGTCATTGCCGACGCTGCAGCCGCATCGTGCATCCGGCGGACTTCATCTATGCCTACGCCGTAGACTACCGTCGGGGGCTTGGGATCGGCGATGTGGACAGACGCGGCGGGTTTGCGGGACGCCTCGTCGAAGATAAACTCCGTAGACCTGCCTTTGGCGTCACGCTTACGTGACCAAGATTCTAGAAGGATATGGTAGGCCATGATCGTGCCTCATCGTTTCAGAGGCACGATCATATAGTGAGAGATTTCGGCGTCGCGCTCCATGAGCCCGAAGCGCGGGTCGCGAGCCTTCTCTTCCATCGCGGCCAGCCAGTCGGCGCGACTCATCCCGTCGGGACGATATAGCTGAATGACCGGTCGCGGGAGACGCTTAAAACGCCCGCCACGATGTCCAGAAACGCGCCCGTTGACATATCTGCCAGTGCGGGAGATGACGCGCACGAGTGTTCCATGAAGCCATATGAGCGCAATTGAGCAAAGAACTGCGTCGGCTCGCGTTTGATCGTCAACGACGCGGGAGCGCCATCATTAAGGCGGACAAGCATGAAATAAATTGGAGGCCGTGGCATCCTAAGCACTCTAATGAATGACTTAGCATGGACCTAGATCTCACCGGCGGAATAGAAAGTTTGAGTGTAGTGACCGACTACAGTCATTCGCTGCGCTCATGACATCGGGTGCCTAGGTGGGCCCGTCACACTAATTGCACTCCAACAAGTTCCAGAGCTGCGCGCTCGACTCCCGGAATCAGTGCTGCGATGACCTCGTCCCCGTCCGGATAGCTTTCAAATATTATGTCTTTTTGACCCGCATGCACGACCGCGCAACGGACTTGGTAAACGAGGGCTGCGCCTACTTCCCACTGCGATCCATTCTCTAGCCCTTTACCCTTGACCTTTTTAAAAAGCGCAGCGGCAAAGCGATTGGTTTGCCGGAGTGGATAAAGTGCTGTCCGGCAGGCTACGAAGGCGTCTTGCTGTTGTTCCGCCAGGGCCCTGATTTGAGCCATCTCTGACTTCAATGCGTCAGCAGCCTCTTGAATAGAGCCACTCGGCTCCGCGTCGAACGACGCAAAAAGTTTCTCCTTCACCTGAGCGAGAAACAGAGCTTCTATCATTCGATAGAGTTCTAGGAACCTGAACTTTAGTGGAGACGTCCGAAACGAGTTTGCTAGGCAGCTGATGCACGTCTGGTTGAGGCGTTTCACTTGATCAGAAATTACTGCTTGGGTCGCCCCACCAAAAAGTAAACTTTCACCAACAAGTGGTTTCTCAACAACCCCAATGATCTCGCTGAACTTCTCCCAAGCAAGTCTTGGACCGAGCCTTACTTCCACGTTTCCTTGTAGCAAAGCTGAATGATCTTGGGCATCAGCACCAGCAGCGGCGCGGACTAGTGCTACCTCGAGGGCGGTGGCAAGCGCGCCTGTTTCATCTCCTGGAACACCGAAGAGCTCGGCCTCACCCGCTGTCTTGTGTGAGATTGACCAGTAAGCCTGACGCGTAAAGTTTCGAGGAAATAGATTCACTACGGGTGGCTCTACTTCTCCTCTGAGAATCTTAGTCGCTTCACCTGTGGCCTCAACACCTAGCTCGAAACGACCCAAACTTATCGGGCGGCTTGGATCAAGGTCATCAGCAGATTGTACTCCCAGAAGAGTTGCGAGTGTCATATGTCACATCATACTTGCAGATTGCGTCCAGCACTCGGTCATAGGACTCGTGCCATCCTGCATGATGTACTCGCGGACAGCCCTAAAAACTAATCCTCGAGTAGCTTCGCCCACGTTTGTCCGCTTGGTGTCTACCGCGCGACGAATTTGATCGAACGTCTCAACCCCTAGCGGATCGAAATCAGAACCGGATTCTGTATCTTTAACGAGCTTTTCCATGGACTTGGATAGCCGGTCCTGGAGCAAGTCGTTTTTATGGGCAAATCCGACCGCGGCAGCAAAACCCAGCACCACTGTGTCGTTCCCAAAAAATCGGTTTCTCTCATCACCAAGCGCCCGATCGAGTCGAAGCATCCAGTCTACAAACTGACGAAAACCGTCTCGCTGGTTGGCGTCATCTTCGGATAGATCAATCCCAAGAGAGTCCAGCGCCTCATCAACGACCATCGTTTCCACAACGAGGTTGGTCCTATCAACATTCGGGCTTCGCTGCATCCAAGCCTGAAATGCTTGAGCTAGGGTAGAAAGGTGGAATTGCCCAGGCTTCACCCGTCGCTTGTGGTCGCGCACCTTAATGATCTCAAGCCCGTTCAAGTCCTCCAAGTCCTTAGCAAGCCCTCCCGATAGAATATCGATCTGGTGCTTCATAGACATGGGTCGTTGCCCAGCGTTGAGTAGCAGCATACGATACGCAAGTGGGAAGAACGGAATGTTGATCCATATCTCGAGGCGCAACGACCGACGAAGATATGTATCTACTTCCTCTTCGGAGAGTTCAGCGAGCGTTTGGCGCAGAGCGTTCGTACGTTGAAGACCATCCACGATGTCCACATTCGCTGGCACCGTGTTAGCTATTGCAAACTCTAGGGCATCAAGGTCTTCCCTCGAAGCCTTGATAAATCCGGTGGCTGGATTGTACTTTTCCGTCACCGAAGCGTCAATTTCTCTAACGGCAAGCACAATTGTCGGTAGGATGCAGCCCATCCTCAGGTCAGCCCGGAGATTTTTGTAAGGCTTTGAACCTTTAATAATATCCCGCTGTATCTCGAGGTTATCTTCGGAGCCCTGAGTTTTTTCGAGATACCATTCATAGTCCGCACGCGCACTGACCATAAAGTTGTTGATGCGATTATCGTAATCAATGCCGACAACTTCAAACTGCATATAGCGGCCTCTGTTAAACCTTTGATGATTCCTTGAGAACGATGTCTGTAACAAAGTGCGTATGGCGTCAATATCGCGCGAGAACACAGTTTGGCTGGGGGGATACAGCGCGCATGTTCCGGAGAGGCTCTATAAGGAGTAAAAAGCTCCAACAAACCGCCTGGCGGCTGGGCGGTAAAAACCTCATCTCTTCGTAAGTCACTGTTTCTACAGACCTATCAAGAGAAGAGAATGGTACGGTTGGGGGGTCTCGAACCTCCGACCTCAGGTGCCACAAACCTGCGCTCTAACCAACTGAGCTACAACCGCACAAGAGACGCTTGCGCGTCACGGGGCTCACATACGGGGAGTTTTTCTCTTTTGCAAGTCCTTCTCTAATTTTTGCGAAAAAACATATAGAAAGCAAGCGCGTTTTCCCGCGTCCATCCAGCACCCGGATCGGCGGCGTCCCGGTCCACGTGATATTAACTCTATTTCCCAATTCCCTCAGGCGATTATGGACCCGGCGGCCCTGTGAAGTTATTTAAGATTCTGTTAACGTCACGCCGATGCAGGCTGTGTGGTGCCTCATGAGGAGGCCGTGCGGCAGCGAAGGTCACGTAGTGCCAAAGTAGGTTCCGACATGCCCGCCGTTCAATACCCGTTTATCGACATAGCCGTGCATGAGCGCGTTCGGGAGAAATTCGCCAAGGGCGAAGCGCTTGCGCTGTTCTCGATGGACCTCAAAAGCGCGCTGTGGGCGAACGGACGCGGTGCCGCTCTTTTCGGCACGCCGATGATCTATGATTTCATCGAGCATGGGCCGAAAGCGCAGGATGTGACCTTCCGTCAGGTGGCTGGTGCTGCGAGCCGGCTGCAGAAGATTGGCGATCGCCAACAATTCATGATCCGCGTTCCGTCGGGCTTTCGCAGCGTTGCCGTCTCTGCCGCCCTCGAAGTGATCGAAGTCGAGCGGCAGCAGCCGGTGCTTCTCTTCTCCGCTATGTTGGATCAATCCGGCCTGTCACTGGAAGAACGGGCCTGGAGGATGATCGAAGGATTCGATGATCCCGATATTCATATGGCCGTGATGGATGAGAGCGGCGCGATTATTGCTGCCTCTGGCAAATTCGCTAATCTTGAAATTGCACCGCAAACCGCCAGGACTTTGATATCGATGGCGGCGCGCCATACCAGCAAGCTGGTGAAGCGCCCCGTGCCAACGGGCAAGGGCTACCTCCCTGCCGCGACCGCGCAACTGACGCAGGAGCCCGTTCTCAATCTCGTTTTCGTGGTCGAGACCGCGCTCGGCAGACTCGATCCCTCCTCCGAGTTCATCGAGGAGCGGCCTGAACCAGAAGCTATCCCCGTCGAAGAACAGGCTGAGTTGGCGTCCAAGCCTTCGCAGCAGCTGGCGTTCGAAAGCGTTCTCGACGCGGTCGCACAGATCGAAGAGACGGATGATGAGCAGCAAGAGGCGGACGAGCACGGCGTTGCAGAGGCTATCTCGAACGAGGACCAGTCTGTTTTCCTAGCCTATAAGCAGGATACGGACGAGGAGCTCGAAACAGTTGAGGCGGTTTCGCCTGCAGACGATTTTCTTTTGGCAGACGAGAAAAAGCCGGCAGCGGTTTCGACACCAAAAGAAGAGCCCAGCTATAGCGCCACGCACGATAACACCGACGACGCACAGAGCCTGGAAGACGATACACCCGAGGCACAGGAAGCGCACTTCCCGGAGGCCGCCGAGCCCCAGGCGCTGACGATTGACACGCAAGAGCCGACCGACGAGCCAGCACCCCTCTCGCCTTTCGTATTCAATCCGAATGGCCGGGCAAGCCGATTCGTCTGGAAGATCGACGCTGCGGGTTGCTTCAGCTCCATTTCGCATGAGTTTGCCGAAGCCGTGGGGCCGAAGGCTGCGGCTGTCGAAGGCATGAGCTTTTCCGACCTTGCCGCCCTCTTCAACCTCGATCCGGAAGGCAAGATCGCCGAACTCTTGAAGCGTCGCGACACCTGGTCGGGCAAGACGATCTACTGGCCTGTCGAGGGCACGTCCCTCGCCGTGCCGATCGATCTTGCCGCCCTTCCGACCTATACTCGTGCACGTGAGTTCGACGGCTTTCGCGGTTTCGGCATCGTGCGGATCGCCGATGCGGTAGAAGACCCGCATGCGGCTGGTCTTGTGTTGGCTGGAGAGAGCCATCCCGACGACGTGCCAACGATTGCCGAGGAGCAGCAGGATGACGCGGCGGCGGTAGAGCCCGATGTCTCCGCTGACGCCACCCCAACCCACGTCGAAGAACCCGTTCCTTTCTCCTTCGTGGATGAGAATGAGGATGAGGCAGAGGCAGAGGCAGATGCGGTCGAGACGGAAGTGCTCGAAACGGATTCCGTGCCGGAAGAGACGCAGCCGCAGCGCTTCCACCAGCCGCCGGAACATGAGGTTCCGGTGTTGAAGATTGCCGAGAAGCCGGTTCAATCCTATTCCGACAAGGTCGTGCATATCGATGAACACCGCAATCGTCGCGACGGCCTGACGGCCAGCGAACAGGCGGCATTTCGTGAGATCGGCCGCACCCTGAAGCCCGTCGAAGACGAAGAAGCGACGCCGGTTGTTTCTGAAGACTCACCGTCGGACGATAGAGCCGAAGAGATTTCTGTCGAGGCGGAAGCAGAAGACGCTGTTGCGGCTGCTATTGAGACAGACGACGCCAAGGCTAAAGCCGAAGACACAGTTGTCGCCACCGATGCCGTCGACGCCGATCAGCCAGCCGCGCCGACCGAGGACGATGCATTTCACGCCTATACGCGTGGTGACGAGCCTGTGGCCTTTACCCATCCGCCCATCGGCACCCGCATGGAAGGCGGCCATGATGAGGATGAGGCCGCTGCTGCCGAGGAACCGGCCACGCAGGATGAGGACGTCGATCCCGCCATTGATGAGGAGGAGGTCGCGCTCGCACCTTCCACCCGTCTTTCAACGGGATTGACGCCGGAGACTGTCGACCAGATGCCGGTGGCGCTTCTCATCCACAGCGGCGATCGTCTGATCCATGCCAACCCCGAGTTCCTGCGCCTGACCGGCTACACGGATCTCGACGAGTTGACAGCGCTCGGCGGTCTGGATGCGCTGCTGCAGCGGGAAGAATTGGACAATGTGTCCGAGCGCAGCGGCGGCATGGTCGCGGTGAGCGCCGAAAACGAACTCATTCCTGTGCGGGCAAAGCTGCAGTCGGTTCGTTGGGAAGACGCAAGCGCCTTGATGCTGTCGCTTATCCCGACCGAAACGGTACGGGATGCTGCGCCTGTTCACGCGGCTGATGTGACGGGCGAAGAGCCGACAACTGACAACGTAGAAGACTCCGACCGGATGAAGGGCGAGATCGAGGAGTTGCACTCCATTCTGGAGACGGCGACCGATGGCGTGGTCCTGTTGGACGAGGATGGCAGTATCCGCTCGCTCAACCGCTCGGCCAGCGCGCTCTTCAATTACGACAGTGCCGAAATCTCCAACAAGCCCTTCGTCACGCTGTTTGCGCATGAGAGCCAGCGGGCCGTGCTCGATTATCTTTCGGGTCTCGCCAATAATGGCGTGGCAAGCGTGCTGAACGACGGTCGCGAAGTGATCGGTCGTGAAGCCTCCGGCGGTTTCCTGCCACTCTTCATGACGATCGGCCGGCTGAAATCCACCAATGGTTATTGCGCAGTGATCCGCGACATCACCCAGTGGAAGCGGACCGAGGAAGATTTGCGCAACGCCAAGCGCGCGGCAGAGACCGCGAATGCACACAAGACCGACTTCTTGGCGCGTGTCAGCCATGAAATCCGCACACCGCTCAACGCGATCATCGGCTTTGCCGACATGATGGCGACGGAGCGTTTCGGGCCGATCGGTCATCCGCGTTACATCGAATACTCCAACGACATCGTCCGCTCCGGTCGCCATGTCCTCGATATCGTCAACGATCTTTTGGATATCTCCAAGATCGAGGCCGGCCAGATGGATGTGGATTTCAAGGCGGTGGCGCTGAACGAAACCATCGCGGAAGCGGTCTCGCTGGTGCAGCCACAGGCGAACAACCAGCGCGTCATCATCCGGACTGCCTTGTCGCAATCGGTCCCGCCGGTCGTTGCGGATCTGCGCTCGATCAAGCAGATCCTGCTCAACATCCTGTCGAACGCCATCAAGTTCACGCCGTCTGGGGGCCAGATCGTCGTGTCGACGGCCTATGAGGCGAATGGCAGCGTCGTGCTGAGGGTGCGCGACACCGGCATCGGCATGACGCGCTCGGAACTGGAGCAGGCAATGAAGCCGTTCCGCCAGGTCTCGGCTTCCAGCAGCCGGGTTCGTGGCGATGGAACGGGTCTCGGCCTGCCATTGACGAAGGCGATGGTGGATGCCAACCGCGCCAACTTCTCCATCACCTCCACGCCGAATGAAGGAACGCTGGTGGAAATCAGCTTTCCCTCGCAGCGGGTTCTTGCGAACTGATCGGCACAGCTGTTAGCAACATCCGTGGCTGGCACATTACGGTCACGGAAGGATAAACGCCTTGCATCCAGCCGAACATCCAACCGCCGCGTCGATGCGGGCAGGATCGCGCGTCAGTCCGCTGACAATCGCGGCGATGCTGCTTTCCCCGCTGGTCGCGATGCCGCTGATTGCCATTTTCGTCATCGCTCTGACGGGTGGCACCAACGGCTGGCAGCATCTTCTGGTCAACGTGCTGCCGCGGTCCGGCGCGCAGACGTTGCTTCTGCTCCTCATGACAGGCGCCTTCACCACTATCACCGGTGTCACGACGGCTTGGCTCGTGACGATGTTCGACTTCCCATTCCGTCGGCTCCTCTCCTTTGCTCTGGTCCTGCCGCTGGCGATCCCATCCTATCTCGCAGCCTATGCATTTGGTGAGTTTCTGGATTTTGCCGGCCCGGTGCAAAGTGCGTTGCGCGCGCTCTTCGGCTACCAGACCATTCGCGATTACTGGTTTCCCGATATTCGCTCGCTTGGCGGTGCCGTACTGGTTCTGAGTTCGGTTCTTTATCCTTACATCTATCTCTCCACCCGCGCGGCCTTCGGTTTGCAGGGGCGGTTTGCGGCCGATGCGGCAAGGACGCTCGGTGTCGGCCCTTTGCGCCTTTTTCTCTCCGTCCAACTGCCGATGGCGCGTCCTGCAATCATCATCGGCCTCGCATTGGTAATGATGGAGACGCTGAACGATATCGGCGCGGTGGAGTATCTCGGCGTCCATACGCTGACCTTCACCATTTACGAGACGTGGCTCAATCGCGGCAATCTCGCTGGCGCGACACAGATCGCCGCTTGCCTCGTCCTCATCGTGGGAGCGCTTATCGTCATCGAGCGGAGAGCGCGCAGGCGACAGCGTTTTGCAGCCGGTAAAGCGACGGCGATGCATCAGCGCTCCGCAAGAGTAGAACTGTCGCCAGCCCGTGGGTGGCTCGCGACGCTCGTCTGCGCCCTGCCCTTCTTGTCCGGCTTTGCGATCCCCGTTCTCGTACTCGGCAGCTATGCTCTCAAACGGCTGAACGGGCTGGCCGATCCGAAACTCCTCAAGGCGCTGCTTCACAGTCTGGAAGTCTCGCTACCAGTGGCGGTTATCACGTTATTCGGCGGTTTTCTGCTGGCCTATGCGCAGCGGGAACGTCCCTCATGGCCGACGCGCTTTGCCGTTCGCGTGGGCTCGCTCGGTTACGGCATACCGGGCACCGTGCTTGCCATCGGGGTTTTGCTTCCGCTTGCCGGTCTCGACAATGCGGTGGATGGGATAATGCGGAGCCATCTTGGCATCTCCACCGGGCTTCTTTTGTCCGGCACCGCCTTTGCGATCATCTATGCGCATAGCGTGCGCTTCATGACGCTTGCCGAAGGCACGGTCGACGCCGGGTTCCAAAAGCTGTCGCCCCATCTCGACATGGCATCACGCACACTAGGCCGAACCCGGCTTCAGACGCTGCTTGGCGTGTTGCTGCCCAATATCCGACCCGCCGCGATTACAGCATCGCTGCTGGTGTTCATCGAGTCGCTGAAGGAACTTCCGGCCACGATCATGCTGCGGCCATTCAATTTCAACACGCTGTCGACGATGGTATATGAAAGTGCGTCGCGCTCCCGTGTGCAGGATGCAGCGCTCCCCGCGCTCGTCATCATTGCGGCCGGGCTGGTGCCAGTCATCCTCGTCTCACATTCGCTGGACGCTGACGCTTGAAGTGTTCTTGATTTCCCGCATCGTGCTTTCCAAAAAATCGCGTTTGATTTCCGGGCTAATGCTCAAAAAAAGAGGCAGCTGACGCTGCCACTAAATTTGTGCTTTCAACGAGAGTAGGATCGAAAATACATCATGTCTTTTTGGAGCCACCGGCTCTCCATCCCGTCATCGAATGGACCCGCGTTAGATTCATTTTTGGACAATTCACTTTAAGAGAAGGTTAAAACCGCATCCCACCTTTGACGGGCGACAATTCCTATCGGTTGTCACGCGATGGTTAAATCCGGGGCGCGATTTCCCGCATTATCCACCCCAACACTCAGCTCTGAAGCGCTGCGATACCTTCGAAAAGGGAAAGCGCCTCTGGATTGGCAAGCGCTTCCTTGTTCTTGACTGGCCGTCCATGGACCACATCGCGAACCGCCAGTTCAACGATCTTGCCGGACTTCGTTCGGGGGATATCGGCCACCGCAATGATCTTCGCCGGAACGTGACGGGGCGATGCACCTGTTCTGATGCGGTTCTTGATGCGTGAGATCAGCGCATCATCCAGGCTTGCACCCTCCTTCAGGCGAACGAACAGCACGACGCGTACATCGCCGTCCCAGTCCTGCCCGATGCAGAGCGCTTCCAGCACCTCGTCGATCGTCTCCACCTGGTTGTAGATCTCGGCCGTGCCGATGCGCACGCCGCCGGGGTTCAGGGTGGCATCCGAGCGCCCGTGAATGATCAGCCCGCCATGCATCGTCCATTCAGCGAAATCGCCGTGGCACCAGATATTGTCGAAGCGGCCGAAATAGGCGGCACGATACTTTTCACCATCTGGGTCGTTCCAGAACATGATTGGCTGGCAGGGAAAGGGTGCGGTGCAGACGAGCTCGCCCTTCTCGCCGCGAACCGGCTTGCCCTCATCATCCCAGACATCCACCGCAAGACCGAGGCCCGGACCCTGGATCTCGCCTTTCCAGACCGGCTTTACCGGATTGCCGAGCACAAAGCAGGAGACAATATCGGTTCCACCCGAAATTGACGCAAGCTGGACGTCGCTCTTGATGCCGTCATAGACAAAAGAGAAGCCTTCCGGCGATAGCGGCGATCCGGTGGAGGTCACGAGCCTCAGCGCCGAAAGATCATGGGTCTTGCCCGGTTCCAGACCGGCTTTGCGCACCGCATCGATGTATTTGGCCGATGTGCCGAAGACCGCAAAGCCCTCCTGTTCTGCATAGTCGAAGAGCACAGTGCCATCCGGCGCGAATGGCGAACCGTCGTAAAGGCAGAGCGTTGCGCCGGAAGCGAGGCCCGTCACCAGCCAGTTCCACATCATCCAGCCGCAGGTGGTGAAATAGAAGAAGCGTTCGCCTTCTATCAGCTCACAGTGAAAGCGATGCTCTTTCAGGTGCTGGAGCAGCGTTCCGCCAGCCGAATGGACGATGCATTTGGGAACACCGGTGGTGCCGGAGGAGAAGAGTATATAGAGCGGATGGCTGAATGGCTGGCGGACGTAAGTCAGCGACTTGGCCTGGAACGGCCGAATGACATCATCATAGTGGAGAGTGCCGGCTTCATTCTCCTGGTCGGTCTGCGTGGTTCCCGCATAGGGCACCAGCAGTAGCGGAACGCCGAGTTTTTCGGCAGCCGCCTTGGCCTTGTCCGCCACCGCCTGCCGCTTGCCATTATACCAATAGCCATCGCAGGCGATGAAGAGTTTCGGTCCGATCTGCCCAAAACGATCCAAGACGCCCTGTTCGCCAAAATCAGGCGAGCAGGAGGACCAGACGGCACCGAGAGATGTGGCGGCCAGCATCAACGCCACGGTCTGCGGCATGTTCGGCATCATCGCGGCAATGCGGTCGCCAGCTTCTATGCCCCTCTCGGCGAAGGCCTGCTGCAAGCGTGAGACCTCTTCGCGAAGTCGATCCCAGGACCAGCGCGCCTCGGCCTTGTCTTCACCATGGAAGATAATCGCATCCTCCGATCCGCTGCGGCTCAGCAGATTTTCAGCAAAGTTCAGCTCCGCATCCGGGAAGAACCGCGCGTGGAGCATGTCATCACGTTCGATGAGAACGCGTTCGCCTGCCTTTCCGATCACGCCGCAATAAGTCCACACCGCACTCCAGAAGTCTTCGCTTGTCTCCACAGACCAGCGGTGGAAGGCATCATAGTCGACAAAGTTCACGCTATAGCGGTTGGCGCACCAGTCGATGAAGTGCGTCATGGGCGAGTGCGCGATGCGCTCAGCCGACGGTGTCCAAAGTGGGTTGGTGTCAGTCACGGTGGCCTCCTCCTGCCCCCAAATCTACTCAGCCTTTTGCAGCGGCGTGCTCATCCCTCATGCGCTGGAGTTCGCTCCGCTTGGAGGTGATGGACGCGCAGATCACCCCGATCGTGACGAGACCAATCAGGATCGTGCAGACGGCGTTGATCTCCGGCGTCACGCCAAGACGGACCTGCGAGTAAATCTTGATCGGCAATGTGGTGGCGCCCGGTCCCGTGGTGAAACTTGCGATGACCAGATCGTCGAGCGACAGGGTAAAAGCCAGCATCCAGCCGGCGACGACAGCCGGCATGATCAAGGGCAGAGTGATGCGGAAGAAGGTTTTGACCGGGGGGCAGCCGAGATCGAGCGCCGCTTCCTCCAGGCTGCGATCGAAGGTCAGAAGCCTGGACTGCACGACGATCGCCACATAGCACATGGTGAAGGTCGTGTGGGCGATGACGACCGTCCAGAAGCCGCGATCCACCCCGATGGAAACGAAGAGCAGCAGCAGGGACAGGCCGGTAATGACCTCCGGCATGACGAGCGGCGCATAGATCATGCCGGAGAAGAGGACCCGTCCCGGGAAGCGGGCAAAGCGTGTCAGCGAAAGTGCCGCCAACGTTCCAAGAATCGTGCCGATGGTAGCGCTCAGCATGCCGACGCGCAGCGTAATCCATGCCGCGTCCATCAGGCCCTCATTCGACCACATGGACTGATACCAGTGCAGCGAAAATCCGCCCCAGACCGTCACCAGTTTGGAGGCATTGAAGGAATAGATCACCAGAATGAGGATCGGAATATAGAGGAAGGCAAAGCAGATGGTCAGGATCGTGGTATCGAACTTGCCGCGTTTCATGGCTCAACCCACCTTTTTCTGCTGGTTCTGGAAGATGGCGATCGGCACCACCAGCAGGAGGAGCAGGATGACGGCCACCGCCGAGGCGAGCGGCCAGTCGCGGTTGCCGAAGAACTCCGTCCACAGCGTCTTGCCGATCATCAGCGTCTGAGCGCCGCCGAGAAGATCGGGAATGACGAACTCGCCGGTGATGGGAATAAAGCAGATCATCGAACCTGCCACGACACCCGGCAGCGACAGGGGGAAGGTGATTTTCCAGAAGGCTTTCCAGGGCGGGCAGCCAAGATCGGCGGCGGCTTCCAACAATGTGTTGTCGAGCTTTTCCAGCGCCGAATAGAGCGGCAGCACCATGAAGGGAAGATAGGAATAGACGATACCTATGAAGACCGAAGTCTCGGTGCGGAAAATGTTCACCTGCTCGTCAGGCCCAAGAAGGCCGAGCGACTGGAACAGCACGGTCAACAGCCCTTCCGGCTTCAGAATACCGATCCAGGCGTAAACGCGGATGAGAAATGACGTCCAGAACGGAAGGATGACGAGCATCACCAGCGTCGGGCGGACGTGGCTCGGGGCGCGCGCCATAGCAAGCGCCATCGGATATCCGACAAGAAGGAGCAGCACCGTTGAAATGACGGCGATCCGCAGCGAGGAGAGATAGGCTTCGATGTAAAGGGGGTCTTCAGTCAGGAAGATATAGTTGTCGAAATCGAGCTGAGAGAAGAACTCACCGATCCGGCTGAAGCCTTCGAAGACCGGCACGTAGGGCGGCATGGCGATCGCGGTATCGGAGAGCGAGATCTTCACAATGATGAAGAAGGGCGCTGCGAAGAACAGGAACAGCCAAAAATAAGGAACGGCCACCACAAGCCATTGCAGTGGGTTTCGGCGGCTTTCAGGAGAAGGGATCGCCATTTGTCGCTCTCCTATCGCGTCAGAACCAGGCCGGAATCGGATTTCCAGGTGAGCCATACCTTGTCATCGAAGGTGATGGGGCGATCGACCAGGCGCGAGACATTGGCCTGGGCGGCACGCATGATGCGCCCATCATCGAGCTTGACGATGAAGATGGAGAAATCTCCCAAATAGCCGATATCCCAAACCTCGCCATGCGCGACATTTACCGTTTCATCGGCCGGCGCGTCGAGCGAGATGCGGACCTTCTCCGGTCGAACGGCAAAGGCCACCTGGCTGCCGACAGCGGCCTGACATTCCTGCTCCACCGTCACCTTCAGCCCCTCGCAATCCAGCACGACCTGAGCGGGCTTGCCTTCTGCGGGCGCCTTGCTCTCGACCTTCGCCTCGAAAATATTGATATCGCCGATGAAGTCGGCCACGTAGCGACTGTTCGGCGCCTCGTAGATTTCGGCAGGCGTTGCGACCTGCACGACGATACCCTTGTCCATGACCGCAATACGGTCCGAGACGGTCATCGCCTCCTCCTGGTCGTGGGTGACGATCAGGAAGGTGAGGCCCAGCGTCTGCTGCAGATCCATGATTTCGAACTGGGTTTCTTCGCGCAGCTTCTTGTCGAGAGCACCGAGCGGCTCATCGAGGAGCAGTACTTTGGGGCGCTTGGCGAGCGAACGGGCAAGCGCCACACGCTGACGCTGACCACCCGAAAGCTGGCTTGGTTTGCGCTTGGCAAACTCGGTGAGCTTGACGAGGCGCAGCATCTCCGCGACGCGGTTTGCAATATCGGCTTTCGGCAGGCCGTCCTGCTCCAGACCGAAGGCGATGTTCTTTTCCACCGACATGTGGGGGAACAGCGCGTAAGACTGAAACATCATATTGGTCGGGCGCTTGTAGGGAGGCACGCCGGAAATGTCTTTTCCCTGTAGGAGAATACGCCCCGAGGTCGGCTCCTCAAAGCCTGCCAGCATGCGCATCAGCGTGGTCTTGCCGCAACCGGATGGCCCGAGCAGGGAGAAGAACTCGCGCTCGTAAATATCCAGCGTCAGATTGTCGACGGCAGTGAAATCACCAAATCGCTTGGTCACGTTTTCGAACCGGATGAAAGGGACCGAGGATGGATCTGTCCAGGGAGAGAATTTGCGTTTTACCGGGCCGAGTGATTTCGCCATGACCTGCTCTGTTTGATTGCGAGAGTGCCAAACGTGAAAGGGGCAGGCTGTCACCGCCTGCCCCTTTTGTCCAAATCCGATCAGGTGCCGGTTTTTATCTGGGTCCAGATACGGTTCAGAACGCGCTGTTCACGCGGCCCGTATGGCGAGATGGTGAAGAGCTTCTTCATCGTCGCCTCGTCTGGATAAACCGAAGGATTCTTCGCAACCGCCGGGTTCATCAGCGCCTGGGACGCAAGATTACCGTTGGCGTATTGAACAAAGTCCGAAGCCTTCGCAGCCACTTCCGGCTTCATCATATAGTTGATGAAGGCATGCGCCTCTTCGACATTCTTGGCATCGGCTGGAATGGCGAAGGAGTCCATCCAGATATAGGTTCCTTCCTTCGGGATGACGTAGTTGACCTCGACGCCGTTCTTGGCTTCCTCGGCGCGGGTTTTGGCCTGCAGCACGTCGCCGGACCAGCCGATGGTGATGCAGCTATCGCCATTGGCAAGCTCATCGATATAGGCGGAGGAATTGAACGTCTTCACATAGGGACGGATCGCCTTGTAGACATCGCCGCCAGCTTCCAGATCGGCTGTCTCCTTGCTATCCGGGTTCTTGCCCAAATAGTTCATGGCAATTGCAAAGGTCTCGTCCGATGCGTCGAGAATATTGATGCCGCAGGACTGCAGCTTCTTTGCGTTTTCCGGTTTGAACAGAATGTCCCAGCTATCCACCTTTACGTCACCGAGAGCCGCCTTGACCTTGGCGACATTGTAGCCGATGCCGGTCGTGCCCCACATGTAGTTGACGGCGTATTCGTTGCCGGGGTCGTACTGCGCCAGACGCGTGGTAATTTCCGGCCACATGTTCTTCAGGTTCGGAAGCTTGGACTTGTCGAGCTTCTGATAAACACCCGGCTTGATCTGGCGTGCGAGGAAGGGCGATGTGGGGGCCACGACATCATAGCCGGAATTCCCCGCCAAGAGCTTCGTTTCCAGAACTTCGTTGCCGTCATAAACGTCGTAGACGACCTTGATGCCCGTCTCCTTGGTAAAGTCTTCAAGGATCGAAGGGTCGATATAGTCGGACCAGTTATAGACGTGGACGACCTTTTCCTGGGCAAAGGCAGCGCCGGCAGAGAGAACGGCCGTGGCAAAAGCCAGGGTGAAACGAAGCGATCGATAACTCATGATTTCTCCTGATGTGGCGCATGACGAGAAACTGCGCAAACCCCTTTGTTTTGGCAGAGACTAAGAAGGAAAATCAGCCTCCGCAAGCAGAAATGTGCAGTGCGAAAATTTCAGGCAGATGACATTTCGGCGAGGTGGCTGAAGACCTGTACAAAAGCCCGGCAACGCTGGACTCTTTGAGCCAAGTTATTGAAAATCGAAGACGCTGAGGCCCGTCACCATTTCATCGAGACCGAGCGGACGTGTCAGCGGTGCCTCCGCTCGCGACAGGCAGCCCTGTCTTTCACACAATCGGCAAGACGGTCCGATGGCGACTGCACTGGCCGAAGCAGAGAGCGCTTCACCATAGACGATATCCTTCGCGTGCGCCGTTTCTGTCACGATCATCAGAGCCGTACGGCGCACCCGTTCCCCGAAACCGGCCTGAGGTCCTTCGAGCGTGCGTGAGATGGTGATGTAGGAAGCGCCGTCCGGCATTTCCGTACTCTCAACCAGTATCTGCCCTGGCTGGGCAAAGGCCGCATGAATATTGAGCCTAGGACAGAGACCGCCGAATTTCGCTTGCGGAAAGCCCTGCGCGCCTGCCTTGCGAAAGCGGTTTCCGGCACTGTCGGTCTCCATCATGAAGAAGGGGACTGCCGACGATCCCGGCTTTGCCAATGAGACAAGACGATTGGCTGCCTGTTCGAAAGAGACGTTGAAGCGCGCGCGCAGCACGTCGATATCGTAGCGCGCCCGCTGGGCCGCAGCCAGGTAGGCAGCATAGGGCATCATCAAAGCGTGGGCGGCATAGCGCGCGAGTTCAAAACGAGCGATGCGCTTTGCTTCTTCATTTGAAAGCGCAAGCGCCTCCAGCTCCTGCGAGATTTCATCCGTCAGCGCGAGCAAAGACACTTCCATCGCCAGTTCCCGAAGCTGGTCATGCATCGACAGCCGTTCGGACAGAAACAGACGCATGGAATGCCGGTCATATCGGCGGCGCAGATTCGGCATGACATGGACCGGCAGGCTGCGCACGATGATGCCGTGGTTCTTCTGCAACCAGGATTTCAAAGCCGATGCCAGATCGTCGCTCGCTCCGAGTGCCGCATGGAAACTCTCCGCCGCGCCATCCAGAAGAGCGAAATGGGCGGGTCTGCTCTCGAATATCTGCCGGACCTCGTCGATCGGCAGGCGTGTGGCCGACAAGGTCGTCTGATGGCCCTCGCGCGCCAGAAGGTCGGAAAGATCGCTAAGGCGCTTGGCCTGTTCGCTATAGGCCCGGTAGAGCTTGACCACGCCCATGGCGGCGTTGGGTGCGGCTTCGGCCACTTCGACAAGCTCCTGTGGCGAGGGAATTTCACCTGCCAGCAGCGGATCGGCGAAGATCTCCCGCAACTGGCTGGCCGTGCCGCCGCTTTCGCCTTGCAGATCGTCGAGATCGACCTTGTAGACGGAGGCAAGTTTAAGCAGCAGTTGCACCGTCAAGGGACGCTGGTTGCGCTCGATCAGATTGAGATAGGAAGGTGAGATTGACAGCGCTTCCGCCATGGCGGTCTGCGTCAGGCCCAAGCCGTTTCGCACCCGGCGCACGCGCGGCCCTGCAAAGATCTTGGTTTCCGCCATCATCCCTTCCCTTTGACAAAAGCTCACAAAAGATGAGCGCTCTTCTCTTTTACAAAATTTACATTTTTACAAAGACATTCTGTCAAAGACGATACACCATAACCCGTTTCAAGTCACTGTTTTTCCTTTTCATCTAGCTATAGAAAACCGATAAATGTAAATTCAGTCACATCAGATCGCTGCTATCGATCCAAAGTAAAAGCAGCGGGAAGTGACAGCACACAGATATGGGAGAGAGATGTGACTGATTTTTACAAGCTTGTTCCAAATGCTCCGAATGGACGCTTCGACGGCATCGAGCGCACCTACACGGCGGACGATGTTTTGAAGCTGCGCGGCTCGGTCGATATCCGCTATTCGCTGGCCGAAATGGGCGCCGACCGCCTTTGGAAGTTGATCAACGAAGAAAGCTTCGTCAATGCACTCGGTGCGCTTTCCGGCAACCAGGCCATGCAGATGGTTCGCGCCGGTCTGAAGGCCATCTATCTTTCGGGTTGGCAGGTTGCGGCAGACGCAAACACCGCATCCGCGATGTATCCTGATCAGTCGCTATATCCGGCGAATGCCGCACCCGAACTTGCCAAGCGCATCAACCGCACGCTTCAGCGCGCCGACCAGATCGAAACTGCCGAAGGCAAAGGGCTTTCGGTCGACACATGGTTCGCGCCGATCGTTGCCGATGCCGAAGCCGGCTTCGGCGGTCCGCTCAACGCCTTCGAAATCATGAAGGCCTTCATCGAGGCGGGCGCGGCGGGCGTTCACTATGAGGATCAGCTGGCATCGGAAAAGAAGTGCGGCCATCTCGGCGGCAAGGTTCTGATCCCGACGGCGGCGCATATCCGTAACCTCACGGCAGCGCGCCTTGCAGCAGACGTCATGGGCGTTCCGACGCTGGTCATTGCCAGAACCGACGCGGAAGCGGCAAAGCTTCTGACATCCGATATCGACGAGCGGGACCGCCCCTTTGTCGATTACGATGCCGGCCGCACGGTCGAAGGTTTCTATCAGGTGAAGAACGGGCTTGAGCCCTGCATCGCCCGCGCCAATGCCTACGCGCCCTACTGCGATCTGATCTGGTGTGAAACATCCAAGCCGGATCTGGAGCAGGCCCGCAAGTTTGCCGAAGGTGTTCACAAGGTTCATCCGGGCAAGAAGCTTGCCTACAACTGCTCGCCGTCCTTCAACTGGAAGAAGCACCTGGACGACGCGACGATTGCGAAGTTCCAGCGCGAGTTGGGAGCGATGGGCTACAAGTTCCAGTTCATCACACTTGCCGGTTTCCACCAGTTGAATTACGGCATGTTCGAACTGGCACGCGGCTACAAGGATCGCCAGATGGCAGCCTATTCGGAGCTTCAGGAGGCGGAATTTGCAGCCGAAATCAACGGCTACACCGCAACCAAGCACCAGCGCGAAGTCGGCACCGGCTATTTCGACGCGGTCTCCGTCGCGATTTCCGGCGGCACCTCATCCACCACCGCCATGAAGGAATCGACCGAGCACGACCAGTTCCGCCCGGCCGCAGAATAACATCGGAAGTGTGAAACGCTTCAGGTACTTTTGTTAACGCATGTCGTTATCCGCAAACCGCTCAACAGCTTTGCGCGGCATGCTCTTTGAGGAGGAAAGACAATGGCTTCGATTTCGAGAGTTAGAGAACGGGCAGAAGAACAGTCCTCTGCCATGACGCAGGACCAACAGGCTGCCATTCGTATGCTGGCAAACGACCTGCACCGCCTCAACCAGGCGGTCATGAATGCGGTCGAGGCGGGAATCTCCGTAGAACTCGTCCGCTCCGCCCGCCACCATGGCGGCGACGGAAACTGGGGCGATCTGCTGATTCCGGTCATCGTCGCGCAGAGCAAGGCTGCGGCCTAGTCCGGTACGCCGCGTCCGGCATAAAGGTCGGAATGCTGCTTGATGAGCCTCACCATTCGGTCCGCCACCGTCCGTATATCGCGGCGGTGGCGGTCTTCATTGTTCATGACCAGCCACTGTGGATGACGCAGTTCATCGATCTCTGCGCCCTCTCGCACCAGCCGCGCATCTGCATCGCCGATGAAGCATGGTAGCACTGCCGTGCCGGCACCGGACAGAACCAGTTCGCGCAGACCTGAAGGCCTGTTCACGGTGACGACGATGTGCTCCGCCCTCGCCTCATATGGCCAGCGCAAATAGGCGGAAATCGCATTTTCTTTGTCCACGACAATCCAGCGATCCGCCAAAGATTGCGGCGCATTGCGCAGTCTGTAGGCGGCGTAGGCGACATTGCCAGTCTTGATCGCAGCGAGATTGCGCTCCTCCGGCTCGAAAGCGCGGATACCGATATCGTTCTCGCGATGGGTCAGCGCTGCTCTCTGTTCGGCGATAAAAAGATCGATGCGAAAGCTGTCTCGCTCGCTGCAAATGGCGGAGAAATTGCTCATGATCAGTTGAGCATTCCATGTGCCGAGCGCAACGCGCACCAGCGAAGAGGTCGCGCTGGATTTTCGCCAGCCTTCGATCGAACCCGCAGCGTTTTCCATAAGATGAAGATTGTCGAGAAGCATGCGCCCATCTGCCGTCAGGGCGTAGCCCGTCTGGCTTCTGACGAAGAGAACCTTGCCGATCCGCTGTTCGAGTTCCAGCATTCTGCGACCGATCGTTGCCGGGCTGAGGCCAGACGTGGCCGCCGCACCTGTCAGGCCGCCGCCGCGCGCAACGTCGAGGAAAAGCTGGTAGGAATCCCATCCGATGTTTTTCATGAATGAAAAACATAAGCCAATGCTGGCGGCAGATAAAGCAGAAATTTGGGTGCAGAGTCAGATCGACCGATCAACGGAGATCACCATGCACGGACTCTATCTCGCCTATGGCATGATCAAGACACCCGAACCTCAAGGTCCAAAGGCGCGCCGCGAAGCGGAGGAAAAATTCTACGCTGAATTTCGCGGACCGAGCATCTTAACCCGCATGGTTTCAGCCTTTAAAGACGTCAGGCGCAGCTCAGAACGCGATTGCGATCAGGGCGGCCAGAGCGCCAGCCGCGATCAGGCTGAGGCGAAAGGTAACGAGGAGGTTGTCATTACGCGTGCGGGCAATAGCGACGGCGCGGGCGCGATTTCTGGACATCATCATGAGCGGCTTCCAACGAAAAACTTGACCGATCAATGCCGGGTTCCGGCGTCCAGCGAGACCTCATGTTCCAACTCGCGTTGTGCTGGCATAGAGGTCAGCATGACTCGCGCCTCTTAACAAGATGTTAAAGCATCGCCGCGTTGCAGCATTTCTGGCGAGAGTGGTTTCCGCTTTGCACTCAGAATGCGTCAGGGGAAGCCGTTCAAGCAAATTCGGCGGACACAGGCTGACGGGATTTGCCCTAAACGGACTCGCCTGCGGCGTAACCGGATGCCCAGGCCCACTGGAAATTATAGCCGCCAAGCCACCCCGTCACATCCACACCTTCGCCGATGAAATAGAGGCCAGGAACAGCTTTTGTCTGCATGGTTCTGGAATCGAGGTGGGCGGTATCGACGCCGCCAAGCGTGACTTCGGCGGTCCGGTATCCTTCCGAGCCGGAGGGCCTGATCTGCCAGTCCTGCGCGCTGGCCGCCAGAGCCATCAGCGCCTTGTCGGAAAGATCGGCGAGATGGCTGGTGAGGCCCGATTGCTCCACCAGATATTGCGCAAGCCGCTTCGGCAAAATCTCGCCAAGCGCCGTCTGGGCGGATTGACGACCATTGGCTTTCTTGGCGGCCTTCAGTTTCTCGGTGATATCGATATCAGGCTCGAGCTTCAGGCGAATGGCATCGCCTTCCCGCCAATAGGATGAGATCTGCAAAATGGAAGGACCACTCAAGCCGCGGTGGGTGAAGAGCAGCGCTTCGCGAAACGTCGTTTTCCCATGCGAGATATCGGCTGGGACCGCGACGCCGGAGAGAGGCGACAGCCGCTCTAACTGCGACGGATCGAGTGTTAGCGGCACCAGACCGGGACGCGGCTCGACCAGAGGGAGCCCGAATTGCTCGGCAAGCTTGTAAGCAAAGCCAGTGGAGCCCATCTTGGGGATCGACTTACCGCCGGTGGCAACGACGAGGCTCTTTGCCTCGATCGTACCTCGCGAGGTCGTTACGCGAAAGCCACCTGTTGCCATGCCCTCGACCGATGTGATCTCAGTCTGTAGTCGCAGCTTGGCACCAACAGCCTGCATCTCCGTCAGCAGCATGCGAATGATGTCTTTGGCGCTGTCGTCGCAGAAGAGCTGGCCGAGTGTCTTCTCGTGCCAGGCGATCTTGTGCTTCTCCACCAGATCGAGAAAGTCGCGCGGTGTGTAGCGGGCGAGCGCCGATTTGGCGAAATGCGGGTTTTGCGATAGATAGTTCTTCGGCCCGGCGTGGATGTTGGTAAAGTTGCAGCGCCCGCCGCCGGAGATGCGGATTTTCTCTCCCGGCGCCTTGGCATGGTCGAGGATGATGACGGAGCGGCCGCGCTGACCGGCACGGATGGCACACATCATGCCTGCGGCGCCTGCGCCCAAAATCAGCACATCACATTTTTCCGTCATGGATTTTCCTTATCCTTGTTGCACTCCCTCTTTTCGAAGTCATGCTTCTTGTCAATGCGCATTCCCCTCTCGCCAATTGTCAAAGTCTGACTATTATGCCCCCAGTCGAAACAGACACCGGTGATTTATGCCCCCCAAGAAAACCATGCTCCGCCCGAAGAAACCGGCAACCATGGCGAAGAAACCACCCGTTGAACTCTCCTCTACCCGCGGCGTCTCCACATGGCGCGAAGCGGCGCAATGGCTGAAGGTACGCGGGATCGAAGACATTGAATGCATCACCCCCGATCTGGCAGGCGTTGCGCGCGGCAAGATGATGCCGACGGCAAAGTTCACCGGCGACACCTCGCTGGCGCTGCCCTCCGCGCTTTATCGTCATACCATTTCCGGCGATTATCCGGATGAGACTGCGAACTTCCGCTATGAGCCGCGCGACAGCGACCTGAAGCTGGTGCCCGATCTCTCCACCCTCTCCGTCGTCCCGTGGGAAAGCGATCCGACCGCACAGGTCATCTGTGATGTTGTGGATCAGGAAGGCAAACCCGTTTCCTACACGCCGCGCAACGTCTTGAAGAATGTGCTGTCTCTTTATCAGGACAAGGGCTGGAAGCCGGTCGTGGCGCCGGAAATCGAGTTCTATCTCGTGGCGATGAATGACGACCCGGATTATCCGCTGCATCCGCCAAAGGGTCGTTCCGGTCGCTCCATCGTCGGCGGTCAGAGCTATTCGATTGCCGGCATCAACGAATTCGACGAATTGATCGACGATATCTATCATTTCTCGGAAAAGCAGGGTCTGGAAATCGACACCCTCATTCATGAAGAGGGTCCGGCGCAGCTGGAAATCAACCTGCGCCATGGCGATCCGGTCGAACTTGCCGATCAGGTGTTTCTCTTCAAGCGGACCATTCGCGAAGCCGCGCTGAAACATGGCATCTACGCCACCTTCATGGCTAAACCCATGCAGGCTCAGCCCGGTTCGGCCATGCACATCCACCAGTCCGTCATCGATATCGAGACCGGCCAGAACGTGTTTTCCAACAAGGATGGCACCCCGTCGAAGGAATTCTTCTCCTTCGTTGGCGGCATGCAGCGCTACGTGCCGAACGCGTTGGTGATGCTGGCGCCTTACGTGAACTCCTATCGTCGCCTGACGCCGGATATGGCCTGCCCGGTGAACAATGCCTGGGGTTACGACAACCGCACCACGGCGTTTCGCGTACCGATTTCCGGACCGCAGGCACGGCGCGTGGAGAACCGCCTGCCGAGTTCGGATGCCAATCCGTATCTCGCGCTTGCCGCATCGCTCGGCTGCGGCTGGCTTGGCATCATGAACAATATCGAACCGACGGAGCCAACCTACGAGACTGCCAATGAAGGCTCCATCGAGCTTCCACGCGGTCTGCTCGAAGCCGTCGCACTTCTGGAACAGGAGCAGCAGTTCGAACGCATCTTCGGCAACGAGTTCGTCGGTCTTTATGCCGGCCTGAAACGCGGCGAGTTCGAAACCTTCATGCAGGTGATCAGCCCATGGGAGCGCGAGTTCCTGCTGCTGAACGTGTGAGGTGAACGATATGGCATGGCAGAGCCCGATAGCGCCGGGCGTTTCATGGTATCAGGAGACTGTTGCGGAGCGTCCGGAGTATCCGACGATGGATGGCTCGTGCACGGTCGATGTCGCCATTATCGGCGGCGGCTTCACCGGCCTTCAGGCGGCCTATAATCTGGCGCGCGTCGGCATTGCCGTTACCCTGATCGAGGCCCATCGCTTCGGTGATGGCGCGTCGGGGCGCAATGGCGGACAGTTCGGCACAGGCCAGCGCGCCTGGCCGGACGAGCTTGAAGAAAAGATCGGTTTCGAACGCTCCAAGGCGCTGTTCGATCTCGCGGAAAACGCCAAGCACTATGTGCTCGACTTTGCCCGCGACAACCAGATCGACATGGAGTTCCAGCCGGGGCAGTTGAACGTCTCGCATAAGCGTGCCTATGAAAAGAGCTATCGTGATAGCGTCGAGGCCATGGTGGGCCGCTACGGCTATGAGGAAATCGCCTTCATGGAGAAGGCAGAAACCGCAGATCGGCTGGGATCGTCGCATTATCATTGCGGCGTGCGCGACACCGGCACCGGTCATATTCACCCCCTGAAACTTCTCGTGGGACTGGCGAAGGCTACGAAAGCGGCGGGTGCCGATATCTTCGAAATGACACCGGCCAAGTCTATCCGCCAGTCCGGCGGCAAGACGCTGATCGAAACGCCGTCTGGTACGATCACCGCAACCCGAGTGCTGATTGCGACCAATGCCTATATCGGCAATCTGGAGCCCGTCACTGCAGCGCATGTGATGCCGATCCGCTCCTTCATCGGGGCGACAGCACCGCTCGATCAGTTTCCGTCAATCATTCCAGAGAAGGAAGCGGTGGCGGATTCACGCTTCGTGGTGCGCTACTTCCGCAAGACGCCGGACAACCGCCTGTTGTTCGGCGGGCGGGAAGCCTATACGGCCGACTCGCCGCGCGACATTTCCAAGCATATCCGCAAGCAGATTTCGGAAATCTACCCCGCGCTTGCGAATATCGAGATGACACATGCCTGGGGTGGGTCCGTTGGCATTACGCTGACACGCCAGCCCTTCGTGCGCGAGGTCATGCCGGGTGTCCTTTCCATCGGCGGCTATTCCGGACACGGGGTGATGCTGTCCAACTATTGCGGCAAGCTTTACGCCGACATGGTGATCAATAAGGACAAGGCACTCGACCAGTTCGCGGCGCTCGATGTTCCATCCTTTCCAGGTGGTACATCGCTGCGGGCGCCACTCCTGTTTCTGGCGCTGACGTGGTATGCATTACGGGACAGGTTTTGAACGCGTCTGCCTTCGCATTGTGCAAAAGCAACGATTGGACACCTGCCGGCATGACGGGCCAGCAGCAAAATTCATTATTTTCGTACATCAACTCTGGCATTTTTAAATCGATTAGATTATGGATGCCCCTAACGTGTAGAGATCGAGAGAATCGACATGAGCAGTCAAATTATTCCCGTTGACCCCTTTGATTGCGTCGTCTTTGGCGGCACCGGCGATCTGGCAGAACGCAAGCTTCTGCCCGCCCTTTACCACCGCCAAGTGGAAGGCCAACTGACCGAACCGACCCGCATCATCGGCGCTTCCCGCTCTGTCATGACGCATGAGGAATACCGGAAGTTTGCGCAGGATGCCCTGAAGGAGCATTTGAAGTCCGGCGAATATGACGAGGAGCAAGTCGCAAAGTTTTGCGCGCGCCTCTTCTACATTCCCGTCGATGCCAAGTCCGACGATGGCTGGGACAAGCTGAAGAAGCTTCTCGATGAAGGCAAGGATCGCATCCGCGCTTTCTATCTTGCCGTCGCACCTGGAATTTTCGGCGACATCGCCTCCAAGATCCGCGATCACAAGCTGATCACCAAATCCACCCGCATCGTGGTGGAAAAGCCGATCGGACGTGACCTCGCCTCCGCGTTGGAGCTGAACGACACGCTTGGTAACGTCTTCAAGGAAGAGCAGATCTTCCGTATCGACCATTATCTCGGCAAGGAAACCGTTCAGAACCTCATGGTTCTGCGCTTTGCCAACGCGCTCTTTGAACCGCTGTGGAATTCCACCCATATCGACCACGTGCAGATCACCGTGGCGGAATCCGTCGGGCTCGAAGGTCGTGCAGGTTACTACGACAAGGCTGGCGCGCTTCGCGATATGGTGCAGAACCATATTCTTCAGCTGCTTTGCCTTGTTGCAATGGAGCCCCCCTCCTCGATGAACGCCGAAGCGGTGCGTGACGAGAAGCTGAAGGTTCTGCGCTCGCTGAAACCCATCACGCAAGCCAATGTCGAGAAGAACACCGTGCGTGGACAATACCGCGCTGGCGCCTCGGCAGGCGGAGCGGTCAAGGGTTATCTGGAAGAGCTGGAAGGCGGCGTTTCCAACACCGAAACCTTCGTCGCCCTCAAGGCTGAAATCGGCAACTGGCGCTGGGCAGGCGTGCCTTTCTACATCCGTACCGGCAAGCGACTTGCAACCCGCGTTTCGGAAATCGTCGTCACCTTCAAGCAGATCCCGCATTCGATCTTCGACGATACGGCCGGCAAGATCGAAGCCAACAAGCTAGTGATCCGTCTGCAGCCGGACGAAGGCGTCAAGCAGTCACTGCTCATCAAGGATCCGGGTCCAGGCGGCATGCGCCTGCGTCAGGTGTCGCTTGATATGAGCTTTGCCCAAGCCTTCAACGTGCGCAATCCAGATGCCTATGAGCGTCTGTTGATGGACACGATCCGCTCGAACCAGACGCTCTTCATGCGTCGCGACGAAGTGGAAGCGGCATGGAACTGGGTCGATCCGATCCTGAAAAGCTGGGAAGCCGTCGGCCAGGGCGTGCAGGGTTACACCTCCGGCACCTGGGGACCGAGCGGCGCGATCGCGCTGATCGAGCGCGACGGTCGTACCTGGCATGAAGCCGACTAAAGGAAGATGCGGATGGAACCCAACATGCACATCTTCAAGGACGGTCCGGAACTGGCCGAAAAGCTCGCAGGCGATGTTGCTGCGCACCTGAAAGCGGCCATCGAAGAACGCGGGGCGGCCAGCATGGCCGTCTCCGGTGGCTCTACGCCAAAACTGTTCTTCCAGACGCTTTCCAAGCATCAGCTGGAATGGCCGCGCGTCAGCATCACGCTGGTCGATGAACGCTTCGTGCCGCCGGATAACGACCGCTCCAACCACAAGCTGGTCGCCGAGAACCTTTTGCAGAACGAAGCAAAGACGGCCTATTTCGTGCCGCTTTATCAGTCTGCCGCCTCACCTGAAGATGCGGCAACGCTGGCAACCGCAAGAACCGCCGATATCTGTGACCCCTTCGACATCGTCATTCTGGGCATGGGGACCGACGGACATACCGCCTCCTTCTTCCCCGGCGGCGACAACCTCGAGGAAGCGCTCGATCTCGATGAGCCGCGCACCGTGCTGACCATGGCTGCGGAAAATGCCGGTGAGGAACGGCTGACCTTCAACCTTGCAGCGCTTCACGACGCCCGTTTCCTGGTGCTGCACATCGAAGGTGCGGCGAAGAAGGAAACGCTCGCGAAGGCACAGTCCGATCTCGATGAGGACGAAATGCCGATCCGCTCCGTGCTGAACCGTGCGGATTCGACGGTGAATATCTACTGGGCGCCATAACGTCCCGTATTCATGCGGCGGCGGTGCCCGGCATTTGAATGAAACATGATCGTCGGTCCGGTCTCCCAAGCCTGTGGCCGACGCTCAACAGAAGGACAGGATGAAGCCCATGGCTGCCGACTCACGCGTTCAGGACATTACCGCCCGCATCGTTGAACGTTCGAAACCCTATCGCGAAATCTATCTCGAGCGGCTGCGGCTGCAGATCTCCAAGGGCGTTCATCGCTCCACTCTGTCCTGCGGCAACCTCGCCCACGGCTTTGCCGTCTGTTCCCCCGCCGACAAGGACATCCTTGCCGGCGATCGAATTCCCAATCTCGGCATCATCACTGCCTATAACGACATGCTTTCCGCCCACCAGCCTTACGAGATCTTTCCGCAGATCATTCGCGATGCGGCGAAAGAGGCAGGCGGAATTGCGCAGGTGGCAGGTGCAGTGCCTGCCATGTGCGACGGCGTCACGCAGGGCCAGCCCGGGATGGAGCTCTCGCTGTTTTCCCGCGATGCCATCGCCATGGCGGCCGGCATCGGCTTGTCACACAACATGTTCGATGCTGCCGTCTATCTCGGCGTCTGCGACAAGATCGTACCCGGTCTGGTGATCGCAGCACTCACCTTCGGCCATCTGCCAGCCGTCTTCATTCCCGCGGGACCGATGACGACCGGCCTTCCGAATGACGAGAAGTCGCGCATTCGCCAGCTTTATGCGGAAGGCAAGGTGGGCCGTGCGGAACTGCTGGAGGCCGAGTCCAAGTCCTATCACGGTCCTGGTACCTGCACTTTCTACGGCACCGCCAATTCCAACCAGATGCTGATGGAGATCATGGGCTTCCATATGCCCGGCTCCTCCTTCATCAATCCGAACACGCCACTGCGTGATGCGCTGACCAAGGAAGCCGTGAGGCGGGCGCTGGCGATCACAGCACAGGGCAACGAATTTACCCCTGCCGGCGAGATGATCGACGAGCGCTCCGTCGTCAACGGCGTGGTCGGCCTGCATGCGACAGGCGGTTCCACCAACCACACCATGCACCTGATTGCCATGGCACGGGCCGCCGGGATCATTCTGACCTGGCAGGATATCTCCGACCTTTCCGACATCGTGCCGCTTCTCGCCCGCGTCTACCCGAACGGGCTTGCGGATGTGAACCATTTCCATGCGGCCGGCGGCATGGGCTTCCTCATCAAGCAGCTCCTGAAACAGGGCTTCGTGCATGATGATGTGCGCACCGTCTTCGGTCACGGACTTGAGGCCTATACGATCGATGCCAAGCTTGGTGAAAACGGCGCCATCCAGCGTCAAGCAGCACCCGAAGAGAGCCACGATCCGAAGGTTCTCTCCCGCATCGAAACACCGTTCCAGCCAACCGGCGGATTGAAGATGCTGACCGGCAATCTCGGCAAGTCGGTCATCAAGATTTCCGCAGTGAAGCCAGAGCGTCACATTATCGAAGCCCCTGCCATCGTCTTCCACGACCAGCAGGAACTGCAGGATGCCTTCAAGGATGGCAAGCTGAACCGCGACTTCATCGCCGTCGTCCGCTTCCAGGGACCGAAGGCCAATGGCATGCCGGAACTGCACCGGCTCACCCCGCCGCTCGGCGTGCTGCAGGACCGCGGTTTCAAGGTGGCGCTCGTTACCGATGGCCGTATGTCTGGCGCTTCGGGCAAGGTGCCCGCCGCCATTCACGTCACGCCGGAAGCCTCCGATTGCGGGCCGATCTCGCTCATTCGCGATGGCGACATCATCCGTCTCGATGCGGTCTCAGGCACGCTCGAGGTTCTGGTGTCGGCAGCGGAGTTGTCCAAGCGCGAACCTGCGCGGGCCGATCTCTCCGGCAATGAGTGGGGCATGGGCCGCGAGCTTTTCGCGCCGTTCCGTCGCAATGCCGGAACCGCAGACCAGGGCGCCAGCGTCTTCCATTGATCTGACCAATGGCGGTCCGTTTGGGGCATCCGCGATGCCGCGACAAAAGCGGCGCGAAACTCGAGACCGAGTTTCGCAAAAGCACCCTGCGTGGCTTGAAAGAAGAAGCGTCCTTCGCGCGTCCAAAAGGACGAAGGGCGCTCCAGCATCATGCCTTGACATCCCCTCTCCATTTCTCCCCTATTGACGTGAAGGCTAGCGCCTCTGCTGTCATGTGGCTGTGATGATCGCCCTATAGGGCCTGTGCAGCCAGCCGTGGGGGCGGTGGCGCAGTCTGACATGACGGGGCCAAGTATGACGATTTTCTCACGCACACGCCGTAATTCGCTGAAGCTCATGGCCGGAACTGCCATGCTGCCGCTACTGCGTTTACCGGCAGCCGCCGACCAGCAGGCTCCCCTGCGCGCCATCATCATCTCCGACCTGCACTCCGCCTATGAGCGCATGGGCCAGCTTCTGGCAGCGATCGAGACGCGCATTTCCGCAGAGAAAAGCCCACACATCATTCTCCTGAATGGCGATCTGTTCGAAAGCGGTAATACGGTCGCGATGCGGTCTCAAGGCGAGATCGAGTGGAGCTTCCTCGCAGACCTCGCGAAACTCTCACCTACCGTCGTGAATATCGGCAACCACGAGCCGGATATTGATAGCGACCTTGCCCATTTCGTCAGCCGCGCTGAAGGGCTGGGAGTCACCGTCCTTTCCAACATCATCGACAAGCGGAGCGGTGCTCCTTACGCGCCGGCGAGCAAGACATTCGAGATTGGCGGACAAAAGGTCGTTGTGGCCGGGCTCGCCACCAACGCCATCAACACCTATCCGAAGGCGACGCGCGAGGCGCTGACCATTCCCCAGCCCGTGGACTGGGCAAAGGTCAATCTTCCCGAGATCGTCAAGCCGGATGCGATCAACATCGTGATGAGCCATGCCGGTGTGGTGGCGGACCGCGACATCCTTCCTCTGCTGCCGGACGGAACGCTTGTGGTGGGTGGTCACGACCACCTGAACTTCGTGCATGAAGCTGGCGCCACACGCTATGTCCATACCGGCTCTTGGGGCACGTCGATGGCGGTTGCTAGCATTCCAGGCCCCGGCCAGGCCGCAACCATAGAAACGGTGGCGATCGATCGCAGTGCGAAACCCTCCCTTGCTCTCGGCGCGCTGATCGAAAAGACGCTCGCTCAGCATCTGACACCGGAGGAACGGGAAACCGTCGCCAAAACGACGAGTGCCATGACGGTCGATGAGGCGGGTCGTCAGGTGGCCGAGCTTATTGCCGCAAAGGCCGGTGCGGATGTCGGCTTTATCGGCCATACCTCTTTTGGTGCTGGGTTGCCGAAGGGGGAAATCCGCCGCTACGATTTCAACGCATGCCTGCGCTTCGAGGGCAAGTTGATGGTCACCGAGGTCGATGGTGAGGTGCTGAAGCAGATTTTGAGCCGCTGCAATCAGGATGGCGATATTCCACTGGCCAAACGCACCGGCGACTATCTCTATGCGATGCCGGACAATCCTGCGGCGAAAGACCGTTACAAGCTCGTCTGTAACGACTGGTCGGCCACCAATCAGAAATCCTATTTCGGCCGTGACGATCTGACCTTCAGCGAAGTGCCCGATGTGAAGTTGAAACAGACCGTTCTTACGGGGCTCAGCTGATCGCCGGCGAGCTTTACAGCATCGGCCCGAAAGTCGGATCGATTTTCGGAAAGCACGATGCGTCTATCAAAGAAGACAGAGCGTTTTTTGTGCGTCCAAAGAACGCTCTAAGACACACGTAGAGAGTGAGCGCAATTCAAGCGGCCTCGCGGCAACTGATTTGCTCTCACTTTTTTTATGTCCTGACGGCGTGAGCTGCAACCACGCCAGCTGAGTTAGCGGCGGTAGGTTTTTCCCAGCGCATCGAAAAGATGAAGCTTTTCCGGTGGCGCGGAGAAGCGCAGCGTCTGACCCTTCTTCACCGGTGCAATGCCTGGGATCTTGACGATGACCGGCTCCTCACCCGCGGGTGCCTCAAGATAGAGCAGCGTCACTTCACCCAGCGCTTCAACGATCGACACCTTGCCCTCGAACAGATAATCGTCGCCGTCGGCGATGAACAAGTCTTCCGGACGCACGCCAAAGGATGCTGCCTTGCCTTCTTCGCCCGATGGCGTCGGAATATGCACGACGAGTGTCTTGCCGGCCGCGAGATCGAGCGTGGTAGTTTCGCCGGTCGCCTTCACTGTGCCGGCAATGATGTTCATGGCCGGGGAGCCGATGAAGCGGGCGACGAAAAGGTTGGCGGGGTTCTCGTAAAGCTCCAGCGGTTCTCCCACCTGCTCGACGCGGCCGCCATTCAATACCACGATCCGGTCTGCTAGCGTCATGGCTTCCACCTGATCGTGCGTCACGTAGATCATGGTGGTATCGGCCATCTTCTCGCTGAGCTTGGCGATCTCGATGCGGGTCGCGACACGCAAGGCCGCGTCGAGGTTTGAGAGCGGCTCGTCGAAGAGGAAGACCTTGGGGTTGCGGCAGATGGCGCGGCCAATCGCGACGCGCTGGCGCTGACCGCCGGAGAGCGCCTTCGGCAGGCGCTCCAGATATTGCGTGAGCTGCAGGATTTCGGCAGCAGCGCGAACGCGGCGGTCGATCTCCTGCTTGCTTTCCTTGGCGATCTTCATGCCGAAGGCCATGTTGTCGTAGACCGTCATATGCGGGTAGAGCGCATAGGACTGGAAGACCATGGCGATGCCGCGCCGTGATGGCGGGATTTCGTTGACCAACTGGCCGTCGATATACATTTCACCGCCGGTGATCTCTTCCAGACCGGCGATCATACGCAACAGCGTCGACTTGCCGCAGCCGGACGGGCCGACGAAGACGATGAACTCGCCCTGCTTGATATCGAGGTCGATCCCGTGCAGGACCTTCACCTCACCGTAGGATTTACGGATGCCCTTGAGAATAAGGCCAGTCATGCGGTGCTCCTCCCTATGGTGTTACGCGTGGCGGGCGAAAAACGCGCCCCATGCCGGAAGTTCTACGGTTGTGCCATTCCGTTCGGCCGAAAAGCCATGGCCTTCCAGCTCGTTCCACTCGCCATCCGGCACCTTTGCCGTTGCTGGCACGGCCGAAAGGTTGAAGAGGCAAAGCACGGTTTCGTTGCCAAGTGTGCGGGTGTAGCTCAAGACGGTCGCATCCGCGTCCTGGAACTCGATCTTGCCCTTGGCGAACGCCGGGTGCTGCTTGCGGAAGGCGAGGAAGCGACGATAGTGCTCGAGAACGGACGCCTCATTGCCCTGCTGCGCACTGACCGCGCGCTTCTTATGTTCGGCAGGAATGGGAAGCCAGGTCTTATCCGAGGTGGAAAAGCCCGCCTGCGCGTGGCCGGCATCCCAAGCCATCGGCGTGCGGCAGCCGTCGCGACCCTTGAATTCCGGCCAGAACTGAATGCCGTAGGGGTCTTGGAGATCTTCAAAGGCGATATCGGCTTCCGTCAGGCCAAGCTCCTCGCCTTCATAGATGCAGACAGAGCCACGCTGCGTCATCAACAGAGCCGAAAGCACCTTGGCAAAGGCGTCCTTGTCCTCGACCGTCTCACCCCAGCGGGTCACATGGCGCACGACGTCGTGGTTGGAGAAAGCCCAGCAGGCCCAGCCTTCAGGTGCTGCTTGAGCGAAGGCTGCCTGAACTTCTGCAACGCGGGCGGGGGTCAGCGCATCCGGTGCCAGGAATTCAAACGCATAGCACATCTGCATCTTGTCATCGCCGGATGTATATTCGCCGACGATCTCCAGACCGCGCTGGCTGTCACCGACTTCGCCGACGGCGGCAATGTCCGGAAACTCATCCAGTACGGCGCGGAAGCGCTTGAGGAATTCCAGGTTTTCCGGACGGTTCTTGTCGTAGATATGTTCCTGGAAGTTGTAGGGGTTCACCGCAGGCGCGGTGGAGGCGTTGCGGCGTTCCGGCGCAAGTGCCGGGTTGTCGCGCAATTCCTTGTCGTGGAAGTAGAAGTTGATCGTATCGAGACGGAAGCCATCGACGCCGCGCTTCAGCCAGAAGCGGGTGATGTTCAGCAGCTCTTCCTGCACTTCCGGATTATGCAGGTTGAGATCCGGCTGGGAAGTCAGGAAGTTGTGCATGTAATATTGCATGCGGGTCGGGTCCCACTGCCAACCGGAGCCGCCGAAGATCGAGAGCCAGTTGTTGGGCGGCGTGCCATCCGGCTTGCCATCGCTCCACACATACCAGTCGGCGCGCGGGTTGCTGCGACTGGAGCGGCTTTCAACGAACCAGGGATGCTGGTCGGAGGTGTGCGACAGAACCAGATCGATCATCACCCGGATGCCCAGGCGATGGGCCTCTGTAATCAGACCGTCGAAATCGGCGAGCGTTCCGAACATCGGATCGACATCGACATAGTTCGACACGTCATAGCCGAAGTCCCTCATGGGCGAGGTGAAGAACGGCGAAATCCAGATCGCATCCGCGCCGAGATTGGCGATGTGCTCAAGCCTGGAGGTGATGCCCTTCAGATCGCCGATGCCATCGCCGTTGGAGTCCTGATAGGAGCGCGGATAGATCTGATAGATCACAGCACCGCGCCACCAATCCTTGTCCGGAGTAAGGGCAGAAGAAACGGTCGCGGTCATGGTAGTGTCCTGTTGATTGAAAGCATTCATGGTTCGATCAGCCTCCCTTGACGGAGCCGGCCAAGAGGCCGCGCACAAGGTAGCGTTGGAGCGCGAAGAAGACGCAGAGCGGCACGATAATGGTGACGAAGGCCGACGCGGTGAGAATTTCCCAGTTGCCGCCGCGCGAACCGAGCAGCGCGTTCAATGCGCCGGTCAGCACCAGCTCATCCTTCTGCGTGCCGAGGAAGACCATGGCGACGAGAAGGTCGTTCCACGTCCAGAGGAACTGGAAGATGGCGAAGGAGGCAAGCGCCGGGAAGGAGAGCGGCAGCACGATCTTGACGAAAATCTCGAAATCGCTGGCGCCATCCACACGGGCGCTCTCAATGATTTCCTTCGGCAGACCGGAGATATAGTTGCGCAACAGATAGATGGCGAGCGGCAGACCGAAAGCGGTGTGCGCCAGCCAGATCCCGGCATAGGTCTTGGACGGTATGCCGAATATGTTGCCGATGGAATTGTAGAGTTGCAGCAACGGAATGAGAGACATCTGCAACGGAACGACGATCAAACCGACGACCAGTGCAATCATCAAGGATCGACCGCTGAAGCGCATCCATGAAAGCGCGTAGGCAGCAAAAGCGGCAATCAGGATCGGGATGATCGTTGCAGGAATGGCGACCGTCAGCGAATTGACGAAGGACTGGCCGATGCCTTCGGAGAGGAGAACGGTGCGGTAATTGTCGAGCGTAAAGATCGGTGGCGTGGAAACCACGACATAGACGCGTTTTGCGCGCGATCCTTCGAAGCTGGCATTCTTGCTATATTGATAGCTACCGTCCTCGTTGAGCTGAAGCGTTTCGCCATCACCGAGATCGGCGGGCGTCCCGGCCTTGAAGGCGGCCGGTTCCTGAACGCGCACGCCGTAGGCCGAAACATGGCCGCTTTTGCCTTCACCGAAGACGTTGCCGGCAATGACGAAGCGATCGCCCTGCTGGGTCTGGGTCGATGGATCGCCAAGGCGCAGCGCCTGCGTCTGGTTGGAGCTGGAGAAGGCCGTCCACCAGCCGGAAACGACGATCTGGTCCTTGTCTCGCAGCGAGCTGACGAGAATGCCGAGCGTCGGCAGAAGCCAGAGCAGAACGATGAAGAGGACGCTGGCGTGAACGATGAGGCGGGGCAGGCCGATACGGCGCAGACGGGTTGCGATGTTCATATCAACGGCCCTCCATCTCGCGGTTCGCCTGGCGGATGTTCCAGATCATGATCGGTGTGACGGCCGCCATGATGACGAGCGCAATGACCGCACTTCGCCCGCTATCGCCACCGCCACGGAACATCCAGTCGAACATGAGGTTGGCGAGAACCATGGTGTTCCACTGGCCATTGGTCATGGTCAGGACGATATCGAAGACCTTGAGGACGAGAATGGTGATGGTGGTCCAGACGACCGCGATGGTTCCCCAGATCTGTGGCACCATGATCTTCCAGAAAATCTGCCAGCCATTGGCGCCATCGATGACCGCCGCCTCGATGGTTTCTTCCGGAATGCCGCGAAGCGCTGCCGACAGAATGACCATGGCAAAGCCGGTCTGGATCCAGATCAGGATGACCATCAGGAAGAAGTTGTTCCAGAAGGGCATGGAAATCCACACCTGCGGATTGCCGCCGAAGAACTCCACCAGCGCATTGAGAAGGCCGATCTGCGTCTGGCCCTCACCGCGATACTCATAGATGAATTTCCAGATGACGGAGGCGCCGACGAAGGAGATCGCCATCGGCATGAAGACGATGGACTTGGCGATATTGCCCCACCAGATGCGGTCGGTCATGACCGCGATGACGAGGCCCAGAAAGGTGCAAGCGGCGGGGACGACGGCAAGCCAGAGAATGTTGTTGAAGATCGACTGGCGGAAACCGGCGTCGTAGAAGGCCCAGACGTAATTGGAGAAACCGACATAATTGGCTCCTGTCCGATCGTAGAAAGACAGGATAAAGGTCGCAACGACCGGGTAGACAAGATAGACGGCAAGCAGCAGCAGGGCCGGTCCGACGAAGAGCCAGGGACGAATGGCGGCGCGCCGGTTGAGATTTCGCGACGCATGAATGACATCGCCGTCCCGCACCGGAAAAATAAGCTGCAACGCCTTGTCCGACAGCCAGTAATAGGCGGCGCAGGCAAAGACGCCGACAATAACGACACCCAGCGCGGATACGATTTGCGTGATCATCATTCCCTCCCCGATCTTACTTATATTCGGCGCGTTTCCCGCGCCGTTCTATCGATGACAGCCCGGCAGCGATGACTGCCGGGCTGGATCTGAGGATTACTTCAAGCCGTCCCAGGCCTTCTGGATATCGTTGGCGACCTGCTCGGCAGATTGGCCGCCGACATAATCGACCATGCCGGTCCAGAACGCGCCAGCGCCGATCTTGCCGGGCATGAGGTCGGAACCGTCGAAGCCGAAGGTGGTGGCCGTCGTCAGAATCTCGCCCTGACGCTTCACCTGATCATTGGCATAGGCGTCCTTGTTGACGCCCTTGAACGGTGTCAGGAAGCCGGACTGCGCCATCCACACTTCGTGGGCGATCGGCGTCTTCAGGAATTCGACGAGCGCGCGCGCAGCCTTGGAATCCTTGGTGATGGTGAAGAGCGTTCCAGCACCCAGAACCGGCTTGCCAAGATCTGCCTTGGAAGCGAAGGTCGGCATGTAGAAGAAGTCGACATCCGTTCCGACCTTCGTTCCCTCGGGGAAGAAGGATGGAATGAAGGAAGCCTGACGGTGCAGGTAGCACTTCGGTGGAATGTCGAAGAGACCCTTCGGGCTGTCACGGAAGTCGGTAGAGGCAACAGCGGCAACACCGCCCGAAACATACTTGTCGTTCTTGGCAAACTTGCCGAATTCCTCGATGGCGGCGACGACGCGCGGATCGTTGAACTTCACCTCGTTCGTCGTCCACTTCTGGTAGACATCGAGCGGCTGCGTGCGCAGCATGAAGTCTTCCACCCAATCGGTTGCCGGCCAGCCGGTCGCGCCACCAGAGCCGAGACCGATGCACCATGGCGTGCCGCCATCGGCAACGATCTGGTCGCTGAGCTTGACGAGATCTTCCATGGTTTCCGGCACCTTGTAACCGGCTTCCTCGAAGTTCTCAGGAACGTACCAGACCAGCGACTTGACGTCGGCCTTGAACGGGAAGGCGAAATAGGCCTTGTTGCCGTCCTTGTTCTTGTACATGCCAAGATCGACCCAGGACTGGCCTGCGCCGTAATTTTCCTTCACCCAATTTGCCGTCTCGTCACCGAGCGGAGTGAGAAGTCCCTTGGCGGCGAGGTCAGCGAGAAGGCCAGGCTGCGGCAGGATCGCGACGTTTGGCGGCGAGCCAGCCTGCGTATCGATAACGATCTGCTGTTCGTAATTCTCCGAAGACGAGTAACGGACATTGACGCCGGTCGCATCGGCGAAATAGGCCAGCACGGACTGGAACAGCGCTTCGTCTTCGCCGCGCCACGGTCCGAAGATCGTCAGCGTTTCGCCCTTTAGGCTGGAATTGGCGGCCTTGAAGGCTTCGTAGCTCTTCCAGTTGAACTTGCTGTCTTCACCCGGCTTGAATTTGAGTTCGGCGGCAAAGGATGCGCCCGACAGAAGCGTGGCTACGGCAACGGTCGTTAAAAATATTTTTTTCATGTGATCTACCTCCCATCACATTAATCGGCTTCGGCGCGTCTTTTCAAAGCGCTTTGGCTGCCTATTCATCTCATTGAGAATTGCTCGGAGTCAAGAGGGTTGATGATCATCCCAAATTTGGTCCTCTTTTGCTGTGCGGGAGACTGTATTTGCGCTGCAGCAGAGTTTTTTGAATTGTCTAGCGCTCCAACACTTGCTAGCCTTCAAAGCGGTTTGGAGACGGTGGAGGAGCCGTCCCTTTCCAGAGTCCGCAGGCTTGAGCAGCAGAGGGAGGCTGGGCATGAATCTGAAACAACTATCGCAGTTGCTTGGCATCTCTCAGACGACGATCAGCCGCGCCTTGAACGGCTATCCCGAAGTCAATGCCGAGACGCGCCGCAAGATCATCGAGGCGGCGCGCCAGAACGGTTATCGACCCAACGCGGCAGCGCAGCGGCTGGCGACCGGCAAGGTCGGCTCCATCGGTCTCGTGATGCCCACGGGTGCAGAACATCAATCCGACGTTCACTTCGGGGAGTTCCTCAACGGGCTTGGGGAGGTCTCGGCGAGAAACGGATTTCACTTGGTTATCATGCCGACCGATCCGCGTGACGAGGACGAAGCGTTGCAGGATCTCGCCGCCAATGGCACGGTGGACGGCATCTATCTCGCCTATATGAAAAAGAACGATCGTCGCATCGCGATGATGAAGAGCCTGTCGATCCCCTTCATGGTGCATGGCCGCTCCTGGGGGATCGAGCCGGATTACCCCTTTCTCGATGTCGACAATGAGGGCGCCTTTCATGACGCCGCATCGCTGCTGCTCCAACTCGGCCATGAAAACATCGCGCTGATCAATGGGCCGGAGGGTTATGACTTTACCTTCCGTCGCTACCGCGGTGTGGAAGCGGCATTGGCCGCTCAGGGCCATTCACTCGATCCTGACAAGGTCAGCCACAGCGTGATGACCGACGAGGCCGGGTTCTTGATGATGGAACGGCTGCTCGACCAGCAGCAACAGCCGACCGCCGTTCTCTGTGCCTCCACCGCACTTGCGCTCGGCGCCATCCGATCGCTCAACCAGCGGGGCCTGCGTCCCGGGCGGGATATTTCCCTCATCGCCCATGACGACGTGCTGCCACTCTTGAAACCGGTGAACTTTTCCGTGCCGCTGACCACGACACGGTCTTCGCTTCGGGCAGCAGGCATGCGCGTTGCCGAACGGCTGATTGCCCAGATCAAGACCGGGCAAAATGAGCCGTTTCACGAGCTTTGGAAAGCGGAACTGGTGGTGCGCGCCTCCACCGGGCCCGCCCCTCGGTAACTGGATTAGAACGTCGGCGCGTCTTTGCCGAGCGCGCGGTGCGCAGCGATCACCGTGTTGGCCATCAGCATGGCAATCGTCATCGGGCCAACGCCGCCCGGGACAGGCGTGATGGCCGCAGCGACCGCACTTGCCTCTTCGAACGCCACATCGCCGACGAGCCTGGACTTGCCCTCGCCCTTCTCGGGTGCCGGAATGCGGTTGATGCCGACATCGATGACGGTAGCGCCGGGCTTGACCCAATCGGCCTTCACCATTTGCGCGCGCCCGACGGCGGCAACCAGAATGTCGGCGGACTTGCAGACGGAGGCCAGATCCTTGGTGCGCGAATGCGCCATCGTCACCGTTGCGTTGGCGTTGAGCAGCAATTGACCCATCGGCTTGCCGAACAGGTTGGAACGACCGATTACCACGGCGTTCAGGCCGGACAGATCATCCCCATGGATGCTGCGAACCAGAAGCATGGCACCGGCCGGGGTGCAGGAGAGCAGGCCTGTCTTCAGATCGCCGACAGCGAGCTTTCCGGCATTCAAGACGCTCAGACCATCGACATCCTTTTCCGGCAGAATCGACTGGATAATCGGGTCGGAATCGAGGTGTTTTGGAAGCGGTAACTGAACGAGAATGCCGTGGATCGATGCGTCCGCATTCAGCGTTGCGACCAGGACTGCGAGCTCCTGCTGTGTCGTTTCTTCCGGCAGCGTATGCTGGACCGAGTTGAAACCGCATTGCTTGGCCATCTTGCTCTTGGAGTTCACATAGGCATGGCTTGCAGGATCATCGCCGACGATGACGACAGCGAGACCAGGCTTCTTGCCGGTCTCATTCTCCAGACGCTCAGCCGCGTCTCGCACAGCATCCGTCACGGATGCCGCCTTGGCCTTGCCGTCGATCACAACCACCATATGCCTGCCTCCTGAGAACCCGCAAACCAGCCTTGAGGGGTAAAACCCCTAATGCTGCGCGAAGCTACAGATTGCAAGGGAAAATCAGTGGATCAGCCGCGACGCCGCATGTCGTCTTCGACAAAGCCGTTCAATCTTTGCTTGAGCAAAGCGAGTTCCTGTCGAAGCGTTCGTAGCTCGTCCGTTTCGGCCTGTGCATGGTCTGCCTTGCCTTCCAAAGCGGCGGCCAGCAAAGGCGGCAGACGGAAGCCATCCTCCTTTTGCGCCGTCTCCGCATACCGGACGCGGTTGGCGAGTAGGACTTGGCGGACACGTTCATCGAGCGGGATATCATTGGCAGGCTCATCGTGGAGATCGTATTCCCACGTATCGTTTTCGGTCACATCGTAGCGCTCGCTGGCGTAGACGGGCTCGACATCGTCCTCGACCAGATCATGGAAGATGTCCGGCTCGATCTCGAACCGCTCATCATGCGCTTCAACCTTTGCAGGGGTTGCCTCGAAAGCCGTCTCCGCCTCTATTGCCATTTGAATGGCGGCCCCGACCCGGTCCTGCGTCTCCGTGCGGCGGAAGCTGATGAGGAAGAGCGCGAGCAGTACTCCCACCAGAGCGCCGGCGGCTGCCATCGCGCCAGGTATCATCTGCGGCAGAATACCCTCTTCCTGCAGCACCGCGGGTGATGCGGGCTTCGCGATCGCGGCCGTCACGGTCGGTGCTGCGAAGGGACCGGCCTTTTCGCTTGCTGCAAGATAATCGCGCCGGGCTTTTTCGAGAGCCGTTTCCAGCTTGGCAAGCTCTTCCGGTGCATTACCCATAGCGCGCAATTGTTCTTCAACGACGGCTTTCGCGCGGGTCTCAGCGTCAAGCGTGGCGGCAACGTCCTTCAACTCCGCCTTGGCACCGTCCAGCGCACGGCGCAGAGCCGGCATGGCGGCAGATCTTGCGGCATCGACAGCGCCTTGGGCCGCAATGGTGCGCGGGTGTTTCGGTCCGTGATCGACATTGACGTCGTCAAGCGCAAGCTTTGCAGTGGTGTAGTTGTCTCTGACGGGCGCGAGAGTTTCGAAGACGGGAAGCGGCGGCAGTGCCTTCGTGAGCACATCGTCCGTCTTCATCGCCGAGACTTTGGTCACAGCCTGGGCGAGGTCGTGCTCCTTCTCACCCAAAGCCGCAATCGTTGCGTCCGCCTCGTGAAGCGATTGCTGCAGGCCCTGGATACGCGAGACAATATCGTTGCCGTGGCGCATCTGAAATCCGGTCAGGGCGCCCTCCGCCGCGTCGAGCGCGGTGCGTGCTTTTTCCACCGCTTGCAAGGCGGGTTCGGCATGATCGCCGCCCACGCCTTTGACGACCTGGCGAGCGAGATAATCGACGATCCGCTCTGCGGCCTTAGGCGTTGCGGCGGTAACACCGACATCGATGTCCGTCTTCGATGCCGAGGTGATCTTGACGGACTGACGAAGCGCGTCTTCGATGGCGTTGACGGGGGTTGCTGGCTGCACGTCGCCTGAAAGCAGGTTCGCCAGCATGGCGAGGCGTCCCTCTTCAACAATGCCCGTAACATCGCCAGGCTTGAGCTTCAGCTCTGAAATGGCAAGCGTGAGGGCCACCGGGGACAGCAGGCTCTGCTGCATGGACGCAGCCACCCGGCCGGTATCGACTGGGCTCCCGCCTGGGGCTGAAACTCTGACGACGGCGTGCGAGACATATCCTGCAGACGGCGATGGAAGGAATGCGGACGGCAGGATAGCACCCGCTGTCGCGAACATCAGAACGAGAGCCGCGGGCACGACGACACGCCGCCATCTGCCTGTCGCAGCCTGCTCCGTAACCGAACCGACATGTGTTTGCGTATGAAGAGCCATTGCGAACCCGCAGGGATGTAAGAGCCGTCCGTCTGGCGGAAATATCAATGAAATCTAAAGCGCCATGGCAAACAAATGGTTAATGCCACGGCGAATTGTGGAAGTGACGCCCACCAAATGAGTGCCCGACCCACGGGTAAGTCCCGCGCAAGATTGTGGGTCTAGACCGGAGGCAGATTAAACACGGAGAATTGTCATGCAGCCCATTCAGCTGTTTGCGCTGGCCTCCCGGCAGGCCGAGTGGCTTTCAATCCGTCAGGAAGTTGTCGCCACGAACATCGCCAATGCGAGCACGCCGCAGTATCGCGCCAAGGAAGTCGTTCCGTTCGAAACCGAACTGAAGACGGCTGGCATGCAGATGGCGCGCACGAACCCGGCGCATATGGAAATGAGCGTGACCGGCGCTGGCAAGATCGGCCTGAGGGACGCTCCACTGAACAATGAAATCGGTGTTCAGGCATCCGGCAACACCGTTTCGCTTTCAACGGAAATGGCGAAGACGGGCGAAATCAAGCGTCAGTTCGAGCTGAACACGCAGCTCGTTCGCACCTTCCACTCCATGATGATGACCGCGGTGGGCAAGTAAGATGGACTCATTATCAACCTCGCTGAAGATCGCCGGCAGCGGAATGGAAGCACAGGCAACGCGCCTGCGCATCGTTTCGGAAAACATCGCCAACTCCCGCACGACAGGCGACGGACCAGGGGCCGACCCCTATCGCCGCAAGACGATTACATTTGCCAATGAGCTGGATCGCGCGTCGGGGACCAACCTCGTCGAGGTGAAGAAGCTTGGCTACGACCGCTCCAACTTCATCGAGGAATACGACCCGGACAGCCCGGCGGCCGATGAAAAAGGCGTGGTGAAGCTGCCAAACGTCAACATGCTGATCGAGATGGCCGACCTTCGCGAAGCCAACCGCAGTTACGAAGCCAATCTCCAGGTCATCAAGCAGACGCGTGATCTGATTTCCTCAACCATCGACCTATTGAAGGCTCAGTGATGATCGAATCTATCAGCAACATCAAATCGCTGACCAACAACTCCGCGACAGACAGCATCAAGGGCATTGCCAGTGGCCTGACCTCGCTTGCGGGTGCCGCCGTCACCACGGCCACAACCGCGACGGTTGGCCCGACATTTGCCAGCGTTCTTGGCGGCGTTGCGCAGGATGCCGTCGATTCGCTCAAGAACAGCGAAGCCATGTCCTTTGCCGGCATGCAGGGCAAGGCCAATACCCGCGAAGTGGTCGATGCCGTCATGCAGGCCGACCAGACCCTGAGGACCGCTGTTGCGCTCAGAGACAGGCTCGTTTCGGCCTATCTCGATGTCGTTAAAATGCAGATTTGACCCGTGAGGACCTAAGAAATGAGAGCTCTAGCAATCGCAGCAACGGGCATGGATGCCCAGCAGACAAACCTTGAGGTCATCGCGAACAACATCGCGAACATCAACACCACCGGCTTCAAGCGTGGCCGTGCCGAATTTACTGACTTGCTCTACCAGACCGAGCGTGCACAGGGCGTGATGAACCGCGCCAACCAGGCCATGGTGCCGGAAGGCGCCAATATCGGTCTCGGCGTGCAGACGTCTGCCGTGCGCAAGCTGCACATCCAGGGACCTGTGTCCCAGACGGGCAACACGCTCGATCTTGCCATCGTCGGCAAGGGCTGGTTCCGCGTGCAAGGTCCGGACGGCGCGCCGCTCTACACCCGCGCAGGCGCGTTCAACATGGATTCGACCGGCCGTCTGGTGACGACGGATGGTTACCCGGTTCTGCCGGCCATCACCATCCCGACCGACTCGACCGAAACCAAGATCACCGACGACGGCATCGTTTCGGTGCGTATCGGCCAGTCGAACCAGATGACCGAAGTCGGTCAGCTGACGATGAGCAACTTCGCCAACGAAGCCGGTCTGCGTCCGCTCGGTGATAACCTCTTCGCCCAGACGGATGCCTCGGGTGCGGCTGTCGACGGAACGCCTCAGTCGGTTGGCTTCGGCTATCTGAAGCAGAGCTATCTGGAAGGGTCCAACGTCGATTCGGTCAAGGAAATCACCGACATGATTTCCGCCCAGCGTGCGTATGAGATGAACTCCAAGGTCATCACCACCGCCGACCAGATGGCTCAGATCGTCAGTCAGAACCTAAAATAAGTGGAAGGTAGGGTAACATGAAGTTCCGCCCGAAAATCATGCCTGTTCAAGGTTACAAGGTGACGTTCGCGTTGGCACTCGCTTTTGCGATGTGCGCTCCGCACGGTGCCATGTCGCAGCAGAAGTTCGCTGTCGTCCCCACGGTCACGATTCTTTCGGGCGAGATCATCACCCAAGGCCGGGTGACGGAAGTTCCCGTCACCAACCCCAACATCGCTCCCGGCTACTCGCAGTCGATCGAGGAAGTGGTGGGCAAGGTCTCCAAAAGGACACTGGTTGCCGGGCGGACCATTCCGAGCGGCGACCTGCGCGACCCTTATGCGGTGGAACGCGGCGCTGCAGTGCGCATCACCTACAACAATAACGGCATGAACCTTTCGGCCTCCGGCGTTGCCATTGAAGACGGCATGGCCGGCGATATCGTTCGCGTGCGCAACAAGGACACCGGCGTGACGGTGAGCGGAACGGCGAAGCTCGACGGGACCGTGGAGGTTTTCCAAAAATGAGTTTTCGTCAGCGTTTTTTCGCCGCGGCTGTTGCGGCAATGGCTTTTTTCGCAGCCGCCCCGGAAGGCTTCGCCCAGACGATGGCGCGCGTGAAAGATATTGCGTCACTCCAGTCAGGGCGTGAAAACCAGTTGATCGGCTATGGTCTTGTCGTCGGCCTGCAGGGGTCCGGCGACAATATGCGTGCCTCGCCCTTTACCGAGCAGTCGATGCGGGCGATGCTGCAAAACCTCGGCATCTCGATGCAGGGCAACCAGACCTCCTCCAAGAATGTCGCGGCCGTCATGGTGACTGCCAACCTGCCGCCTTTCGCAAGCCCCGGCAGCAGGCTGGACGTCAATATCAGCTCGCTTGGCGACGCCTCTTCGCTTCGCGGCGGAACGCTGATCATGACCTCGATGTCCGGCGCAGACGGCCAGATCTACGCTGTTGCTCAAGGCTCCGTCATCGTCTCCGGCTTCAACGCTGGCGGTCAGGCGGCACAGGTGACGGAAGGTGTAACGACGGCCGGCCGCGTCCCAGGCGGCGCGATCATCGAGCGCGAGCTTCCCTCGCAGTTCAAGGATTCCGTCAATCTCGTCCTGCAACTGAGAAACCCGGACTTCTCCACCGCCATTCGCATTGCCGATACGATCAACAACTACGCCCGCACCTCCTACAACGAGCCGATCGCCGAGGCGCGCGATTCTCAGGTCGTCTACATCCAGAAGCCCCGCACAGCCGATCTTACCCGCCTGATGGCGAGCATCGAGAACCTTGCGGTGGAAACCGATACGCCGGCGAAGGTCGTCATCAACGAACGGACCGGCACGATCATCATCGGTGCAGATGTCCGAGTATCGAGGGTTGCCGTCAGTTACGGCACGCTGACGGTACAGGTCACCGAAATGCCGCAGGTCGTGCAGCCAGCGCCCTTCTCACGCGGACAAACCGCGGTGCAGGAGCAGACCGACATCCAGGCCATGAAGAGCGGTGGCCCGGTTGCTATCCTCGAAGGTCCAAGCCTCCGGTCGCTGGTGGCGGGTCTCAACAATATCGGCGTCAAACCGGACGGCATCATCGCCATCCTCCAAGGCATCAAGTCCGCAGGTGCGCTCCAGGCAGAATTGGTACTACAATGACGATCGCCATCTCCAAGATCTTTACGCCTCAACGCGTTCTTCTGGCACTCTTCGTGGTCGCTGGTTCGCTTCCTTCGGCGCGTGCGCAGGAGCAGGTGCGCGTCACCACCGGCGAGACCAGCGGACAGGAAATCCAGCAATACTGCACCAACATCGTCGATCAGGCGCGCGACCAGCGCTATCTGATGCAGAAGCAGGATCTCGAGAAGCTTCAGGAAGACATCAACGAACGTGTTGCCATTCTGGAAGCCCGCAAGGCCGAGTATGAAGACTGGCTGCAACGCCGTAACGACTTCCTCAAGCAGGCAGAAACCAACCTCGTCGAAGTCTACAAGACGATGAAGGCGGATGCGGCTGCTCCCCAGCTTCAGGAACTCGACCCGGGAATGGCTGCGGCCATCATAATGAAACTGCCACCGCGCCAATCCGGGCTGATCCTCAGCGAAATGAACGCGAAGAAAGCGGCGACCGTCGCTTCGATCATGGCCAGCGCGACCGATAAAACCACATCAAGAGATCCGTCATGAACAAAGCGCTCATTCTCGCCCTTTCAGCCGCGAGCATCCTCACGGGGTGCCAGAGCGTCACGGAAAACCAGACCCTCAAGGAAATCGGCAACGCGCCCGCAATGAGCCCGATCGGCAGCGGCCTGCAATTCAACCAGGCACCGCAGCTGGCATCCTATCCGAAGCAGCCGCTTCACACGGCAAGCGGCTATTCGCTCTGGAGCGACAGCAAGGCGGCGCTCTTCAAGGATTCGCGCGCCCTCAATATCGGCGACATTCTGACGGTGAACATCCAGATTAACGACAAGGCGTCGTTCGACAACCAGACTGACCGCAGCCGCAAGAACAACCGAAAGACCGGCTGGAAGGCAGATGCGGAAATCCTTGGCTGGAAGCCGAAGGCGGACTCGTCTTTAAGCTTCGACAATGACAGCGAAGCCAATGGCAAGGGCTCCATCAACCGCGCGGAAAAGCTCACGCTCCTCGTCGCAGCGGTTGTGACCGGCATTCTGGAAAACGGCAACCTGCTGATCAGCGGTTCGCAGGAAGTGCGCGTCAACCACGAGATCCGCATTCTCAATGTCGCAGGTATCGTCAGGCCGCAGGACGTCAATTCCGAGAATACCGTGTCCTACGAGAAGATCGCGGAGGCCCGCATTTCCTACGGCGGTCGCGGACGCATCATGGAAGTGCAGCAGCCACCGGTGGGGCAGCAGGTCGTCGACCTCTTCTCGCCGATCTAAGACGCTCGAAATGCGATGCTGATAAATCGCGGCACGATCTTGCGAGGCGTTCGACATGGCGGATGAGGTTTTCTCGTCCAGCCGGGTACAAATTGAGAAACAGGCAACAGACCTATGACCGACCAGTTGGCACTTGAAGGACCGGCACCGAAGAAGAGCTCGCCTATCCCGGCCATCGGCGCGATCGCGGTGCTGTGTCTTCTGGGTCTTGGCGGCGGCTGGTTCGTCGGCAAGATGCTCTTTGTGCCCGCCCCGCCGGCTGCGGCCGCACCGGCCCATGAGGCTCCAGCGGAAGTTGCAGCGGCCGGAGAGCATGGCGAAGCACCAAAAGCAGAGGCTCATGGCGAGCCGGCCAAGGATGGCCATGGCGCGCCCGTAGGTCCGAGCCTGGTATCGCTCGATCCGATCATCACCAATCTCGGTTATCCTGCCGAAAATTGGGTAAGGCTTGAACTTGCACTGCAATTTAATGGTCCTTCGGACCCGGCCGTGGTTCAGGAGCTCCATCAGGAGCTCATGGCCTACATCAGAACCGTGCCTCTCCAGCAAATTCAAGGCCCGCGTGGCTTTCAATATCTTAGGGATGACCTGAGAGAGATCGTTGACCTCAGGACGAAAGGGCGCGTATCCAAGGTTTTATTCAAAACCTTCGTGATAGAATGATTCGCACCCTTATCTGCCTGATTGCTTTCGCCCTGATCCCAGGGTTTGCTTTTGCGCAGCAGTCACCGGCAGATTTGTTAAATCTGCCTGTCGACGGCTCCGCCGCGGCATGGATCATTCGTACCTTCGGATTGCTGACGATCCTTTCGATCGCGCCTGGCATCCTGATCATGGTCACGAGCTTTCCCCGCTTCATCATCGCCTTTTCCATTCTTCGATCCGGTATGGGGCTTGGCACAACGCCATCCAACATGATCCTGACGAGCATGGCGATGTTCATGACGTTCTACGTGATGGCGCCAACCTTCGAGCGCTCGTGGAACGATGGCATCCAGCCGATGATGCAGAACCAGATTACCGAGGCGCAGGCAATCGAGAGGGCGGCAGAACCCTTCCGCACCTTCATGCTTGCCAATACGCGCCCAAAAGATCTTGCACTCTTTGTCGATCTTGCAAGCGAGCGCGGCCAGGAAACGATGAATGGCACGCAGCCGCAATATCGCATCCTCGTGCCGGCCTTCATGCTGTCTGAAATCCGCCGCGGCTTCGAAATCGGCTTTCTCGTCATCCTGCCCTTCCTTGTCATCGACATGGTGGTGGCAACGATCACGATGGCCATGGGTATGATGATGCTGCCCCCGACCTCGATCTCACTGCCATTCAAGATATTGTTCTTCGTGCTGATCGATGGCTGGAACCTGCTGGTCGGCTCGCTGGTGCGGTCCTTTTATTGACGCACGTCGCGCGAGGTCGAGCAGCCGCAGCAGCTTGGCCGACGCCCGCCACTCCCACTTTTTCATCTGCCCCGGCTGGCTGAGCTAGAGTCAGACAGCCCCTACCATTGATGCGCGATTGCGGCCTCTGCCAACGCGCCCGGGAAGATGGATTCCGCTCTTTCGGACAGGCGGTCTCCATAAGCTTCGTCCGGGAACGGAGCTTCCGTTACCGGGCGGAGTTGAGAAGACGAGGAGCGTTTGCGGGGGAAACCGCGACACGCCCGACCGCTCCATGGCCGTCAATGGGATGGGCTGGCTGCTACCGCCTTTGGCGGCTCGGGATCGGTGTTGATCACGATCTTCTGCGGCTTGCGGGTGGAGTCCCTGGCGTCCAGGATCTCCTTGGTAATGTAATCCATCTGCTGGATCATCACGTCGCGGACAAGCGGCTTTTCCATACGGGCGTTGATGCCGTCTTTGATCTTGGTCTTGAAGCCTGCGACATCGAACTTGCCGACCTCCTTGAGGTCGAGGATCTTGTCGCCGACCAGCAGGCCGAAAAGCTCGTCCGTCATATAAGCCGTCATCGGTGCCTTGACGTCCTTCATGATGACGGAGTCGACCAGAAGCGTAGAGCGTATCAGGAAGTAGCCGGCCACCGCGCCATTGGAAAGGACAGGCAGCGTCATGAGATCGCCCTGCACATATTGCGGCGGCGGCGGCGCGTCGACCTTGTGATCATCCGCGGGGGGCTGGCCAAACTTGACGGCGGCGAAGACGCCGCCAAGGGTCATGACAAGCACCAGGACCCCTGTGGCAATCAGCTTTATCATTGCGCCTCACGAGCGAACTGTTGCAGCGAATAGGTGCCATCGTCCTCGGCATTCTTCTGCGCGTCCTTCAGCAGCTCAACGACCGCCTTGACGGCCTTCATGCTCGCTTCGACGCGGCGGGTATTGATGGCGAGCTTTTCCTTGATGTCGAGGATCTGCTGACGATGCACCTCGGCGATCTTGGGGCTTTCGACGTCGCGGATCAGCATGGTGAGTTCGTAGAGGCAACGGCTCTTATGGGCGTTCGACAGTTTGAAGTCGAAGTCAGGTTCTTTGCCGATCCTAGCGTTCTCGTTGTCGATGACCGCTTCGAGACGACCAAGCACAGCCTGAATTCTGTAGTCGTTGTTGACAATTTCCATGTTACTTCAGCGCTCCGCCTGACTCAGCTATTGGTTTTTTTGGTTTCGGTGTCGGAGAAGATGCGTCGCTGGAAGTCAGTGACCATGCTCATGGCAATCTTCTTGTCGTCTTCACTCACGGCAGAGACGGGTGCGGCATTGCGCTGGCGCTGCAGCGCCTGCGAATAGACCTGCTCGGCGATGCCGATGCCGCCCTTCTTGGACATCTCGTCGGCCATCTGCTCGGACATCATGCCTTTCCAGAACTCGCCTGCGGAGCCCTTGCCGTAAACCTCTTCGGTATCGGATGGCATCATGTTCTGGATAAACGTGTTGAGAACGCTCGCCTCGAACTTGCGGTAGGTTTCAGGGATCTTTTCGTGATGCTCCGGCCTGTGGATGTTTCCGAGGCCCGCCTTGCTCGCTGGTGTCTCGATACTGTTGATCGCGGACTCAAAGCCGGCATTGCTGGCAGTCAGGACCGAAGCTTCCCGCGTCGCGCTCACCGCGCGCAGCTTTTCACGGGCCGCGGAGACCTGCATCGGGTCGGCCGCATTGACCACATCAAGCACAAGATCGCTTGGAGGAGAAATCGCCACGTCGTCATCCTTTCCGTTTTGATCGGATGACGATAGGCGCCTAACCTTGCTGGAGGCTGGAGGCCTTCATGCTGATCTGCAGATCGATCAGTTCATAGATGCTGTTGTCGTCACGCACCCTCGCCTCGTCCTCGCGGGCGCTGTCGCGCTTGTCTTCCAGCTTCTCGCCCTTCTTGGTTTCCTTCAGAAGCTGCGTTTCCTGCGCTTCCTGGATGGATTCAAGACGGACATCACGGGCCATCAGACGGCTATGTCGCATGACGTAATGTTTCAGCATGTCCTGGTGCAGCGGATCATAGGAGGTCAGATAGCCGGACAGTGTCTCGATCTTCTCGGCAAGCTCTGCGCGCTCACGCGTGGTGATGGCAAGTTCGTTTTCGACCATCTTCGTCAGATGCCCCTGCACCTTCACCAGCCTGTCGAGTTTCTTGGATTTGGAAAGATCCGCCATCTCACTCACATGTTCGAGAAAACGAGGAAGAAGCCATTGACGAACTGGTTAATCACCGCGGCAATGCCGAAATAGAGCAGCAGCAGACCGCCGGCCAGAGCATAGGGGGTAGAGATGAAGTAAACCGGAATCTGCGGTGCGAGCTTGTTGATCAGACCGATCGCCACGTTGAACAGGAAGCCGAAGAGGATGAAGGGGCTTGCCACCCGGATCGCCACATTCATCGAGGCCACCAGCGTATCGGTCAGCGTGATCAGCATGCGCTGGGCCGAGATCGGTCCGCCGAGCGGGATCGACGAGTAGGATTCCACCAGCGCTTTGAAGATGACGTGGTGAAAATCCAGAATGAAGAGCACAAGCAACACGCCGAATGTCAGCATGGCCGCAAGCTGGCTTTCGGAGGTATCTTCCAGCACGTCCTGGGCGGGCGGGCCGGTGAAGGAAATGGCCGTACCCATAACGGTTGCGGCAAACTGCATTCCCAAGAGATAGAGATGGGCGATCAGGCCGAACATCGTGCCGATGAAAGTCTCATAGAGCATGGCCCGGAAGAAGGTTACCGTGTTGCCCTGCGTGACGGGATAGATGACATCCCAGAGCAGCGGCAAAAGAGCGATGGAAAGCGTCAGCGCAAGGAAGAGCCTGATCTGGACGGGAAGCCTGGCAGAGGAAAAGCCAGGCATCGCCATGAGGCAGGAACCGATCCGGCAGAAAGCCAGGAACAGCGCCATGATGGTTCCTTGCGGGTCAGAAATCATGAGATGGAGCCGAGGATCTTGATTTCCGTACCCTTTGCCAGTTCGACATGCGACAGCACCGGCAAGGTGCTGAAGAGTCGTTCCGTAATCATTCTTACATATGCGCGCGTTTCCGGCAGCGTGACAAGCACGAATGGCAGGCCGACATCCATGTATTCACGGATTACTTGGGTCGCCTCGTTGGAGAACTCTTCGACCTGGCGCGGATCGATATCGAATTCGATGACATCGCCCTTCGGATCGCGCTTCAGTGCCTGCTGGAAGATGACGTCCCACTTGGTGCCGAGACGCAGAACGCGCAGAACGCCGTTGTCGGAGAGGTCGCCGCAAATCTGCTGCGCCATACGGATACGGACATGCTCGACGATCTGTTCGGTCTTGCGCAGATGTGGGGCCAGTTCCGCCACGGCTTCGAGGATCAAGTGCAGGTTTCGGATGGAAACGCGCTCTGCCAGGAGAAGCTTTAAGATTGCCTGAAGGCCGGAATAGGACATGTGCGACGAGCAAATCTCGTCGGCGAGCTTCTTGTATTCCGGATCGAGCCGGTCGATCAGAACCTTGACGTCCTTGTAGGAGAGAAGCATCGGCAGGTTGTTGCGGATGACTTCGCTGACATGTGTGAGAAGTGCCGAAATGTTGTCGATCGGGTGGAAGCCTTCGCGCCGCAGATCTTCGACGAAATGTTCCAGCACCGAAACTGCCGGCATGCCGAAAGCGGGTTCTCTGACATCGTCACCTGGAACCGATGGACGTCTGCCCTTGCCGGTGATGACCAGCACTTCCCCGACGCGCAGCGTGTTGGCCGCGACCGTCGTGCCGTGGATGCGGATCTGGTAGGATTTGTCGGGAATGGCGATATCGTCGGTGACTTTGATTTCAGGCACGACGAAACCGTATTGCGCGGCAAACTTCTTGCGCATCTTGCCCACCCGGAAGCCCAGCTCCTGGTGCGCGCCAAGAAGGCGTGGCGAGACCTGTTTGCCAAGTGCGAGCTCGATTTCCGTGGTGCGCAGAACGCTCTTCACCGTCTCGCTTTCGGCCTGCGTGGCGTCAGCTGCCTTCTGGTCTTCTTCCGCACGAGCAACATCCTGTTCGCGCTGCAGCTGGCGAGGAATGAACCAGGCACCCAGTGCCAAGAGGCCGCTGAGGAACATGAAGGGAATGAAGGGCAGACCCGGAACGAGGGCAAGAATGAACATCAAGCCGGCAGCGACGGAAAGCGCCTTGGGATAGCCGCTCAACTGGTTGATGACGGCAGTATCGGTGGAGCCGAGCGTGCCACCGCGCGTGACGATAAGACCGGCCGCGAGCGAAACGATCAGCGCCGGAACCTGCGAGACGATACCATCACCGACGGAGAGCTTGACGAAAACGTCCGCCGCTTCGCTGACCGGCATGCCGTGACGGAAGACACCGATGATGATGCCGCCGCAAATGTTGATCATGGTGATGAGCAGGCCGGCGACGGCGTCGCCACGCACGAACTTCGACGCACCGTCCATCGCACCGTAGAAGGAGCTTTCTTCTTCCAGTTCGCGACGGCGAAGCTGCGCTTCCTTCTCATTGATGATGCCGGCGGACAAATCCGCATCGATCGACATCTGCTTGCCGGGGATGGCGTCCAGGGTGAAGCGCGCGCCGACTTCGGCGATACGCGTGGCACCCTTGGTGATGACGATGAAGTTCACCACGATGAGGATGAGGAAGACGATCAGACCGATGACGAAGTCGCCGGACATGACGAGGCTCGAGAAGCCGGCGATCACGCCGCCGGCGGCATCGTGGCCCTGGTGACCATGGGACAGAATCACGCGCGTCGTCGCAATGTTGAGCGCGAGACGGATCATGGTAGAGATCAGCAGGATCGTCGGGAAGGAGGAGAAGTCGAGCGGACGATGAATCCAGAGCGACACCATCAGGATCAGCACGGAGAAGGCAATCGAGAATGCCAGTCCCATATCGATGATAAAAGGCGGGATCGGCAGGAACAGGATGCACAAAATGGCAACGATGCCCGCTGCAAACCCAATGTCGCGCCCTCTGGGGGCGACTTTCGGAAGTGGCATTACGCTGGGCGGGGTAGCCATTCTAACTCCATCTCATCATGAGAACCGGCAGGACGTCCGGACCCTTTCCATCATGAAAAGGCCTTGCCGACCCGTTGGACGCAGATCAACGACCGAGGCTTAATGGGTCAAGCTTGCGCGAGAATGGAGACAGGGCGAGCAGAGGGCGCGAGACCCGACAAGGTGCAAAAGGCCCGCAATTTCCGCATTTCAATGGGCTGAAATGGATTTTTAGCTTTGGTCAACCGTCATCTTGTAATATGATCGAGTTCAATATTTGCGCCATGACCGCGTATCCGTCGACCATGAAGGGTCTTCAACGAACTAGGGCTCGTCATGGTTCTGTCGACATACAGCAGTTATCTCACCGTCAATCGAGATATGAAGGCCTCTCTCTCCAAGGTCGAGAGCCAGGCTCCGGTCAAGCGCGATACCGAATATTACGAAGCGAATATCGGTAAGGTGAAGACCGTCGACGACTTGCTCGGCGATTACCGTCTCTATTCCTATGCGATGCAGGCCTATGGCCTTGGGGAAATGACCTATGGCAAAGCCTTCATGCGCAAGGTGCTGGACAGCGATCTCAGCGACAGCAAGAGCTTTGCCAATACGCTGACCGACAAGCGCTACCTTCAAATGGCCCAGGCCTTCAACTTCAAGGGCGATGCCAAGGTGGCGCAGAGCACGGCGCAGGCCGATAGCACGACCGATGCCTACAAGGCCTCCTTCCAGACCGAAGAGACCAATATCAAGACAGAGGCTGCCTATTTCGCCTCCAAGATCGGCGCGATCACCAATGTCGACGATCTGGTCAACAACACGCGGCTTCGCACCTATGTCCTGGATTCGGCCGGTCTCGATACGACCTTCACCTCCAAGGCCTATCTGAAACAGGTTCTGACAAGCGATCTCGCCGATCCCGACAGCGTTGCCAACCAGGCGAAAAATCCTGCCTGGAAAAAGCTCACCGGGTTCTTCAATTTTAAAGCGGACGGCACGGTCAACGGTCAGGCACAGACCGCCGACCAGACGGAAGATCTGAAGCTCGATTACGTTGCCAGCATGTCGACCTATCCGTCAGCCACATTGCTGGATGCCAATCAGCGCTACTGGGACAAGCATGTTCCCCAGGTCCAGAGTGCGCAGGATCTCGTCAAGGATAGCCGTCTCGTCGCCTATGTCAAAACGGCTTTCGGCCTCAATCCCACCATGCTTGCAAGCAGCGTGGCGAGCCTGATGTATAGCCAAAACTTCGCTCAGACCTACGGCAACACCAAGCTGCTCGACGCCTTCGAGTTTTCCAGCGACGGGACTCTTCCTGCCGGCACGAGCGCGCAGACGCCCGAACAGATGTCAGCGGTAGCAAAGCAGTACACAACTGAGTTCAGGAAGGACGCGGACAAGAAGATCGCGGATGCGGTCACGAATTACGAAACCCGTATCGCCAAGATGACGAAGCTGGACGACTTCTTCGTCTCCAACAAGAAAGACGACGACAAGAAGAACGACGAGGTCAGCGAAGTCTGGGACGTGGCTTTGCGCGCCTTCGGCATCAATCCGGATGAGGTCTCCAAGTCCGAACTCAAGAAAATCCTCTCAAGCGACGTGACCGACAAGAAAAGCTACGTCAACAGGCTGGACGACGACCGCTATGTCAACCTCGTCAAGGCCTTCAATTTCACCGCCGATGGGGGAACGGAAGCACCATTGACCGCGCAGTCGCAGCGCATGGTGGCCCAGGTGACTGCAGACTACAAAGCCGTAAAGCTCCGAGCTTTGACCGGTACAGCCAAGGAAAATGCGTCCAAGGCAGCGGACAAGGAAATCGCCTACTACACCTCGACGATTGCCGGGATCAAGACCGCCGATCAGTTCCTGGCGGATAGCCGGCTGACCAAATTCGTGCTGGAAGCCAATGGTCTCGACCCGAAAGAGGTCACGGCCACCGATCTGCGCAGGATGTTCAAGTCGGACCTTTCCGATCCGAAAAGCTTCGTCAACACACAGAGCAACGGCAAGTTTGCAGAAATCGTCGCGTCCTTCAATTTCAGCGCCAAGGGACAGCTGGATGCAACGGCGACCGAAGGCGTTCAACAGCGCGGCGCGATTTTGGAGACGACCAACCAGTATTTGCAGCAGACACTGGAAGTGCAGCAGGGCGAGCAGAATGACGGCGTCCGCCTGGCGCTGTATTTCAAGCGCAAGGCACCCGAAATTACGAGCCCCTACTCCATCATCAGCGACAAGGCGCTCTTCACCTTTTTCAAGACCGCCTACAATCTGCCGACTGCCATTGGCAATATCGACGTGGCCAAGCAAGCCGATCTGGTGAAGAAATACATCGATGTTGGGAAGCTCGGCGATCCGGACTATGTCGACAAGATCGTCAAACGATTTACCGCGCTTTACGATACGCAGAAGAACGGTCCGACCTCAACGTCGCTCAGCCTCCTGGGACGGTCGGCCTCCATCAGTGCGGATACGCTTCTGGCGGTCGCTCAGCTCAGAGCGGGTTGATAGGGTCCGGCTGAACTCGCGTTGCGTCAGCGTCCTCGAAAAGCGAAAGCGGCTGCGGTAGCAGCCGAAGCCACGCTCAATAATCGCTGTCGTTATCCGTGCGGCGCTGGTTGTCCGCAAGCTCCTCGTCATCGGCGACGGGAATGGCATAGGAGCCGTTCAGCCAACGGGATAGATCAAGCGACCGGCAGCGATCGGAACAGAAGGGATAATCTTCGCGGGTCGAGGGCCTGCCGCATTCGGGGCATGGCTGTGCCTTGCGAAGAGGCGTAATTTTGGGATCGGACGTCATGCTTCTCAGCCTTCCTGCCAGCCCGACGTGACTTCGAAGCCCTCGCCCGCCAGGAGTGCGGCCGTTTCGTAAAGCGGCAGTCCCACGACATTGGTGTAGGAGCCCGTCAGCTTCTGGACGAAGCAGCCGGCGATACCCTGGATAGCGTAGGCGCCAGCCTTGCCGCGCCATTGGCCGGACGCGATGTAGTTTTCAATTTCGAACTGCGACAGACGCTTGAAGCGGACCTTGGTTTCGGCCACCTTCTGACGCACCTTGCCGTTCGGCGTGATCAGGCAGATGCCCGTATAGACCCAATGGCTTCTGCCGGAGAGGAGATGGAGCGCCGCCGAAGCGTCCTCGATATATTCGGCCTTGCCAACGATCCTGCGACCGACGGCGACCACCGTATCGGAACCGAGAATATAGGCATCCCGCCAGGCCAGTTCGCCCTTGACCGCTTTGTGAGCGGCCTGTGCCTTCTGCAAAGACAGGCGGCGGCAGAGTGTGCGGGGGTGTTCGAGGCGTGCGGGTGTTTCGTCGATGTCCATCGGCATCAGGCGTGTGGGTTCGATACCCACCTGATGCAGGAGCTCAAGACGGCGTGGCGATCCGGAAGCCAGAATCAGCTTTTGTTTTGGGTCTGTCATGCTCTGCCAGCCGTCCGATCTATCGGGCGATTACTTGAAACGGTAGGTGATGCGGCCTTTGGTGAGGTCGTAAGGGGTCATTTCGACCAGGACCTTGTCGCCAGCGAGAACGCGGATACGGTTCTTGCGCATGCGTCCCGCCGTGTGAGCAATGATCTCATGCTCGTTTTCCAGCTTCACACGGAACGTCGCATTGGGCAGGAGTTCGGTCACGACGCCCGGGAATTCAAGGACTTCTTCTTTTGTCATATAGGTTTGTTTCTTCCTGTTGATGATGCCAGGCGTAAAGTGCCCGGGAAAATTGCGCGGAAACTACACAATCGCCGCACATTTGTGAACCTAAATTGTCGTCCGCTTTAAAGCGTTTCCGAAAATGGCTGCGCGCGTTGCGGCAGGCGCTCGGAAATGAGCTTTTTCAGGTGATCGCGAACCTCGCGATAGGCTTCCAGCCTCTGTTCTCTGGAGCCCGTTTCCACCGTCGGATCCATGGTCGGCCAATAGACGACGTCAAGCGCGTTATACCGCGTCAACTCGAGTGCGGCGTGATGGGCCTCTGGCGTCAAGGTAATGATCAGATCGAAGAAGTCGTCCTCGATCTCATCCATGGTGCGCGGTTTGTGCTTGCCAAGCGTCAGGCCGGCTTCGTCCAGAACCGCATCGACAAAGGGGTCGCGATCGCCTGCCCTGACGCCAGCGGACTGGATATAGATGCCGGGAGCGACGATCTGCTTGGCGATGACCTCTGCCATGGGAGAACGGATGGAGTTCATGCCGCACATGAATAATATGGCGCGCGGGGCCTTGTCTTTCAAGTCTGGAGCGGCCGGACCTTCCATGCCTAGCCTCGCCAATAAAGGACACAGACGAGGGTAAAGAGGCGGCGTGCGGTATCGAAGTCCATCTTGATCTTGCCCGAAAGACGATCCATCAGCGTTTGCGATCCATCATTGTGGATACCGCGCCTGCCCATATCGATCGCCTCGATCTGGCTGGGCGTCGAAGACCGGATCGCTTCGTAGTAGCTCTCGCAGATCAGGAAATAATCCTTGATGATGCGGCGGAAGGGCGTGAGCGACAGAATGTGCGTGGCCACATCTGTCCCCTCCTCCGTGGTGATGGAGAAGACGAGCTTTGCATCCACCAGCGAGATGTTCAGCCGGTACGGTCCGCCCACATGCCCAATGGGCTCAAAGCTGTTTTCCTCGATCAGATCGAAGATCGCGACAGCGCGCTCATGCTCCACATCAGGCGTGGATCGACCGATACTCTCATCCAGCACCACGTCGCAGAGTCTGAAGTCGCCTGCCGCCATCTGCTACCCTTCCGGATTGAGGCGAATGCCGACGGATCGCGCATGCGCATCGAGCCCTTCGGAATTGGCAAGCATGATGGCAGCGGGTGCAAGCTGACGCAGCTGATCTGGGCCTAGCCTCAGGATCGACGTGCGCTTGACGAAATCGAGCACTGACAGACCAGACGAGAAGCGTGCCGAGCGGGCGGTGGGCAAGACGTGGTTCGATCCTCCGACATAGTCGCCAATCACTTCAGGCGTATGGCGGCCAACGAAGATGGCGCCCGCATTGCGAACACCCGCCATCAGCGCATCGGGGTCATCGACGGCAAGTTCCAGGTGTTCAGCGGCGATGCGGTTGGCAAGCGGGATCGAGGCGGCAAGATCATCCACCAGGATAATCGCGCCGAAATCGCGCCAGCTGGCGGTGGCGGTCTGCGAACGGGAAAGCTGCTTCAATTGGCGCTCGACAGCCTTTTCGACAGCGCGGCCCAGCTCCGCATCATCGGTGATCAAAATGGATTGAGCGCCCGAATCATGTTCAGCCTGGGCCAGAAGATCGGCCGCGAGCCAATCCGGATCGTTGTGTCTGTCGGCAATCACCAAGACTTCGGAGGGTCCGGCAATCATGTCGATGCCGACCGTCCCAAACACATGGCGCTTGGCCGCAGCCACATAGGCGTTGCCCGGTCCGACGATCTTGGCGACGGGTGCAATGGTCTGAGTGCCGTAGGCAAGCGCTGCGATGGCCTGTGCACCACCGATGCGGTAGATTTCCTCAACGCCTGCGACGCGCGCTGCAGCCAGTACCGCCGGATTGATCTTGCCGGCATTGGCCGGAACGACCATGACGATGCGTTCGACGCCTGCGACCTTGGCCGGAACGGCGTTCATCAGCACCGAGCTTGGATAGCTTGCCGTGCCGCCTGGAACGTAAAGACCGACAGCCTCGATCGCTGTCCATCTGGAACCGAGGCCGACCCCGATATCGTCTTCGTAGATATCGTCTTTCGGCATCTGACGCGCGTGGTGCTTTTCGATACGCTGGGCTCCAAACTTCAAAGCATCGAGAACGGCAGGATCGACTTCGGCAAGGGCGGCGTCGATTTCCGCTTCCGTGACACGCATCGAGATTTTAGAGAAATCCAGGCCGTCGAACTTGATCGAGTAATGGGCCAACGCCTCATCGCCACGCTTTCGAACATCCTCAATGATGTCACGAACGACGGCGTTCACATCTTCCGAAACCTCGCGCTTCGTCGTGAGGAACGCGGCGAAAGCCTGTTCGAAATCAGAAGAGGATTGCTCCAGCCAGATTGCCACTTCACGTCACCCTTTTCGAGAGCCTCGCGATGCGTGCGAGGCAAAATTCTCTGCAGCCCCAACGATGAGACGGCACATGGGTATGTGGCATAAATCGAAACATGCGGGCAAGGCAATTCCCTGCCCGCTTCGTCAGCTCAAGATTTAGTCTGCCGGATGGAAGGGGCGGGAGTCGGTTTCCCATGCACCGCTGAGATCCGTCAGTTGGGCCTCGATGCATTCCACATCGAGCGCGATCGCGCCGCCGCCGGAAAGCGTCAGCTCAATCGTTCCATCGGGACCCTCTCCCTTCTGGATGAAGCGGATGGCGAGGAGGGAATGAACCTGCTCCTTGTCGGTGCGGTTTATGCCGCTGGAGCGGACCGCCGACACGCGTTTGAGAACCAGGGCAGAGCGGCAGCGTTCTGGTGGATGGTTCTTTTTGGCGCCGTGTTCCCAGACGAACCGGTTGGCTGAGAGAACGAACTGGCCGGGCCGAGGTTCGAAGGACACGTCTTTCAACTTGAAGACGCTGTCCTGCATGTGGGTAGAAATGATGGCAAGGTCTTCGCCATCCAGCGCCATGAGTTTAAGGCCGCTCATCGTCTCTTGGTCCTCATCTCGCGGACAGGTCCGCTATCTCGCGTTCAACATGTGTGAAACACGACGCGTGCCGCACGCGGCATTTGCGTCGTCGTTCAAGTGGTTGATCTGGAGATAGGCAGTCGGGGCCGGTTCTTCAACGGACAAGGCCCCCTCATCGAGAATCGGCGATGAACGATCAATCGCTGACGCGCTCGACTTTCGCGCCGCAGCGGTTCAGCTTCTCTTCGAGACGCTCAAAGCCGCGATCCAGGTGATAGACGCGCGACACCATGGTTTCGCCCTCAGCCACCAGTCCGGCAATGACCAGCGAGACGGAGGCGCGAAGGTCGGTCGCCATCACAGGCGCGCCGCGCAAGCGGGAGACGCCTTCGATGCGGGCCATCTGGCCTGACAGAGAAATCTTGGCGCCAAGGCGGGCAAGTTCCTGAACGTGCATGAAGCGGTTTTCAAAGATGGTTTCGGTGATGTGCGAAACGCCATCGGCACGCGTCATCAGCGCCATGAACTGCGCCTGCAAGTCCGTCGGGAAACCGGGGAAGGGTTCGGTAACGACATCGACCGGGCGGATGCCATTGCCGTTGCGCACGACGCGCAGGCCGCTCTCTGTTTCCGTGATGGTTGCGCCGGCAAGCCGCAACGTATCGATGGCGTTGTCCAGCAGCGATGCGCGCGTGCCTTCCAGAAGAACGTCGCCACCCGTCATCGCAACCGCCATGGCATAGGTGCCTGTTTCGATACGATCTGGAAGGACCCGGTGACGGGCGCCGGAGAGCGACGTCACACCTTCAATGGTTATGGTGGAGGTGCCGGCACCTTCGATCTTCGCGCCCATGGCAGTCAGGCACTGGGCAAGGTCAACAACTTCGGGCTCACGAGCCGCGTTGTGAATGATCGTCGTGCCGCGGGCGAGCGTTGCCGCCATCAGCATCACATGCGTTGCGCCAACGGAGACTTTCGGGAAGGTATAGGTGGCGCCGATCAGACCGCCGGCGGGCGCTGTCGCGTTGATGTAACCGCCATCGATTTCCATGGTGGCGCCAAGCGCCTCCAGTCCTTCGATGAAGAGGTCGACGGGACGTGTGCCGATGGCGCAGCCGCCGGGCAGCGAAACGCGCGCCCTGCCCTCACGGGCAAGAAGCGGGCCGATGACCCAGAAGCTTGCACGCATCTTGGAGACCAGCTCGTATGGAGCGGTCGTATCGACGATCGTCCGGCAGGTGAAATGCACGGTGCGGGAATAGCTTTCGCCTTGGCTTTCACGACGGCCATTGACGGAAATGTCGACGCCGTGGTTGCCGAGAATGCGGATCAGCTGTTCGACGTCTGCCAGATGCGGCACGTTTTCCAGCGTCAGCGTATCGCTGGTCATCAGCGATGCGATCATCAGCGGCAGTGCTGCATTCTTGGCGCCGGAAATCGGGATGATGCCGTTCAGCTCGTTCCCACCTGTGATTCTGATGCGATCCATTCGTCCCTTACGAGCTTTGCGCTCGCCTTTCCTTGGTGCCGTCGAGGCATGTGTTGGTGCCGGCCTGCCGACAAACGGCAGCACAGCTGAAAAAGAGTTGATGCCGCCCACTCAGACAAGAGTCGACGCGAAAGATGAAACCCCTGTCCGTTTCAATTTCCCCGGTCTGTTCTTGTCAGCACGATTCGTTCGTTTTTGCGGCAGGAAGTCCGATTGTATCGTCTTCGTTACCTGCACGGCGGGCGCGCAACTGCTGTTTGCGGCGAGCAAGGTTTTCACGCAGCTTCTTTGCAGCCCGCGCCTTGCGCTCCGCCTCTCGCTGCTTTGCCTTTTCGCCGGGTCCAGTTTGCCCGGATGCCAGCGGCTTTTGCAGGGTTTCATCGTGATCATCGTCCATAAGCGGTGTCATAAACGAATTTCGCGCGGTCCAACAGTGTCCGTCGCTTTTTTCAGAAAGGTATGGTGAAGTCGCACTTTGATGCTTGCGCTCATCAAAAACCTATGGCAATAGGCGCCCACTTGATGTCGAGGCAGCGCTTCGACGACAGATGCTGCGGTAGCTCAGTGGTAGAGCACTCCCTTGGTAAGGGAGAGGTCGAGAGTTCAATCCTCTTTCGCAGCACCATTTGTTTCTCCCACTATAAAGATTTTTTCGCTCGGTTGCTGGTGGCGCGCGACCGTCGTTATGCTTTGGGCTTAACTGGATTGCCGAAAAGATCGACGGGTTCAGGCTGTGGAGAACCTCCACTCTTGTGGGCCGAGAGGCGACCGCTAAACGATCGTAGGCTGTTCGAGCGTCCTGCCCAGAGTGCGAGCTCGACTTTCTCTCCTGCCTTGATATCGCGGTCTGCGATGAAATAGCCGCGATGGTCAGGAGCGGTTTCGTGCCCAGCTTTTTCGTTTTCAAACAAACAAACATCTCCAGGCTTTGCGTTGTAAGCCATTCAGCGTCTTCCCTTTCAATTTGAGCCACGGCTTCGGGTGATGGATGTATATGGTGGACGAGGAACGCTGAGGCTAGGCTAAGCTGGTGTGACGCGGGCTCAATACGCCCGCAGGAACCCCGGTGGCCGAAGTCTCGTCATCGCGTGCCTTGGCGGTTCGATACGAGATTCACGCGCCCATCCTCGCAGAGACGAGCGCAACCCAGGAATCCTCGAAAGCCTTCCTTCCATAGCCTGAACATGACGCGACGCGCACTTGAAAGCTAATGCAGCCATCATCACATGAACGTAGAGAGAACATTCATAGGAGCAGTCATAATGACATCTGGTGAAAAACAGCTTTCACGAAGTGCAATCCGCTCGTTGTCGGCGATCCACCAGTATCGTTATCAACGGCGTTCGGGTCGGGTGTGGCTGGTTGGTGACAAGCGCATCTCGACTTCAACCGTCGCTAGCCTTGAAAGAGAAGCCTTTGTGCGAGAAATCGCTTCGAATGGCGCGCCTCGCCTTGTTCTGACTGACGAAGGCAAGCGCTTTATCGCTTATGGCGGCGGTATGCAGGGGCGATCACCTACATGACAGAATGGGGACCGACCCATTCCTGCTGAAGTTATCGCTGTGGTACGAGAGGGACGATATGCGTTATCGATCTAAAAGCAAGATGAGCAGTCCCGCCTCACAACTCTTGGAAACGCACCGCCTCCTCCTGAAACGGAAGCCTCAACGAACACGCAGCCTTCAGCGTCCGAAACTGCAGCGCTGCCCCATCACACGATAGAAACGCCAATCGAGACACCAACGAACGCAGTCGCTTGGACCAGATCAGAATCCCGACTGGATGCGGGAGAACACCAGATTGGTGAAGAGGGAGATCTGTGCACCAACAAACGGCGCTGAAAAGGCGATGGCCACCATGACGGCGATGATCTTCGGTACGAAAGTCAGCGTCATTTCCTGAATCTGGGTCAGGGCCTGCACGAATGCGATGATAATGCCGACTGTCATTGCGGCAAGAACCGCAGGACCCGATGCGATGAGCACGGTCCATATCGCATTTTGCATGATATCGAGAGCGTCTGCCTCGTTCATCTCGGTCCGCTCGTCTCATTCGGCTAAAGGATGCCGAACCTGAAACGGTGGGCATGGCCGCATGATGCGACCATCAAAGATGCTATATGATTCGACAGAAGGCGTTAAGACGCCGTCTGCGAGATTTTGATGCCTTGGCCGATTGCAATCGTCGAGCCGGCAACGGTGGTAGCGGAGAGGCCCTCGGCGGTGACTTCCACCGACTTCACGACACCGCTGGTCTGGCCGTCTGCGCTGGTAATCGTCTTGCCGATATAGGAAGACGCGTTCGACAGCGACGATGCAGAGATCAGGCTTTCCAGATTGGTATTCATCTTGATCGACTGCTCGACCTGCGAGAAGGTTGCCAACTGGGCGACCTGCGCACTTGGATCCATTGGATTCGTCGGATCCTGGTTCTTCATCTGCGTGATCAAGAGCTTGAGGAAGTTGTCGTAATCCAGCGACGCCTTTTTGGAGTCGGTTTTCGATGCAGAGGTCGTCTGTGTCGATGTGGCACTCGCTACAGCGTCTACCATGGTGCGATTTCCCTTCGCAATTCGTTGACAACGGCCGGCGTGATTTCATGGCTGTTGAGAATGGTCTCTTCCTTGGCGTAAAGACCACGGATGGTCTTCAGTGCATCGAAGGGACGGCCCGACGAGACGGTGGCGTCGATGCGCTTCAGCTCAGAACGGATTTCTTCGTTCTTGAAGGTCGCAAGCAGCATGGTGATCGACTTGCGGAAGAGTGTCAGGGACTGCTCCTTGCCTTCCGGATTGATCAACATCATCTGTACGATGAAGTACAGCTGCCGCAGAGGTGTCGTCGTATCCTCAAGCTGCAACACATGGTTCTCAAGGAGAAATGTCACATCATTGAGGAATTCCAGGGAAACCTTCCTGTCGACGCGAAGAACGGCGCCGTTGATGAAGATCTTTTCCCCAGACTTCAAGGAAATCCGCAGTGTACTTTTCATTTAAGTCCATCCTTGATGATGGTTGTCACGTCAATAATGCCTTGGTAGTTCGTCGAATTACGCTTGCGTATCTGCTCGCATTCTTTGAGAATCCAGATGGCGATGGAAATGAGGTTGGCTTTGAGTTCAACCGGCAGTTCATTTTCTGGCTGCTGGAGATCATCTACGAAGCGTGTCCAGACCCGCCTGGTGTAGAAAATCGCCTCGATCCCGTCCTTGCCATATTTTTCCTGTCGCTTGGCGACCTCCAGGAGTTCGATAGATCGCTCAAGGACCTGTCTCTCCCTGTTGCGGGCAATATGGGGGTCATCCTCCATGATCTCCGCATATGAAAACTGGAACATTTATCTTTCCTTCATGGCCCGATGTGCCGCCCGTCATCGGCGGAATTATTCCTGCTAGATGAAATTGACGAGGCTAAGCCCCTGAATCTTCGATGTAATCGTATATGACGTCTCGACCTGGTTCAGAAGGGTCGTAAGGCGGGTCGACGCCTCGTAGGTGTCGATGCCGACAAGACCGGTCAGCTGGGTATCGATGATCGTCTTCTGCGCGCTCATATAGGTATTCGCCTTCTCCACTCGCTCCTGGGACAAGCCGATTTTTGCGCGCTGGGTATCAATGTTGGAGATGGCGGAACCCGCGAGCTTCGTCGTGGCGTCGTTGACCACCGAAAGCGCGTCGGGGCCGAGACCGGCATCGACCAGCTGCGAGGAAATGACCGTCGCCAGGACAAGGTTCTTGAACCCGGATTCATTGGCGCTGGCGGATGTCGAGACGGTCTCCGAGGTGCTGATCCGGCTGCTCATGGCCGTATCGGAAGCGTTCGTCCAGGACGGCCAGTCGAAATTATCCTGGTAGTTCTGCAGGAAGGATGCAACGTCGCTGGCAGAGGCCGTCGATGGGTCTGGAAAGGCAGTGTCGAAAGCCGACTTGAAGTTGCTCGTGATGTTGCCGATGAACCCATCATCCAGCGTCTGCGCGTCGGTGTTGATGCCCGAAAACAGAAACTCGCCGTTGACTGCGGTGTTCGCGTAGCTCGTGAAGTTTTCCAGCACCGACATCGCGGTCGTCTTCGCCACACCGAGGCTGCTTGCGTCGGTATTGCCGCTGAGCGCGATGACCGAATTTAGCAGAGTCTGGGCGGAATCCGACATGTTCTTCATCGCCAGCTGCGAAGCATCCATGCGCTGCTCGGCCACGGAGTTCGAGTCGACGATGGACTGAAGGCGTTTGCTTTCACGCGTGTAGTCCAGGCTCGTCGAGGTCCGCGTGCCAAGTTCCACGCCGACATCGGAATAGGTACCGGTGACGGCTTCCTTCTGCAACTTGCTGATTTCAGCCTGCGCATTGGACACCGTCAAATGCATGGCCGTGCTAACGCTTTGGGATGAGATCGAGGTGGTTTTCATATCAGTTCGCCGTCGCCAACAGTGTCTTCAGAAGTTCATCGACCGTCGTCATCAGCTTCGCCGCAGCCTTGTAGGACTGCTCGATGTCGAGAAGCTGAATCAACTCCTCATCAAGATTGACGCCGGTCGCGTTCGAGTAGGCCTCTTTCGATTTCGTCAGCATCGCAGAGGTACTATCCGCCGCCGACGTGGCGTTGCTGCGATACTCTTCAGCAAAGCCGACCGAATCCGTCGCAAAGCTTAGCAACGTCGTATTTCTCGAAATGCCTGCCGCCGGATCGAATTCGATCGGCGTGTTCATTGCGGTCGCATATTTGTACAGGACGTTGGAATAACCGCTCGATCCGTCCACGTTCGGGCTGACGCCCGCAATGTCGCCATCGCGCAGCTTCGTCGGGATCGTAACCGCATCGGCTGAAACAGAGATCAGGCCGGCAAGACCCGGGATTTTCTGTGGTGTTTCGAAATCGACGGTCGAGCCGTCACGGGTGGTGAACAGGCCGGCAACCGGATTTCCACTCCCATCCTGTTCGGCAAACGTCCCCATAAGGCCGCGGGCGATTTCGTCAAGCTGTGCCTGATAGGTTGGATAGACTTCGTCACGCAGCTGCAGAAGTGCCGGAAGGCTACCCTTCGCCGTGGTGTTGCTGCCAGAGCCGGTCTTGACCATCACGCCGTCGATGAAAATCCCGGAACCCGTCGTATCCGCATCATAAGCGGCGCGGGACTCGAAGGAAATTTTTCTTGGCGTCGTTTCGAAAAGGGTGGTGCCGTCCGTCGTGTAGATGGCGACATCATTGCCCGGACGGGTCGCGGTGGAAATGCCGATGATCCCGGATATTTCCTTGAGCAGGCCTTCACGCTTATCGAGCGCGTTGTTCGGGTCGCGTCCAACCTGGGTCGCATATTTGACCTGATCGTTGGCGTCGCCGAAATCCTTCAGCAACTGGTTTAGCCGCGTGATTGTCGAATCGATTTCGCTGTCGGCATCCACCCGCAACTGTTGAACAGCCTTGGTGGAGGTGTTCAACGCATTGGTCGTATCGGTAGCGGCACTGACGACAGCAGAGGCCAGCGTGATGTCCGTTGGCGATGCGGCGTAGGTATTCAGGGCATTCTGCAGGGATGCGAGATAGGTGGACGGGGCCGCGGTGTATTCCTCACCGCCCATCACCACGCTCAGCGACTTCATACCTGCCAGGAACTTCTGCTTGCCCGCATCATCGGAAGCGGCGGAAAGATACTGCTTCAAAAGAGCGCTATCTTCGGCACGCTCGATCTTGACGGTAATTGCTCCCGTCAGCGTATTGACCGTGGTGACAGCGGCGCGGCGGTTATAGTCGCTTGAGCTTGCGTTCGAAATGTTATTCGAAACGACGGCACTTGAGAGTGACGTGTTACCCAGAGTGGCCTTAGCCGTGTTAAGTGTCGTACTGAGCGCCATTCACCCGTCTCCAGAAACCGTTATCGTGCCAGATTGATGAGGACGTCCATCATATCGGAGCCTGTTTGGAAGACTTTCGAGTTGGCGGTGTAGCTGCGCTGCGCCTGGATCATTTCCGTCAGTTCGTTGGCGATATCGACGTTCGACTGTTCCAGCTGCTTGGACGCAATGGAGCCGTAGCCTGTCTGACCGGCGAAGCCCAAGGTGACCACGCCCGATTCGGCGGTCGTCTGGAACGCGTTACCGGAGAGAACCTTCAGATTGTCCGGGCTTGCCACATCGGCCAGCGGCACACGATAAAGCGGACGCGGCGAGGACTTGGCGTAGGTCGCGTAGACCGTGCCGTCAGCCGTAATAGAGATCGACTGAACCGCTTCAGCCGCGTTACCGTTCACGCCACCCTTAGAGATGGTCGACTTGTCTGCACCAAGCTGAGACATTCCCGAAAGATCGAATGTCACGTCCATGTCGTTGACGCCATCGGCGAGGGTGATCGTCGGAGGATCGTTTTCCAGCTTTCCAGCATCATACGTCAATGTCTCGGTCAGCAGCGCTGGCTGAGTGTACGGGAAGCCACCCGGATCTGTCGCGAACTTGGAGTCATAGACGGTAACGTCCCACTCGTTGTCGCCCGTCTTCGTAAAGTAGAAGTCGTACTTGACCGAATTGCCGAGCGGATCGTACCCCGTCACGGACGTCTTCAATGTACTGATCTGGTCGACAACCACCGAGGTGTTGTTCGCGCTGGGGCGGTTGCCAGCAGCCACAATCGGCGCGGACGAGGACAAGTTGCCCGTCAAGGAACCAAGCGTTGAGGCGGTCGCCTGCATGCCGTCGGCAGACGCATTGACAGGCACGAGACCGTCATAGCTGTTGACGACGGTGGTTGGCGTGGTGCCATCATATTTGTAGCCCAAGAGCTTGAAGCCGGAGGCATTGACGAGGAAGCCGTCGTCGTCAGGCACGAACTGGCCTGCCCGGGTCAGGAAGACGTTGCCGCTCGGGTCCTCGACCACGAAGAAGCCATCGCCCTGGATGGCGATATCGGTCGGCGATTGTGTCGACTGCAACGGTCCGTTCTGCGTGATGGAGTAATTGACCTTCGTCATCACGCCGCCGGAATTATAGTTGCCGCCGTTCGCGCCCAGAACGAGCGTCGAAAAGGAGGTCGATGCGCTCTTGTAGCCAGTGGTGCTGGCGTTGGCGATGTTATCACCGACGGTCCCGAGCTTGTTTGCCTGAGCGCCCATGCCGGATACAGCAGTTTTCATCGTTCCAAAAAGGCTCATGTCGAATCCTCTATTCCTGTTCCTGATGACGTTAGGATGCGGGCCTTGCGTGAGGCTGTCTGTTTTCTCCACCACGGAAAATTTCAGCGCGGTTGGGGGACATGGAGACGTAGCGAAGCCCAGAAACGAAAAAGACCGGCGCGGGCCGGTCTTCGAGAATGATGTTGCTGAAATGAATAAACAAAAATCGCGGGCGTTTTGAACCCGCGATGCCGTTCAGGACCAGTCGATGCAGTATCCGAGGAACCGCTTGGAGTCGATTGGATCGAAGCCGAGCTTCTTGCGCAGCTTCTTGCGAAGCTTGCTGATGTGGCTTTCCACCACGTTTTCTTCGACTTCCTCGTCGAAGATGCCGTAGATCGCGTTGAAGATCTGCGCCTTGGAAACGCGACGACCGCGGTTCGCGATTAAATATTCCAGGATACGTCGTTCACGACGCGGCAGTGGGAAGACCTCGCCCGTCACTTCCGGATCGCGACCATCGGAGAAAACCCGGATGGGACCGACATCGGTAAATTGCGTGATGACGTTGAGCCTGCGGCGAATTGCTGCCGCCCGTGCCAGGATCTCACGTGGATGTACTGGCTTGCGGACGACATCGTCGACGCCGCAATCGAACAAGGCCAGTGTTGCATCGAGAGAATGCTGATCGCTGACCGCAATGACAGGTGCCTGGGAACGATCACGGATCGTTCTTGGCAGTTCATACGTTGTATCCGCCTGACCAATCAAAAATGCTTCAATCGCAGCGATGTCCGAATCCGCTGCGGTGTTCACCCATTCTCCAAATTCTGCTGGATCAAATCCAGTCGAGGGTATCCCCTCTCGTCCAAACAGGGCTGTATACCCTTCCTTAACGAGCTTGCGCTCATCAACTACCACGATCATTCGTCCGCCTCCGAATCAGTGTAGCTCACCTACGTCCTAGGGTGTACGAATCGGGCGAATCTCTCACAATTACAGGAAAACACAGGTAATTATTAATAGTTGATTAACCATACTGTGCCGATTTGGACTATATCTAGTATGCGTTAACCAAAAATGGGATATTTTTTCATGGGATAAACCTGTGGAAGATAATAGGGGGATTGACTCACCTAATTTGGCCCATTCTTGCCGCAATTCGAAAACGGGCAAAAATGAAACTCGGTGATGCAACTTAGGATTGGTTAAGCCTGGCAAAATTTGCGAGCGTTGGCGGTCCATTGACCGTAGCCCGTTGCGACCAGATTGCTGATGACCCGGCAGACATAGCGCTGTTGCGCGGGGTCATTATTGGGGCCGGCATGGTATCTTGCGACCGCCATCGTCCAGGTCTCATGCCGATCGTGGAGCTGCTTCAGGAAGCGCGCAGCATAGGCGACGTTCTTCGCAGGCTCGAACATCTCGCCAATCGACCTGAACTCCGCCCCATGAAAATAGACGTTGATCTGCATGCATCCGACATCGATCAACTTCGCGCCACGTGCCCGCGCTTCCTCTACCAGACGATAGGCTTCCGCCCTGCTTTCCGGAAAAAAAGCCTTGCCTTCGATGTTGATCGCATAGGGGCTGAGCGAGCCTTTGCGTCCCGTTTCCGTCAGCCCCACCGAATATAATATTCCTTCGGGAATACTATACTGGCCAGCGGCATCATGAATCTGCCGCTCGCATTCGACCGCTGCGGTAGGCTGGGAAGCCTCACAGGTAAACGTGGTCAGGACGAGCGCTGGTATCGCGAGGAAGTGTTTCAGGCTGAACCGAAATATCATTGCCATTGACCTCTTCGGGCGCGCTCTGGCGCGTCTGCCGATAGAATTGCTCCTGCGATCGATCGTCGTTGCCACGCTGGCCCTGCTGTGCGCCTTGCTGGTTCAGATCGTTCGGCTGGCGATTGGTGTTGCTGTTGGTGTTATCCTGACGGTCGGATGTGGAGGAAAGCGAAACGGTCACCTGGTCAACGCTGAAGCCCTGCGACTTCAGGGCATCCAGAATGGCAGAGCTGTCTTTCTGCAGCTCGGCATAGCCTTTCAGCGTATGGGCCGTCAGGTGAACGCTCAACTCATCGCCAACCAGCTTCATGGCGGCCGTCACATGACCGAGTTCGACCGGGCTCATCTGAATCTTGAGCGTGTGAACGACCTGCCCGGTGGACGTCACCAGAGGCGCTCCGCTGGTCTTGGCCGCCATTGCGGTTGCCCAATCCGGGTCGGTTGCCATCGACGCCGTCACGTTGGCGGCATTCGAGGTGGGCGAGAGAGCAAGATAGCGCCTGCTGTCAAGGACCTGCACCACATCGACGTTCGGAGCAGAGGATAGGGATGCATCGACCTTCAGCGACCCATCCTCATGCGATGCGATTTGGAGATCGATCGCCGGGGCATCCCCCTTGGAAAGCCTTACCACGGTCGTGGGCATGGCCAGATCGTCTTCGGATGGTGGAGCCACGGAAAGCAAGGCAGCGCCATCAGCAGGCTTGGCCTTTGCCTCGGCATGCACCGGCACCACAGGCTGCTCCTTTGGCGCGGTTGTGGCTGCGAGAAGCGACATCAGGTCGGCACTCGTGCTGGCAACGTTGGTCAGATCTGCATCGTCTGCAGGTTTGTCGCTGTCCGTATCGTCCTTGTCGCCTTCAACCGGCACTTCACTCGTGTTCGTGGCCTTCGTCAACGTCTCGATGAATTTGACCAGATCTGCAAGTGACGTAGCAGGCTCCTCGGTCTCGGTCGGGGCTTCCGCGCCGACGGGGGCAACAGGCGCAGTTTGAACGCTCACGCTCGTATCGACGAGCTTCAGCAGTAGAGCAGGTTTGCTCTGCGCCGCCTCATCGACAACCTCGCCTTCAGCGGGTGGTTGCTTGTCGTCGACGCTTGTGGAACGGGCTGGCGCAGCATCCTGAGATTTATCGGCAGGGCGATCGCTGACCGTTTGCTTCGTATCGGTCGACGCGGCGCTGGACGGTGTGCTCTGGGCCTTATCGCTATCTTGCGCCTTGGAATCGGCGTTGGCACTGTTCGCCGTTGCAGGTTGCCGCGCAGTGCGGTCACCCGCAGCGCCAAGCGCATCCGAGAAGCCCGATCCGCCTTGTTTGGAGGATCCACCACGGTCCCGACCATTTGTGACCTTTACGGCCTCGGCGTGGCTCGGCACCAAGTTGCTCAGGACGTTCATATTATCCCCCTTCCTGCTTCAGCATGGAGTCGATCTCGTTCAATCGAGCGCGGTTCTTGTCGAAAAATGTCTTTAGCGGCGCCGCATCGGCTGCCTGAGACGCAGCCTCCTCGGTCTTTCCGGCGGGCGCAGGAGCCCTGATACCCTCGGTCGCAGGGCCGCTACTGCTCGAAACAGTCGTCGCGGCTGCTATAGACGGCGGCTGCATAATCTGTTCCGCAATGGTTTTTGCCGCGTTGCGTAGCGCGAGGTCACGCGGCGAAAGTTCCGATTCCGGGATGCTCGCCAGCTTTTCCTGTGCGGCCAGAACATCCTGTCCTGATATGTCGGACAGCCCCGAATAGAGCTTGGAGAGAGGCTCACGGGTGGTGTCACCCGTGTCCTCAGCAATTCCATTGGCTTTCTCTGCCGCGAACTGGGCAAGCTCCATCTTGCCTTGCAGGGATGCTTGCCGCGCGATGCGCAGATAGATTTCCTGCGCTCTCTCCGCATCCATCAATTCGGCGATCTCACCAATGTCCTTGGTCGTCACCGGGCCAAAGCTATCGATGGCGAGGCTGACAAAGAGATCGGCAAACTGCGACGCATAGGGTGAATGCAGAAATCGGACGGCGTATTTGCGCGCGTAAACCATCCCCTTGTCGGGCTGTTTCAACTGCATCGTCGCCATGATGGAGCGGCGCAGTGCGGCTTCCTCGATGATCGTGCCTGGCGCGCTCAACCGGGCATCGTCGAAGAATGGCAGGGCTGCAGCCGGGTCTTTGGTATAGGCGATATTGCCCGCAATCAGCATGAGGTAAGGCCCCAGGCGATTGTTGCGATATTCCGGAATGAGGTCGGAGACGACCTTGTCCACCAGGCCGCCACGACCGCTCAGATATTTTTGCAGGACGTTGACCACGCGTGAATCGAAGTATCCTTGCACGTCCTTGGCGACGAGATAGTTCAGCGTCGCGGGATTTCCGCCACTCATGATGTAGATCAGCGCCGCGTCAGCGTTCTTCGTGTCGGAAAAGACCGACATGTCCGAGGTGCGCAACGTGGTGTCGAAAGCGCTCAGCAGAAATTTCTGCATGTCGCGCGCGGAATGATCGCCCATGACGACCGAATCCTGCACGAACTGCAGAGACCGCAAGATCTTGGCGGGCGGCAGGTCGCTCTGGGCCTCGGCCTGGCCAGCCGCCAGCAGCCAGGACACCCCCATCAACAATCCAGCAATATGAGTGGCTCTCATCATCCGCTGGCCTCAACCGTCCTCGAGCAATATCTCGATGCGACGGTTCGCGCCGTTCATCGGGTCGTCGGTGCTTTGCAAGCGACGGTCGGCAAAACCGGACAGCTGCTTGATCCGTCCTTCATCCAGTCCGCCGCGCACCAGCATGTAATAGGCCGCATGGGCGCGATCCATCGACAGCGTCCAGTTATCCTTGCCGCCGCTACTATAGGCTCTGCCATCGGTATGGCCGCGAATGACGACGGCGCCCTTCTGCTTGCTGAGAACCTCGCCGATCTTGCCCATTGCCAGGACGAGGTCGCGCTGGGGTATGGCAGAACCGACACTGAACATCGCAGTGCTTGCCTTTTCCGAAATGGTGATCAGCGTGCCGCCTTCGGCAGGGGTCACGACAATGCCCTCGGCAAGCTTGCCGGCCACGCCGGAAACCTGTTGCGAGATCTCCGCGCGGAGCGCGTCGGCGGCCTTCTCGCTCTTCTGCGATACCTTGACGGGCGTGGCAGGCTCGCTTTCAGAGTCCTGCTTCACCTCAGCATCCTGTTTGTTTGGTTGCTTACCGGATGCCTGGTCGGGCTTGGGGCTGGGCACGGGAATGGCCATGGCCACCTCCGTGGGCTTTTGAGCCTCCGGATCCAGATCGTCTGCGGCAACCTGTTCGGCCTTAGCCGTCTTAGCATCAGGCGGTGCCCCAAGCTCGTTCGGGTCGCCGATAATGCCTGCGACATCTTCGTTCGGTGGCGTTTGTTTCGCGCTTTCAGACGTCTGCTCCTTTTCCGGGAGCTTGGTGTCCTGTACTACCACAGAAGGGTTCTGCTGAGCGGTATCGATCTGCTTGCTCCAGAAATCCGGATCGAAGGGATCGCGATAGGCCTCACCGCCGGAGGCGCCGGTGGAAGGGCCGGATTCGCTTGCACCGCCCTCACCCTTGGCGCTGACATTGGCTTGCTGGCCGACCTCCTGGGCAATCTCCGCAAGAACCGCATAGGGGTTTTCGAAGAACGCCGCTTCGGAGAAATTGACGTTCTGGCCGGACGTCGTGGTCGAATCCTCGCCGCTTGCCGCCGCACTGCCTTCCGTCGATTTGGTCGACTTGGTGTCGGACTTTGCGCTGTTCTCCTCGCCTTGCTCCTTCTTGGCGGGCTGCTTCAACCCACGCTCGGCCGGCTGCTCATCCGTCAGCTTGATGGGATTGAAATAGCTGGCAACCGAGGCGGTCGTCTTCTCATTGGAAGCGTTGACGAGCCACATGACGAGAAAGAAGGCCATCATCGCGGTCATGAAGTCAGCAAAGGCGATCTTCCAGGCACCACCATGCGCACCGTCATGCCCACCCTTGTGACGCTTGACGATGATGATTTCATTCTTGCCGTGATGGTGATTTTCGCTCTCACTCATCCGACAAGCCCCTCAAACCTTGGAAAAACTCCGACAGTCTCGTCATTAGAACTGAATTATCCATTTGAACCTGAATATCGATGTCGTCCGACACCTCGTAATCGACAGGATGGTCAATTTCTTCCAGGCCTTTGCGCATCTTGGAAAGCAGTTGCTCCGGCCCGCTGATCTTGACCGTGCCAGCGTAGCCGTCGCGGATTTCGCGAAGAACTTGAGCCGCCATTTCGGCTGCCGTCTTCTGTGCAAGCTCCTGCTCGACAAACTGGCTGAGAACCTTGAGACAGGCGGCCTCGACGTGCTCATTCATGACCTGCTTCATGGTGATGACCGAGGTCGCAAGGTGACCGGCAATCTCTTCCTCGAACCGGACGCGTTGGGCCTCGAGCTCTTCCTCATGGCGCAGCTTCAACGCGTCGAGTTCGGCCTGATGGCTTTCTTCGAGAGTCTGTCTTGCGGATTGCTCGCCATCCTCGAAAGCCTTCCGCTTCTCTTCCTCAAGATCGACCAAAGGCTCGGGAGCCGCCGCCCAATCACTTTCAAAGGTCACCGCCGGCAACTCGATATCGATTGCCACAGGTTCTTCAGCCGGCACGAACTGGCTGAAATCCTTCAAATATTTTGTCAGCGCTGCACTCATCGACGCACCTGATGACAGACATCACATCTGTCTTTTTCAATCCGGGAAGCCTTACGGAAAAACCGCAAGGTATTCGCAACTGCCTCAGCGAAGGAGGAAGAGTCCTGCCATGACAGCTTTTCATCCGGCAGGGTAAAGAGCCAAACTTGTGCGAGGGTGAACCTCTCCACCATTAGGGGAGAGGATAGGTCTACTGCGGCAGACGAATGGGGCAATGACCATGATATGCTGTGGCATTTCAGGCAGAACGACGTGGCTCTTCTTGTGACAACGACATGCGTCAGGCGCAGAATTCGAGCGGACGTTCGCCCGCGAGATCAACACCGTTAAGGCAAGCACGCCGCTGGGCTACGCGGTCTTTGGACTGCCGTCACGCCACTCGTGGGATCGAACCCCCAAGTGCCTTCTCGTGATCCAAACCTTAGCCTTGGAACAGACTTGCAAGGCTCTTTCGGAAGCTATTGGCCATCGAAACGACCTCGACCGCCAAATCACGCTGCGATTTATAGGCGGCAAGCTTGGTCGATTCCTCTTCCATGTCCGCGTCAACAAGACGGCTGACGCTTTTGTTCAAGGAATCGCCAAGCGCACCCACGAAGGATTGCTGCTGATCGATGCGGTTCGACATGGTCCCGAGAGAGCTGCCGAGCCCCTTCAACTTGGCGGAAAGCTGGCCGACGACTGCCACCATGTCGTCAAGTTCTTCCTTCGTCGTGCTCGACGAAATGGCGATTTCCTGACCGCCCGGGGGCGTCGCCCCGTCGGGGCTCATCAAGTAGTACTCGCGGGGCGTGCCGGAACCATTGGGGTTGAGCGTGTCAGCATCAGTCGCCTTGGTGAACAGACCACGGCTCGGGTCGCTGGAATCGATGAGGACGGTGTCGGAGGTCTTGATGCTCAGATACTGCAGGCTGACCGCACCGTCTGCTCCCTTTTTGTAAGAGAAAGGGATGGACTTGCTGTCTGGCAGTTGCGGGGTGGTATTCAGGAGCCAGTTATCGCCGGAAAAGGATGCCGCCTGGGCGACCGACGCCAGGTTCTTCTTCAGCGCTGCGATCGACGCATTGATGGTGTCGCGGTCCGTGCTTTCCTCGTAACCGGTGATCAGCTCGGTGTTGATCTTGTCGAGAATGTCGATTGCCGAGGAAACGCCTTCGTAGGTCGTGTCGACTTTGGAGGCCCCGAGGCTCAGCGCATCGCCAACGCTGCTCAGAACGTTGCCTTCAGATGTCAGGTTCTTGGCGGTGGACCAGTATCCGGCATTGTCCGCAGCCTTGCCAATCTTCAAGCCGCTACTTGTGATCTGCTGGGTCTTATCCAGGTTTTCATTGCTGAACAGCAGCGTTTGAAGGGCGCTCTGCACGTAGCTAGAGGTCATGATTTTTGTCATGTCAGCAATCTCAAGGCGAGGGAAGAACATGCCATTTTTGGCGGTCGCGGCCTCATCGTCATGAAGAGGCGAAGGTCATGGGAATCAAAGCAGCCAGACAGGCGATCAAACCATGGGCAAGCTTGCGCGAAACTGGAGAAAAACCTCTTTGATCGTCACATGCCTTGAATGACGAAGGCCGCGCTTCCAGAAAACGCGGCCTTTGCCATAGATTGAAGCGAAACCTTACTGGCGGAAGAGCGAGAGGAGGTTCTGCGAGCTGGAGTTCGCAATCGACAGCGACTGGATGGCGAGCTGCTGTTGCGTCTGGACAGCGGAAAGCTTGGCCGATTCTTCTTCCATGTCCGCATCGATCAGACGGCTGACACCAGCCTCGATCGCATCGGAGAGCTTGCTGGAATATTTGTCCTGAAGTTCGACGCGGATCTGGAGAGCACCGATCGCCGCAGCGGAATCGGTCATCTTGCTCAGTGCCTTTTCGACGATATTCATGAAGCCATCGATTTCGCCCTGGGTCGAGATGCTGGTCAGCGCAACCGACATGATCGAACCGAGAACACCACCGCTTCCGAGGCCGTTGGCGCCGATCGTCGAGAATAGGGCGTAGGTCCCGACATTGAAAGTCGCCACGGTAACCTTGACCGTGCCATCGGCCTGGCGAACAAATCCATCCACGACATTGGCTTGCGAGCTTTGGGTGACCAGCCAGTTTTCGCCCGAGAAGGAGGCGCCCTGGGCGATCGCCGAAAGCTGTTCCTGCAACTTGCTGATTTCGAGCTGAATCTGGCCCTTATCGGTGGATTTTTCGCTTGCCGTCACAAGCTTCGCCTTGATCTCGTTGACAGCACCGATCGCGCTTTCCATCGCGGCGTAAGCGGTGTCAACCTTGGCTGCACCGACGCCAAGTGCGTCAGCAGCGGCGTTCAAGGCCTTTTTGTCGGAGTTCATCGTGGTGGAAATTGACCAATATGCAACGTTATCGCTGGCCTGAGAAACCTTGTAGCCGGAAGAAACCCGGTTTTGAGTGTCGGACAGGCTGGTATTGATCGAACGCAATGTCTGCAGAGCGGACATAGCGGATGTATTGGTCAAAATACTTGTCATCTGAATTGGCCCCTTTGGCAATCTCTGGAAGAAGGGACATTCCGGTCGTACCGGGAAACGCGGCAGTTAGCTTCATGCTTACCGAATGGTTGGTCCGGTGCGCTGTTTCGATGGCCGCAGAAAACCGCTTTATGGTTAATAAAGCCTTAAATTTAGGGAAATTTTTACTTGAATGAACGCCGTATTAGCGGAGATGCCGCCCGTTAACATTGACTAACAAATTGATAATAAATGATATTTTTGGTTTTGTCACGGCGAAATTTTGGTGTCGAAACAAACAAAAAAAGCCGCGCTGGAGCGCGGCTTTTATCGTTGAAGCGGAAGCGATTAGCCTCTGAAGAGCGAAAGCAGCTGCTGAGAACCGGAGTTCGCAATCGACAGCGACTGGACGGCCAGCTGCTGCTGGGTCTGAAGTGCCGAGAGACGGGCAGATTCTTCTTCCATGTCTGCATCGACCAGGCGGCTGACGCCGGACTTGATGGCGTCGGAGAGCTTGCTGGAGAAGCTGTCCTGCATGTCGATGCGGGTCTTCAGTGCACCAAGTGCTGCAGCACCGTCCGTGAGGCTGTCGAGAGAGGTCTGAACCGTGTTCAGGAAGGTGTCGATCTGGCCCTGCGTCGTTACGCTGGTCAGTTCGATGGTCATGATGGCGCCCAGAATACCGCCGCTACCAACACCGCTCGCGATGGTCGAGAACATGGCGTAGCTTCCAGCCTGGAACTCGGCCGTGTTGACCTTGACCGTACCGTCCTCTTTACGGATGAAGCCATCGACAACCGTCGTCTTGGTGTCGTTGACCATCCAGTTTTCGCCGTTGAAGGAGGCAGCCTGGCCGATCGCCGTCAGCTGTTCCTGAAGCTTGTCGATTTCAAGCTGGACCTGCTTCTTGTCGACGGAGCTTTCGCTTGCGGTCGTGAGCTTTGCCTTGATTTCATTGACGACGTCGATCGCGCTATCCATTGCAGCATAGGCGGTATCGACCTTTGCAGCGCCGACGCCGAGAGCGTCCGTGGCGGCGCCGAGAGCCTTGTTGTCGGACTTCATGGTCGTGGAAATGGACCAGTAGGCGACGTTGTCAGATGCCTGTCCTACGCGAAGGCCAGAGGAAACGCTGCTTTGAGTATCCTTCATATTCGAGTTGATCGAACGCAGCGTCTGCAATGCGGACATTGCGGAAGTATTGGTCAGAATGCTGGTCATAAACTGCCCCTTTGGCAAGTATAGGGAAGGGACATTCCGGTTTCACCGGTTAAACGACGTATAGCCTCATGCTCGCTGAGCCAATCCATTAACGCTGCAGCCGTCGTTTTGATGGATTGATCTAAAGCCATTAAGGTTAACACCGATATAATATTGAATTAACAGATAGTAAAATTTGAAATTAATTCGTTAATACTCATTAACTGAAGTTAATAAAAAGAAAAGGCCAGGTCTCTCGACCTGGCCTCTTTAACATTTTCTTTACCGCTTGGCTTAACGGAAGAGCGACAGAATGCTCTGCGAGCTGTTGTTGGCAATCGAGAGCGACTGCACTGCGAGCTGCTGCTGAGTCTGCAAGGACGCCAGACGAGCGGACTCTTCTTCCATGTCGGCGTCTACCAGCTTGCTGACGCCAGCCTTCATGGCATCGCTGATCTTGCTGGCGAACTTGTCCTGGAGATCGATACGCGTGGACATCGCGCCAAGGGCCGCCGCACCCTTCGTCAGTTCCTTCAGAGCGGTTTCGACGGTAGAGAGGTAGGTGTCGATCTTGCCCTGTGTCGCCGCGCTGGTGAGTTCGATGGTCATGACGGCGCTCAGAATACCGCCGCTGCCAACGCCGCTGGCGATCGTCGAGAACATGGCGTAGCTTCCAGCCTGGAACTCGGCCGTGTTGATCTTGACGGTGCCGTCTTCCTTGCGAATGAAGCCATCGACAACGGTCGTCTTGGTCGAGGTGACCATCCAGTTTTCGCCGTTGAAGGATGCAGCCTGGCCAATCGCCGTTAGCTGCTCCTGCAGCTTACCGATTTCAAGGTTGACCTGATCCTTGTCGACAGAGCTTTCGCTCGCTGTGACCAGCTTGGACTTGATCTCGTTGACGACGTCGATCGCGCTATCCATTGCGGCATACGCCGTGTCGACCTTTGCAGCGCCGACGCCCAGAGCGTCCGTCGCAGCGCCGAGCGCCTTGTTGTCGGACTTCATGGTGGTGGAGATCGACCAGTAGGCAACGTTATCCTTGGCGGACGAAACTTTCAGACCGGTAGAAACGGTGTTCTGTGTGTTCTGCAGCTTGCTGTTGACGTCGCGCAGAGTCTGGAGAGCGTTCGTCGCGCTGGAGTTGAAGTTAATGCTAGACATGATTGCCCCTTTTAACGAGATACATGAGAGGGACATGCCGGATTCCACCGGCGTAAACGGTTCGGCCTCATGCCACTCGGGTCCATTTTCTGAAGGACACCAAACCCGTCACGTGAGGATGAAAATGACCCTCAACGATTGCCAACTTCTTAATTTGAACGATCGAATCCCCCCTTCCCGGACCTATGGTTAACCCCGTGTGAAAGCCCTTCCTCAGACTGGGAAAGCCACGTGAAGGTGTCCCGTTTCGAGCAAGGTTCATCCTGTAGCGTTTGGTGAATTTTTCTATCGCCGCAGATCGGCCGCGCCCCAAAAAGACCTGCCGAGCAAGAGGACGCAACGTATCCATGTTAAACGAAATCAGCTATTCAGCCGCCTCCAAGCACTTCAAGACAGGGCGCTACACAGACGCGCTGAGGACGTTGAACCGGCTGATCGACATCAACCGTGATGCGCGCACCTATGCCCTGCTTGCCAAAACGCTGCTGCAACTCGGACTGAAAGAACAGGCCGCAACGTCCTACGAACTTGCCTATCAGCAAAACGGGCTGGATGCAGAGACCTACCTGGTTGAAAGCATCAAGCTCTTCTACGAGTGCGACCAGAAGGACAGGGCACTCGCCCTTTCCAACAAGCTCATTCACCGTTTTCACAAACATCCGGATATTGCCTATATCGTCGGTTCGCTGTTGATCGAACGTGGCGAAAATCGTATCGCCCGCACGCTAAAAAGCATCCTGATGAAAAGCGAGGATATCGAGCACATCAAACTCGGTGCGCGTATCGCCATCACGACATGGGATCTTTTCGATCCAAGCGACATCGAAACGGCGCGCGTTCTGTTGTCCAAACTGCCGCGCAACAACCCGGTTCGTCTCATGTATCTGGTGTTCAGCCGTGAACACAGCAAGTTCGACAATATCGAGAAACATCAGCCGATCATCGATGCCGCTGTTGCGGCAGGCGATACGTCCTTCGTTTCGCTCGACGGCACCTTCTTCAATCTTCACTGGAGCGGCGACGAGTACATCAATCAGCTGGCGCGCTCGAACACGCCGGTCTTCACCCCCGACATAAAAGAGCGCCGTCGCGCGATGCCGCATGAATGGGGCAAGAAGATCCGCATCGGTTATCTTTCCTCGGACTTCTTCGACAAGCACGCGACGATGAAGCTGATCCGCCGGGTCCTGGAATTGCATGACCGCGATCGTTTCGAAGTCACGCTCTTCTGCCACTCCGATCCTAAGCTTCTTGGTACGAACGAGGCCGATCGCAGCCTCTGGGGCGATGTCGTCACCATCCGCGACATGACGGATGAACAGGCGCATGCGGAGATGCGGTCACGCAACATCGACATCATGGTGGACCTGAAGGGTCACACTGCAGGCAACCGCACGGCAATCCTGAACATGGGCGCCGCCCCCCTTCAGGTGGCATGGATCGGCTTCCCGGGCTCGGTCGTCAATATCGATCTGGATTATGCCGTCGGCGACCACTATGTGCTGCCGGACAGCTCGAAGCCCTTCTATCACGAGAAGTTCGTGCGCTTACCCGAGACCTATCAGCCGAACGATCCTGTCAATCGCCCCCTGGCAAAACAGGTGACGCGCGCAGAAGTCGGGCTGCCTGAAGACGCCTTCGTCTTTGCCTCTTTCAACGCCAACCGCAAAATCACGCCGCGCGTGATGGATTTGTGGTGCGATATCCTGAAAAAGGTGCCAGACAGCGTCATCTGGGTGCTGCATAACAGCCAGGTCAGCGCCGTGAACATCATGAAGAAGTTCAATGAGAACGGCATCCCCGCCAAGCGCGTCTTCCTGATGGGCAAGTTGGACTTCGAGCTTCACCTCAATCGTATCACAGCCGCCGATCTCGGTCTCGATACCTTCCCGGTGAATGGCCATACGACGACCTCGGAACAGCTCTGGTCGGGCCTGCCTGTCCTCACCGTCAAGGGAACGAACTTCGCTTCACGCGTCAGCGAAAGTCTGTTGAATGCCATCGGCACTCCGGAACTCGTGGCTGAGGACGAAGAGGACTATGTTAACCAGGCGGTGTTCTATGCCCAGAATCCCGATCGCCTCAAAGAGGTCCGCGAGCGGGTCGCGACAAATCGCTTTGTCACGCCCCTCTTCGATGCGGAGCGCTTCTGCCGTCACCTTGAGAGTGCGTATGAGATGATGGTCGAGCGCGCCAAGCAGGGGGCCGAACCGGATCATTTCGACGTCCCCGCGCTTCCAAAGCGCGACGGCCCTTTCCTCGAACGATAACGCCGAACACGAAAAAGGCCGCCTCGAAGAAGCGGCCTTTTTTCATGTGATCTTAAAAGACCCGTCTTCTCTTATGCGAATAGGCGGTCGGTGTTAACGGCGCTCCATCTTCTGTAGATTTACGAGTTGTACTTTCCGGCGATCGGGCTATTTGCGCTCCGATGTGGTCGGACGATCTTTGTCGTCCGTCGCCTCCGACGTTATTCGGAGTAAAGCTCGCCGGCAGACGTCACGATCTTCCATCGTCCGTCCACTTTGGTCATTGAGAGAAGCTTGCTCTCATCTGGCAGGATCGAGCCAATCTGCACCAGGAACATGCCTGACTTGTCCTCGATCAGCGCCCGTCCGTTCGAGACATGCAAGAGCTTGAAGTTCACGCCACCCGGGAAGGGCTGCTGCACCGCTGAACTGTCTGAAATGATATCCTTGTCGATAGCGGGAACCGTCGCGGTAATGACGTTATCAACGACCGCATCCTTCGGTTCGATGGCGGCGGAGTCGTCGCCATGGGGAATGACCGCCTCCCCACCGCCGCCGCCGCGTTGTGGGACGTTCATCAACGCTTCCCAACCCCGGCCGCTCATGCCGAATTTCTCCGGATTGAGGAAAACGTACCAGGGGAGCGCCGCTGCGGCTGCCGCAACGGCAATAAGCCCGCCCGTCAGCACCCGATCGAATTGTCTGGCGGCATCGGCCGCGGTGGTGGTCTTGTCGCGCTTTTTGAACTTCATGATCAGGGTCCTCGCCGCTGTGCAGCCGCCTGGTTGTTAACGGGCGCATTTCTCAGCGCATTTGCCAGTTCTGCGTAGGCGTCGATCACCGTCGGATCGCCCGGAGACTGCTTGAGAACTTCATAGACAAAGGGTACCTGCTTGACCGCCATATCGAGTTCGGCATCGACGCCCGGCCGATATCCGCCGATGAGGCGCAGATCCTTTGTTTCCTCGAAATTGTGAATGAGCGATTTCAGCCGCGAGACCAGCTTCTGCTGATCGGGCGTCCAGGCCTTGTGGGAAAGACGCGAGATGGATGCCAGCGGATTGATCGGCGGATAACGCCCCTCATCGGCGAGCGAGCGATCAAGCACGATGTGACCGTCGAGAATGCCGCGTGTGGAGTCCGCAATCGGATCGTTGTGATTGTCGCCGTCCACCAGGATTGAGATGATGGCGGTAACCGTTCCTGTCCCCTCCTCGCCTGGCCCTGCCCGTTCCAGAAGCTTTGGAAGTTCGGTGAAGACAGAAGCCGGATATCCACGCGCGATCGGCGGTTCGCCGGCAGCGATCGCCACCTCGCGGATGGCATGGGCAAAACGGGTGATGCTGTCGGCAATGAAGAGGACATTCTCGCCCTTGTCGCGAAAATGCTCGGCAATGGTCATTGCCACGAGCGGTGCCATCTTTCGCAGCATGGGGCTTTCATCGCTGGTGGCGACAACGGCAATCGACTTCCTCATATTGTCGCCGAGCGTGTCTTCAATGAATTCCCGAACTTCACGACCGCGTTCGCCGACCAGTGCGATGACCACCTTGTCGAAGGCATCCGCCTTGGCGAGCATGGAGAGCAAGGTGGATTTACCCACGCCCGATCCGGCAAAGACACCTAGACGCTGGCCCAAACACAGCGGAGTGAAAATATCGATCGCCTTCACCCCGGTCCGGAAGCCGGAAATGACGCGGCTTCGGCTCATGGACGGTGGCGGCAAGGCCATGACGGAGCGCTTGCGCGCACCTTTCATCAGGGGGCCCTTACCATCGATCGGTTTGCACAGCGAATTGATGGTGCGACCGCACCAGCTATCGTCGGGCTGAACACGAAATTCGCCCTCTCTCAGCACGACGTCGTTGACGCCGATCGGCTCGCCAGGTTCGATGGGGCAGACATAGATGAGGTCCGGTTCGACGCGCACCACCTCGCCCAGATGCAGGCCCGTCGCGCTTTTGTGTACGACAAACTCGCCAAGCCTTACATGTTCCGAAAGCCCATTGACCGTGTAGTGCCCGGCAGCGATTGTGCGCACACGCCCACCGTGCGAAACGGGCGCGCCAGAGGCCAGTTGAGCGGCCGCGATCTGCGCGAGGGCATCCAGTTTGTGAAACGGCGAAGGCTGCGGTTGGCTATCCATTGGGGTTCATGCCGATTACTGACCGCCGCCCAGCGTGCGCAACGCCTGGGACAGGTTCTCCTCGGTCGATTTCATCATCGACGAAATGCCTTCAAACGCCCGATTGACCTGAATAAGCTGCGTCATCTGCGAGACGCCGTTGATGTTGGAGGATTCCAGAAAGCCCTGCACGACGCCGGCTCTATCTGCATCCACGACGGGCTGTGGCGCCTGAGAGAAGATCACGCCGCTGTTTTCATAGCGAACAAAACCCTTTTTCGCATCAGCGGTGAACAAGCCGATTTGGCCCATCGTCCTGCCATTCTGGGTAATACGACCGTCCGAGCCGACCGTTGGCTCACCTGCAGCGAGATTGAGCTGGATCGGCGCACCGCCCGGATCGAGAACCGGATAGCCCTTGGTCGAAATCAGTTCGCCCGTCGTCGACATGGAGAAGCGGCCATCACGTGTGAGGACCTGACCGGACGGCGTGTTGATGGCGAACCATGCATCGCCCTTGACGGCAAAATCGAAGGGGTTTCCTGTCCGCTCGACTTCGCCATTGACGGTCGACAGATAGTCGTTGCCCTGCGTCACGAAGGCGATATTGGCACGCAAATCGTTCTTCGTCTCCGCCATGACCTGGTTGAACTTCACCTCGGTGCCACGAAAGCCGACCGTATTCATATTGGCGATGTTATCCGCGATGGTCGTCAGGCGGCGTTCCAAGGCGATCTGGGACGAAATACCAACATAGATACCAGATTGCATGTCGTTCTCCTGTTCGGACTTCCAGCCAAGGACGTGCGGCCAAACTCGGCGCATCATGGCTTCAAGACCTAGAGGGGTTTGCTTGCGCGAAACTTTTGGGTTCGGCTCTGCGACCAGCCTGCAAAGAATGAGCAGCGCCAACGACGCCAGAGCGCCACAACATGACGCGATGACGTTTCAGACAATGTGGTCCATGCCGCGAAACACCTCAAAGCCAGCCTCGCGCAAGGCATGATGCCTAACCATTCAGGAGGAAAATTGGCTGCAGGTGTGAGCGTCAGATGAATATCGTTATTGGACTGGTTATTACTTTCGGCTGTATTCTCGGCGGCTTCATGGCCATGGGCGGCCATCTGGACGTCCTTGTTCAGCCGTTCGAGCTCGTGATCATCGGCGGTGCGGGTCTCGGCGGCTTCATCATGTCCAACCCGATGAAGGTGGTGAAGGATTCAGGCAAGGCGCTTGGCGAAGCCTTTAAATTCGCGGTGCCGAAGGAACGTCACTATCTCGACGTGCTGGGCGTTCTCTACGGGCTGATGCGCGATCTGCGCACGAAGTCGCGCAACGAGATCGAAGCCCATATCGACAATCCGGAAGAATCCTCCATTTTCCAGACGGCTCCGTCGGTTCTCAAGAACAAGGAACTGACAGCCTTCATCTGCGACTATGTCCGCCTGATCATCATCGGCAACGCCCGCAGCCATGAGATCGAAGCGCTGATGGACGAGGAAATCGAAACGATCCTCTACGACAAGCTAAAGCCATACAACGCGATCACCGCGATGGGCGACTCCTTTCCGGCCATCGGTATCGTCGCGGCCGTTCTCGGTGTTATCAAGGCGATGGGTAAGATCAACGAGCCGCCTGCGGTTCTCGGTGGCCTGATCGGTGCCGCGCTCGTGGGCACCATGCTCGGGATTCTGCTTTCCTATTCGATCTGTAACCCTCTCGCTTCTCAGGTGAAAATCGTGCGCTCGAAGCAGCACAGACTGTATGTCATCGTGAAGCAGACCCTGATCGCCTATATGAACGGCTCGGTTCCGCAGGTCGCGCTGGAATATGGACGAAAGACGATTTCCGGTTACGAGCGTCCGTCCATCGACGCGGTCGAGCAGGAAATGATGAACCCTGGCGGCGACCAGAAGGCGGCTTGATATGGCGATTGCTGCGGACCACAGCTCTTCCTTGGGAATGGAACCCTCCTTGCTTGCCAAGCTCACCGGTGGGCTTGGTGACAGCAAGACCGTCACCAAGATCGGCAACGAGATTGGCCAGGTCTATGGCACATTCCTTCCCGATGTTTTTCACAGCCAGACCGGCATCACCATCGAGGTGGATTATGAGGCTTGCGAATCCGGCCTCATGACCGATCTCATTGCGAAGCTCGGCAAGGATTATGCTGTCGCGGATTGTTCGCTTCGCAACTGGTGCAACAACTTCATGCTGGGTGTCGGCAACGCATTCGTCATGGCTTTGATGGAGCGCATGCTGGGGGCTGCTCCCGATACGATCATGGAACCAGAAGTCCGCGCGCTGTCGGCGATCGAGCTTGATCTTGCAGCTCTGATCCTCGACCGAATCGCTGGCGTGCTGCGCTCTGCGGTCAACGCGCCCGGTGGCTTCGAAGTGACGATCGAGCCACCCTTCAATGCAACCGGAAAGAGCACCTATGAGGAGGCCATGTTCGGCCAATTCGGCATGCTGATCCGGTCGACGATCACAATCGGCAAGGTGACCTCTGAATTTGCGCTGATTATTCCTCAGCGCACCCTTCTCAAGACGAAGATCGTCACGCCGAAGCCTTCGGCTGGAGCCTTGAAGAAGCAAGAAGAGTGGATGGAGATGATTTCCGAGCAGGTCAAGCGGTCCCAGGTGACGCTTGAGGCGAAGATCAGACTGCAGACACTGACACTGACACTGAAGACGATATCACGACTCGTGGAAGGAGACGTCATTCCTTTCCGGGACGCGAAGCAGGATGATATCTGCGTCGAAGTAAGCGCAAACGGAGCAAAAATGTACAATTGCGAGTTTGGGCGAGCCGGGGACCGCTACACGGTTCGGGTCAAGAACAACGTCTCTACGGATGACGAAATCCTAAGACACCTGATGGGTTGAGATCGCTCAATACTACCTTAGGTTTTAGGCAGGCTGACGCAAGTTTCAAAAGGAATAATTATCGCATGGCTACGAAAAAGACCCCTGTAACCGACGACGACCTGATGCCTTCGCTCGATGACACGGGCGAGCTGGATCAAGCTATCGGTGGGCTGCGCGACGTCTTGAAAAGCGACGCGGATGGTTCGCTCTCCAGCTTCGGCGATTTCGGCGACTTTGATGGCGCCGCTGCAAGCCCGCTGGGCGATGACCTCGACGCGTTTGGCTTTGACGCGGGCGCAACCGCTTCCGCAGCGCCGCTTGGCAGCGGACTGGCGGATAATCTGGACCTGATCATGGACATCCCGATCGATGTCCAGATCGTTTTGGGAACCAGCCGCATGCTGGTATCAGGTCTGATGGGCCTGGAAGAGGGAGCAACAATTGCGCTCGATCGACGAATCGGCGAACCTGTTGAGATCATGGTGAACGGTCGTTGCATTGCACGCGGCGAGATTACCGTTCTGGAAGACGACGATACACGTTTCGGTGTGAAGCTGATCGAAGTGCTGAGTACTAAGAAGACCTGATCCCTGTGGGGACGGAGAGGAAAGACCATGATGGACTTTGAGGATTTCGGTAACCCGGTCTTAGGGAAACCGTTGTCTCAGGCTGAAAAGGCTGCCGCCGTGCTCCTGGCAATGGGCAAGGGCGTGGCTGGAAAACTGTTGAAGTTTTTCACCCAGGCCGAGCTTCAGACCATCATCAATTCCGCTCAGACTCTTCGTGTCATCCCTCCGGACGAACTTGCCCAGATCGTTGCCGAGTTCGAGGACCTCTTCACCGAGGGAACCGGTCTCATGGACAATGCCAAGGCGATCGAAGCCATCCTCGAAGAAGGGCTCACGCCAGACGAAGTGGACGGCCTTCTTGGCCGTCGTGCGGCGTTCCAGGCATTCGAGACATCCATCTGGGATCAGCTGCAGGATTCCGATCCGCAATTCATCGGCAAGTATGTGATGCGCGAGCATCCGCAGACAATCGCCTATATCCTTTCGATGCTGCCGTCCTCCTTCGGTGCCAAGGTTCTGCTGACCATTCCTGACGAACAGCGTGCGGACATTATGAACCGTACGGTGAACATGAAGGAAGTCAGCCCGACTGCCGCGCAGATCATCGAAAAGCGCGTCTTGGCGCTGATCGCCGAGGTCGAGGCAGAACGCAACGCGACCGGCTCCATCAAGGTCGCAGACCTGATGAACGAACTGGAAAAACCCCAGGTCGATACCCTTCTCAGCTCGCTCGAAACCCTCAGCCGAGAATCGGCGAACAAGGTCAAGCCGAAGATCTTCCTCTTCGAAGACCTCATGTACATGCCGCAGCGCAGCCGTGTTACGCTTCTCAGCGATATTACCAGCGATGTCCTCACCATGGCGCTGCGCGGCGCCACGACGGAAATCAAGGAATGTGTGCTGTCGAGCATCAGCCCACGCCAGCGCCGCATGATCGAGTCCGACCTTTCTGCCGGCGGTCCGAACATCAACACCCGCGAAGTTGCAGTGGCACGCCGCACCGTGGCGCAGGAAGCCATTCGCATGGCCAATTCCGGTCAGATCGTCCTCAAGGAAGCTGCTCCAGCCGAGGGTGAGCCAGCAGCAGCATAAGCTTCCCAGTTGATAACACTTGCTGCAGGACGCTGCCGTCTTGCAGGTCGTCTTCCAAAACTGTACCTTCTTTCATAGACCTGCCAGGACAAGGCGGGTTTTTTCAGTTTGAGCGTCCCGCGATCTTTATGTTCGCGTCTGACGGTCAAGTCTTTGTCTTAACGCATTCCGTTATCGCAAAACCGCTGAAGATTTTGCGCGATATGCCTTAGGGAGGTCTTGCCTTGGCAGACGACGACAAAGACAGCAAAACAGAAGAACCATCAGAGAAAAAACTACGCGACGCGGTCGAGAAGGGTAACGTCCCCGCGTCAACAGAAGCGTCTCTGTTTGCGTCTTCGCTCGCTTTCTACGTCTATCTCGTTTTCTTTGCGCCGGATGGCGCAAGGCGCCTCGGCGAATCCCTGAAGGACGTGATCGAGCGGCCGGAACAGTGGCGCCTGAATACGGCCGGCGATCTCGTGTCCCTCGGCCTCCATCTCGCAAAGGAAGCAGGCTCGCTGCTTCTGCCGGCGGCGATCATGTTCATCATTTTCGGCCTCGGCCAGTCTTTTGCTCAGAACCTTCCGCAATTCGTTCTCGATCGAATCACCCCGAAGGCCGAGCGGATCTCGCCCGTTAAAGGCTTCAAGCGAATCTACAGCGTCGACGGTCTGGTGATGTTCGGCAAATCGCTGTTCAAGGTCGCCATCGTCGCCATCATCATGACAATGGTGTTGAAGGGGGATTATTTCCGGCTTCTCAACGCGCTCAACACCGACCCTCAAATGATCGTTCCGACAGGCTACGAAGCGTTGAAGAAGATGATGATCGTCATTCTCTTTTCGACGGGCATCCTCGCGGTCGCCGACTATTTCTGGACCAATCATCGCTGGTACAGCAACCTCAGAATGACCAAGCAAGAAGTCAAGGACGAGCACAAGCAGTCGCAGGGCGATCCGGTCGTCAAGGCCCGCCAGCGCTCAATTGCGCGCGATCGCGCCCGCCGCCGCATGATCGACAGCGTTCCAAGAGCCACGCTCATCATCACCAACCCGACCCACTATGCCGTGGCATTGCGCTACGTCAAGGAAGAGAGCGATGCACCGATCGTCGTCGCAAAGGGCCAGGATCTGATTGCTCTACGCATCAGAGAGATCGCCACGGAACACAATATACCAATTTTTGAGGACCCGCCGCTCGCTCGCTCCATGTTTGCGCAAGTCTCGGTCGATAGCGTCATTCCGTCAGTATTTTATAAGGCTGTGGCGGAACTCATTCACAAGGTTTACGCCGCACGTCAGAACAAAAGACGGGTAAACTGATCGATATGAAAAAATGCCCATATTCGGCTCAACGAGAAGAGATAGTTGCACGCGCAATCGGTCCCGTAGCGGCCGAGCTTCGTCTGATTGACGCTGCTGATCTGATATCTCTTTTAAAGTTTGAATATTACAATAGCTTGTCGGATCTCGTGGATTCGGCGGCCGAACTCTACTTCCACCCGGGTACTGTTCACTTCGGCATCGGGGGCGACTACACGCTTGACTGGGACACCTATCCTGAGATCACGCTCGATCTCGAGATCAAGCCGAAAGGTGTCACGATCTATGCGCAGTTGATGCTCGGCAAGGACCATGCCGGCGTCAATATCAACTACATCAACTTCCAGAATCCCTCCACCGATCCGAACGAGAATACCGCTTTCCTGGCCGATAGCCTGCGCTACGCCACCTTCTACAAGAATGCGGACTCCGCTGCGATGAATGCAGCGCACTAAAATCCTGACCGTTACACCCGTATAGTATTTTCATCCTCAGACGACAGACGAGGTGCATGGGACGATGCGCCTCTTTTGTCCTGTGCGATAGAGCGTTGTGTGTCCTTCGACCGCACAAAGGATGAATCTCGCTTTTTGATTCTAAACATCGTCCCGAACATCGATTTCGATGTCCGGGACGATGCTGTAATCGTGGTTGCGGGTCGTTAACTCAGGTGTGAAAACCTCACGCTGACTTCTTCAAGATGTAGTCCGACAGTCTCTCTGCGGCATCGGCAATCTGCGCCGGATCACGCAGGAAGCAGGCGCGCAGGAAGAGTTCTCCGCCCGCGCCAAATGCGTTGCCCGGCGCCAGTCCAACGCCGACCTTATCGACGATGTCAAAGGCCGCCGCGCGCGTATCCGTCACGCCATCGATCTTCAGGAATGCGTAAAGCGCGCCATCCGGCTTGAGGGTTTCGACCCGATTGGTGGCAATCAGCGCGTCGCAGAGAATGTCGCGAGACTGCGCAGCGCGAGCAAAATTCTTCGCCAGGAACTCATCGCCATGGTCAAGTGCTGCAATTGCGCCGCGCTGCATGAACTGCGCAACACCCGACGTGGAATACTGGATCAGGTTTTCGATTACCTGACCGATTTCCGGCGGGGCCACCAGCCACCCGACGCGCCAGCCGGTCATCGACCAGTTCTTGGAAAAGGAATTTGCGAAGATGATTCGGTCGCCCTCTTCCATGATGTCGAGGAAGGATGGCGCGCGGCCACCTGCATAGTGATAGAGCGCATAGATCTCGTCAGCCACGATCCATAGACCATGCTTTCTCGCCAGTGCCAGAATATCGCGCAGATTATTATCGGTTGCCGTCCAGCCGGTCGGATTGGATGGCGTATTGATGAACAGCGCCTTGGTCTTCGGGGTGATGGCGCTTTCGAGTTTGCCGAGATCGATGTCCCATTTGCCCTGGGTGAAGTCGATCCCGACCGGCACGGCCTTGGCACCGGCGATCCCGATCGCGGATACGATGTTCGGCCATGTCGGCGTCAGGTAGATCATTTCATCGCCAGGCGAGGTCAGGGCCTGAACCGCCAGCACGATGGCCTGCATCCCAGATCCGGTGACGTAGAAGTGCTCAGGCGACAGCAAAGCGCCGAAATGCCGCTGATAATAGCGGCCAAGCGCGTCGCGAAGCTCCGGAATGCCGCGCTGCCAGGTGTAAAATGTCTCACCGGCATTCAGCGCATCAACGGCGGCCTTCGAGATGAAGTCCGGCGTGGGAAGATCGCCCTCACCCACCCACAGGGGCAGAAGATTTTCGCGGGCATGGGCGTATTTCTTGACCTCGACGATACCACTTTCCGGCGCTGCCAGAGAGCGGACACTGAGACTGTTCAAAACCGACATAGAAGGCACTCCGTTCGAGTGCCTTCTTAACGCATCGCTTGCACCCTTTGCATGATATTCCGTGAAGAAACCACGGATTTTGCTGATGGATGGAGGCTAGCTGGCCGAGCCTTGCTGCGTCTTCAACAGATCGCGAATCTCGCTCAGCAGCTTGATATCCTCCGGCGGCGGGGCCGGCGCCTTCTTCTCTTCCAGCTTGTCACGCTCGACGGAGGCGCGGATCTTGTTCACGCCCTTGACCATGAGAAAGATGATCCAGGCCAGGATAAGGAAGTTGATGACGATGGTGATGAAGTTGCCGTAAGCGATAACCGCGCCCTGCTCACGCGCGGCGGCCAGCGATGTGGCGGTTACGGAAGAACTCAGCGGAATGAAGTAGTTCGAGAAATCGAAACCGCCGAAAATAGCGCCGACGAGCGGCATGATCAGGTCGTTGACGACGGAATCGACGATCTTGCTGAACGCCGCACCGATGATGACGCCGACGGCCAGGTCCATGACGTTGCCGCGCGCGATGAATGTCTTGAATTCGTTGAGCATGAAGATGTCCCTCTTGAAGCCCTCTTGCCTGCCGGGACGAGACGCCACCGACGCTCTCACAATAGCAGTCCGGTTGCCATTGTGCAGGTATTATGACGCGCGATCCGTGTATTTCGTTCCATGCATCTGCCGGTTGATTTCCTACCCTGTGCCTGTCTGTTGAACTTTATGCCAATGCGGTGCCAATTCTCATTTCACTGGAAGTGTCATAAGCTTCTTGGGATTGTGTGGAGGGGACACTGCATTGCTGCCTGGGTGGATCATATTCGTCTCGGCTTTCGCCTATATTCTGCTGCTCTTTGCAGTAGCGAGTTACGGCGACCGCAAGGGACGACGCAAGACCGCTCCCAACAAGGGGCGGCCTATCGTCTATGCGCTCAGCCTTGCGATCTATTGCACGTCCTGGACCTATTTCGGTGGCGTGGGTCTTGCCTCCGAACGCGGGCTTGAATTTCTCGGCATCTATACCGGCCCGATCCTGGCCTTCACGCTGGGAATGCCCATCATCCGGCGTATCGTGGAACTGGCGAAGGCCGAGAAACTGACCTCGGTCGCGGACTTCATCGCGGCGCGCTATGGCAAGAACCCGACCGTTGCCATGATCGTATCGATCATCGCGCTGGTCGGCGCCGTCCCCTATATCGCGCTTCAGCTGAAGGCGGTCTCGAGTTCGGTCGCGACCATGGTGGACCCGCGCGATTATGGCATCGGCAGCGGCAATCTCCATTTCCTCGACCTTCCCCTCATCGTGACGGTGGTGATGGCAGGCTTCGCCATCATGTTCGGCACGCGCCATACCGATGCGACGGAACATCAGGACGGGTTGATCCTGGCGATCTCGATGGAATCGGTCGTCAAGCTGTTGGCTATCTGCACCGCGGGCGTCTACGTCGTCTTCTTTCTTTTCGACGGGCCGGCGGAGCTCTGGCGGCTTGCTGCCGAAAATACCCAAGTGATGGAAGCGGTCTCCTACCAGACGCCGATCAGCCGCTGGATTGTTCTGACGCTTCTCTCTGGCTTTGCCATCATCCTCTTGCCGCGGCAATTCCATGTCACGGTGGTGGAAAACCGCACACCGAAGGAACTGCGTACCGCAGGTTTTCTGCTGCCGCTCTATCTGATTGCCATCAACATTTTCGTCCTCCCGATTGCGGTCGCCGGCCTCCTGACGATCGGAAATAATGGCAATGCCGACCTTTATGTCCTGCAACTGCCGCTGTTTAACGGCATGCCGGTCGTTTCGCTGATCACCTTCATCGGCGGTTTCTCTGCGGCCACGGCAATGGTGATCGTCGCTTCGGTGGCGCTGTCGATCATGGTGTCCAACGATATCCTGATGCCGATCTTCCTGCGACAGAAGCTGCTGACCCGTTCGCCCCACAGCGACGACTTCGCCAAGACGCTCCTCAATATCCGCCGCACCGCGATCTTCGTCGTGCTGCTGCTTGGCTATTTCTACTACCGGGCAGCAGACAGCACATCGGGTCTCGCCTCCATCGGATTGCTGGCCTTCGCGGCTATCGCGCAGATGGCGCCATCGCTTTTCGGCGGATTGCTCTGGCGGCGGGCCAATGCGCGCGGCGCGATCGCCGGCCTCAGCTCCGGCTTCCTCGTCTGGGCCTATCTTCTCTTTCTGCCGAGCCTTGGTGGCCCCGATTACTCCTACGTCGCTGCGGGCGTTTTGAGCTTCATTTTTCCCGGAACCGAGATGTTCAGCGGGCCCGGCGCCGATCCGCTCGTCAATGCCGTGACGCTCAGCCTGCTTATCAATACGCTCGCCTTCGTGCTCGGCTCGCTTTCGCGAAACCCTCGTCCCGTCGAGCGCATCCAGTCCGGCATCTTCGTCAAGCGCCACTCAAAATCGCAATTTGCCACGCGCGGGTGGAAGACGCGCGTCAGCGTCGGGGACTTGAAAAGCGCGGTCGCCCGTTATCTTGGCGAAGAGCGGATGCTCCGCTCGCTCTCCGCCTACGAGAAGACTGCCGGTCGAAAGCTGGAGGATGAGCAGCCGGCCGATATGGCGCTGATCCATTTTTCCGAGCAACTGTTGGGAAGCGCCATCGGCTCCTCCTCAGCGCGTCTGGTGCTGTCCCTCATCCTGCAAAAGGCAGAGGACACCAGCGCCGACACGGCTTGGCTGCTGGACCAGGCGAGCGAGGCCCTGCAATATAATCAGGATATGCTGCAAACCGCCCTGGCGCAGATGGATCAGGGGATCGCGGTCTTCGACGCCTCGCAGCAGTTGACGATCTGGAACAGACGCTTTCGCACCCTTCTCGACCTGCCGGAGCATTTCGGCCGCGTCGGCCTGCCGCTTGGGGAGATCGTCGCGCTTTTGGAAGAGCGTGGGGATATCGAGCCTGGCGATCATGGCGAACGTATCAATCAGTTCCTGACAATGGATCGCCCCTTCTCCCTGGTGCTGAGTGGCGGCGCACGCATTATTGAGGTGCGCTCCAACGCCATGCCGGACAAGGGCGTGGTTGCGACCTTCACCGATATCACGCAGCGTGTTGCAAGTGACCAAGCGCTCAAACAGGCCAACGAGACGCTGGAGCAACGCGTGGCGGAACGCACCGGCGAACTTACGCGGGTCAATCGCGAGCTGGCGGAGGCGCGCGCGGCTGCCGATGAGGCCAATATCGGCAAAACGCGGTTCTTCGCGGCAGCGGGTCACGATATCCTGCAGCCGCTTAACGCCGCACGGCTTTATTCCTCGGCGCTCGTGGAGCGTATCGGCCATTCGGAAAATACCAATCTGGTACAGAATATCGACTCCGCGCTGGAATCGGTCGAGACGATCCTGGGCGCAGTACTGGATATTTCTCGCCTCGATACCGGCTCGATGAAACCGCGCATGGCAAGCGTGCCGCTGAACGACCTCTTAAAGCGTATCGAAACCGATTTTGCGCCCATGGCGCGCGAGAAGAACCTCGAATTCGTGGTGATGCCAACGTCCTTGATGGTGCGCTCAGACATCAATCTGCTGCGCCGCCTCATCCAGAACCTGGTTTCCAATGCCATCAAATACACGATGTCAGGCAAGGTGCTGGTCGGCGCGCGCCGTCGCGGAGGCGATGTGGTGATCCAGGTGATGGATTCGGGCATGGGCATTCCCGCCTCGAAGTTCCGGACGATCTTCAAGGAGTTCACCCGGCTTGATGGAGGCATGAAGGCGGCGGCGGGTCTCGGTCTCGGCCTTTCGATCGTCGATCGACTTTCGCGGGTGCTGCATCACCCCGTCCAGCTGTCCTCAGTCGTCGGCAGAGGCACCTCGTTCCAGGTGCAGTTGCCGCGCGAAGCGCAGAGCACCAAACGGGGCAAGGAGGCGGGCGTTGCGACCGCGTCCCCTCAACAGACACAACTCTCCGGCTTTCATATTCTCTGCATCGATAATGAGCCAAAGATCCTCGAGGGCATGTCGGTGCTGCTGAGCGGTTGGGGCTGCGAAGTCTCGCAAGCGGCCTCAGAGGAAGATCTCGATGCCGTTCTCGGCAAAGTGGGCATTCCCGATCTGGTCGTCGCCGACTATCATCTGGCTGAAGGCACCGGTATCGATCTCATCCTGCATCTGCGCGAAAGGCTGAAGGCGCAGATCCCTGCCCTGCTGATAACGGCCGACCGTACCCCGGAGGTCCGCGCGGAGGCCGAGAAGCACGGTATCGGCGTTCAGCACAAGCCAGTGCGCCCCGCGGCGCTACGTGCTTACGTCACCCAGGTCTTCAATACCCGCCGAGCCGCAGCGGAGTAGACTATCCCGGCGCGCAAATGATCACTGCACCGGCACGCGCTCACAAAAAAACCGCCCTGCAGACGAAGGGCGGCTCCTATTGTTAAGGTCTCACGTTTGTTCAGGCTGCCCGGCCATACTGGCTATGTCGCGCAGCGCCGGCGTGAGACTGCTCCATGCGGAACCGCTGGAGGAGACCAAGCAGTGCTTCGACTTCATCGGCGAGCATCTGGCTTGCCGCGCTCGACTCTTCCGCCATGGCAGCGTTTTGCTGGGTCATCTGATCCATCTGGTTGACGGAGCTGTTGACCTCCTGAAGCGCAGACGCCTGGTCATTGGTGGCCGTGGCAATGGTTTCGACATGCTTGCTGACGGTCACGATCTGCTGGCTGATCGAGGAGAGAACCTGACCTGCTTCCTGCACCAGCAGCGAACCGGAATTGACCTCCTGCGTCGACTGGTTGATCAGCGCCTTGATTTCGTGAGCGGCGTCTGCCGAACGCTGGGCGAGTTCACGCACTTCCTGCGCGACGACGGCGAAGCCCTTGCCCGCTTCGCCTGCACGCGCAGCTTCGATGCCGGCATTCAGCGCGAGAAGGTTGGTCTGGAAGGCAATGTCGTCGATGACTTCGATGATCTGTTCGATCTTCTGCGACGCTTCCTCGATGCGACCCATGGCATCGACAGCGTTCTTGACGACCGAGCCGGAGTTGTCGGCGCTTTCCTGCGTGATGCGAACGGCCTTGTTGGCTTCCCGGGCACGTTCAGCGGAGGATTTCACGGTGACCGTGATTTCCTCGACGGCGGCGGCGGTCTGTTCCAGCGACGCGGCTTGCGATTCGGTGCGGCGCGACAGATCATCCGATGATTTGCGCATCTCGGCGCCATTGTTCTGAATGATGAAGGTGCGCTCACGCACCTGCTGAAGCACATCCTTCAGGTTGGCGAGCGAAGTGTTGAAGTCCACCCGAAGCTGTTCGAGACGACCGGAGAAAGGTACGTCGAGCGTCTGGGTGAGATCGCCATCGGACAGGCGCGCGAGACCGGCTGCCAGCTGGCCGACAGCAAATTCGATCTGGCGATCGGTGTCTAGCTTCTCGGCATCGTTGCGAGACCGTTCGGCTTCCGCCTGAGCACGCTCTTCCACGCTCTGGCCTTCGATTCGAAGCTTCTCGCGTGCATTGTCGCGGAAGACTTCCAAGGCCCGAGCAATATCGCCGAACTCGTTCTTCCGCTCCATGTAAGGAATGTCGGTATCGAGCTTGCCCTGAGACAGGGATCTGATCGCATCCGTCAGGTTACCGAGAGGGCGCATGCTGCGCTTGATCACGAAGTAGCCGAGAATGCTGAAAGCAAGCATGACAGCCGCACCGACGACGAGGATCATGTTGCGCAAACCGTCAATATGGCCCTGGTAGAACTCCAAGGGCACGCCGACGAAAAGAATACCGACCGGTGCTCCCTTTTTGGACAAAACCGGCATATAGCCCGACATGTAGTCGCGGCCGAACAGAGTTGCGGGACCGAAGTAGGACTCACCCTTGGTGATCTTCGCATAAGCAGCACCGTCGACGGCAAGCTTGGTGCCAACGGCGCGCTCGCCCTTTTCATTCTTCAGGCTGGTCGAGACACGAAGGAAATCCGTGCCCTGCGCCTGGAAAACGGTTGCCACGCCACCATTTGCCATACCGACACGATCCACCAGGTCAAAGTCGAGCAAGGTGCCGATGCTGGGACGGCTGACCGATTTCAACTCACCGTTTTCGATCGCGAGCGTGGTTCCGCCGACCTTCATCTCATAGAGGATGGCCATGCTGCGGACGGCACGTTCCGTATCCATCAAAGCCGTCTGCATGACGTCTTCTTTCAACCGCACATAGGTCGAAGCACCGACGGCAACGATACCAAGGAAGATGAGACCGATGGCCAGACATACAATCTGCACCACGATGGATCTCGAAACGAAACGCCCCATTGCTAAACCCCAATCTTAACGAGTTTAGGCAATTTGAAGCAAAAGGATTAATTTTCAGGGAATTCTACAACAGCCTAGGCTAAGCGAACGCGATTTTGGATCAACTCTAACGGGCTGATTTCACGTCTAAATGTCTTCGAACGCACCAACGCGTGATGCGAAAAAGAATGACTATCGTCAAAAAATTATGATTCCGCGCGGTGCGCGTGTTTCACGCAAAGCACAGCACCAACGGCTTTTCAAGCCATGTCTGCAGACGTGTCGGGCGCTCAGTTGACTGTACCAACGGAACGAGACTTAGCCTCGACGGCACACTGCGACGCGTATCAGTGAATAAAACCAAGCCGGATAGCCTTGGCGATCGCCTGGATGCGATTGACGGAATCCAGCTTGATGGTCGCGGAGCCGAGGTAGGCATTGACCGTGTGAACGGACAGACCAAGCTTGGTTGCTATTTCTTCGCTGATCCTGCCATCGCCTGCCAGTTGCAGGCATGCGACTTCGCGCTCGCTGAGTGCCTCCGACGGCGAGACGCGACGCTCATCCATGGCCAGGAGATCAATCATGATCTGCGTGGATTTGACGTGCTGCTCCAGCATGAGTTCATTGTCGAGCAACAGGTTGCCACCGCAAAAAATCACGAAGCCGTTGCCCATCGTGCCAAGCCGCACGGGAAAGCCGACACCGGAATATCCGAGATTCTCGTTGTCGAGGCGAATGAGAAGGGCGGGAACGTCCGGCAGATCGGCGAAGCCCGATTCTTGCTCGCTCGTCCAGGCGACGGGGAGCAGGGACGATTCAAGATGATCGAGCAGACGTTCGCCGAGGATCTTAACCAGCTGAGCGCTTTGTTCGCCGGCAGCCAGACCAAGATTTTCAAGTTCGCAGGAGAGCTTCCTTTTGTTGGGGAATCCGGCTGCAACGGCACGCAGAACGATGAAGTTTTTGGCGCCAAGACTTCTCTGCATGGCAACCAGCTTGGGGAAGAGGTCGGAGCGCGTCACGGAGGGAATGGTCTTCGACGCTATCGGCTGACCCGATCCCTCATTGCTCAAATCCTTGACGAAACCCATGATGCGCCCTTTAGACAAGGTTGTTACGGACCGCGTAGGCAATGGCCTCCGAGCGGGTCTTGGTTGCTGTCTTGCGCATGACGCTGGTGATGTAGTTGTTGATGGTGTTGCGCGAGATGCCAAGGATCATGGCCATTTCATCGCTGGTCTTGCCTTCGGCAATCCAGAAGAGGCATTCAAGCTCTCTTTCTGTCAGATCGATATCGCGCTCGGTCTTCGTGCCTTCGACGATGCCGAAGCTTGCAAAGTAACCGGCCAGCATTCCAGCTTCACGAAGCCGATCTTCTGCCGGCAGAACGCCTTCGGCAAACATCAAAAGCAGCGAGAAGCGGATGCGTCCAACGCAAAAGGTAATCGTCCAGTACTGGCGATCGATCCCTGCTGGCGCGACCGCATCGTCGGGAAGAGACAGCACGCGTGGCTTGAGCAGGGAAAGGCATTTCTCCATTTCACTGGATCGGCTCTGTGTCCCGGTCAATTCGTTGGCAAGCTTGCGCACCAGATCGAAGGGCCAGTCGGAAGTGACGATGAAGCTGAGGCTTGCCTCCTGCAGGAGGTCTTCACGCGACAACAGATAGTGCGAAGCGCCGACATAGGATGTCAGATGCTCCATCGCACCAATGATGTCACTTTCCGCCGCTGCGGCTGCAATCTTGCGAATGAGCTGGTTGCGTGGCAAGGGCCTCGCAATCGTTTCAGCTGGCGCAGCAGACAGCCTGCGAATATCGACATCCACTTTCAATAGCCTACGCCCTCTCGTTCCCCGGACGGGGATGCCTAAACGGGATGGAACTCATTTCCATTCAGAAGCGCCGCTTTTGACGAACACCCCTGGCGACCGAATCGTTGTAGTCTAGGAGACGCTTGAAGAAATGTACCCGTCTGTAACGACCTATCCACTCTTTTTCGCGTGCACTACAACCCTGAACATATACCTGTTCGAATTTGCGCACATCCGCCTTTTCAACATACCCCACCTGAAATCGGCGATTTGATGAACAAATACTAAATCACATCCGCCATACGCCTACAGCAAGAATTTTCGAATAAACGAAAAAGGCCGGAGTTGATCCAGCCTTTATTCTTATCATGCTGCTTTTTCCACTGCCCATTTGCGGAGGATCTTGGCAGCGCGTTCTTCGCTGATTTCCACCATGCGCGAAAGTCTGCGTTCCGGCCCTTCGCGGACCCGGCGGTTGAAGTCGCCCTCGCCCGTGTCCCCACCAAGAAGATCGTCGGTACTGTCGAAGCCGAAGTCCGCTCCGAAGCCTTCCATGAGGCCCCCGGCAGCGCCACCACCCATGGCAGGAGAGAAGTCCGGCAGTTCGAGCCCGGCCGAATCCTGCGCCAGTTCCGCGGAGGCAGGAGCCCCACCGGCCGACATGGAGCGGACGACCGGACGGACACCAAGCCAGACGACTAGGAAGGCGACCGCGACGAAGGCGAGTGAGTTGATGATGCCAGCGGAGTTGCGGCTCAACACTTCGGTGAAGCCTGGGCCGGCAACAGCCTCGTCCAGAAGCTGCGTCTCAAGGAAGTCCATGGCAGTGATCGTCACCACGTCACCACGCTCGGTCGAGGTACCGGCAGCAGAGGTAACGATCTTCTGCATCTCCGCAAGATAGGCGTCGATCTTGGCCTGGTCGGCCGGATCGCCGATCATCTTCGCAAGGCGGCCCTTGTTGACCACGACCGCGACGGAAATCTTGTCGATCGAATAGCCGTTGCGAACGGTGGCCACGGTTTTGGAGTTGATTTCGTAGTTGGTCTGCTCTTCCTTCTTGGCCGTCTCATCGGACGACTTCGGACCGGCGCCACCGCTCTGTGGAGCCGCCTGTGGTACGTTCTGCTCGACCGTGGCTGCGGAATCCTGCTGAGTTTCCTGGGATTTCTGATCTTCCTTCGTGGAGCGAACGGAACGCTCGACACGCGAGTTCGGATCGTAGACGGTTTCCTGGATCTGCTGGCTGTCGGTGTTAAGCGACGCGGTCACGCTCGAGCGGAAATTGTCCATGCCGAGGAAGGGCGCAAGCGCCTTGTCGATCTTTGTCTCGAGTTCCTGCTGAACGTTCTGCGCCAGCGTCAACGACCGGCTCATCGCGCCGTTGCTGACATCGTCGCCCGATGCCAGAAGCTGGCCGGTGGAGTCAAGAAGGGTCACGTCATCGACTTCAAGGCCGGGCACTGCGGATGCAACGAGGTGCCGAATGGAAGCGGAGGCCTTTCGGCCCGCGGACGCGCTCGCCCGGATCATGACGGAGGCAGTGGGCTTCTGTTCCCCCCGCCGGAAGTTGCCGACCTCGGGCATGACGATGTGAACTCGGGCGGCCGCAATCCCGTCGATCTGCTGGATCGAGCGACCGATCTCGCCTTCGAGGGCGCGCACCCGCGTCACTTCCTGCATGAAGGATGTGAGACCCAGAGAGCCGACATGGTCGAACAGTTCGTAACCGGCATTGGCGCTGTCGGGCAGGCCGCGTTCGGCCAAAAGCAGACGAGCCTTGCTCGTCATGCCAACTGGAACCTGGATGCTCGTTCCATCCGAGCCAACCTGAAAATCGACATTGGACTCGGCAAGCGCAATGCTGATCTTGTTCAGATCCATGGTTTCCAGGCCGACATAAAGCGTCTCATAGGCCGGCTTGTTCACATAAAGAGCTGCAGCGAGAATGATTGCCATGGACAGAACGCCCACACCACCCAGCACCAAAAGCCGCGTCTGGCCTAAGGCCGCGAAGTTTTTAAAAACCTGAGGGAGTTGATTTAACAGATTCATTCTGTTCCGCACCGTCATTCATGGGTTCGAGACCTTCTGGTCCCGATGCCACCCTAGAGGACGAAGCTTGCGCGAGGATTTCTCATAGAACGCCCTGCGTCCTGATGGACGCGCAAAGGACGCTCTATCTCCTTAAGTCTGCGCATCGTGCTTTCCGAAAATCGCGTCCGATTTCCGGGCCGATGCTGTAACTGATGCCGCCCTCCGGGTGGAGGGCGGGAATAAAGCCGCTGAAAGCGCCTTTTTAGGCGGCCAAATAGGTGGAGATGACGGCTGCGACCTGATCGGATGTCAAGGCACGCATGTGCGTGTTGAGAAGTGCCGTGACCTGGGCACTGGAGAGGCTGACCAGTGTCTGGGTGGAAAGCCCTGCGACGCCGCTGGAACTGAAAGCGGCAATGTCCTCGGTCGAAAACTTGGCAATATTCTCCTTGGAAAGCGACGCGACCTGTGCGGCGGTCAAAGCCCCGACTTGCGCGGGCGTCAAAGCCTCGCTCTGGCTGGTGGTCAGCGATGAGATTGCGCCTGTCGTCAGGCCAGACACCGCGCCGCTGCTCAAGGCGACGATCTCCTCCGTCGAGAGAAGTGCGATGTCGTCGGTGCCAAGCGCTGCGGCCTGAACTGCATTCAGACCGCCAATCTGCGCGGTGGTCAGCGTAGCAATCTGGCCCGTACTCATCGCCACGATCTGGTTATAGCCGAGATTGCCGATCTGGCTTGGGCTGAGAACCGCAATGTCCGCGCTGGTCAGGGAGGCGATAAGCGCCGTGGAAAGACCGCGGATCGCACCTGTGCTGATTGCCGCAATGTCAGCGGTGGAGAATGTCGCCATCCCGGCGGAGGAGATACCGGCGAGACCATCGGCGCTCAGTGCCGCGATCTGACCCGTCGAGAGGGCACCGATTTGATCGGGCGCCATGGCAGCGATCTGCTTGCTGGTCAGCCCGGCGATCGCCGCCGTTGCGAGGCCTGCGACTTCACCGGTCGACAGCGAAGCGATAAAGCCGGTCGACAGGCCCGCAATGGCGGAGGCGTTGATCGCGGACAGTCTCTCAGGGGTAAAGGTATCGAGCATCTGGGATGTCAATCCGGCAATGGCGCCAGATGTCAGGGCGTTGATCTGCGTTGTCGATAGTGCGTGCACCTGTTCGAGGCTGAGCGCCCCCACCTGCTCGCTGGTGAGCCCCGGGATGCTCCCGGTGCTGAGTGCCAGAATCTGGGCAGTGGAAAGCGCTGACAGATCCGCCGTCTTCAGGCTGGCGATCTGCTTGGACGACAAAGCGCCGATCTGGCCGGTAGAAAGACCGACGAAATGATCGTGGGAGAACGCCGAAAGCTGCGTGGTAGACAGGCCGGAAATGCCGAGCGTGCTCAGCGCAGCAATGGTCTCAGCCGAGAGCCCGGCTATCGTTTCCGTCGACAGACCAGCAATACCCGTCGCACTTATCGCGCCGACGTCCGCCGTCGAGAAGGCGCGCAACTGGGCAGCGCTCAGAGCACCAATCTGTCGCGATCCGAGAGCGGTCACCTGGGTTGGGGTGAAAGCCTCGACCTGATCGACACTCATCGCTTTGATCTGAAGCGTCGTCAGTCCGGCAATTCCGCCAGCACTCAGAGCGCCGACCCTGTCTGGCGAGAGAAGAGCAATCGCGTCCGTCGACAAGCCCGCTATGGCACTGGATGTCAGCGCCGCGAGGTCTTCGGTCGAGAAGCGCGCGATATCGTCCGTCCCCATGGCTGCGATCTGCGTGGAGGTCAATGCGCCGACCTGTGCGGGGTTGAGCGCTTCAACCTGGTCGGCCGACAGTGCCGCGATGGCTGCCGAAGAAAGACCCGAGATGGCCGCAGTGCTCAATGCGCCTATCTGCTCGCGAGAAAGGGAGCCGATGCTTGCGGTGCCGAGAACGGAGATTTGGCGTGAGCCGAGAGCGCCGATCTGAGCCGTGGTGAGAGCTTCGAGTTGCTCTTTCTTCAAGACTGCTATTTGAGCGGTCGAGAGGCCGGCAACGCTGGCCGTTCCGAGTGTCGCAATGCGATCGGCGGAAAGGCTGGCAAGGGTGCCGGTGGAGAGGCCAGCAACAGCCGACGATGTCAACGCCGCCAATTCTGCGGTCGAGAAGACGCCGATATCGTCTGTTCCGAGAGCGCCGACTTGAAGGGAACTAAAGGCACCGACCTGCGCGGTGTTGAATGCCTCGACCTGGCTCGTGCTCAGGGCGGCAATCTGGTCGGAAGACAGGCCTGTGATACCGGTCGTGCTCAGAGCCGCGATTTGCGCAGTCGTTAGCGCTGCCATGTTGGCCGTGGAGATGGCCGCAACCTGTCTGGAGCCAAGCGACGCGATCTGCGCCGTCGTCAAGCCGGCGAGCTGGGCGGAGGTCAGTGAAGCCATCTGGCCTGTGGAGAGGCCCTGAATGCCCCCGGTCGTTCCTAAAACGGCAATGCGGTCGGCGGACAGGCTGGCAAGTGCCGTGGTCGAGAGGCCCAGGATTGCACTCGAACTCAGTGCCGCAAGCTCTGCGGTTGAGAGAACGGCCAAGTCATCCGTTCCGAGAGCCGCGACCTGCGTCGAGCTAAACTGTGCCACCTGTGATGTTTTGAGCGCTTCGACTTGCTCCGTGGTGAAGCTTGAAATCTGCGCTGCGGTCAAACCCGAGACGCTGGCGTCGTTCAATGCGGCGATCTGTGATGTGCTGAGCGCTGCAATGCTGGCCGTGCCAAGAACGCCGATTTGGCGCGATCCGAGAGCGCCGACCTGCGACGCCGTCAGGCTGCCAACCTGGGCCACGCTGAGCGCCGCAACCTGGGCTGTGGTCAAACCTGAGACGCTGGCAGTGGACAAAGCAGCGATGGTTCCAGCTGGCAACGCGGCAAGGGTTGCCGGTGGCAGGCCCACAATGGCGGCTGCAGAGAAAGCCGCGATGTCTCTCAACGAAAACGCTTTGATGTTATCAACAGACAGCGCCGCAACTTGCGAGGAACTGAGCGCACTCACCTGCAGGCTCGTCAGCGCTTCGGCCTGGACGGCAGTCAGCTTTTCGACCTGAGCGGAGGAAAGGCCAGGTACAGCATCCTTGTTGATGGAGGCGATCTGGTAAGCATCGAGGAGAGCAATACCCGCTGTACCCAATGCCGCAACCTGCCGGGAAGACAAGGCTGCCACCTGCCGGGTGGTCAGCGACTTCAGTTGGTCGGAGGACAACGCAGCGATCTGGCCCGTCGTCAATCCGGATATCCCGGCAGGGCTGATCGCCGCCAGATCTTCGGTTGGCAGTTTCGACATCGCATCGGTGGAGAGACCAGCAACCGCCGACCCATTGATTGCCCCAAGGGCGGCGGCGGACAGCGCACTGATATCGTCCGATCCGAGTGCTGCGATCTGCTGTGACGTCAATGCCGCGACCTGCCTCGTGGACAAGGCGGCAACTTGGCCGGTCGTCAGCGCGCCGATCTGGCCAGTGGTGAGAGACGACACCGCCGCGGTTCCCAGCGCTGCGATCTGACCAGTCGTCAGTTCGGCGATAATGGCGGTCGAAAGCCCACCGATCGTGCCGGGTGCGATGGCACCGATATCGGCCGTCGAGAACTTGGCCATGGCCTCCTTGCCGAGAACGGCCAGTTGCGCCGACGTCAACGCGCCGACCTGAACAGCGGTCAGCGCTTCCGCCTGAAGTGTGGTCAGTTTAGCCATTTGCGTGGCCGTGAGCCCCGATACACCATTGGTGCTCAAAGCCGTCACCTGCGCTGCCGACAGCGACGCGATGTGGTCGGTGCTCAGAACTTTAATCTGGTCAGCCGAAAGCGATGCGATTTGCTTTGTCGTCAACGCGCCGGTCTGGGCTGTCGTCAGCACCGAAACCTGCTTCGTCGTCAGATTGCCGAAAGCGCTGGCGTTCAATGCCGTCACCTGGGCCGTGGTCAGCGCTGCGACGACAGCTGTAGAGAGACTGCTGATCGCGCTCGATCCGATGGCCGCAATATCGCCTGTCGAAAACTTGGCGATGTCATCTGCGCCGAATGCTTCAAGCTGGTCGGCAGAAAGGGCTGCGACCTGACGGGTCGTCAGTGCTTCCGCCTGATTGGGTTTGAGAGCGGCGACCTGCCTTGCGGAAAGGGCGGCGATGGCAGCCGTATTGATCGCCGCGATTTGGGCTTCCGAGAGAGATGCGACCTGGGCCGTCCCTAACGCCGCAATATGCGACGACGTGAAGGCAGATATCTGGGATGTTGTGAGAACCGCAAGCTGCGCGGTTGTCAACGCAGAGATATGATCGCCAGGGAGATTGGTGACGGCGCTCGTTTTCAACGCTGCAATCTGATCGGTGGAAAGTGCCGCAAGGCCTGCAGAACTCAACGCAGCAGTTTGAACGGAACTTAACGCGGAAACCTGGTTGATGGTCAGCGCTGCCAGCTGGCTCGTTTTAAGTGCTTCGACTTGGCCAGCGGTCAGTGCCGCGATAGCGCCTGTCGAGAGGGCGGCGATCTTGTCGCTTGTCAGCGAGGCGATCAGAGCGCTCGACAGCCCGGAAAGGCCAGACGCCGACAATGCGGCCATGTCGCCCGTAGAAAATGTGGCAATGTCATCAAGTCCCAACGCCGCAGTCTGCTCTGAACCAAGTGCGGAGATCTGCCGCGTCGTCAAGGCGTCTAACTGCGCGGTCGAGAGCGTGGCGACCTGCTGTGCCGTCAATGTCGCGATAGCCCCGGTGCTCAGCAATGCCAGCTTCTCTGTGGACAGAGCGGCAATCACCTCTTTCGAAAGACCGGCGATTGCCCCTGCCCCGAAAGCCTGTATGCCCGCGGTCGAGATGGCGGCGATATCTTCCGTACCAAGACCTGCCAGTTGGGTGGATGTCAATGCCGCAATCTGCCCCGGTGACAGCGCAGACACCTGAGCCGGCGACCACGCGACGATCTGCTCGGAGCTCAATCCCTTCAGCGCCGTGCCGGTCAGTGATGTGATCTGGTCGGTGGTCAGCTTTGCGATGAATGCAGGCGTCAAAGCTCCGAGTTGGCCCGACCCCAGGGCGCTCATCTGCTCTTTCGAAAGGGCAGCGATTTGGGCGCTCGACAAGCTGGTCATTTGTTCGGGCGTCAGTTTTGCAACCGCGCTCGGGTTCAGGCCCGCTATCTGGTTTGTCGTCAGCGCCGCAATCAAGTCGGTAGACAGGCCCGGCACTGCCTTGGTGCTCAAGGCGGCGAGGGCTGCGGTGGAGAGGCCGGCGATCTGAACCGGCTTTCCTGCGCCTTCGGCGGGCAACCAGACATCTTTGACCTGGTCCGGTTTCAATGCCTCGACTTGTGCAGAGCTCAGGACGGCGACTTGAGATGACGAGAGTTTGAAGAGTTGCGTGGCGGACAGTGCTTCGACCTGTTCCGTCGTTAGCGCCGCCACGGCGGCGGTTGCCAGAGCGGCCACGCGGTCCGGCGTCAACAGGGCGATGGCGTCAGGGCGCAACCCTAGAATGGTCCGGGCACTGATCGCGTTGATATCCGCCGTGGAGAAGGCATTGATACTCGCTCCATCCAGAACCGAAAGCTGGGCAGAGGTCATAGCCCTGACCTGAACGGACGTAAGCGCCTCAAGCTGCGCCGTCTCCAGGTTGGCAACCTGATCGGTGGTCAGATTTGCAACGGCTTCTGTGCTGAGCGCGGCGACCTGCGCGGTGGTAAGAGCCGCGATGTCTTCAGCCGCAAGCGACTTGATCTGAGCCGCCTTCAGAGCATTGAGCTGGACGGCAGTGAGTGCTTGGAGCTGCGTCGATGTCAACGCCTTGAGCTGGTCGGTCGATAAGGCTGAAAAGGCTGAGCTTGACAGCTTCGCGACCTGTTCTGGAGTCAAAGCTCCAATGGCTGCGGTGCTGACGCCGAGTATCCCTCTTGAGGAAATTACAGCGATCTCATCGGGGGTGAATGTCTGAATATCATCGGCGTGAAGCGCCGTCATTTGGCTGGAGCTGAGGACCTTGATCTGCAGCGCGGTCAAGGCTTCGACCTGGTCGGTCGAAAGCGCGCCAATCTGGTCGGAGGACAGGCGCGATATAATCGTCGTGCTCAAACCTCCGATTTGTGCCGTCGTCAAAGCCTTGATGACTTCAATGCTCAGTCCTGGCATGGCCTTGGCGGAAAGCGAACCGATGGCAGTCGCTTGGAGCGACTGGATCTTGGCCGATCCGAGCACGGCAACCTGAGCGGAGGACATCGCCCCAAGCTGGCTGCTGGTGATGGCCCCCAGTTGCGTTGACGTCAGTGCATCGATCTGATCGGTGCTGAGCTTGGAAAATGCCGCGCTACTCAACGCGGCAATATTCTCTTTCGTGAGATTTTCAAGAATGGTCGGGCTGAGGCCGGCAACTGCGGCACCGTTGATGGCGGCCATGTCGGCAGCCGAGAAAGTGTTGATCTGCGCCGATGTGAGCGCCGCAATCTGATCGGAATTTAATGCCTTGACCTGAAGCGACGCGAAGGCCTCGACCTGCGCCGTTGAAAGTTTTTCAAGCTGTTCGGCGGTCAGTCCAGTCATCGCGCGGGAGGATAGCGCTGGAATCTGTCCAGTGGTGAAGGCGGCGACAGAGTTCGCGCTTAAGGCCGCCACCTGAGTAGAGGTCAGAGCCTTGACTTGCGATGAGGTTAGAGCTGCCAGCTGAGCGGTGGAGAGAGCACCGATCTGCTCCGTCGACAACGACGCTATGGCGGTCGTAGAGACGCCCTGGATGGCACCGGACGTCAGATTGACGATATCATCGGCATCGAATGCCGCAAGCTGCGTGGGCCTCAGTGCCCCCAGCTGTAGCGATGTAAGAGCCTTCACCTGAGACTCGCTCAGGGCTTCGAGTTGTTCGATCGCCAGACGCGGAATAGCCTTCTGACTGATTGCCGCGATCTTCTCTGGAGATAAGACCTTCAGCAATTCAGGTTTCAGCCCCGGAATCGCACGGCTGGAGATTGCCGCGATATCCTCGATGGAGAATGTCTTGATGTCGTCCGGGCTCATCGCCGCCAATTGATCGGACGTCATCGATGCGACTTGAGATGCGGTCAAAGCTTCGGCCTGCGCGCTCGTCAGCCCTTCCACTTGCTCGGTTGTCAGGGCGCCGACTTGCCGTCCGGTAAGGCTTGCAATCGAGATGCTATCGAGGACCGCAAGTTGCGTAAGCGTCAGACCGATAATGGCGTTGGTCGAGACAGCGGCAAGCTGGTCAGGCTTGAAGGCCTTTAGATCCACCGTCTCCAGTGCTGCAACCTGCTCGGACGACAGCGCTCGTATCTGCTGGGAGGTAAGAAAGGAGATGTCTTCGGTGTTCCAGTCCTCGATTGCTTTTGTCGTAAGACTTCTGATCTGGTTGACGCTCAGCGAAGATACGATCGATGTCATTGATAAACCTGACCAAAGCTCAAACGGGCAGCATGCCCTCTTTTCTACCTCGGATACATCCCATCGACGGAATACGTCCGGCTGTGACAATCCTAGGTGTAGTTCCTTGTGCGAAACTGTCAGCTTTCCGAAGCACGACTTCCATTACAGCGGTGGGTTCAGGAAGGCCGGCATCCTCTCTTGCTTGTCGTGGAGGTCGAGGAAAAGCCTTGCAGTATCCAGCGCTTCACGGATCGTCACGTCCATGTCGAGATATCGATAGGTTCCCAGACGTCCCACGAAGCTGATGCCCTCTTCGGCGTTCGCGAGAGCGACGTAGTCGGCTAGCTGTTCTTTTTCCTTCACCAGCCTGATGGGGTAGTATGGTGTGTCGTCCGGTCCGCATTCGCGAGCGTATTCACGGTAGCACACCGATCCGTCATGCTTTTCCCATGGCGAGAAATGCTTGTGTTCGGTGATGCGGGTGTAGGGGACGGAGGTTTCCCCGTAATTCATCACCGCGCAGCCCTGATAGTCGCCGTCGTAGGTGAAACGTTCGAAGTCCAGCGTTCGATAGCCGAGGCGGCCTTTCGCATAGTCGAAGTAGCCGTCCAGCGCACCCGAATAGAAGGTGTGGTCATAGTCGCCCGTGTCCGCCCGATCGAAGCTGGTCTTCAGCCTGACGGTGATGTCCGGATGATCGAGGATGCCGTCCACCATTTCGGTGTAGCCGTTTTCCGGCATGCCTTGGAATTTGTGGAAGAAATAGTCGTCGTCATAGTTGAAGCGGACCGGCAGCCGCTTGAGAATGGAGGCTGGCAAATCCTTCGGTGAGCAACCCCACTGCTTTTGCGTGTAGCCTTCGAAGAAGGCCTCATAGAGGTCGCGGCCCACAAAGCGCAGCGCCTGCTCCTCGAAGGTCTGCGGATCGGTAATCGACGTATCGGCCTGCTCCTCGATGAAGGCCTTCGCCTCATCCGGGCGCAGGGTCTTGCCGAAAAACTGGTTGATCGTGTGCAGGTTGACCGGCAGGGAAAAAACCTGGTCGCGGCTCGTGGTCTTCACCCGGTTCTTGTAGGGCTTGAAGGTCTGGAAGCGATTGACGTAATCCCAGACTTCGGCATCGTCGGTATGGAAAATATGCGGACCGTAGACGTGGACCATCACGCCGGTCTCTGCATCGCGCTCGGTATGGCAGTTGCCCGCAATGTGATCCCGCCGGTCGAAAATTACGACCTCGTGCCCTGCTTCCGCCAACTCACGGCCGATGACCGCACCGGAGAGCCCGGCGCCTACGATTGCAATCTTCTGTCGGGACACGGCGGCTCTGCCTCTGTTCAAGCGGTGGCGGATGCTTGCGTGGTCCACAAGCGGTTGTCATGCTGGATGGGCGAGAAAGCGTCCCACTCCCGCAGCTTTTGAAGGTAGCGATCGCGGTACGAAGCCTCATCGACGAAGTCGAGATTTTCCGACACAAGCTCGCTGCCGATCTCGTAGTAGACATCGAGATTGCGAAGATCGGGGACAGGTGTTTCGCCCCGTTCGGCTTCGCCCTGCATCTGCCAATAAAGGTCTTCGAGCCTTCGCGCGGTGGCGGGAATATCGCGCAGAACACTCTTTTCCCGTTCCGCGCCCAGCTTCTTCCTGACGGCCTTCAAGCTCGCCGGCTTCTTTGCGAAGGCGATGGCCTTGGCAACGTAATCCTCGGGGTCAGTGCAGATAAGCTCGGAACATCCCGTCGCGGCGACGACGCTGCTGCAGAAGCGCGCCGGGAAAGACTTGCCGGGGAATGTCAGAACCGGAAGACCGACGGTCAACGCATCCGCTGCGGTCGAGTGAGCACCATAAGGGAACGTATCGAGGAAGAGATCTGCCACCGCGATGCGGGCGAGGTGCATCGCGTTCGGGGCTTTCGGCGCGAAGAGCAGACGCTCCGGCGCAATCCCGGCGGCCTCTGCCAGATCGCGCAGGCGCTGATCGGTCTTATCGCTACCGGTCAAAAGCCACAGGATGCTGCCCGGCGTTTCATTCAAAATGCGCATCCACTGCGCGAATGTGGATGGTGTGATCTTCTGCATGCCGTTGAAGCAGGCGAAGACAAACGTGTCTTCCGGCAAGCCCGCTTCCTGGCGAGACGGGCGCTCGGCAATAACGCGCTTTCGGTCGAGCGGCTGATTGCAGGCAATCCGCAACACCTTTTCCGAATAGTAGATCTCGCTTTCCTCAGGCACGATCACCTCGTCGGCGATCATGTACTGGTGGAAAGGTGTCGCCATGGAGCCCGGGTAGCCACAGAAATTGACGATGACGGGCGCGGGGCGATAGGCGAAAATCTTGGTACGGGCGTGCTTGGTGTAACCATTCACGTCGATCAGAATATCGATCTCGTCGCTTGCGATCTGCCGCGCGGCTGCTTCGTCGGAGAGCGCGGCGACATCTCGCCAGCAATCCACGACCGCCTTCATCCGCGTTTGTGTCGGATCGTTGGCAACGGCTTCTCCGCAGTAATACGCGTAGATTTCGACGCGTGCCTTGTCATGCAGTTCCAGCACTTCCCTCAGCGCAAAGCCAACGGCGTGATCGCGCAGGTCTGACGACACGTAACCAACACGCAGCCTCTGGCCGGTGCCCGTTTTCTGCCGGACGGTGGCGCGGGGGACGTTTCGGATATCCGGTCTCCCAATGAGCGTCTTGCCGTATTGATGGGCGTTGGCCAGCTGAAAGATCGGATCGTCGGCATAGCAGCCAAGCGTGAGCGGCGGCATGGCGTCGATCATCTGGCGCTGGGTGACGTGATTGGAGGGCACCAGGATCGGCCATTTGCATTGGCGCTGGCGCAAAGCGCTCCAATGCTGTCCGGATTCCAGCTTGTGCGGGCGAAGCTCCATGGCCTGCCAAAGGGCTGCCTCCGCCTCCTCCATCAGTCCGGCATTTTCCATGACACGACCGATATGCTGGAGCGCCAGATGACGATAGAGCAGCTGATCCGGCGTCGTTTCAGATGTTTTCTCTGCAAAGCCCTGCCACTGCTGAATGGCAAGCGTCGCCATTCCGGCATCCTCATAGGCCAGGCCGAGATTGATGTGGGCGGGGCCGAACATCGGATCATGCTTCAACGCCGCCTGCATGGCAGTCACGGCACCGGCAAGATCGTTCATCTGCCGCAACAGAACGGAGAAGTTGAAGCAGACCATGTGCTGGCCGGGATGGGGATCGTTGAAGGCGAGCCAGCTCTTGTAGAGCTCTGCCGCCTCCTGGCGTTTGCCTTGCGCCGTCAACGTTTCTGCGAATTTCAGCAGGTCCACCAGCGAAAGACGCTGGGTTTTTGCAAGCTCCAACAAAGTGGGGAGGAGCGAATTCTGGGCCGTGCCGCCAATCGATGCATTCATTGCATTCAGAACCTTCAAGCCGGCCGCCCCGCCGGAGGCGGAATCATGGCCGTGATAGACTGACAACCGATTATACAATGAAGCTTGTGCGGCGCTTTACGCAACGAGAGGGGGATGCGGTCCAATCCATCAACCGGCCATGGCGCTTACAACTCATCGAAGCTGTCGTTCAACATCTCGATCTTGCGCAAGCGTTTGCGACCGGATGGGCCGGCTTTTTCGAGGCAACGCGTAATCAGCAAATGGCAAAGCGCCATGATAGCCGTGTGGTTGAACAGCGGACCCGGCGCGAGCGTCTGGCATCGGAAATGCCAAGTGGCGCCGCTATGACCGGGTGCCCCCTCATCGGTGACGTAAATGAGCTTGGCTTCCGACGCCTTGACATGGTCAAGGATGGTATCGATCTGGGCAACGCGACGTCGCATGGCAAAAACAACGACGATATCGGCGTCCTGCAGACTGGCGAAATGTTCCCCCAGTGTCTGGCCGGGGCCAGGGATGGCGACGATGTTTTCAATGACCTGCGTCAGTTGCCATTGAAAATAGGCTGCGAATGGCTGGCTGCTGCGAAACCCTATCACCCAGACTTTCCGTGCCTGAAGCAGACAATCGGCAGCGCTTTCTATCTGCCTGTCCGAGATGGCAAAGAATGTCGCCTCGATATTCGCAATATCCTGTGCGGCATGGGCTTTGACGGACTGCATTGTTTCGCTCTCGTCGGAGCGTTCCAGAAAGAGGCGCGAGCCGGTCTGTTTCTCCGCGCGCGCATGGCGCCGCGCCTCCTCGTAGCTGTCATAACCCAGCCGCTGGATGAAGCGCGTGACGGTCGCCTTCGACACATGGGCCAAAGCGGCAAGTTCCTGGGCGGAATAGCTCGCGAGCTCGCCCGGAAAATCGCAGACGAATTCGCCGACGCGTTTTTCCGCTGGATGAAGGTCCGGAAGGGCCTGCCTCACTCGAAACAGAAACGATTTTTCCTTTACCACAGCGCGCTCCGGCAAACGGTAGATGGGCGACTTTCTGCCGCCCGAATGACGCTTGCAACAAAAAACAGCGCGTCGATGAAAGGACAGGCAGCCTCAACCATGGACGGTCGAGGCCTGGCCTTCTTAAAGCGCTCGGACCATCCACTCCACGGCCGACCTGATCGGCGCGATAACCGGAGCGGGAAACATGCCCTGCAACTGTTCCGCTGCCTGCCCGAGAGGCCCTCCGCCAATAATCACAGCCTCAGCCCCGTCCTCTTCGAAACATTGACGCGTCGCGATCGCCAGCGCTGCAAGCAGTGCATCGGGTGCGGAGGCGAGTTGTTGCGGATCGCCTGTCGTCAGCCGCGTTCCGGTAAAAAGAGATGCGACGCCAAGAGCTTTCGCCTTGGCAACGAAACTCCCCACGAGGTCTGGCGTGACGGTGGCGATGCCGAAGCGCCGTCCGCCCGCAGACGCCTCCATCATGCTTGCCTGACATATGCCGATACAGGGGATGCCGGACGTCTCGGCAAGCCGCTCCAGCCCAGGATCGCCGAATGCACAGATGATGAGGCCGTCGCTGCGTTCGGCAAGGTCCATTCCCATGAAAACGACGCCCTCTTCGGCAGCGGCAAGGGCTTTTTCATCGAGGATCATCGGCACGCCTTGTTTTGCCGTCAGGCCTTCAATGGCAAAGCCCTGCGGCAGGTAGAGGCGCGCAATATCCGTCATCATCGCAGTCGTTGCCTGCGATGTGTTGGGATTGATCAATCCTATGCGTTTCATGACTTTCAAGGTGCCGCCAAGGCACTCCCGCCCCCTATGTTCCTGTATTTTCTCGACGAGCGCCCAGCATTCCGAGGCCTTCAGTGCGCGAGAATACAGGCGACCTGTGAATCGGCAGACAGCCGCGTGAGCGCAGGAACATCCGCACGACACTCTTCACGCGCCAGCTCGCAACGGGGCGCGAAGGCGCAGCCCGGCGGCATGGCTGCAAGATCCGGCGGTGCGCCGGGAATGGTGATCAGCCGGTCGCGGCCCTCGGCCAGTTCCACACGCGCGCCCAGCAGGCCCTTGGTATAGGGATGGCGCGGGTTGCCGATGAGATCGCCGACACGTCCTTCCTCGACGATGCGTCCGGCATACATCACAGCGATCCGGTCTGCGACTTCCGCCGCAACGCCAATATCATGCGTCACGAAGATGACCGACAGGCCATATTCCTTCTGCAATTCGCGGATCAGCAGCAAGATCTGGATTTGTACCGTTGCATCGAGCGCCGTGGTCGGCTCATCTGCCAGCAGCACCTTCGGATTGCAGGCAAGCGCCATGGCAATCATCGCACGCTGTAGCATGCCGCCCGACATTTCATGCGGATAATTGCCAAGGCGCCGCTCCGGTGAGGGAATGCGAACTTTCTGGAACAGTGCAAGGGCGCGTTGAGCGGCGACGGTGCGCGAGACGTTTTCGTGGCGCATGATGGTCTCTTCGATCTGGCTACCGACCGTATAGACCGGGTCCAGCGCCAGACGCGGTTCCTGGAACACCATGGACACCACGGCTCCCCTGAGATCGGACAAAGCGCGGCTGGAAAGCCCCATAATGTCGCGCCCGTCGACCGACATGGCGCCCTCAACAAGCGTTCCCTTGGGATGAAGGCGCAAGAGCGAGCGCATCGTCACGCTTTTGCCCGAGCCGGATTCCCCCAGAAGGACTACCACCTCGCCCGGCTTGACGACAAAGTTGACGCCGTTGACGGCCTTGACGGATTTGCCGCCGCGCCGAAACGTAACCGACAGGTTGCGCATATTGATCATATCGTCGTTCTGCATCGTCATGCCTCCGTCAGTGCTGGCGCACGGCTGTGGCCGGAACCGGGCTTTGCCATCAGGCAGGCGGCTGCCTGGCTGGGAGACATCTCGGTGAGCGGCGGCAGCACCCGTTGACAGACATCCTCGGCAAAGCTGCAGCGGGTGTGGAAGCGACAGCCGGAGGGCGGATCGATGGGGTTGGGCGGGTCACCTGTCAGTGGCGGCGCTTCGGTGCGTTCTGCGGGATCGATTTTCGGCATGGAGGCCAGAAGTGCTGCCGAATAGGGATGACCGGTATTGCCGTAGATGGCATCGCGACTCCCGATCTCCGCCACCTTGCCGAGATACATGACCATGACCCGGTCGCACATGAAGCGAACGACGTTGAGATCGTGGGAGATGAATAGATAGGTCAGGCCGAAATCGCGTTTGAGGTCGAGCAACAGGTTTAGCACCTGCGCCTCCACCGATTTGTCGAGAGCCGAGACCGCTTCATCCAGAATAACGAGGCGTGGCTTGAGCGCCAGAGCCCGGGCGATGTTGACACGCTGGCGCTGACCGCCGGAAAGCTCATGTGGATAGCGACCGGCAAAACGCGATGGCTCGAGGCCGACGCGGTGCAACAGATCATGTGCCGTTGCAATCGCCTTTGCCGCTGGCGTGCCGTGGACCTGCGGTGCGAAGGCAATGGATTCCTCGATCGTCAGTCGCGGATTGAGCGAGGCGTAGCTGTCCTGAAATACCATCTGCACCTGACGGCGATAGGCAGAAAGCGGCAAGACGCCGCCAACCGTTTCGCCATCGAAGAGGATTTCGCCCTGGTCGGGTGCGATCAGTTGCATGAGAAGCCGCGCCGTCGTCGATTTGCCGCAACCGCTTTCACCGACAACGCCGAGTGTCTCTCCTTTCATGATATCGAAATCGACGCCATCGACGGCGCGCACGACTTTTTTCGGTTTCAGGAAGCCGCTTCCTTTGACGGGAAAGTGTTTCAGAAGCCCGCGGGCGGAAATCAGTGGCTGGACCGGTCCACCCCTTTCCCCGATAGGCAGTTCAAGGCTTGGTGCTCCAACGACTTTCATCATGACTTCACGTCCATGGCTGTGCGCAGCCCATCTGAGAACAGGTTGAAGCAGATCGAGGTGATGAAGATCATCACGCCGGGCAAGGCTGCAACGAAGGGGTTTGTGTAGATGGCGGTGCGCAGCGTGTTCAGCATCAGCCCCCATTCGGCATCCGGCGGACGCACGCCGAGCCCGAGGAAGGAGAGACCTGACGCAAGGATCATCGATACGGAAATCAAGCTTGTGGCGAAGACGAAGATCGGTCCGAGCACGTTGCCGAGAATATGGACCCTGACGATGGTAAAGGCGGGAGCCCCGGAGGCGCGGGCGGCATCCACGTAATCGAGCTTGCGGACCTGGGTGGTGACGCTCTCTGCTACACGAGCGATTTGCGGGATGAAGACGACCGTGAGGGAAACGAGCGCATTTGTGAGGCCAGAGCCAAGCGCGCCGGACAGTGCCACGGCCAGCAGCACCGACGGGAACGCGTAGAACACGTCAACGGTGCGCATGATCAGCGTGTTGGTCAAACCGCCCGCGTAACCGGCGATGATGCCGATTGCCGAACCGATGACGAAGGCGATGGGAACAGGGATGACGCCCATGAGGAGCGACAGACGCGCGCCATAGATCAGGCGTGAAAGCATGTCACGTCCAAGCTCGTCGGTGCCGAGGATATAGCCGGGTGTTCCGATCGGTTTCAGCCTGCGGATGACGCTGCCCTTCGCCGGATCGTAGGGCGCCAGATAAGGCGCGAAAATGGCCATTAGGATGAGAAGAACGAGGATCCCAAGCGCCACCATGGCAACGGGATCACGACGCAGCCGCGTCAGAACGCCGCTCCAGAAGCCGGGAGACTTGGCGATTTTCTCGACGGGAATTGCGGATGCTTCAGCTATTGCGGCCATTGTCAGCTCCTCTGGATGCGCGGATCGATGGCGCTTTGCAACACGTCGACAATGAGGTTGAGAACGACGAAGAACATGGCGAGCACGAGGATGGTGCCCTGCAGGATGGGCAGGTCACGGGTGAAGATCGCGCCGTTGAGCAGGAAACCGGTACCCGGCCATGAAAAGACCGTTTCGATCAGGATAGAACCGCCGAGAAGATAACCCAGTTGCAGACCCATGACGGAGAGAGCGGTCGGGGCGGCATTGCGCACCACATGGCGCAGGATACGCCCGCTCATCAGGCCCTTGGCAGCCAGCGCCAGCGTGAAGTCCTGCGCATATATATCTGCCACCAGCGAGCGGATGGTGCGGGCGATGATGCCCATGGGAATGACGGACATGGTGACGGCCGGCAGCACGAGATATTGAATATAATCCCAGCTGAAGCTGCGGCCCGCAGAGCCGCCTGGTCCTCCACCCATTGCCGGAAGCCATCCGAGTGTCACGGAAAAGGTGATGACCAGCACCATGCCGAGCCAGTAATGCGGGACGCTGACGCCAAGCATCGAGATGCCGGAAGCGATGCGGTCCACCCATCCGCCGCGAAACACACCGGCGAGAAAGCCAAGTGTCGCGCCGCCGACAAATCCAATAACCGCTGCAGACACGGCGAGAATGATCGAATTGATGGATGCATCGATGATCTCGCCGAGAACAGGCCGTCCGGTAGCGATCGAGGTGCCAAGATCGCCATGCAGCGCATGCCACATCCAAATTGCGTACTGTACAGCCAGAGGACGGTCCAGACCGTAGAAAGCGCGCATTTGCGTCTGCATCTCAGCCGAAGCATCCGAGGGAAGAATGGCGGCCAGCGGATCTCCCGGAGCGATATGGATGAGCATGAAACAAACCATGCTCACGCCAATTGCCACCGGGATGACGTGCAGCAGTCGCTTGAGCGCGTAGAGAAGCATGAAACCCTCTTGATGTTTGTGGCAAGGATCGGAAACGGCAGGCCGGGCGAGAACCCGGCCCGCTATCGCTTGGGATCAGCGATCAGGGATCGACGGTGACCGGCGAGAAGTCCTGGAACCAGTTCTGTGCCTGCACGAAGCCCTTCACCTTTTTCGACATGGCGCGGGGGTTGACGTCATGCGTGACCATCAGGAACAGCGCTTCATTGACGTATTTTTCGTGGATTTTTCTCAGAACCTTGTCCTGCTCCGCCGCATCGAAGGTGTTGCGCACTTCAGCAAACAGCGCATCCATTTCGGGATCGCAGTAATAACCCCAGTTGGTGCCATTCGGCGGAGCAAGATTGCACTGCGATTGACGGATCAGTGCCGTGAAGGGATCCTGAATGAAGTAGCTGTAGTTGACGGCAGTGGCGCCCTTCGCGCTCGGATCCTTGGCGCCGGCGCGCCAGATGTTGATGACCGTATTCCAGTCCGCAACCTCGTATTCGACATTGATGCCGATTTCTGCCAGCGTCTGCTGGATGTATTCGTTCATCGCCAGAGGCAGCATCTGGCCCGATCCGGATGAGGAGATGACGACCTTGGTGTTGATCGGCTTGTCTGGACCGTAGCCGGCCTCGGCCATCAACTTCTTGGCCTCCTCGATATTGTATTCCAGCTTGAATGTCGGATTGCCGAACCACTGGTGGCCGGGGGGCAGGTATCCTTGTGCCGGGACGGAAAGACCGCCGAGCAACTCGTTGATCCCTTCGCGGTCAACGGCAAGATTGGCGGCCTTGCGAACGCGCACATCGTTCCAGGGTGAACCTTCGACGCGCGACAGGTGCCAGGTCCAGTTGTGTGGGTAGGAATTGGTGACGATGTCGAAACCCGCATCCTTGAGCGATTTGACGGAATCAGGCGCAGGCGCCTCGATCCAGTCGACCTGACCGGAGCGCAGCGCGGCCACACGGGTATTGGGTTCGGGAAGAGGCACCAGAACCAGCTTGTCCAGCTTCGGCACGCGCGCCTTGTCCCAGTAGTCCTTGTTCGGCGTCAGTTCGGCGCGCTCACGCGGCGTGAACCCGTTTTCCAGCTTCCAAGGTCCCGTACCGGACGGCTTCTGAGCCACGGCATCCCAGCTTTTGCCCTGTGCCTCCCAGTTCGCGGGCGAGGACATGAGGATCCAGCTCAGCTGATAGGGGAGCGTCGCGTCGGGCGTTTTGGTCACGATTTCGACCGTCAGCGGATCGATGACCTTGTAGGAAGCCACGGCTGGAATACGCGATTTTCCCTGCGCCGACTGGCGCTTGTCGAATTGCGGTGAATCCGGCACGAGGATCTTGTCGAGGTTCCAGACCACAGACGCCGCATCGAAAGCACTTCCATCGTGAAACTTCACGCCGTCGCGCAGTTTGAATGTCCACTTGGTCTTGTCGACGGGATCCACGGACCAGGATGTCGCGAGGGAGGGAATGAGGGTCGAGGGTTTGTCGGCACTCGAAAGGTCCCACTCGATCAGAGCGTTGTAGAGCGTATAACCCATGAAGCGCTGACCCTCGCCGCCCTGATCGGTCTGGCCGGTGGTCAGGGGTATATCGGAGGCCGTCATGCCAATGCGGAGCGTACCTTCGGCCAAGGTTTCGCTTGCCGTGATGGCCAGAAACGCCAATGCAGCAGAGCCCATCAACCGGGCGCGGCGCAATTTCTCGATGATGCCCGCAGCTGCCGGTGTTTTTCTGAAATCGTGTGTCATGCGTTCCCTCTCGTTCGATAGGCTGAGTATGTCTCAGTCGGGATACGCAATGCAGGTTTCGTGCCAGATGATATGAAACCACAGTTTCATATCTTTTTCAGTGAGTTACGCTTTCGCACAGTATCGCGAGTGCTCTCCTTGCCGAGAAACCTGCTGTAATCGCATGCGGTGAAAGGCGTCAGTGCCTAAAAATGGCTTGTTAGACGAAGGAGCGCATATGTCTGCTAAAGAGGCGGGTTTACGGGCTCACGGTCGTGGAAGCTAGCTCCGGCAAAGCGGCGTAGAATGCATCGTGCAGTATGCGCGGCGGCTTGTACCAGTGACGGGTTAAGAGCGAGGGAAGACACTCTGCGCTTACACGACAGCATCCCCCCGAAATCGGAATCGATTGTCGGAAAAGCACGATGGTTGAAAGAATGAGAAGTGTCGTTAATGCGTCCAGAAGGACGCAACGCCCGCTCTAAAACAGATCGAAGTCGCCGGATGCCTTGTCGATCGGCTGGGAGTGCCCATGGCGCAGACCAGCGCCAAGTGCCTTCTGCATTTCGGCGAGCTTGACGAGGCTGAGAGCCGTCGTCACGTCCACGGCCCATTCCACAGGGATGGAGCCAGTGATGGTGTCGATGAACTCGGCAAGTCCGCGGGCCTTCTGGACCGCAAGATCGATACCCTGCAAGAGTTTCAACCCGTCATCGGTGACTGCACCATTGGTGGCCTCCAGAAGCTGGGGCTCGATGCGTTCGATCAGATAGGCGACATCATGCAGTTCTGAGACGACCCGCATGAGGATCGTGGGCAAAGCCTCTTCAAACATTTCAGGTCCAGCACGCTCAGCGATATGCATAGGCAACTCCGTTGTCAAAAAAATTCGATATCGCTTGCCGCCGGCTTTGCAGCCGGAACCGGACGGGTTTCCAGCGCGACGGTCTTCTGGGTTTCGGCACCGCTCAATGGGTGCTGGCGCGCCCTGCCCGACACCGGCCAGAACTCCACCTTTCGGCCATGCTCTCCGCCCGTGGAGCTGCCGACCACCCGAATGCCTTCATCCTTCAAGAACTGCATCGCGAAGATTGCGTTCTGCTCCCCCACATTGGAGAAGCTGGCAATGGTCTTTGCGCCACCAAAGACCTTTGCCTCCAAACGATCACGGCGCGCGCCCTGCTTGAGCAAGCCGTTGATCAGAAGTTCCATGAGATGCACCCCATACCGGGTCGCATCTCCACCCCCCATACCCCCTGTACCCGGCAGCAGAAAGTGATTCATACCGCCGACGCCCGCAACAGGGTCTCTGAGACACGCAGCCACGCACGAGCCGAGGATGGTCGACAAGACCACGTCGGGATCATTGGCGATCTTATACTCGCCCTGAATTATGTGTACGCGCTTGGCTGCGGTTTCGATCATTTCAGCGATCCAAATACGGCTTCAATAGCCGCCCTCATCTTGTCGATAGAAAACGGCTTGGCCAGCACGTTGTTGGCGCCGAGTTGGGCTGCTTTCTGCACCAGAGCGCGGTCTCCCTGCGCGGTCAGAATGATGAAGGCGGCCTTCTTCGTCGACGGGTTCGTGCGAACCGCCTGAAGGAAGCCGAGGCCATCCATCTTCGGCATGTTGAAGTCGGAGATCACCAGATGGTGGGGCTGTTGCTCCATGATCTTCATGCCCTGCTCACCGTCGCCGGCGGCAGTGATTTGCTTGAAGCCAAGCTGCGTGAGCGCATCACTCAGCAACAGGCGGCTGGTGACCTGATCGTCAACGATCAACACTTTTATCTTTTCTGCGAGAGACATTTAATCAGAACCTTCTTTTCGGGCGGCAGTTAGTTTCAGAATTTCTTCGCCGATGGCGTTCAGCGGAAGTTGATGTTCGACCGCGCCAAGCTCGTAAGCCACACGCGGCATTCCATAGACCACACAGGTTTTCTCGTTCTGTCCGACAGTGCGGGCACCGGCATGGCGCATCTTCAAGAGACCTGCTGCGCCGTCACGTCCCATCCCGGTCAGAATGGCGCCGACGGCGTTGCGACCGGCAAGCTCGGCCACTGAATCGAACAGAACGTCTACCGATGGCCGATGACCATTAACAGGCTCGCGTTCGATCAGCCTGCAGCATGGCGCGGCATGATTAACAACCTGCAAATGCCGGTCGCCACCAGGTGCGAGATAGACCTTGCCGGTCTGAAGCCGCGCGCCATCCGTCGCCTCTTCCACCACGGGCGCGCAGAGCCGGTTCAGGCGCTCGGCAAAGCTCTTGGTGAAGGTTGGCGGCATATGCTGGGTGATCACCGTCGGCGGGCAATTGATCGGAAACTTCTGCAGGACGGCGATCAGCGCTTCCACGCCACCGGTAGACGACCCAATAGCAACGATCTTGCGACCGACGCTGTAATTGGTGACCGCAACCGGCTGCGGCGCGGCTGGTCGTTCGGTCACGGCGCTGCGATAGGTGCGATGCTGCGAGCGGGCCGCCGCCTTCACCTTCTCTGCCAGATCGGGAAAGGGCTGCGCGTCGCCCGGCACCGGCTTGCCAACGCAATCGAAGGCACCGATTTCGAGCGCGGCGAGGGAGGCATCCGCGCCGCGATGGGTCAGCGTCGAAACCATGATGACCGGCATGGGGCGCAGGCGCATGATCTTGTCTAGAAACTCAAGCCCGTTCATCTCGGGCATCTCGATATCCAGCGTCACGACGTCCGGATTGAGTTCCTTGATCGCGGCGCGCGCTTCCATGGCGTTGCCAGCCTGACCGATGACCTCGACATCCGGGTCGGATTGGAGGACGGCGGAGATCAGGCCACGCATGGTGGGAGAGTCATCGACGACGAGAACGCGGGCGGGCATGCTCATGCTCTCCTCCCGGCGGACTTGCCGATGTATTTGTAGGTGGTGATGCCGGTATTGTCGAACTGCTCCTTGGCTTCGCCGGAGACGCGTTCGGAATGACCGATATAGAGGTGACCGCCCAGCGGCAGCAGGCCGGCAAAGCGCGACCAAATCTTCACCTGCGTCGGCTCGTCGAAATAGATCACGACGTTGCGGCAGAAGATCACGTCGAAGCCGCCCTTGAACGGCCACTGCGCCATCAGGTTCAGCTCGTTGAAGGTGATCAGACGCTTGACCTTGTCGCTGATCTGGTGCTTGCGGCGTCCGCCGGCATCCACTTCCTGGAACCATTGCTTGCGCATGGCGGGCGATACCGTTTCGAGAGCGCCGTCGTCGTAAAGACCGGCCCTCGCCTGAGCGAGAATCTTCGGGTCGATATCGGTTGCCAGGATCTTGAAGTCGTAATCGGTAGCGTTCGGGAAGAGACCGAGCACGGTCAGTGCGATCGAATAGGGCTCCTGGCCATCGGAACAGGCTGCGGACCAGATGCGAACGCGTCCGCCGCTCTTTGCCCGTGCAATGAGGCCCGGTAGAACCTCGTCGCGCAGGTGATCGAAATGGTGGTTCTCGCGGAAGAAGCGGGTGAAGTTGGTGGTGAGATGCGACAGCATTTCCCGGCGAGCGGCAGCACCCTGCTCCGAGGAGACCAGGGCGCAATATTCCTTGAAGCCGGAAAGGCCGAGATTGCGGATGTGCTTGGACAGGCGCGAATAGACGAGCGAGGCCTTGGTATCGTTGAGATAGATACCGGCATCCGCGTAGATCATTGCGGCGATATCCGCCAGGTCGCGACGCGTCAGCGGGTATTCGCCGCTGACGAGCACTTCATCCTGGGATCCACGCTGTTCGTTGAACTTAAGCGCTGTCATTCATCACCAACTTTTCAGCCTGTTGCCGCGAGCGACATTTCTTGTTTCAGGGACTGGCCGCGCGAGGCGCCGACCACGGCATCCACGTCAAGGATCAGCGCTACGCGGCCATCACCAAGGATGGTTGCGGCAGCGATGCCCGGAACATGGGTGTAGTTGGCTTCAAGGGACTTGATGACCACCTGACGCTGTCCCTGGATGGCATCGACCATCAGGGCGCGCTGGCCGCCGCCTTCGGATTCCACGAGAAGCGCCACGCCATCGACCGGGTTGGCCTGTGTGGCACGGAAGTTGAGAATGCGACCGACATCCACCAGCGGGCAGAAGGAGTTGCGGATCGAGATCAGCCGCTGATTGGAGCCGAAGGAATGAATATTCTGCGCTTCCGGCTGCAGAGTCTCGACGATTGCCGTCAACGGCACCACAAGCGTCTGGCCGGCAACCGTGACCACCATGCCGTCGAGAACGGCCAGCGTCAGCGGCAGGCTCATGGTGAAGGTCGAGCCGAGGCCAGGGCGGGACGAAATGCTGATGCGGCCACCGAGTGCCTGGATCGAGCGCTTGACCACGTCCATGCCGACGCCGCGACCGGAGATGTCCGAAATCTTGTCAGCGGTGGAGAAGCCCGGTGCGAAGATCAGGTTGTCGATTTCCTCATCCGTCAGATTGGCATCTGCCGAGATCAGATCATTGTCGATCGCCTTCTGGCGGACGCGCTCGCGGTTGATGCCGGCGCCATCGTCCTGCAGTTCGATCAGGATGCGGCCCGAACGATGCTTGGCCGTCAGCTTGACGGTACCTTCCGGGTTCTTGCCGGCGGCTTCGCGCTTTTCGGGTGTTTCAATGCCGTGGTCGACGGCATTGCGGATCATGTGGGTCAGAGGCTCGGCCAGCTTGTCGATGACCGTCTTATCCACTTCGGTGTTTTCACCTTCGGTGATGAGGCGGATCTGCTTGCCGATCATGTCGGCAACTTCGCGAACGATACGCGACATGCGCTGGAAGACCGGCTTCACCGGCTGCGCGCGGATGGCCATGACGCTATCCTGGATTTCACGCGTCAGTTGCTGAAGCTCTTCCAGACCCATGTTGACGGCAGATGTGCCCGTCGTATCGTTTTCGATGACGCTCTGCGACAGCATCGCCTGGTTGATGACGAGCTCGCCCACCAGGTTGATGAGGCGGTCGACGCGGTCGAGATCGACGCGGATCGTCTGACCGGCGCTCGCGTTGTTAGCGGCATTGGCAGCGTTTGCCGCAGCGGCAGGCGACGCTGCCTCGCGCTTTTCGACGGCAGCAGCCACGGCCTGGGTGACTTCCGTTGCAGCCGATGCGGTGGCGACAGCCTTTGCAACGACCGGCTCGTCCATGGAGGCCGGCTGAACCGCTGGCTCATGCACATCGTCTTCCAGTGCGGAAAGATCGAAGGGCACCGGAATCATCGGCAGTTCTTCATCGGCCGACGTTTCGTCTTCGGCCATCACGATGTCGAGTTCGCAATCCCACTCGGCAAATTCGAAGACGGAGCGGATGCCCTCTTCGCCCTTGTCGGTCTTGATCGCGATCTTCCAGAAGAAGTAGGCGCCTTCCGGGTTCATCTCGTCAAGCGACGGCAGCGTGCTCATATCGCAATTGACGCTCATCTCACCGATGCGGGCGAGATCGCGCAGCAACAGTGCCGATTCGTTGCCCTTGGAGTAAAGGGCTGCCGACGGCTTGAAGGTGATATTGAAGGTGGGCGCTTCCATGAGCGGAATGGCCGCGTCCTCGAAATCGCCAAAGGAGAAGGCGATCGGCTGGAAGCCGCTGTCATCTGTCGGCGCTGGCGCCGGTGTCGGCGGGGGCACGACGGCTGCCTTGGCTGCCGGCTTGGGAGCTGCAGGTTCTGCTGCGGACGGCGTGATCGTCTCACCGTTGGCCAGAGCCTCCAGTTCCTTGACGAGACCGCGCGTGCGGCTTTCATCGACGCTGCCGCCATCACGCGAAGCATTCGTCAAATCGGCGAGAACATCCGCCGATTTCAGCATCACTTTCAGGACATCCTGATTAGGATCGAGCTTGTTGGATCGAACGCAATCGAGCGTGGTTTCGAAGACGTGCGCGAAAGCCACCAGTTCATCGAGACCGAACGCACCGGCTCCACCCTTGATGGAATGAACGGCACGAAAGACGGCATTTACGGTTTCCGGGTCGCGGTCGCCGTCATTCAGTTTAAGAAGTCCCGATTCCAGTTCGGCGAGTTGTTCCTCGCACTCCTGGAAGAAGATTTCTTTGATTTCGTTCATATCCATCGTGAATGATCCCGTATCAGGCAGTTACACGTTCAATGGCATCGATCAGTTTTACGGGGTCGAACGGCTTGACGATCCAACCGGTCGCGCCAGCCTGGCGGGCACGGTTCTTCTTTTCGGCGTCGCTTTCGGTGGTCAGAACGAGGATTGGAACGGCACGATACTTCTCGTTGCGACGAACGCCCTCGATGAAACCGAAACCATCAAGACGCGGCATGTTGATATCCGTGACGATGACGTCGGGATTGCAACCTTCCAGAACTTCCAGACCTTCGACGCCGTCTTCGGCCTGAATGGTTTCGAAACCGGCATTGTTGAGCGTGACCAGCAACATGTTGCGGATCGTGCGGGAGTCGTCGACTGTGAGAACTTTTTTCTTCATTCCTATATCTCCTTCGGGAGCATATGACCGATATCAACGCCGATCAGTTTAAGGGTTTTATCAAAGGCTTCAGAAGCCTTTGAAAATGTGAATTGCTTGCCATCGGCCTCCCAGGCCTTGATGCCAGCCATCAATATCTGGACGCATTGTGCGCCGACACGCTCGACCTCGGAGGCATCGACCGTAACCGGCTTGCCTCTGAGTTCTTTCAATTTTCCGTGCAAGACGGATGCTTGATTGAGGTCCAGCACAGGTGATAATTTCAGTGTCGAATGCGCTGCTGTCCTGCCTGCCATCAAATGACTCCTTGGCGTTTGTATTGTTGCTGCGCATGGCCGTAATCCATGCGCTCGGGACGCATGACGGTCGCATTGGCTCTTCTCGGCTCCGGCGCGATCGCCTCTTCGGCATAAGCCTGGCGGGCGATGCGGAACTCGCGCACCGTACGGCCGAGTTCGAGAATGACGGTGTGAAGATCGTCGGCCTCATTCGCCGATGAGGACAGGCGTTCGGCGGCACGATGCGCGTCCGTGCCGATGGCCTCCAGTTCGACGGAGACGTGATTGAGATGACCGGAATGCTCACCCGTGCGGCGGGCGACATCGCCGATCATGTCGCTGATGCCAGAGACCTGGCGCACGACACCTTCGATGGCTTCCTGGGTGCGATGGACCATGCGCACGCCTTCATCGACTTGCGTCTTAGTGCCGTTGACCAGGTTCTTGATCTCCCGTGCGGCTTCGGCGGAGCGTTGTGCCAGCGCCCGGACTTCCTGCGCAACGACGGCGAAGCCGCGTCCGCTTTCCCCCGCACGTGCGGCTTCGATGCCGGCATTCAGCGCCAGGAGATTGGTCTGGAAGGCGATTTCGTCGATGGAGCCGATGATGCGGCCGATCTGTTCTGCCGATTGCTCGATATCGGACATGGCGCTGATCGCTTCGCCGACCGCCATGCCGCTTTCGGTGGCGGCATTGCGTGCCTGCGACACTGCGGATTCGGCCGCCGAAATACGGTCACTGCTATCACGGACATCGTGGATGACCGCGCCAAGGCGCTGTGAGGCATCGCCGAGGCGACGGGCCTGTTCCGTCGATCCCGTGGCAAGACCCGAATTTTCGCGCGACATGCGCTCGGCGACGGTTTGCGTCTTGTGAACGCTTTCTTGTGTGGCGGCCATCGAATGACCAATCCGCGTCATGGCAGAATTGAACGCTTCGGCAATCTCGCGGTAGGCTTCCGGCAGTTCGCCGGCGATGCGGGCCGTCAGATCGCCGGCGGCAAAGGCATTGAGCGCATCGCCAAAGAGCGTTACGACCTCTGCCTGATCGCTCTCGCGCTGACGGGCAAGCTCTTGTGTGTGGCGAATGCGCAGTTCGTTGAAGCGCAGGGAGACGGCAATTTCCGTATCGACCATCACCAGCCGAACGACGGATTTGACCGCCTCGGCCAATTCCTGATGGCGCTTGCGCGCACCCGGGAGCAGTGAGCGAGGCGGATGTTGCGCAATCAGGCCTGCGAGGAGATTTTCCAGCACGACAGCACGACCAGCCACACTCCAGCGCGGATCGAGGCCCATGCGGCTTTCGGTGTCGGACAGAACCTTGACGCGTTCTGCATAGAGCGCATCGAAACGCGCATCGGTCAGCACCGACCAGTGCGCCGTCTGCATGTCGTGCAGACGTTCGATCTGATGATCGCTCTCAAAGGATGGCGAACAGTCCGGCATGGACTGGAATCGCACCATCAGGTCGCGAAGTCCTGCCTTCAGATGAGGCTCGAGCATGGTGCGGTAACGGCGCAGCAGATCGCACTGGTCCTGATCAAGACCAGCAAAACGCAACCGGCCAGCCAGGCTGCCGCCCGTTGCCCTTCGCGAGTGATCTGTTGGCAGGTCCTGCCCCAAGTGACGTCCCCAATGTTTTACCGGCCAGACCGGCGGATGACGGTTAAGAGAACGCCAGTATCCTTGAGGGATGTCACGACATGGGCATCCGTAAAGGACGCCTCACAAGCGTTAGCTGAGCCTTCTGCAACCAAACGGAATACCGGATCGACCCGGTACGGCAGCGCGGCATCATGCCTGGAAGGAGAGTCGCTCTCCATTTCGCCGTGAAATACGACTAATCTTTATGGTTAATTCCTTGCCTGAAAGTTAAGAATCTTCATTTCAGGGCATGATTATTAAAATTTGTCATTGATTTGCATTAGAGCGTGCCCTGTAGCAAGTCCCGCCTCCGGCGTTTTGGATATCTTGCCGGTTTTTCATCTTTTTCGGCCTGGCGCGCTGGACAAGCGTTGCGCCATTACCCTAAGATAATCAATATGATATTTGCTTCACGATGGCGCTGTAAAGCGTGCCGCTTACGAATGTCGGGCGGTTTGCGATGACATCGCACGTTGAAACAAGATGCAGGAGCATATCTGAAAGATCGCGACACGGTTTAGCTGAGGCGCACATACGTAGGAGGTGACGATTTTGCCATGGATGGGACGACATCGCGGTCTTCCGCACCATCCTGTCAGGTTGATCAACCTTCTCGTTGCCGGCATGCTGGTTTTCTTCGGCACACCCGCCTTGGCAAATTCAAGTCCCGCTCTCAAGCCGCAACGACTGGAACGATCCTGCCTCTCCAGCGAAGAGCGGGCTTTCTCAACTCTGGAACGCTCTTTCGATCAGCCCGGCCTCAATCCTTGCCGCTACGCCCACACACTGCCCGTTCACGATTTTGTTGACGCATTTTTATCCGCTCCAGGGGTGGTAACGGCATACATCAGAGCCCAGATTGGGTTCGACCCGGCGCGATCGATTTCGCATCGGGTTCAGCCCGTCCGCGTGGCTTCGCCGCGTGGACCTCCCCTAAAAGACTTCTCCTAGTCCGCCGGACTGCCGTTTCTTTGTTGGAAGGATTGGCATCTCTGGTGGAAACAACCGCGGAATATTTTAACGCCAGAGAAAATTGCCATCCTTTATGAGACTTGACGTTATCCTTCCCATTTTGATCGCTCTTCCCTTTATTGGCAGCCTTTGCACTGCCATGATGCCGCGCAATGGCGCAGCCCGGGGGCCGGCAGCCGTCGCGGGCGGCATTGCGCTTTTCGGTCTCATCTCGACGATTTTCCTCTACACCAGCGTCACCAACGGCCAGGTGCTCAAATATCACGTGGAATGGCTGCCGCAGCTTGGTCTGAACTTCACGCTCCGACTGGATGGCTTTGCGTGGATGTTCATGGTGCTGATTACCGGCATCGGTTTTCTCGTGGTGCTCTATGCCCGCTATTACATGTCGGCAGACGATCCGATCCCGCGCTTCTTCGCCTTTCTCCTGGCCTTCATGGGGTCGATGCTCGGCATCGTGCTGTCGGGCAATGTCATTCTGCTTTCGATCTTCTGGGAGATGACCAGCATTTTCTCCTTCCTGCTGATCGGCTACTGGCACAACAATGCCGCGGCCCGAGACGGTGCGCGCATGGCCTTGACCGTGACAGGCATCGGGGGCTTTTGCCTTCTCGCTGGCCTCCTGGTCTTGGGACACATCGCCGGAAGCTACGATCTCGATGCCATCATTGCCGAGGCGTCCAATGTCAAAACCCACCCGCTTTACCTCACGGCCCTCGTCCTGATCCTGATCGGCGCATTGACCAAGAGCGCGCAGTTCCCCTTCCATTTCTGGCTGCCCAATGCGATGGCGGCGCCAACGCCGGTTTCGGCCTATCTGCTTTCCGCTACCATGGTGAAAGCAGGCGTCTTCCTGCTGGCCAGATTCTGGCCGGTTCTTGCGGGCACGCAGGAGTGGTTCCTGCTCGTCGGCTTTGCCGGCATGACGACCCTTCTGCTCGGCGCCTATTTCGCCATGTTCCAGCAGGACCTGAAGGGGCTTCTGGCCTATTCCACCATCAGCCATCTCGGTCTGATCACCACGCTGCTCAGCCTCGGAAGTCCGCTGGCAGCCGTGGCGGCGATCTTCCATATGGCAAACCACGCCACCTTCAAGGCATCGCTTTTCATGGCGGCCGGTATCATCGACCATGAGACCGGCACACGCGATATGCGCCGATTGAGCGGGCTTTATCGCTATCTGCCGGCGACTGCGACCCTTGCCATGGCCGCAAGTGCTGCCATGGCAGGCGTGCCGCTCTTCAACGGCTTTCTCTCCAAGGAAATGTTCTTCGCCGAGGCGATCGAGACCCATGCGGATTCGTTCCTCGACAAGGCGCTTCCCTACGTGGCAACCCTTTCCGGTGCCTTTGCGGTGGCCTATTCGCTGCGCTTCATCCATACGGTGTTCTTCGGGCCTCCGCCGCATGACCTTCCAAACCCGAAACCGCACGAGCCGCCGCGCTGGATGCGCTTTCCGATCGAGTTTCTCGTGCTCGCCTGCCTGATCGTCGGTATCGTGCCGAGCCTTTCGGTCGGCCCCTTCCTGCACACTGCCGTGGTATCGGTTCTTGGTCCAGAAACGCCCTATTACAGCCTGGCGATCTGGCATGGTTTCAACCTGCCGCTCACCATGAGTATCGTTGCGCTGATCGGCGGTGTCGCGATCTATGCGCTTCTTGGAGATTACTTCTCCAAATGCGATGACGGTCCTCCGATCTTCAGGCACTTGAAAGGCCAGCGCATCTTCGAGCGCATCATCGTCACCGTCTCGTGGAAATGGGCGCGCTGGCTGGAAAGCACGCTTGGCACTAGGCGGTTACAGCCACAGTTGCGCATCCTGATCTTCGTCGCGCTCGTCGCCGGTTTCTCGCCATTGGTTTCATCGCAGTTCTCGCTCACCCTTCCGAGAGTTACCTCCTTCGATCCGATCTTTGCGGTTCTTTGGGGCATCGGCATGATTGCGGCCATGGGTGCTGCCTGGCAGGCAAAGTATCATCGGCTGGCCGCGCTGGTCATGCTCGGTGTTTCCGGTCTCGTCACCTGCCTGACCTTCGTATGGTTGTCCGCGCCCGATCTCGCCATCACGCAACTGCTCGTCGAGATCGTCACGCTGGTGCTGATCCTCCTTGGCCTGCGCTGGCTGCCGAAGCGCGTGGTGAAGGTCGATAACAACAACGAACTGCCCGCGCAGCTTCGTCGTGGCCGCGACTTCCTGCTGGCCGTCTTCTGCGGCATCGGCATGACGGTGATTGCCTATGCGGTGATGACGCTGCCTGTGCCCAACACCATTGCCAACTACTTCCTTGAGCGGGCCTATAGTGAAGGCGGCGGCACCAATGTCGTCAACGTCATCCTCGTCGATTTCCGCGGCTTTGATACGATGGGCGAGATCGCGGTTCTGGCGATTGTCGGTCTGACCGTCTTTGCCCTGCTGCGTCGTTTCCGTCCGGCGCAGGACAGTGTCGGCCTGCCTGAGCAGCAGTTGATCCAGAACGCCTTCGATGCCGAAAGCCCCGAGCGCAGCAAGGGCGATACGGTGCGCGACTATCTGCTGGTGCCCTCGGTCATCATGCAGTGGATGTTCCCGGTCGTCATCACCTTCTCGATCTTCCTCTTCATGCGCGGTCATGACCTTCCAGGCGGTGGATTTGCCGCAGGCATCACCATGGCGATTGCCTTCCTTATGCAATATCTGGCAGGCGGTACCCGCTGGGCGGAAGATCGTATCCGCATCCTGCCGTTGCGCTGGATGGGCTTCGGTCTGTTGATGGCAGCCTCTACCGGAATGGGCTCGTGGTATTTCGGCTATCCGTTCCTGACCTCGTATTTCCAATATACGGAGATACCCTACATCGCGAAGATGCCGACAGCGTCTGCCCTGCTCTTCGATCTTGGGGTCTTCTCGCTCGTGGTCGGCTCCACGGTTCTGATTTTGATAGCACTGGCGCACCAATCACTGCGTAACTACAAGGTACGCACACCCGACGCCGCCAAAGCGGAGGATGTGTAATGGAACTCATTCTAGCCATCGGCATCGGTGTGATGACGGGATCGGGCGTCTGGCTCATCCTGCGTCCACGAACCTATCAGGTCATTGTCGGCCTTTCGCTGCTGTCCTACGCCGTCAACCTCTTCATCTTCGGCGTGGGCGGCATCAAGACTAACGCGCCACCGGTTTTGCTGGACGGCGTTTCCGTCTCGCAGCTTGCCGACCCTGTGCCCCAGGCGCTGGTTTTGACGGCCATCGTCATCGGCTTTGCCACCACCGCCCTCTTCCTCGTCGTGCTCCTCGCCGCGCGCGGTCTGACGGGTACCGACCATGTGGACGGGAGGGAGAGCAAGTGAACTCATTCCCATCCCACATCGTGATCGCACCCATTCTGGTGCCGTTGATCACCGGCGCGATCCTGCTCTTCATCGACGAGCGCAAGCGCAAGACGAAGGCGGCGATCAGCTTCATTTCCACGCTGGTGCTGCTTGCGGTCTCCATTGGCCTCTTCATCGAAGTCAATTCGACGGTAAACACCGAAATCGCCGCAATCATCTCCACAGGCGTCTATCTTCTCGGCAACTGGCCTGCCCCGTTCGGCATCGTGCTGGTGGCGGATCGTCTCTCAGGGTTGATGGTGCTTCTGGTGTCGCTGCTGGCGATCCCTTCGCTCGTCTATTCGCTGGCGAAATGGCACAAGTCGGGTGCCCATTTTCATTCGCTCTTCCATCTGATGCTGATGGGCGTGAATGGCGCGTTTCTGACCGGCGACCTTTTCAACCTCTTCGTCTTCTTCGAAGTCATGCTTGCGGCATCCTACGGTCTGCTGCTGCATGGCTCCGGTCAGTTGAGAGTAAAGGCCGGTCTGCATTACGTCGCGATCAACCTCGTTGCTGCACTGTTCTTCCTGATCGGTGTCAGCCTGATCTATGGCGTGACCGGCACACTCAATATGGGTGACCTGGCACAGCGCATTGCGGGCCTCAATCCGGACCAACGCATGCTGCTGCAAACGGGTGCGGCCGTGCTCGGTATCGCCTTCCTCGTCAAGGCCGGCATGTGGCCGTTGAATTTCTGGCTGCCTGCCGCCTATGGCGCAGCCTCTGCTCCTGTCGGCGGCATTTTCGCGATCATGAGCAAGGTCGGCATCTATGTCATTGCACGGCTTTCCTTCCTCCTCTTCGGCCAGACGGCGGGGGATTCTGCCGGTTTCGGCCATGATGCACTGCTGATCGGCGGTATTGCCACCATCGTCTTCGGCACGATCGGCGTTCTGGCCTCCCAGGCGCTCGGACGTCTTGCCGGCTTTTCGGTGCTCGTCTCTTCGGGAACGCTGCTTGCCGCGATGGGCACGGGCAATCCGATGGTGGCGGCAGGTGCGCTCTACTATCTCGTCAGCTCCACGCTGACCATCAGCGCTTTCTTCATGCTGATCGAACTGGTGGAACGCGGCCAGGATGCCGGGGCGAACGTTCTTGCCGTGACCATGGAAGCCTATGGCGATGGTGAGGAGGAAGAGGAGCAAGAGGAGGTCGGGGTGACGATGCCCGGCACGATGGCGGTGCTTGGCACCTGCTTTGCCGCCTGCGGCATTCTGCTTGCCGGATTACCGCCACTTTCGGGCTTCATCGCCAAATTCTCAATGCTCTCCGCCATTCTCAATCCGCAAGGAATGGGCGCTGACACCGAAATCTCGACCCTCTCCTGGTGGCTTGTGTTCCTCATCGTTTTCTCCGGCCTTGCGGGTCTGATCTCGATGACGCGTGCCGGCATTCGCACCTTCTGGAGCTCTCTCGAAGGCACGGTTCCGCGCGTCTTCGTCATCGAAATCGCGCCCATCATGCTGCTGATCGGTCTGACACTTGCGATGACCGTGCAGGCTGGGCCGATCATGCGATACATGCAGGAGACCGCACGCATTCTCGACCTGCCGGAAAGCTACATTCAAGGCGTGATGACAGCGCCGCGAGCCGGCAATCCTGGGGAGGCAGCGCAATGATCCGTCGCGTTCTTCCCTACCCGCTGTTGACGTTGTCGCTGATCATCTTCTGGATGACGATCAACAGCTTTTCGCCTGGGCATCTCGTGCTCGGAACAGCGGTGGCGCTCATCGCCTCCTGGTCGATGGCCTCACTTCGACCGGCAAAGCCTCGGATCCGCAGTTGGAGCGCGGTGGTGAAGCTGACCTTCATCGTGCTTTACGACATCATCCGTTCGAACATCGCAGTCGCGACGCTCATCCTGTTCGGGCGCAAGAGAAGCAGCAAGTCCGGCTTCCTCACCATCCCGCTCGACATTCGCGATCCGCTTGGACTTGCAGTTCTGTCCATCATTCTGACAGCCACGCCGGGCAGTGCATGGCTGGAATACAATTCCTCCCAGGGCACATTGCTGATCCATGTGCTGGACAATGTCAGCGAGACCACCTGGATCAACCTCATCAAGAACCGATATGAAAAAATGCTGATGGAGATATTCGAATGAGTTCGATTATCCTTTTCTGGTCATTCTCTTTGGCCCAAATCTTCCTGGCAATTGCCATGTCGATATCCGTCTATCGCATCGCGATCGGCCCCCGCGCGCAGGATCGCGTGCTCGGCGTCGATACGCTTTATGTCAGCTCCATGCTGCTTTTGATGACCTTCGGCTTGCGCACCGGCAACGATATCTACTTCGAGGCCGCACTACTGATGTCGATCCTGGGCTTCGTCTCGACGGTGGCCCTTTCCAAATTCCTGATGCGTGGTGAGGTGATCGAATGATCAATGCTGGCGAATTTCCGCTCTGGGCGGCCATTCTCGTTGCTTTCTTCGTCCTGCTCGGCTCGTCGCTGACGCTGATCGGCACGATCGGCTTTGCCAAGCTGCAGAGCTTCTATGAAAGACTGCACGCGCCGACACTCGGCACAAGCTGGGGCACGGGCGGCATCGCCATGGCCTCCATCATCTACTTCTCGGTGTCCGGCGGCCGCTTCGTCTTCCACGAAATCTTCATCGGCATTTTCATGACCATCACGACGCCGGTCTCGTTGATGCTTCTCGGCCGTGCGGCACTTTATCGCGACCGCGCCGAACAGAACCCGAGCAAGCCGGACAGGCTGTAACAGCTAGAAGGATGGCGGACGCGGCAGTTTGGCCGCGTCCGAACCGTTCGATCAGACGCCACTTGCCGGAATTCCGGAGCGCTGCACCTTGCGCGGCGCGGTCAGTTCCTTCCAGGTGGAGAGCGCTTTTGCCGGTGCCGTCAGCGGCGGACGGGAAACAAAGCGGCCATGGCCTTCCCGGCTCTTCATCGCGCCTTCCTCCACGGCCACCTGACCGCGCGTCAAGGTAAAGCGCGGCAGGCCCTTGACCTCCTTGCCCTCGAAGACATTGTAATCGATCGCCGATTGCTGGCTTGTGGCCGTGATCGTCTTTCTACGCTTTGGATCCCACACGACGAGGTCGGCATCCGCGCCCACCAGGATCGCACCCTTCTTGGGATAGATGTTGAGGATCTTGGCGATATTGGTGGAGGTGATGGCGACGAATTCGTTCATGGTCAGGCGGCCAGTGCTGACGCCGTAAGTCCAGAGCATCGGCAGCCTATCTTCCAGTCCGCCGGTGCCATTCGGTATCTTGCGAAAATCTCCAAGACCTGTGCGCTTCTGCTGCGTGGTAAAGGCGCAATGGTCTGTCGCCACGCATTGCAGCGAGCCTGCGGCAAGGCCAGCCCACAGACTGTCCTGATGCGCCTTGCTGCGGAAGGGCGGAGACATGACACGGCGTGCGGAATGATCCCAGTCTTTGTTGAAATACTCGCTCTCATCAAGCGTCAGATGCTGGATCAGCGGCTCGCCGTAGACGCGCATGCCCTTCTGCCGTGCGCGGCGGATGGCTTCGTGGCTCTCCTCGCAGGAGGTGTGGACGATATAGACGGGGCAGCCCGCCATATCGGCAATCATGATCGCACGGTTGGTGGCCTCGCCTTCCACCTCCGGCGGGCGGGAATAGGCATGCGCCTCCGGGCCGTCATTACCTTCCGCCATCAACTTCGCCTGCATCTGCGCCACCACATCGCCGTTTTCGGCATGGACGAGCGGAAGCGCACCGAGTTCGGTACAGCGCTGGAAGGACGAGAACATCTCGTCGTCATCCACCATCAAGGCGCCCTTATAGGCCATGAAATGCTTGAAGGTGTTGATGCCCTTGTCGCGAACGATCGTCTCCATCTCGTTGAAGACCTGCTCGCTCCACCAGGTAATCGCCATATGAAAGGAATAGTCGCAGGCCGCACGTGAGGTCTTGTTGTCCCACATGCTCAGTGCTTCGAGCATCGACTGGCCGGGGTTTGGCAGCGCGAAGTCCACCACCATGGTCGTGCCGCCGGCGAGTGCCGCGCGTGTGCCGCTATCGAAATCATCGGCTGAGTACGTGCCCATGAAGGGCATTTCCAGATGCGTATGCGGATCGATGCCGCCTGGCATGACGTAGCATCCAGTCGCATCGAGTTCGCTACCGCCCTTGAGGTCTGGTCCGATCTCGACGATAACGCCGCCCTCGATGCTGATATCGGCCTTATAGGTCAGGTCGGCGGTGACTATCGTCCCGTTCTTGATGATGGTGCTGCTCATGGCTGTTCCCTTATCATTGCGTTCATGACCGGCACCGCCTCCCCGATCGGTTCCGGCTTCATCTTGCGTCTGTTTCGCCGCTGCACCCATCCGTGTCTTTCCGCACGGCGTGGGCGCGCGACCGAGCTACTGCACCACGCCTGCCGTTTCGACGACCGCATGGAACAGTACGTCGCAGCCGGCAGCAGCCCATTCCTTGGAAATCTCTTCCGCTTCATTATGGGAAAGACCGCCGACGCAGGGGCACATGATCATGGTGGCAGGCGCAACTTTCGCTGCCCAGCAGGCATCATGCCCGGCACCGGAGATGATATCGCGATGCGAATATCCAAGCTTCTCCGCCGAACGGCGGACTGTATCCACCAAAGCGGGATCGAAAGTGACAGGGTCGAAATGGCCGACCGCTTCAACGGAATAACCGACGCCGATCGCGGCGCAAATCTCAGCCGCCTCTGCCTCGATCCGCTCGCGCATGCGGTTCAACTTGGCGAGATCGGGGGTACGAATGTCGACGGTGAAGACGACTTTGCCGGGGAGGACGTTGCGGGAATTGGGCGAGAAGATCACCTGGCCGACACCGCCGACCGCGTCGGGCTGGCTCTCCATCGCCACGGTCTGCACCATCTCGATAATCCGCGACATCGCCAGTCCCGCATTGACGCGCATGGCCATTGGCGTGGAGCCGGTATGAGCCTCCTTGCCGGTCAAAGTGAATTCCAGCCACCACAGCCCCTGGCAGTGTGTCACGACACCGATCGTCTTGTCTTCGGCTTCGAGGATCGGCCCCTGCTCGATGTGATATTCGAGATAGGCGTGCATCTTGCGCGCACCGACCTCTTCCTCGCCCAGCCAGCCGATGCGCTGCAACTCCTCGCCATAGGTCTTGCCTTCCGTATCCTTGCGCGAATAGGCGTGCTCAAGCGTGTGGACGCCGACAAAGACGCCGGAGGCGAGCATGGCGGGCGCAAAGCGCGCGCCTTCCTCATTTGCCCAATTGGTGACGACGACGGGATGCTTGGTGCGGATGCCGAGATCGTTCATGGTGCGTATGACCTCAAGGCCTGCGAGAACGCCCAACACACCATCGAACTTGCCGCCTGTCGGCTGGGTGTCGAGGTGCGATCCAACATAGACCGGCAGAGCATCGGGGTCTTCGCCGGCGCGGGTGGCGAACATCGTGCCCATCTTGTCCACGCCCATGGTCATGCCCGCCGCCTCGCACCAGGACTGGAACAGGGCGCGGCCTTCAGCATCCGCGTCGGTGAGCGTTTGGCGATTATTGCCGCCGGCGATGCCGGGGCCAATCTTCGCCATGTCCATCAGCGCATCCCAAAGCCGGTCGGCATCGACTCGCATATTTTCACCGGGCGCAGCCATAGCGTCTTCCTTCCATTCCTTTTGCCAGCATTGAGCCTGCTCGACCAATACCGTGCGTCGTTCCCATCTTTGGCCTCTTCGGCCTTTCTTGTTTCGTGCCGTGTTTGCCACGGTTGCGGCGCTCGTACAGTGGACGGCGGGAATTGTCCCGACGTTCTTGTTTTACGATTCGCCAGCTCCGAAGATACATGATGTCGTCACGCTGAAAAGCTTTGGCCTGAGCAGGCATTGCGAAGATTATTCAGTTCACGCGTCTCTTCCCGACAGACTGTCGAGGATCGCGGCAGCCACCGCAACCTCCGTTCCGGCAAGACCAACCGAGCAAAAAAGAGTGGTCTGGTCCGATGACGTCCGGTGCGCGGTGCGCCCTGCGACAATATCCGAGAGCTCCACCATGCGTTGCTCATGACTGGAACCCTGAAGGAAAAGGGGGGAAGCGTAGGAGCGGGCTTGTTCTGTAGAATCGGTCGCGATGATGCTGGCTGCAGCGGCGACATCCAATCCCAACTCATGCGCATCGATTGTTTTAGGCCCGAGTGTGTGGATGTGCGCTCCGGGCTTGAGATCGGACATATCCAAGACAGGCCGGCGGCTCGATGTAGCGCAGATCACAATATCCGCCTCCATTGCCGCATCTTTTGCGCAAGCAACCGGTGTCACCTCGAAACCAAGCTGCGCCTGCATGTCCTCGGCAAAGGCTGCACGATGCCTCGCATCGCGACTATAGATATAGGCCTTTCTGATTGGCCGAACGGACGCTGCGGCAGCCAACTGCATGCGGGCCTGAAGTCCGCTTCCTATCAAACCAATGACTTTGGCGTCCGGCGGACTGAGGTGCCGGATGGCCACGCCACCGATAGCGCCTGTTCTGATGGCTCCGAGACGCTCGCCCAGGACGATGCCTTTGAGCCGGGCATCGTCGGCCGACCAAACCGCGACGATCTGGGTCTGTTCGTTCCCGGTGAAGGTGTCGTAGACACGGAAGCCTGCGAGAGGCATGTCACCGGTTATACCGCCTATCGTGAAGACCAAATCTCCGTGGCCATCGAATGGGACATGATGTCGAGGTGGAGACACCGTCTTGCCGTCAGCGCGCGCCACCATAAACGCTTCAACAGCCGCAATTGCCGTCTGCATGAAGCTGTTACCACTCAGTTTTTGGTCGTCCAAGATTATCGTCATGATAGTCACTCCATTGGTTTGGGTGACCTTGCGATCTCAACCACGGTTGAGGTCAATATGTTTTTGGGAAGGCTTCTTTATCAATCGTGCTCTCGACCGATTCGCTTACGCCGCTGATCTTTATCTTTTCCTTATGCGCGCCCGGCATCTTCCCAATCGAAATATGACGGCGATCAGCAGCATCATGCTCTCCTGACATAACAGGAGAACACCATGCCCGATGTCCTTTTTCTGGCGCTCGGCTTCGGCACGCTGATCGTGCTGGCGCTTTATGCGCGCGCCCTCAACCGGTTTTGAGAGGTGCTGCCATGCTGGAACCCATCTTCGGCCTCGTCGTGGCCATTGCGCTCGGCGTCTACCTCATCATCACCCTGCTGCGTCCTGAACGCTTCTGATTTTCCTGGAGAATCCCCATGACCATTCTCGGGTGGCTGCAAATCAGCCTCCTTTTCATCGCGGTACTTCTGGTTATCAAACCGCTCGGCCTCTACATGGCGCACGTCTTCAACGGTGAGCGGACCTGGCTGACGCCGGTCCTCGCTCCCGTCGAACGCGGGCTTTATGCCGTGGCGGGCGTCGATATCAAGAAGGAGCAGAGCTGGCTTGGCTACACGCTCTCCATGCTCGCCTTCTCGATTGCCAGCTTTGCGGCACTCTATGGCATCCTGCGCCTTCAAGCGTTCCTGCCCTTCAATCCACAGGGCTTCGGCAACGTGGAACCGGGCCTCGCCTTCAACACCGCCGTCAGCTTCGTGACCAACACCAACTGGCAGAACTATGCAGGCGAAGCGACAATGAGCAATTTCAGCCAGATGGTTGGATTGACGGTGCAGAACTTCCTTTCCGCGGCAGTTGGAATGGCACTCGCAATTGCCTTTACCCGCGCCTTCGTCCGCTCGCAGGCCAGCACGCTCGGCAATTTCTGGGTGGATATGACCCGCGCCACGCTCTATGTGCTGCTGCCGATCGCGGTCATCGTGGCACTCGCCTTCGTCGCCATGGGCCTACCGCAGACGATGGATGCCAGTGTAACCGCAACCACCCTTGAAGGAAGCCAGCAGGTCATTTCGCTCGGGCCCGTTGCCAGCCAGGAAGCGATCAAGCAGCTCGGCACCAATGGTGGCGGCTTCTTCAACGCCAATGCCGCCCATCCCTTCGAGAACCCGACAGCACTTTCGAACTATCTCAACATCTTCTCGATGCTCGCCATCTCGGCGGCCTTTATCTACACCTTCGGCCAGATGGTCGGCAGCCGTCGCCAGGGCTGGGTGCTGCTTTCCGCCATGGCCGTTCTGCTGATTGCGGGTGTCGCCACCGTCTACTGGGCCGAAAGCGCCGGTAACCCGATCCTCACATCGATCGGTGTCGATGCTGCGCAGGGCAATATGGAAGGCAAGGAAGTTCGCTTCGGCCAGGCCATGACCGCGCTCTATGCAGCTGTCACCACCGGTCTTTCGGATGGCGGCGTCAACGGCATGCACGGCTCCTTCACCGGCCTTGGTGGACTTGCTCCCATGTTCCTGATCCAGCTTGGCGAGGTTCTGCCGGGCGGTGTCGGTTCCGGTCTTTACGGCATGATCGTCTTCGCGCTCCTTTCCGTCTTCGTCGCCGGCCTGATGGTCGGTCGCACGCCGGAGTTTCTCGGCAAGAAGATCGAGGGTCGCGAAATGAAATTCGCCATGCTGGCGGTTCTGATCCTGCCCACCGTCATTCTCGGCTTTACCGCCCTCTCCGCCATGCTGCCCTTCGCGGTTGCCAGCATCGGCACGGCCGGTCCGCACGGACTTTCGGAAATCCTTTATGCCTTCACCTCCGCGGCCGGCAATAACGGCTCGGCCTTCGGCGGCCTTTCCGGCAATACCGACTGGTACAACACCACGCTTGGCATCTCGATGCTGCTTGGTCGTTTCGCCTACGTGGTGCCGGTGATGGCGATTGCCGGATCGCTTGCGGCGAAGGTCCGCGTCCCGGCCTCAAGTGGTACCTTTCCGACGGATGGCCCGCTCTTTGTCGGTCTTCTCGTCGGCATCATCCTCATTCTCGGCGGGCTGCAATTCTTCCCCGCGCTCGCACTCGGCCCCATCGTCGAGCATTTCGCCATGCTTGCCGGCCAGACTTTCTAGAAAGCAAAAAGATGTCCACACATCCAAACTCATCGGCTCCAGCGAGACCCGGCCTCTTCGACCCCGCTATCATCGGCCCAGCCATCAAGAACGCTTTCATCAAGCTTGATCCCAGGCAGTTGATGCGCAACCCGGTGATCTTCGTTACCGAGATCGTCGCGGCTGTCGTCACCATCTTCTTCATCCGCGACCTTCTCGCTCACAACGGCACCGCCGTCTTTTCCGGCCAGATCGCGGCCTGGCTCTGGTTCACGGTGCTATTCGCCACCTTCGCCGAAGCGGTGGCCGAAGGGCGCGGTCGCGCCCAGGCCGACAGCCTGAAGCGCACCCGATCGGACCTCTCCGCGCGCCGGCTCACGGCGGACGGCAAAGAGGAGAGCATCGCGGCCACTATGCTCAAGGTCGGTGACATCGTCATCGTCGATGCGGGCGAACTCATCCCCGGCGATGGTGAAGTCATCGAAGGCGTGGCCTCGGTCAATGAAAGCGCGATCACCGGCGAATCTGCGCCTGTCATCCGCGAATCCGGCGGCGACCGTTCGGCCGTCACCGGCGGCACGCAGGTTCTGTCCGATCAACTCAAGATCCGCATCACCACGCCGCCCGGCGCAAGCTTCGTCGATCGGATGATCGCGTTGATCGAAGGTGCGGAGCGCCAGAAAACGCCGAACGAGATCGCGCTTTCGATCCTGCTGTCCGGCCTCACCCTCGTCTTCCTGATCGTCGTCGTCACCGTCTGGGGGCTGGCGGGCTACTCCGGCACGCTGGTGTCCATCACGGTTCTGGCAGCCCTTCTTGTTACCCTTATTCCCACTACCATCGGTGGCCTGCTCTCGGCCATCGGCATCGCGGGCATGGATCGCCTCGTGCGCTTCAACGTCATCGCCACGTCCGGCCGCGCGGTGGAAGCGGCAGGCGATGTCGACACCCTCCTGCTCGACAAGACCGGCACCATTACCTTCGGCAACCGCATGGCGGCGGATTTCATTCCGGTGCCAGGCGTGACGGCTGAACAGGTGGCGGAAGCTGCCCTGCTCGCCAGCCTCTCCGACGAGACGCCGGAGGGCCGCTCCATCGCAGCGCTTGCGACTGGCGAATTCGGAATTGCCTCGCCCAAGGTGACCGTCGACGCTGTCGTTCCCTTCTCCGCACAGACGCGTCTGTCCGGCGTCGATACGAACGGTAAATCCTTCCGCAAGGGCGCGATTGACGCCATCCTGAAGTTCGCCAACGCCACCGATGGCAAGGCGCCGGCGGAGTTTCATCAGGCCGTGGACCGCATTGCTCGCACCGGCGGCACGCCGCTTGGCGTGGCCGAAGGCAACCGCCTGCTTGGCGTCATCCACCTAAAGGACGTGGTCAAGCCAGGCATCAAGGAACGCTTTGCAGCACTTCGTGCCATGGGCATTCGCACCGTGATGGTCACGGGCGACAATCCCGTCACCGCAGCGGCGATTGCCTCCGAAGCGGGCGTGGACGATTTTCTGGCGGAAGCGACGCCTGAGGACAAGCTCGACTATATTCGCCGCGAACAGAAGGGCGGCCGGTTGATCGCCATGTGCGGCGACGGCACTAACGATGCGCCAGCGCTTGCGCAAGCCGATGTTGGCGTTGCCATGCAGACCGGGACGCAGGCAGCACGTGAAGCCGCCAATATGGTGGATCTCGACTCCAGCCCGACCAAGCTCATCGAGATCGTCGAAATCGGCAAACAACTTCTGATGACACGCGGTTCGCTGACGACGTTTTCGATTGCCAACGATGTGGCGAAGTATTTCGCCATCATCCCTGCACTCTTCGTCACGACCTATCCGGCTCTCGGCACCCTCAACATCATGGCGCTGTCATCACCGCAATCGGCCATCCTCTCCGCCGTCATCTTCAACGCGCTGATCATCATCGCTCTCATCCCGCTGGCGCTTAAGGGCGTGGCCTATCGTCCCGCAGCGGCCGCATCGCTTCTCAGACGCAACCTGCTTGTCTACGGCCTCGGCGGTCTGCTTCTGCCCTTTGCCGGGATCAAGGTCATCGATATCGCGGTCTCCGCAATTCATCTGGTGTAATCATGCTGAACCAAATTCGTCCCGCCATCGTCATCCTGGCCTTCTTCATCGCGCTGACTGGTCTCGGCTATCCACTGGCGATCACCGGTATTGCCCAATCGCTGATGCCTGCACAGGCCAATGGATCGTTGATCCGCAACGGCGACGCGCTCATCGGCTCCAGCCTGATTGGACAGAACTTCACCTCCGATCGCTACTTCTGGCCGCGCCCCTCCGCGACCAGCCCAGATGCCTACAACGCCGCCGCTTCCTCGGGCTCCAATCTTGGTACCACATCTGCCAAGCTCAAGGACCGGGTTGCTGGCGACGTTGTACGGCTGAACGGCGCGGGGATCGCCTCGCCTGTTCCAGCCGACGCGGTGACCACCTCGGGCTCGGGTCTCGACCCGCATATCACGCCGATTTTCGCTGCCGCGCAGGTCGAGCGGATTGCCAAGGCACGCAGCCTTTCACCAGAGGCCATAAAAGCGCTCGTCGACCAAAAAACCGAGGGACGGCTCCTCGGGATTATCGGCGAGCCGCGCGTGAATGTGCTAGAGTTGAACCTTGCGCTCGATGCGCTGAAGAGCTGAGACGAATGGCGTCACATGACCGTGAGGGCTTGAACAGGCCCGATCCCGATGCATTGCTTGCCCTGGCGGAGAAAGACCGCCGGGGCAAGCTCACTATATTTTTGGGCGCAGCGCCAGGTGTCGGCAAGACCTACGCCATGCTGGCGCGCGCACGCCGACTGAAGACCGATGGGGTCGAAGTCGTGGTCGGTCTTGTCGAAACCCACGCACGGGCGGAAACTTCGGCGCTTCTTGAGGGCCTCGACGTGCTGCCGCGCCTCGAGGTCGATTATCGCGGCAAGATGCTCAAGGAATTTGATCTCGATGCAGCGCTTGCCCGCAAGCCGCGCGTCATCATTGTCGACGAGCTTGCCCATTCCAACCCGGAGGGGTTTCGCCATCCCAAGCGCTACCAGGATATCGAAGAACTGATCTGCGCCGGGATCGATGTCTGGACGGCGCTCAATATCCAGCATCTTGAAAGCCTCTCCGATCTCGTCTCGCAAATTACCGGTGTCACCATCCGTGAACGGGTGCCGGACACGGTGTTGAAGCGTGCCGACGATGTGGTGCTGGTTGACCTTCCGCCCGGCGAACTGATCGAGCGGCTGAAGGAAGGCAAGGTCTATTTGCCGGACAGTGCCAGGCGCGCCACCGACCGCTTTTTCCGGCTCGGCAATCTGACAGCGCTTCGCGAACTTGCCCTTCGCCGCACCGCAGACCGGGTGGACGATCAGATGGTCGACTATCTGCGTCAAAACGCCATCGAAGGCCCTTGGGCGACTGGCGAGAGGCTGCTGGTCTGTATCGGTGCTGATGCGCTGTCCGACAAGGTGGTGCGCGTGGCAAGCCGTCTCGCCTCCGGTCTCAACGCCCCTTGGACCGTCGTCAGCATGGCGCGAGACGACCAGGAAACCATGGACGAGGATAGCCTGCGGCGGATCGACGAGGCCTTTCGCTTCGCCGAGAAGCTGGGCGCCGAGACGCGTCACGTTACGGGCAATGATTTCGTCACCGAAATTCTGAAACTCGCACGGCGCGAGCATGCCACCCAGATCGTTATCGGCTCTCAGCGCCGGAGGTGGTTTTCCAATCCATTTCGGCCGAGCCTTGCCGACGCTCTGGCGAAAGAGGCAAGCGGCATTGGCCTCCATCTCGTCACTGCGGATGCGGTGAGGGTTCCGGGTGTGTCCACCCGAAAGAGGCGGGGCTTTCAACTATCCACCTTTTCCCGGTCCCTTCTCTGCGCTATCGGCACGGTCGCAGGCGCAACGCTCGCCGGACTTGCACTGGACCAGTTCACGCATCTGCCGAATATCTCGCTGCTGTTTCTGCTGGCCGTTCTGGCGGCCGCATCCGCCGCTGGTTTCATGGCGGCCCTAATGGCAGCGATTGTATCCGCGCTTGCCTATAACTTCTTCTTCATTGCTCCGGTCGAGACCTTCACCATCGCCTCGCCGCATGAAGTCTTTGCGCTTGCGGTCTTCATCGTGGCGGCCCTGATCGCTGGCAGCCTTGCATCGCGCATACGCGAACAGGCGCAGGCCGCCCGTCAACGGGCCGCCGACATGCAGGCGCTCTACGATTTTTCCCGAAAGCTTGCCGGGACGGCAAAACCGGAGGAAGTCCTGTGGGCATCGGTCACCCAGTTGCAGGGCAGCCTGGGCCGCCATGTGGTCATGCTTCTGCCGAAGGGCGACGACCTGGACGTCGTTGCCGCATGGCCCCCGGACACCGAACTTGGCGTTTCAGAACTGACAGCGGCGCGCTGGGCAAGCAGCCGCTCTGAACCCTCAGGATCTGGTACCGGTACGCTTCCCAACGGACGCTTCCAGTTCCGTCCGCTGACCAGCCCGCATGGAGTTGTCGGTGTCTGCGGTTTTGAACCCGGAACGAGCGGGCTTGATTCCAATGCCGAGCGGAAGCTCGCCGCAATTCTCGATCAGGCGGCAACCGCCATCGACCGTGCGCGCTTGTCGTCCGAAAGCGCGGAGCAGGCGGCAAGGCTGGAAGGCGAGCGCTACCGCGAGGCACTGTTATCCTCCATTTCGCACGATCTGCGCACACCGCTCGCCACGATCACCGGCTCTGTCACCAGCCTTAGGGAATTGGGCGATCGCATGTCGCCGGAAAGCCGCGACGATCTTCTGCAATCCATCGAAGAAGAAAGTGCGCGGCTCAGCCGTTTCGTTGCCAATCTTCTGGACATGACCCGCATCACCGCCGGCACCTTGCAGGCCAAGCGGGACTGGGTGGACGTCGCCGACGTGATCCGCTCTGCCGTGGAGCGGGCGCGCAAATATTTCCCCTCGCAGAGCTTCGAGACGGGCATTGCCAAGGATCTGCCGGTCATCCGCGCCGATTCGGTTCTGCTCGGCCAGGTTTTGTTCAACCTTCTCGACAACGCCGCCAAATATGGTGGCGGCGACCCAGTCAATGTCTATGCGAGGCGCGACGGGGACGAAATCGTCGTTTCCGTCACCGACAACGGCAAAGGCATTCCCGGCGAAGACCTCGACCGAATCTTCGAAAAATTCTATCGTCGCTCCCGCTCGGATGGTCGATCTCCGGGAACGGGACTTGGTCTTTCCATCGCTCGAGGTTTTATCGAAGCCATGGGCGGGCGCATTCATGCGGAAAGCCCGGCGGTGAAAAAGCGTGGCACGCGCATCGTCATGCGCTTTCCGGTCACGGCATCGGCGCAAAAATCGGAATCGATTTTCGGAAAGCACGATATGTAATGGCGGAGAATACTCTCTCGAACGCGTAGAAAGCAGGCAGAATCAATGACCTTGGGACGCATTCTGGTGGTGGATGACGAGCCGCAGATCCGGCGCTTCCTGCGCCCGGCACTGGCTGCTGCTGGTTACGACGTGATCGAGGCAGAAAACGGCGCTGACGCCATCAAAGCTGCCGCCACGTCCGCTCCCGATGTGATCATTCTCGATCTCGGCCTGCCGGATATGGACGGCAAGGATGTCATCGCCAACCTTCGCGGCTGGTCGACCCTCCCGATTATCATTCTCTCCGCTCGCGACCGCGAGACCGAGAAGATCGCGGCATTGGATCTCGGTGCCGACGACTATATCGAAAAGCCCTTCGGCATCGGCGAGTTGACCGCCCGCATCCGCACAGCCATGCGCCATGTCGGCAAGTCAGAGAGCCTGCCCTCGTCGATCGAGGCCGATGGCCTGTCGATCGATACCCAACGCCGCATCGTTGCGCGTGACGGCGCCAGCATCAAACTCACGCCGAAGGAATATGATCTCCTGACGCTCCTGGCGCACCATGCTGGTCGCGTGGTCACGCATCGCACGCTCCTGACCTCAGTCTGGGGCCCGGCACATGGGGAGGATCTGCACTATCTTCGAGTCTTCATTGGCCAGTTGCGACAGAAGGTCGAACGGGATGCTGCGCAGCCTAAGATCATCCAGACGGAATCCGGAGTCGGTTATCGTTTCGTGACGGAATGAGCGGGAATATTTGAGAGGGCCAAGCGGTCTTCTTGAAAGAAGTTTGGCAGTGCCTGCCCATCAGCCTAGGGGGGCTGATGGGCCTTGACTGGAGTCAACAGACGAAGCTTTTGGCTGTGGATCACGCCTTTTGACTGAGGTTATGATGCATAGAAAAAATTGGCTTGTCTAGTATTTTTTAGATTTTTCTAAAATAAAAAAAGCCCGGCGGCATGCCGGGCTTTCTTAGTTAATACAGTCGCTTAGACTATATTAGAACGAACGCTGGAGGCGAACGAAACCGTTCCACTGGTCGGTGTCTGCGCCGTCTTCGTCGTAGTAGTTAACTGCAACCTTGGTGGAGAGACCTTCGGTGATCTTGTAATCAACCGTGATACCAGCCTGCCATGCGTCGCGGTTCGAGAAGTCGTTGGTTACGATGAAGGTATCGACACCATCCGTTACGCGGTTAGACACATTACCGAACCACTGAGCGCCGGGGGTGATCGTCAGGCGATCGGTCGCCTTGATGGCGTATTCAGCAGCAATTGCCCATTCGGATTCTGCGTAGTAAGCGTTTGCGCCGGAAGCCCAAACACCAGCCAGGCCAAGCGTGCCAGGGCCGATTTCAGCCGTTGCGATCAGGCGAACTGCGCCTTCTTCCTGGTCAACGTCGTAGGAACCGATCAGCTGCACTGCTGCGCCGCCGAAGTTGCCGCCGATGCCGCCGGTGATACCGACGTTGTTGTCGTTTTCTTCCTGGACGCCAACGAGCGTGCCCGTGCCGTCATCAAAGAGCGTTGCGAAGCCGTTGGTGCCTTCCAGTTCGTCAACCGAGATACCAGCCCAGAAGGAGCCAGCGTCGTAGGTGTAACGAATGGAGTTGAACAGAGCGTTTGTGGAGAGAACGTCAGCTTCACCAGAGAGACCATCGTCCCACCAGCTGTAGAACTTACCGACCTTCAGGCCGCCGAGTTCGATGAAGGCCTGGTCAACGAAGACGGACGAATCAGCTGCGGAGCCGTTGTCAGCGTTGCCGCGGAAGCCGATGAAGCCACGCAGAGCGCCAAGCTCGGTGTCGGTGCGGGTGTCAACTTCGAACTGAGCGCGTGTGAAGGAGTCCCAATCAGACGTGCCGGAACGGTCACGACCGAATTCGGTCTGGAAACGAACATAGCCGCCGAACTTCAAGCAGGTTTCGGTGCCAGGAATGTAGAAGAAGCCCGTGCCGAATGCATCGCAGACGCGTACATATTCCAGGGGCTCTGGCTCAGCAGCGACGATAGCGTCAGCAGCCTTTGCGCCAGATACTGCTGCAAGAGCTGCAGCGGAGCCGATGAGAAGGCTCTTGATGTTCATAATGACCTCCAGTCATGTTTCGTTACAAAAGCGGCGACCAGGAACATGCCCTTGAGGTGCCCCCCGCTTCACGAACCAATAGACAGAAAGCCCCCCTCTCTCGCAATCGTATATCACTAAATTAGCATGTTTTCAGATTGTCCGAATTTTAGCGTGTTGTATTTTAGGCACAACTTACGTTAGGTCGGACGAATATGGCGGTGGAAATTTAAGACCCTGTTAGGGTTTGGCAGGTCCTCGTCACCAAAGGCCTCGCTTGTGAGAGCACGACAGCGCGAGTAGCGATTCGTGAAAAGCGCGTGGCGCGATCGTTGGAACAACGATCCGCAAGCACCAACCTCTTCTCGCTCACTTTACGGAGACTTTGCGCAAGACCGCGCTCCTTACGAGCGCAGTCTTGCGGCGGAGGTCAAAGCAGACGGGGGAACTCGTTATATAACGAACGGATCTCTTGAGCCCTGACAGTTCCTTCGGCCACGAGCCTTATGGCGTTTTCCAGGTCTTGAGGAGCATCGCCACAAACTTCTCCGCTGCGGGCGAGAGCGCACTGCTTCTTCTTTGTACGATCCCGATGGTACGCGAGACCACCGGATCGACAATAGGGCGGGAGACGAGATACGGATGATCCTCCTGTGGGGTCGCCAAGCGCGGCAGAACAGAGATGCCGAGCCCTGCCTCTACCAATCCCAATGACGTGTTGAGGTGCGTCACCTCATAGAACCAGTTGAGTTTGAGATTGTGTCGTGCCAGCGCTCCATCCAACAGGGTTCTGTTGCCGCTGGAGCGATCAACAACCACCAGAGGATAAGGCTCGAGCTGATTCCAATGAATGCTATCGTATTTCGCCAGCGGATGGTCCTTCCGCATGGCCAGAACGAAGGGGTCATCTATCAGTGGCTCGAATGAGAGATCGGGATCGGAATTCCCCATGAGATTGATGCCGAACTCCACCTCGCCGCGCGCCACAGCCTGCAAGCCTTCATTGGCCGTCAGATCACGGATGCGCAGTCTTATATGCGGATACTGCTCGCTGAATGTCTTGATGACGGTAGGCAGGAAGTAGAAGGCGGCCGTCGGAACACAGGCCATGGTGATCAGGCCACGGCGAAGCGCACCATCCCTCATCGCAAAAAGAGAACCATCAAATTCTTCCAGCATGCGTCTGACCAAGGGCATCACCTCTTGTCCCATGGCCGTTGGCGCGACATGGCGTGTGGTGCGCTCCAGCAACGGGGCACCGATCGCCTGCTCCAGCTTCTGGATGCGCCGGGTCAACGCCGGTTGCGAAATGTGCAGTGCCTCGGCTGCCCGATGAAAACTCTCCAGTTCCACCACCGCCTGAAACGCCCGAAGATCAAGAATTTCGCAATTGATGCTCATATCGCAATAAACCTCTCGAAAATTGCATTTAACAAATAAGCCTTTCTTCCTCATATTGCAACAACTGGACAGATTGATCCATGAAATGCAAGATTGAGGCGAAGATGAACGATCTCCTTAGGATACCTTGTGTGCTGATGCGCGGCGGAACCTCTCGTGGGCCGTTTTTCCTGGCATCGGATTTGCCGCGCGATCCAGCCCAGCGAGATGCCGCTCTCCTCTCTATCATGGGGTCAGGCCATCCACTTCAGATCGACGGCATTGGCGGTGGCAATCCGGTCACCTCGAAGGTCGCAATCATCGGACCGTCGAAAGTGAAGGGCGCGGATATCGACTATCTCTTCGCTCAGGTTCGGACCGACCGGCAGTTCGTGGATTACTCTCCCAATTGCGGTAACATGCTCGCAGCCGTCGGCCCATTTGCCATCGAAGCGGGGCTCGTGGCGGCCAAGGAACATGACACACTGGTGCGCATTCACAATGTGAATACCGGCAAGTTGATCGAGGCCAAGGTTCCCACCCGCGGCAGTGAAGTGATCTACTTGGGAGACGCATCGATCGACGGCGTACCTGGGCTTGCAGCACCGATTGCCTTGACCTTCGTTGACTCGGCTGGCGCCAAAACCGGCAAGCTTTTGCCGACCGGCAAGCCGGTCGATGTCATTGATGGCGTCGATGTGACGGCAATCGACTGCGCCATGCCGATGGTTTTGATGCGTGCTGCCGATCTCAGCGTCACGGGATATGAGGATCCTCAGGCGCTGACGGCCAATCGCGCGCTGATTGATCGCATGACACGGATCCGCCTCGAAGCGGGCAAGTTGATGGGCATGGGCGATGTGTCCGACATGGTGATCCCCAAGCCTGTGCTGATCTCGCCCGCGCGAAAAGACGGAACGATGTCGGTGCGCTACTTCATGCCGAATGAATGCCACCCGGCATTGGCCACAACCGGTGCCGTCGGCATTGCGACCGCCGCCGTCACCCCCGGCACGGTGGCATTCGAGGAAGCTGGAGAGCCCAGCGTTCCCACACTCATCCGGATCGAGCATCCGGCAGGACGTCTCGACGTCCAACTTGAACTGCGAAACGGCGCCATTGCGGCCGGTCTCGTCAGAACCGCGCGCCGTCTCTTCGAAGGCTTCGCCTTCGCAAAACCAGCAGCCGCGATTGAACACGCAGCATAGACAACGCCATTATGGCAACAGCATAGAGAAAACCGGGAGGAGACCCACATGCGTAAATTCCTGCTAGCCACTGCAGCGCTCTGCGCCTTCGCAGCCACCGCCAATGCCGAATCCGTCAGAATGAGCGTTGGTTCCTATAACCTCAACAACCTGCCTTTCCCCGTTGCCGCGAGCCTCGGCTATTACAAGGACGAGGGTCTGGACGTGACCACCGAGAACTTCGCTCAGGGCGGTTCCAAGGTGCTTCAGGCGCTGGTGGCGGGCTCCACGGATGTCGCGGTCGGCTTTTACGACCACACGATCCAGATGCAGTCGCAGAACAAGCATGTCGTCGGCTTCGTGATGCTGGCCCGCAACTCCGGCCTGGTTCTCGCCGGCAAGAACGACACCGACTTCGATCCGGCCAAGCCTGAGACGATCAAGGGCAAGAAGGTTGGCATCACCTCACCGGGTTCGTCGTCAGACTTCTTCATCCGTTACTACATGAAGGAACATAATCTCAGCGACAACGATATCTCGATCATCGGCGTCGGTTCCGGTGCTGCCGCCGTCGCCGCTCTTCAGCAGGGCAAGATCGACCTGCTCGTCAATTACGACCCGGCCGCAACCATCGTCGTCGAACGCGGTCTCGGCAAGATCCTGATTGATGCGCGCAGCGATCAAGGTGCCAAGGATGTCTATGGCGGCATCTACCCCACCTCCGTCCTCTATGCGACCCAGGATTATATCGATGCCAATCCGGAAGTGATCCAGAAGGTGACCAACGCCACGGTGCGGGCGCTGCACTGGATGAAGGCGCATTCGGCTGAAGAGATCGTTGAAAAGCTGCCGGACGATTTCGTCTCTGGCGACAAGGCGACCTACATCAAGGCTGTCGAAGCGGCGAAAGCCATCTTCTCCGAAGACGGCAAGTTCGAGCCGAAAGATCTCGAGACGCCGCTCGCCGTGCTGAAAAGCTTCAACGAGGCTGTGGCCAAGGCGACGATCGATCTCAACACCACCTACACCAACAAATTCGTCGAAGCCGCCGCTTCGAAACCCGCAAACTGAGGGTCCGTCCATGTCTTCACCAGTCAGAAAGCTCACGCCGGTGGCACAGTCAGAACCAAAATCGATGGTCGCCATCGATAATGTGACGATGGCATTTGGTTCTTTCACCGCCGTTCAGGATGTCAACCTCGCAGTTGGCGATGGAGAATTCCTTTCCATCGTCGGCCCGACGGGCTGTGGCAAATCCACCATCCTAAATGCAATCGCCGGCCTGTTGAAACCCGCCAAGGGCTCCGTCAGCATCGATGGTTCGCCCGTCAACGGCGTGCAGAACAATATCGGTTATCTCTTCCAGCAGGATGCCCTGCTTCCCTGGAAGACGGCCTATCAGAATGTCGAGCTGGGCTTGATGTTCCGCGGCGTGCCGGAAGCGGAACGCCGGGTGAAGGTCATGGCCTGGCTTGAAAAAGTCGGACTCAAAGGCTTCGAGAGCCGCTTCCCGCACATGCTGTCCGGCGGCCAGCGCAAGCGCGTGCAGATGGCCCAGGCCCTGATTACCGAGCCGAAGGTCATCTTGATGGACGAGCCCTTTTCGGCGCTCGACATCCACACCCGCCATTTGATGCAGAACGAGCTTCTGCGCCTATGGCAGGAAGATCGCCGCGCGGTCGTGATGATCACGCATGATCTGGAAGAAGCCATTGCGCTTGGCGACCGCGTCGTCGTTCTGGCCGCTGGCCCGAAAAGCCGCGTGATCGAAAGCTTCCCTGTCGATCTCGAGCGTCCGCGCAATGTCGCCGAAATCAAGCTCGACCCGAAATTCATGACTCTGTACCGCGACATCTGGGCATCCCTGCGCGGCGAAGTGGAGAAAAGCTATGCACGCCATTAACATTCGCCTCATCCAGGTCGTACTTCTGGTCGTCATTCTCGGTGGATGGCAGCTTGGCGTATCGACCGGCGCCATCGACCGCTTCTTCTTCCCCGCCCCCTTCGATATCGTCAAACAGGTGATCGACTGGGTGGGCGACGCGGGCTTCTACAAGCACGTCGGCATCACGCTCAGCGAAACGGTTCTCGGCTATCTGATCGGTACGGGTCTCGGCGTCGGCGCTGGCGTCTGGCTCGGTCTCAGCCCCTTCGTGGCGCGCGTCCTCGACCCGTTCATCAAGGCTGTCAACGCCATTCCGCGCGTCGTTCTGGCACCGATCTTCGTTCTCTGGCTCGGTCTCGGCCTGTGGTCCAAGGTTGCGCTGGCGGTAACGCTGGTGTTCTTCGTGACCTTCTTCAACGCCATGCAGGGCGTTCGCGAAGTCAACCCGGTCGTTCTGTCGAACACTCGCATCCTCGGCGCCAAGCGCTCCGATCTTCTGCGCCATGTCTACTTCCCGGCCGCAGCAAGCTGGATCCTGTCTTCCCTGCGCACCTCCGTCGGCTTTGCGGTCGTCGGCGCCATCATTGGTGAGTATCTCGGCGCATCCGCTGGCCTTGGCTATCTGATTGCCCGCTCCGAAGGCAACTTCGATGCTGTCGGCGTCTTCGCAGGCATCATCATCCTGGCCATCTTCGTTCTCATCATCGACCTCATCCTCGATGTCGCCGAGAAAAAGCTGATTACCTGGCGTCCAAATGCCGGTGAAGAGCGGCCTGCCTGAGACGGCATATGCTGCGACAGAATTGGAAGGGGCGGTCGATTGGCCGCCCTTTTTGCATTAACACTAAGAGCGCATCGACGGCACGCGGCGAAGTTTTGATCCGCTCCACAGGCCAAAGTTCCTCAGTCTAATGCTGTACGCGCGTATAGAAACTCACGTCGCCAGCACGCACTGGCCCTTGCCACGCCCCTTTGCGCCATAGAGTGCCTTGTCGGCAAGCACCATCATTCCGGTCATATCTGTATCTTTGCCGCCAAGCGCTGCGCCAATGCTGGCGCCCACATGGGCCGTCCCCATCGAGCCGATGTCGTAAGGAGCAGAAAGCGACGCAATCAGCCTAGTGCCGAGATTCTCGATGCCCTGAACGCTCCTCTCCTTGCAGAGAATAAGAAACTCGTCTCCACCCAGACGACAGGCCACCGCATCAGGACCGATCGTCGATGTCAGGCGTCGTCCAACCTCTTCCAACAGCAGATCGCCCACACGATGTCCGTGCCCATCGTTCACCTGCTTGAAGTTGTCGAGATCGAGAAAAAGAAGCGAGGGTCGAGCGCCATCCACGGTCAGGCTCTCGAATGCGCGTTCCATGCCGCGGCGATTGAGGAGCCCCGTGAGAGGATCGCGAAAGGATTGCGCCCGGCTTTCGATTTCTGCGATGATCGCACGCACGGTGACGCTCCGCTGCTGCTCAATCATCGTCAGGTTCATCAGAAAGAACAGCACGGTCTGACAGAGGATGAGCGGCAGAAACTCGGGATAAAGAAAGCTGAAACTCGCCTTGAAGCTCAAGTCGAGGAGCAGGACCTGCGTCATGGCGTAGCGCGGTGCGGCGAAGTTGCGGCCGATGATGCTGCCGATGGCAGCGAGACTTGAGGCCAGCACGATGATTGTCATTGAAATGTCGCGCGACAGCACAACGAGCGAGATCGTGAAAGCCTGCGTCAAGGCCCATGTCAGCCCGACCACAAAGAAGGGAGCCTTGCTCCGCTCCGCCGTTCGAATAGCCGCCAGTCTGGCGACGAGGAGCATCACTTCCAACGCTATGAGGACCAGAAACACAGGATCACCGATCCTGTAGAAGGCTACACTGAGAACCGCGGTGGAGTTGGCCGCTCCAAGAAAAAACGGCTTGGTGGAGCTGAAGAACATGTCTCCGAGACGCTTTCGCACCTCATGAGGCAATGTCGGATCAATAGATGCAATCCAGCGTAATGGCGCAAAGTTTAAAATCGCGCCCGACGACAACCGCCGCATCAATACCTCCATGTGTGGGAAGCGATGATGCCCGACATCAATTGAAAAGCCATTAATATTCGTCTTCGCTACACTTGGAGAAGCACCAACATGCCCCGCATTTCTTCAGATCTTGTGCATGGCCAGCTCCTGTTACCGCAGTGTCTACCTCAGTTTTCACAGCAGATAATCGTCCCGATGGTGATGGCTACCCTGGGTAGGGCTGGCTTTTTCACCTCCAATCGGAACGCGATCCGCCTTCGATCCGTTGGACCGACATCGATAATCAGTCCAAGGAGGAAACATCATGAGCATCTTCGGCAAAATCAAAGACGCGATCTTCGGTTCGGCCCATGCCGAGCAGACATCCCCGTCCGCCACGGAACCGACACCTGCCCCCTCATCCATCCCTGAGCCCGCCGCAACCACCGCACCGCCCGTCGGCGGCACGGGTCAAGCCGTTCCCTCCACCTCCGGCAGCTCGGCACCCGTCCCGTCGGCACCAACCTCTGCATCCACCCAGCAGGTCGATGTCGCGTCACAGCTCGATGCCGCAGTCAAGCGCAGCGGACATCGCCTCGACTGGAAACATTCGATCGTCGATCTGATGAAGGCGCTCGGCATGGATGCGAGCCTCGCAGAGCGCAAGGAACTGGCGCAGGAACTCGGCTATACCGGCGAACTCAATGGCTCGGCCGAGATGAACAACTGGCTCCACAAGGCTTTGCTTAAAAAACTGTCAGAAAATGGCGGCAAGGTACCCGCAGAATTACTCGATTAAAATTTGGAACCAAACGCGCCGCCCCGCATTCTCTTCACCGAGTGGCGTGGCGGCGCCACCGCTTGCACGTTGACCACGGATGTACTGGCGGCAGATGACAAGCGACAAGAGGTCGGTGCGAATTCGCCCCGGCCTTTTTTGTTGCCTTTATGTGGCGTTCAGTCTCTGGCGCGCTTGTCAGTCTCTGAGCCCACATACCTCGGAAATTCTCAGCCAATCAGGCGCCTTTTCCAAGATTTGGGTACGATCTGCGGCCTAGGCGCCTCACGGAGTGCAGTCACCGAGCTTGCTGTCTGGTAAACTGACGAGCCAACGAGGGTTGACCAAGGGAACGCGTCTCAAAAACAATTTCATTGGTTAGGGAAATTAAATGGTGCCCGGAGGCGGATTTGAACCACCGACACGCGGATTTTCAATCCGCTGCTCTACCAACTGAGCTATCCGGGCACTACAGGCTCTTGAAGAACCTTCGCTTTTTTGAAGCGCCGGGGAGTGTTCCGCCCCGGAAGTGAGCGGGGTTATAGCATCTTGTTCGGACATGGCAAGCGCCCGGACGAACTTTTTTGACAGTTTTTCTTCAGCCGGTTTCGAAGCCTTTAACGCTATCAAAAAGAGGGAAGCGAGGAACCAGATGTTCCTCGCTCCCGCCCCGTAAATGCAGCACTCCGCACGCTGATAAGAGGCTTATTGTTTCGATCCGGCGGTGAGGCCAAGTGCGAACGGAACGGCCGCTACGAGGAGGGCGATCATCGGCGACGAGGCGAATATGCGGCTGGCGAGCGAAGTGATGGCGACGGATCGGACGATCGGGAGCCAGTTCGGGGTGTCATACGAACTCGAGCGAGACGGCACATTTCGCGATGCGCTCAGCTTCTCGACCTCACGACGGACCTCGTCGAGATCACGGCGCAGTTCTGCGATCTGTGCTTGCAGCGATGCTTCTTCCGCAGGTTTTCTTCCAGGTTTTGGCGGGGCTGGACGACGATCGAGCGCTTTCGGCTTTTCGTCTGCCCGCTCTTCGTCCAGCTGAGCCAGTTCGTCTTCCAGGTCAGCCGGCTTGTCGAAACCGTGGGATCGTGCGGGCGCTCTCATTCACATCTCCTTTTGGAAAATCCTTGGGCTCCCGATCATGCTCGGGAGAACTCCCTCTCCAAACGCCGGAGGGGGCAAAAGGATGCAGTGTCGCCTGGAGGAAGCGCGCCGCGCTCGCACAAAAGAAAAAGGCGACCGGATGGCCGCCTTTTCGTTGTTGTGACCTGTTTCGCTCAAGCGGCCTTGGCAGCCTTGGCGTAGGGGTCGAAGCGACCGTAGAAGGTCTCACCCTTGGCAGCCAGATCCTTCAAGAGTGGCGTCGGGGCAAAGCGCGGGCCGTATTCAGCCTCGAGCTTTTCTGCCAGCGCTACGAAGTTCGCAACACCCATGCCGTCGATGTAGGACAGAGCGCCACCGGTATAGGGCGCGAAGCCGAAGCCGAGGATGGAGCCGACGTCAGCCTCACGCGGATCGGTCACAATGCCCTCTTCCATGGTGCGGGCCGCCTCCAAGGCGACAGTGACGAGGAAGCGCTGCTTCAGCACGTCCATGTCAACGTCTTCCGGCGCCTTCTGCGCGTAGAGGTCCTTCAGGCCGGGCCAGAGGGACTTCTTGGCGGGCTTTGGCGGATAGTCGTAGAAGCCCTTGGAGTTCTTGCGGCCGAAACGGCCTTCGTCTTCCACCAGCTTCTTGACCAACTCCATGTGGCGCGGATCGACGGCCTTGTCTCCAAGATCCGCAGCCGTGGCTTTCAGGATCTTGTAGGACAGATCGATTGCCACCTCATCGTTCAGCGCCAGCGGGCCGACCGGCATGCCGGCGAACTTCGCGGCGTTTTCGATCATCGTCGGCGGCACGCCTTCGATCAGCATTTCATAGCTTTCCGCCATGTAGCGCAGCACGCAACGATTGACGAAGAAGCCGCGCGTGTCGTTGACGACAATCGGGGTCTTCTTGATCTTGGCGACGTAATCCAGTGCGACGGCGAGCGCCTTGTCGCCGGTTTCCTTGCCGAGGATCACTTCGGTCAGCATCATCTTCTCGACGGGCGAGAAGAAGTGAATGCCGATGAAATCCACCGGGCGCTTGGAGTTCTTCGCAAGGCCGGTGATCGGCAGCGTCGAGGTATTGGAGGCAAAGATCGCGCCTTCCGGCAGGACTGCTTCCACCTGTTCGATGACGGCCTTCTTCACGTCGCGGTCTTCGAAGACGGCCTCGATGACCAGGTTTGCGGTCTTCAGTGCGTTGTAATCCGACGTCGGGGTGATGCGCGCGAGGACCGCGGCACCCTCCTCCGGCGTCATCCGGCCCTTGTCGACCGAACCCTTGACCAGACCTTCACAGGTGGTCTTGCCCTTGGCCGCGGCTTCCTCGTCGCGGTCGATCAGCGTGACGTCGAGACCTGCGGCAGCCGTGACATAGGCGATAGAGGCGCCCATGAAGCCGGCACCGACAACACCGACATGCTTCAAGTCGCTCTTCGGCTGACCGGCGGGGCGGCGTGCGCCCTTGCCCAGTTCCTGCATGGAAATGAACAGCGAGCGGATCATCGCGAAGGCTTCCTTCGAGCGAAGGATCTCGGTGAAGTAGCGCTGCTCGACCTTCAGTGCGGTGTCGAAGGGCAATTGCAGGCCTTCATACACGCATTTCAGGATGGCGAGCGCGGCCGGATAGTTGCCGGCGCTTTCGCGGCGCAGGATCGCCGGTGCGGCTGGCCACAGCTGTGCTGCCGCTGGCGTCCAGATGCCGCCACCCGGTGCCTTGAAGCCTCGTTCGTCCCATGGAGCGACCGGCTTCAGACCATCCTTGATCATCTGTTTGGCAGCCGAAATCAGCTGATCCGGCTCAACAACCTGATGCACGAGGTTCATCGCCTTGGCGCGCTGGGCAGTCAGAGACTGGCCGGTCGTCATCATCTGCAACGCCGACTGCGCATCGGTCAGACGCGAAACGCGCTGCGTGCCACCGGCGCCGGGGAAGATGCCAACCTTGACTTCCGGAAGCGCGATTTTGACGCTCTTTGCGCTCGAAGCCACGCGGCCATGGCAGGCGAGCGACAGTTCGAAGGCGCCGCCCATGCAGGTGCCGTTGATGGCGGACACCCAGGGCTTGCCATTGGTTTCGATCTTGCGGAAGAGACCATTCATCTTGCCGACCAGATCGAAAAGCTTCTGGGCTGCTTCATCCGGGTTCTTCGTCTTCTCTTCGTGGTAGAAGGAGAACATCGACTTGATCATGGAAAGATCGGCGCCGCCAGAGAAGGTGCTCTTGCCGGAGGTGAAGACCACGCCTTTGACGGCTGCGTCCGCAACCGTCGCATCGACGATGGCGTTCAGCTCTTCCATCACCTCGGCGGTGAAAACATTCATGGATTTTTCCGGCATGTCCCAGGTCACGAGGGCAATGCCGTCTGCATCGGTTTCGATTTTGAAATTGGTGTAAGTGCTCATTGTGGGATTCCTCTTCCCTGAATTCTCTTTTCGGTCAGTACAGCCAGACGGCGAGGCCGAAGCAGACAAACACAAGAACGAGAAAGACGATCAGACCTCTGCTTTCGGCACGACTGGTCTTCATGTCTTCCTTGGTCAGGACGCGGGTCGATCGCTCGTAATCCTGCGCCATGTCCTTATCGAGATTGTGCAGAAGCTGTTGCTGCTCAACCTCGGTCTTGGGTCGTTCGTAAACCTCCCGCCGCATGGCCAGTCACTCAAACCCGCTCGATCACCGTCGCGGTGCCCATGCCTGCACCGATGCAGAGCGTGACCAGCGCAGTGTTGAGATCGCGGCGTTCCAGCTCGTCGAGAACCGTGCCGAGGATCATGGCGCCCGTGGCACCGAGCGGATGACCCATGGCGATGGCGCCGCCATTGACGTTCATCTTGTCGTGGCTGATGTCGAAGGCCTGCATGTAGCGCAGAACGACGGCGGCAAAGGCTTCGTTGAGTTCGAAGAGGTCGATGTCGGCAATCGACATGCCCGTCTTTTTCAGAAGCTTTTCCGTCACGTCCACGGGACCGGTCAGCATCAGTGCCGGATCGGACCCGATATTGGCGAAGTGCCGGATGCGCGCGCGGGGCTTCAGACCCATGCTTTCGCCGCCGGCCTTCGAACCGACCAGAACAGCGGCCGCACCATCGACGATGCCTGACGAGTTGCCGGCGTGGTGGACGTAGGTGATCCGCTCCACTTCCGGATGCGCCATGATGCCGACGGCTTCGAAGCCGCCCATTTCACCCGGCATCTGGAAGGACGCGTTGAGCGAGGCGAGCGCCTGCATGTCCGTGCCGGGGCGCATATGCTCGTCACGGTCGAGAATGGTGATGCCGTTCTGATCCTTGACCGGAACGACGGAGTTCTTGAAGTAGCCGTTTTCCCAGGCGTGCGCGGCACGCTTCTGGCTTTCCACCGCATAGGCATCGACGTCGTCGCGCGAGAAGCCGTATTTCGTGGCAATCAGATCGGCGGAGACGCCCTGCGGCATGAAATAGGCAGGGAAATTGACCGAAGGGTCCATGTACCAGGCACCGCCCGACATGCCCATGCCGACGCGCGACATGCTTTCCACGCCGCCTGCAATGACGATTTCGTCCGATCCTGCCGCAATCTTGCCAGCGGCGAAATTGACGGCATCGAGTCCCGACGCACAGAAGCGCGAGATCTGCATGCCCGGCGCCTTGGTGGAGTATCCCGCCTCGAAGGCAGCCGCCTTCGGGATCACCGCACCGGCATCCATGACCGGATCGACACAGCCCATGATGATGTCATCGACGGTCGCCGTATCGAGTCCGTTCCGGTCGCGGATCGCTTCCAGCGTCTTGGCGGCAAGACGAACGGACGGCACCTCGTGCAGGCTGCCATCCTTCTTGCCGCGTCCGCGCGGGGTGCGGACGTGGTCATAAATAAAAACGTCGGTCATGTCTCATCTCCCTGTGGCAGGTGACTGCCTGAAAATTGTTGGAGGCCGCATGCGGCCTCCTGATCCGTTTCAGAACGCTTCGGCAGCGAGTTCCATCATCGTGTCGCTGCCAGCTTCGATGCGGGTCTTGCGCAGCGCCGTTTCCGGCATCAGGCGTTCCATGAAGAAGCGGGCCGTGACGAGCTTGGCCTTCAGGAATTCCTCGTCGGAAGAACCGGAGGCCAGCGAAGCCTGGGCCGCCTTCGCCATACGCGCATGCATGTAGCCGAGGACCACCAGACCGAAGAGATGCATATAGTCGGTGGAGCCGGCACCGGCATTGTCCGGCTTTGCCATGGCATTCTGCATAAACCACATGGTTGCAGCCTGCAGATCGTTCAAGCCCTTCTTCAGGCCCTTGGTGTAGACGACCAGATTTTCGTCCGCGCGGTTTTCTTCGCAGAAATCGCCGATTTCCTTGAATAGCGCCATAACGGCGCGGCCACCATTGAGACCAAGCTTGCGACCAACCAGATCGAGCGCCTGGATGCCGTTGGCACCCTCGTAAATCATGGTGATGCGGGCATCGCGCACATACTGGCTCATGCCCCATTCTTCGATATAGCCGTGACCGCCATAGACCTGTTGAGCGGCAACTGCGTGGTCGAAGCCCTTGTCGGTCAACACACCCTTGACGATCGGGGTGACGAGGCCGAGCAGGTCGTCTGCCGCCTGGCGTGCCGCCTCGTCGGTCGAACGATGTGCAATGTCCGATTGCAGCGCGGTCCACAGCAGGAAGGCGCGGCCGGCTTCGTTGTAGGCGCGGATCGTCAACAGCGAACGACGGATATCGGGGTGAACGATGATCGGATCCGCCTTCTTGTCCGGATGCTTGGCACCGGAGAGCGAACGGCCCTGGATACGATCGCGGGCGTAGTTTGCAGCGTTCTGGTAAGCGATCTCGCCGATCGAAAGACCCTGCAAACCGACGCCGAGGCGCGCCTCGTTCATCATCACGAACATGGCCGAAAGGCCCTTGTTCTCTGCGCCGATCAGGTAGCCGGTCGCGTCGTCATAGTTCATGACGCAGGTGGCGTTGCCGTGGATGCCCATCTTGTGCTCGATCGCGCCACAGACCGCGCCATTGCGCTCGCCAAGCGAGCCATCGGCATTGACCAGGAACTTCGGCACGATGAAGAGCGAAATGCCCTTGGTGCCTTCCGGTGCGCCCTCGATACGGGCGAGCACCAGATGGATGATATTGTCCGTCATGGAATGTTCGCCGGCGGAGATAAAGATCTTCTGGCCGGAGATCTTGTAGGTGCCGTCACCCTGCGGCACGGCCTTGGTGCGCAGCAGGCCGAGATCGGTGCCGCAATGCGGCTCGGTCAGGTTCATGGTGCCGGACCATGTGCCGGCCACCATGTTGGGCAGATAGGTCTGCTTCTGCTCATCCGTGCCGTGAACGAGGATCGCGGCAATCGCGCCCTGCGTCAGGCCGGGATACATCATCAGCGACAGGTTGGCAGACGACATGAATTCGCCGACGGCGGCGTGCAGCGTGTAGGGAAGCCCCTGCCCGCCATACTCGGCAGGCACGGCCAGACCGCTCCAACCGCCTTCACAGTAAGCGTCATAGGCCTGCTTGAAACCGTCCGGCACGGAGACCGTGCCATCTTCGGCGCGCTTGCAGCCTTGCTGGTCGCCGGAAAGATTGAGCGGGAAGAGTTGCTCTTCGGCAAGCTTTGCAGCCTCGCCGGTAATCGCCTCGATCATATCCGGCGTTGCGTCTTCGAAACCGGGCAGGTTGTTGTAGCGCTCCAGACCCAGAACGTCGTTGAGAATGAAAAGAGTGTCCTTAATAGGGGCCTTGTACACAGGCATTACCGATGTTCCTCCGCATCGTTCGCCGGACCTTATCCGACCTCAAGATGAGCTCACAATATTTGACGTGCGCGTAAACGTCAAATGTCTTTGGCGAGAATTTTCCCCTCATCACTATTTGCAACAATATCGTGTATACCGCATCAAGTTTCGCGCAAGGATAATCATGAAGAAAGTATTAAAGCAGTAAATTCTAATTAACTCTTAATTAACCATAGATAGGCAATTGTCCTGTTTTAAGGAAGTGCTTCGGAAACGACGCAGTTCCAGAGGAGAAGAACGGCATACCCCTTTCCAGTCGGTGGAAGGGTCAAACGGCAAAGACGAAGCGAGCAGCAAGATGAGCGGATTGCGATCGAATTCCCGAGGACAGAGTGACAGATCGTCGCTGGACGCGCTCAATCGCACCATCGAAGGCCTGGAAGCACGGCTTGAAGACCTGCTGGGCGGGCCGATGGAAAGAAGCCGTCGCGAACCACCTGCCGAACGCCCGCCGGAGCGCGCGCCTGCACCGCCTCGTCCCCAGCGCGAACCAAGCTCTCGCCGATTCGATCCCGTCGATGAAATTCGCCGCCGTCAGCAAGCGCTCGATGACCGCTGGAGCCGCGACGCCTATGAAGCGCCGCAGCCTGCCCGCAGCGCGATGCAGCAGGAACAGCGCCGTTATGACGATCAGGATTACCGTGCCTCCACCGCCATTCCGGCCTATCGCACGCGACCGGCAGCTCCGGTAGAAGCAGCGCGTGTCGAGCGCAGCCGCCCTTCACGCGCACCAGCCGCCCCAGCACCGGCCTCGCAGGGCGATGCAGCGTTGCGCGAAGTGGCCGAAGCACTCGTCAACCTGCGACAGGAATTGAAGAACGAACTCTCCGAAGGCGTTGCGCGCGAGATGCAGGGTGTGCGCAGCGAATTGCGCAACATCCGCTCCTTTGCCGAAAACCAGGATTTCGCCGAGGATATTCGCGAAGACGTTGCCCGGCTTGCCGCGAGCATCGACCGCCTCAGCACGACGTCCGGACCGGAATCCCAGGCACTGCGCTCCGAGGTCGAGGAACTCCGCTCGCTGGTCGAGCAGATGGCTCGCCAGGACAGCATGCACAAGATGGAGCGTCGTTGGGACGAGGTCGAAGACACGCTACGCGGTTTCGACCAGACTGCGCTGAAGGAAGAGATCGTCGCGCTCGCCTATCGTCTTGACGACATCAAGAGCGACCTTGGCAATGCCAATAACAACCCGGCCATCCGCGCGCTGGAGGACAAGCTCATCACCATGGCGGGCTTCGTCGAGCAGTTGGGCCGCCGCATTCAGCCGAACGAGAATGTTCTCACCGAGCATTTTTCCGGTGTCGATCAGCGTCTGGACGAAATCAGCCGCGCGATCGCCGCGACCTCCAATCGTGCTCACCATTCGCCAGATGCCGCGTTGATGGAACGGCTTGAGACCCGCCTCAACGGTCTTTCGGGCCAGCTTGACCAGCTGAAGGACATGAGTGCTGAGAAGGACAAGCCGTCCGAGGCCCTGACGGGCCGTCTCGACGCGCTGGCAAACCGCATTGAGGAGCTGTCATCAGACCGCCACATCTCGAAGCTTACCGAGCAACTCGACCAACTCTCTGCCTATCTGGAGCAATCCAAGCGCACGCCGGCGCAGCCTGAACTGACGTCGTTCCTCACCGATATTTCCAAGAAGATCGATCTGCTCGGCAATGGTGCGGTGAATGACAAGCTGGCCGAGCGGCTGGACAAGATTGCCCGGCGTATCGACGATATCGATACGCGTCCGGCATCCGGCAAAAACGCGGCCTATGATTCTGCCTTCCTTCGCCTTGAAGACCGCCTCGGCAAGATCGCAGCCAAGCTCGACGAAACAACCCGCTCCAGCAATACCGATCCCGGCGCGCTTGCGAGCCTCGAGAGCCACATCGCCAATCTGTCCTCGATGCTAAACGAGCAGAGCCACGCCCAGCCCATGGGCATGCCGCCTGAGCTTGATGCGCGGATGAGCGCAATCGAAGACTATATGGCGTCCAATGACGAATATATCATCGAGGCTGCACGACAGGCAGCGGAAGCGGTGCTGGAAGCTCACACGCGCAACAACCTGGCGCAGACCGCGAGCCCAGCGGACATGGTGCTGCTTTCGGAACTGGCAAACGACCTTCGCAAACTCGAGGGCCTGAGCCGCAATACCGATGAACGCACCCACCGCACCTTCGAGGCTCTACACGAAACCCTGTTGCAGATCGCAAGCCGTCTGGATGCGCTGGATGATCGCCGCGCGCCCGAGCCTGCCTATGAGCAAGAGCATTCGGCCTCCAATTCTCCAATGCCTTTCGCCAGCTTCTCGGAGGAAAGTCTCTCCTCGCTGGCAGCTGCGACCGCCACATCTTCCTTCGATACGGATACGGCTACCGCCTTTGCGCCTCCCGCAGCGGCCAAACCTGTCGCCGAAGAAAAGCAGGGCCTCCTTGCCAGCCTGACCCGCCGGTTCAAATCGGGCGCAGCCAGATCCGAGGGTGACGCGTCTGCCCCTGCAAACGGGCGCACCAACGTCAACCCGGCGCCGGCTCTCGATCCGATCGATTTTCTCTCGTCCGACGATGAGAATGAGCTTCTGGAGCCCGGCACCGGCGCCCCGGACGTGAAGAAGATTCTGGAGCGGGTTCGCGCCAGCCAGAATGCTCAGCGTGCCGGCGACAAGGACGGCGACAACCGCGCCGATTTCATCGCAGCTGCACGTCGTGCGGCCCAGGCCGCCGCACTCGAAACCATGCCAGAAAGGGCGACAAACTCCGGGTCGGCAAAAAGTGGCCGCAGCCCCAAGGGCGCGTCCATGCTGGCGCGCTATCGTCGCCCACTTCTGCTCGGCATTGGCGCCATTCTTCTGGCGATGATGGCCATGCCCATGGTCAAATCGCTTGTTGGTTCCGACACACCGCCCGCTCAACGGGTGACGACGAGCACGAACGACGCTGAGCCCGGCGTTGTATCGTCCGCAATTCCGGACGTTACCAATCAGGCCGTTACAGAGCCCTCCACCGCCCCGGTTGACGAAACCGCTCAGGCGGCAGCCGACCGGATGCAGAGCGATGCCGACAGACAGGGGCATTTGATCGACACGCGGCCGATTGGCGGCGCACCTCTGCCGCAAGAGGCGCCTGCCATCAATGTCGCAGCACCTCACGGCGAGATGGCTGTGGCCGAGCAGCTAAAGCAAAGTGTGACACCACAGACCGACACCGTTGGCGCCCACTCCAGCGAGGCCGCACCGCAGACTGAAACGACCATTGCCGTCCCGGCGGGCCTCACGCCGGCTTCTCTGGCAGAGGCCGCAGGCAAAGGCGACGCGCTGGCGCTCTTCGAAATCGCAGTACGCTATACTGATGGCGTCGGCGTTCAGGCGGATCGCGCAGAGGCAGCCAAGTGGTACAAGCTTGCGGCGGACCGTGGCTTCGCACCGGCGCAATATCGTCTCGGCAACATGTATGAGAAGGCAAATGGCGTCGAACGCAATCTGCCGGAAGCCAAGCGCTATTACGAAATGGCCGCCAGCCAGGGCAATGCCGGCGCCATGCACAATCTCGCCGTCCTGCTGACATCCGACGCGGCAGGCCAGCCCGACTACAAGGCCGCTGCAGACTGGTTCATCAAAGCGTCCGATCTCGGCGTTCGCGACAGCCAGTTCAACCTCGCCATCCTGTACGCGCGCGGCAGCGGCGTTCAGCAGAGCCTGGAAGAGTCCTACAAGTGGTTCGCCATTGCTGCCCGCGATGGTGATGCCGATGCAGCCCAGAAGCGCGACGATGTGGCCAAGGCGATGAAGCCGGAGCAGCTTGCCAGCGCCAAGGCCAAAGTCGACGCCTGGAAAGTGACGCCGCTCGATGAAGACGCCAATTCGGTGAACCTTCCCGACGAGTGGACCAATGCCGGCGGCGTGAAGACCTCTTCGGTCGACATGCAGAAGGCAATCCGCAACATTCAGGCCATCCTCAACAATAACGGCTTCAAGGCCGGTGTGCCGGACGGAAAGCTTGGCAAGACCACGGTCGCGGCCATTCGGGATTTCCAGAAATCCGTCGGCCAGACTCCGGACGGTCGCATTACCGACGAACTGGTGACGGCGCTGCTCGCCCGCAACAAGTAATCGAACGAAAAACAGAGCTATTGGAAGGGCCGGGACGACAATGTCGCTCCGGCCCTTCTTCTTTTCAAATTATCAACGTATTTGCCGTTGAATGATTGACAGGTCGTGGCCTGCCGGGCATGACCAACGAAGGCCCTTAAAGCCTTCTTTCAGGACAGAGATTTGAATTGGCGGACAGGTGGCTTCGAGCCGACCGGGACGCCCGGAACCATTGCCAGAGGTCCGATTGTGACTGTCTATCTGCCCATCGCGGAATTGTCGGTGAATGTCTTCATCATCCTCGGCATGGGCGCGGCTGTGGGGTTTCTCTCCGGCATGTTCGGGGTGGGCGGCGGCTTCCTCATCACCCCGCTTCTGATCTTCTACAATATTCCTCCGGTTGTGGCGGTTGCCACGGGGGCAAACCAGGTCGTCGCTTCCTCGGTCTCCGGCTCCATTACCCATTTTCGCCGCGGCACGCTGGATGTGAAGCTCGGCTCCATGTTGCTGATCGGCGGCCTCTGCGGGGCGACCGTCGGTGTGTGGCTGTTCACTCTGTTGCGCAGTATCGGCCAGCTCGATCTGATCATTTCGCTTCTCTACGTCATTCTGCTGTCGACCGTCGGCGGGTTGATGCTGAAGGAGAGCATCTCTGCCATCCGCCGCACGGCGCGCAATGAAACCATTCCGCTGCGCCGTCCCGGCCACCATAACTGGGTGCATCGCCTGCCCTTGAAGATGCGCTTCAAGAAGTCGAAACTGTATCTCAGCGTCATCCCGATCATCGCGCTCGGCTTTGCCATCGGTATCCTGACATCGGTGATGGGTGTCGGCGGCGGCTTCATCATGGTGCCGGCGATGATCTATCTCCTGCGTATTCCGACCAACGTCGTTGTCGGCACATCGCTCTTCCAGATCATTTTCGTCACCGCCTATACGACGATCGTGCAGGCGGCGACGAACTATTCGGTCGATATCGTGCTGGCCTTCATTCTCATGCTGGCGGGTGTCATCGGCGCCCAATATGGCGTGCGTGTCGGGCAGAAGCTGCGCGGCGAGCAGCTGCGCGCACTTTTGGCGCTTCTGGTGCTGGCTGTCGGCATCCGCCTTGCCATCGGGCTTGTGGTGCGACCGGAAGATCTCTTTTCCGTTGCGGTCGGAGGGCTTGGCTATTGATGCGCGCTGCCCTACTTGCATCGTTGGTGGTTTTCTGCGCCGGTGCAGCTCTGGCGCAAACGCCCCCGCTCGCGGTCTCTCCAGACGCTCAGGGCAAGCCGCGGACGCTTCAAGAGAACATCGAGATCGGTGCATCGACGAATGAAATCTCGATCGCGTCGGATTTTCGCGGTGCGGATTTCACCATGTTCGGCGCGCTCAACAATGCCGACCAGTTGCTGCTTGCCATCGGGCAATACGACATCGTCGTCACGCTGGAGGGCCCGAACGAATATACGACCGTGCGTAAAAAGAGCCGGGTGGCGGGAATCTGGATCAATACCAGCGCCATCACATTCGCGCCCCTGCCGGAATCCTATTCCATGGCCAGCACCCGCAACATCAACGACATTGCCTCTCCCGGCACGTTGAAGGCCATGGGCCTCGGCGTCGAGCATCTTCCACTGAACAGCGCGGTATTTTCCGGCGTGCCGGACAATGTCTATGATTTTCAGGAGGCCTATCGCCGCCTGAAACTTGCCAGCGGCATCTATCGCAACGACACGACCGGGGTGCGGCTGGAGCGAACCGGCCTCTTCTGGGCAACGCTTCGCCTGCCCGCCAACGTGCCGAATGGCGTCCATACCGCCAGAGCCTACCTCTTCAAGAGCGGCATGCCTGTTGCCCAGCGAGAACTCAAGTTGCGCGTGGTAAAAACCGGCATGGAGCAGGCGATCACGAATGCTGCCCATCAGACGCCGGTCGTCTACGGTATTCTCTGCGTGCTGACGGCTGTGATCACCGGCTGGGGCGCAAGCCTGTTGTTCCGCAGGGACTGATTGCCACCTATCCCAGCAGGCTTCCAAACCGAACCGAATAGATCCGGTCGCGTCCCATCAGATGCGCAATCAGGTCCGCATGGTCAAAGAGGCCGCGCATGGCTTTATGGCGCAGATCGAGGCCGCCGCTCATGACGCCGAAGGCGGGCATCAGCAAGCGTGCGCCATCGGTGGCGAAGCATGGGCGGCGTACCGTCTTGTCGCGGCGGCGCACCGTGGCCGATGGATGAAGGTGGCCGGCGATTTCGCCTTTCGTGTCTATACCCTTCAGCTTCGGCTCATGGCGGAAGACAAGGTTGGCGTAGAACATCTCATCGACCGACGAGCCCGGCAGATCCACCGTTCCATCCGGATCATGGTTGCCGTTGATCCAGATCCATTCGCGGCCTCTTGCCATCTCCTTGATAATGTCGCGCAGCGGCAGCGGCAGATGTTCCGATCCCTTGCGGTCATGGAAATTGTCGCCGAGGCTGACGACAATCTTCGGATCGTAGCGGGCAATCAGCGAGGCGAAGATCTTCAATGTCGCGATCGTATCATAGGGCGGCAGCATCATACCGCGCCGCGCGAAGGCCGCACCCTTTTCCAGATGAAGGTCGGAGACGACGAGCAGCGACAGATCCGGCATGTAAAGGCCGCCCAGCGGATCGCACAGCGCCGCAACGCCATTGATGGCGGTTTCGGCTCCGAAGCATTCAAAGCCGGTGGACAATCTTTCACTCAAGGCAAGGCGGCTCAGCACGGCGTCTCGAATTCCCTAAGAGCAATCTTACTGCTCTCTCTTTTGTTTCCACGTATCTTCCGGCGCGGCCTTCGAAAGAAGCCTACGCCATCGCCTCGGCAATCAGCTCGTCGGCGGCTTCGGCCAGCACATCGTCTTGCGCCTGTCCCACAACCGTTTCGCGGCCGATTTCCAGCATAACGGGAACGGCAAGCGGGGAGACATGGTCCAGCGCACGGTGATGCGTGTGGCCTTTGATTCGCCTTAGCATATCGCCAAGTCGAGCAATGTCCAAAAGTCCGGCCGACGCATCGCGTCGCGTGGCTTCCAGCAGGATATGGTCCGGCTCATGGCTGCGAAGAACGTCATAAATAAGATCGGCCGACACCGTGACCTGCCGTCCGGTTTTCTCCTTGCCAGGATGACGGCGTTCGATCAGTCCTGCGATGACCGCACAATTGCGGAAGGTGCGTTTCAAAAGATAGGATTCATCCAGCCAGGCTTCGAGGTCGTCGCCCAGCATATCCTCATCCAGCAGGTCGGCAAGCGACAGCCGGCGCGATTGCAGGCGTTTGCCCATATCCTCCATCGCCCAGACGGCGAGTGAATAGTCGGTCGCCACAAATCCCATGGGCTTTGCCCCTGCCCGCTCCAGCCGGCGGGTCAGAAGCATGCCAAGCGTTTGATGCGCAAGCCGCCCCTCGAACGGATACATGACCATGAAGAAGCGCTTGCGAAACGGAAAGGTCTCGACCAGCAACTCGTCCCGCTTCGGGATGATCGACTTCTCCTTCTGGATCGCCAGCCAGTCGCGCACCTGATCGGGCAGCGTATGCCAACGCGAGGGGTCGGCGAGCATGGAGCGCACCTGATCTGCCAGATAGGTGGAGAGCGGAAACTTGCCCCCGGCATAGGAGGGGATCTTCGGGTCCATCGAAAATGCCTGGCTGACAAGGCATTCATTTTCTCGGATACCTTCGAAGCGCAGCACCTTGCCGGCAAAGAGAAACGTATCACCTTGGACCAGTTGCTCGAGGAAATGCTCTTCCACCTTGCCCAGCGACATGCCGCCACGGCCGACCGTGCCCTTGGCGTTGCGCTTCACCATCCGCACGTTCAGCTCTGCCGCCTCGACGATGGTGCCGAGGTTCAGGCGATATTGTTGCGCGACTTGCGGATTGGAGACACGCCAGCGCCCGTCCTTCATCTGGCGAATGCGGGCGTAGCGTTCATAGGTGCGCAGCGCATAACCGCCGGTTGCGGTGAAGTCGACCACGCGGTCGAACATCTCGCGTGACAGGTCGGCGTAGGGCGAGGCGCTGGTGACCTCGCGATAAAGCTCATCCGCATCGAAAGGCTCGGCGCAGGCCATGCCGAGCACGTGCTGCGCCAGCACATCCAGCGCGCCTTCTGCAATCGGGGGAGTATCCTGCGCGCCGATGTAATTCGCATCGAGCGCCGCGCGGCATTCCATCACCTCGAAGCGATTGGCAGGAACGAGGATCGCCTTGGAGGGCTCATCCATGCGGTGGTTGGCGCGGCCGATACGCTGTGCAAGGCGGCTTGCGCCCTTCGGAGCGCCGACATGCACGACGAGATCGACATCGCCCCAGTCGATGCCGAGATCGAGCGTGGAGGTGGCGACGACGGCGCGCAGCTTGTTTTCGGCCATCGCCTGTTCCACCTTGCGCCGCTGCCCGGCATCCAGCGAGCCGTGATGGAGCGCAATCGGCAGGTTGTCGTCGTTGATCGTCCAGAGTTCCTGGAAGATTCGCTCGGCCTGCGAGCGGGTATTGACGAAGATCAGCGTCGTCTGATGGTCTTTGATTTCAGGATACAAATCCTGCATGGCGTAGCGGGCCGAATGGCCCGACCATGGAATACGCTCCTCCGTCTGCAAAATCGCAATATTCGGTTTCGCGCCGCCCTCGACGGTGATCAGCCCCGCCGGTGGTTCGCCTTCCACCTGTGGTGCGAGATAGCGCTGTAAATCCATCGGATCTGCCACCGTTGCCGAAAGACCAATGGTGCGCATGGCAGGCGCATGGCGGCGGATGCGGGCGAGCGCCAGCGACAAGAGATGGCCGCGCTTGGAGGTGACGAGCGAGTGCAACTCGTCCAGCACCACATATTTCAGATCCTTGAAGAAGCGCTCTGCCTCTTTGTTGGCGAGCAGCAGCGAGACCTGTTCGGGCGTGGTCAGAAGAATATCCGGGGGTTTGAGCTTCTGTCGCTGGCGCTTGCCCTGAGGGGTATCACCGGTCCGGGTTTCCACCGTAATCGGCAGGCCCATTTCCGAGACCGGCTTCATCAAGTTGCGCTCGATATCGACGGCGAGCGCTTTCAGTGGCGAGATATAGAGCGTGTGGACGCCGACAAAGGCAGAGCCCGGTGGCACCTTGCCACGCTCGGCCAGATCGGTCAGCGATGCCATGAAACCGCCAAGCGTCTTGCCGGCACCGGTCGGCGCAATCAACAGCATGTTTTCCCCGCCCCGTGCCTGGGCGGACAATTCCAGCTGATGCGCACGCGGACTCCAGCCCTTCTCCGCAAACCATTTCTGGAAGGGCAAAGGCAGTGTTCCGGCGCTTTTCGCTAAGATTGGCGGATCGATGTGTTTCACCCCTCTAAGGTAGTGAAACTCTTCCAAAAAAGAAGAGCCTTTAGACGCCGCTTGACAGAGCCACATAATCGCGGATAAATAATATCCATGATTATGGAGGTGACCCGATGAAGATGAGCGATGGCGTCGAACAGGCCATCCACAGCGTTGCAATGCTTGCCTCGCTTTCGCCCGACGGCGTACTGTCAGCGGCGGCATTGGCAGAGTTTCATGGCGTCTCGACCAGCTACCTGCTGAAGCACCTTCAGTCGCTCTCAGGTGCTGGTATTCTTTCGACAGTGCCCGGGCCGAAAGGTGGCTACAGGCTGGCGAAAGAGCCCGAGGAGATAACGCTTCTCGATATCGTGCTTGCGGTGGAAGGCCCGGCACCGGCTTTTCGCTGCGCCGAAATCCGGCAACGAGGTCCAAACCCGCTGCCTGACCGCTATTTCAGCAAGCCATGCGGCATCAATGCCGCCATGCTGAAAGCGGAGAGAGCCTACCGGGCAGAGCTTGCCAAGACCACCGTTGCGGATATTCGTACTGACCTCGCCCGCGCAGACGATGGCGGCATTGCCGCACGCGGCTGCGCCTTTCTGGAGCTGAACGAGCGCAAGACGACGCGCTGAAACAAGGACTTCTTTCAATTCCATAACGGACAGGCCACCGCCTGTCCGAACGATGACGCATGACCACAAGCAACCAAGGAGAAACGACTATGGAAATGAGACTGAATCACACCAAAGCATCGCCCGAATCCTACAAAGCCCTTCTGGCGCTCGAAACATTCGTGCAAAATTCCGGGCTGGAGCGCCGCTTCATTCACCTCATCAAACTACGCGCATCCATCATCAATGGCTGCGCCTATTGCGTGGACATGCATGTGAAGGAGAGCCGCCGCGACGGGCTTTCGGAGCAATGGATCAACCTGATGAGCGTATGGCGGGAATCGACCGTCTACACGGCGCAGGAAAGAGCCCTGCTCGGCTGGGTGGATGCGGTGACGAAGATTGCCGAGACCGGCGCGCCGGATGGTGATTTCGACGCGTTGAAAGCGCATTTCAGCGAAGAGGAGATCGTCAAGATCACGCTTGCCATCGGTACGATCAACACCTGGAACCGCATTGCCGTCGGCTTCAGAATGCAGCATCCGGTCGATGCCGCCGCCAAGGCTGCCTGACACTCTCAATCGAAGCGACCGTTACATGGCGATGTAGCGGTCGTTTCTGTGATTGATGGCGATGACCAGGTTCATTACCAATGCGCCAAGAACCGAGCAAAGAATGACGAAGGGCGTGGCGATGAAGAAGGAGGCCAGCAGCACCATGCCATCGAAGGCCAGCTGAATGAAGCCTGCCCGCCAACCGAAACGATCCTGCAGATAGAGCGCCAGAATACCGAAACCGCCGAGGCTGGCGCGGTGGCGGAAGAGCGCCAGCATGCCTGCTGCGACCGTCAATCCGCCGAATAGCGCAGCGGCGATGGGATTGATCGATTGGAAGGCGAACAGTCGCGGCATCATGTCGGACAGCACCGCCGTCAAGGCGATGGCGCTAAAGGTCTTGACCGTGAATGCGGGTCCAAGGCGACGAAAGGCAAGGTAGTAAAAGGGCAGGTTGACCAGGAAGAAGACAAGACCAAAACGCATGTCCGTTGCATAGTGAACCAGGAAAGCGAGGCCTACGGTTCCGCCTGTCAGCAGACCGGCGGCGGAAAACAGGGTGACGCCGAGAGAAGCCAACATGGCTCCGGCAAGAACACCCTGAACATCTTCCAGCAGAGAATGCCGGTCGGGTGTCGTGGCCCACAGCCTTGCACGGTTTTTCCAGATCATATCGCGCATTGCCATCCCCACGATTTCGACAGCTTTCCTTGCGCCACGCCGGGCCAGATTTCAAGCGTCAGCGCACCACGATGTAGCGGTCGGAGCGGTGATTGATGGCCAGGAACATGTTTAGGAAGAAGGCACCAACGATGGAGTAGAGCACCGTCTTCGGTTCGATGACCGCAAAGGCGGCGATCATCACACAGGTGTCGAAGGCAAGCTGGATCAGACCGGCACGGATGCCGAAACGATCCTGGATATAGATGGCCAGAATGCCGATGCCCCCCAGGCTGGCACGGTGGCGGTAAAGCGCAAGAAGACCGTAACCGAGGAGAAGTCCGCCGAGAATGGCAGCCCAAAGCGGATTGACGCTGTCAATCACCATCCAGCGCGATTCCAGTTCCGTCAGGACCGATACCAGCCCGATCGAGATGAACGTTTTCACCGAGAAAGCAAGGCCGAGGCGACGGAAGGAGAGGTAGTAGAACGGCAGATTGACGAGGAAGAACAACAGGCCAAAGCTGATGCCGAAGGCGTAATGGATAAGAAACGCGACGCCTGCTGTGCCACCGGTCAGGAGGCCGACCTTGTTCAGGATGTAAAAGCCAAGCGCCGAGACAATGCTCCCGGTGACGATACCCTGCACGTCCTCGATCGGTGAATGCTTGGCCGGGTCCACACTCCACATGCCATAGACGCTTCTGGTGAATGCCATGCGAAATCCCCTCGACAGGACCTGATTTTGTTGATGGTCTCCGCGTCGTCATCACAAGCTACCAGCGGCGGAGATGCGGTTATTTTGCACTGCAAAATGGCGCTCGACAACCGCTATATGTCAGCCTTCCTGACCAATCGATAAAATGGCAAGAAACGAAAAGATCAGGCGGGTTTTGCGGCAAGAAACAGAATGCCGGAAAGTGGTTTTCCGGCATCCTTGCGAATGGTTGTTTTTTGGATTTGCAGGATCTCCATGCCAAAGGTGGCAAGAAGATTGCTCACATAGGTTTGCGAGTGCGCGTAGCGGAGCGAGGGCTGAAGGACGAAACCCTCCTCCTCACCCGCATCTTCGACCGAAAAGGCGAAGAGGCCTCCCCGCTCAAGCAGGGCCAGAACCAGCGGCATGACCGTCTCAAGGCTGCCGAGATACATCATCACGTCGGCAGCGGCGACGAGATCGGCCCGGCCTTTTTGAAGGCCATCGGCAAAGAGGCCGGATGTCTCCTCATCAAGAGAAAGATCGGCCTGCGAGAGATGGTGGTAGATGCCCTTCTCTTCCGCCTTTGCCAACATGTTGGTGGAAATGTCGAAGCCTTCCAGGCGTTCGGTCCAGTCGCGGATTTCAACACCCAGCAATCCTGTGCCACAGCCGATATCGACCATGCAGCGAAAGCGCTCGCCACTTGGGCGCGCCGTTTCGATGAGAGCCGCCAACTTCTCCGGCACGCTGTAATCGAGCTTCTTCACCAGCGAGGTTTCGAACCGATCAGCATAGTCGTCGAAAAGGCCCTCCACATAGCGGCTCGGTGGCTGCTCGGGCGTTTCGGCTGCGCCCAGTACTGCAAGCTTCAGAGGGGCTGCGAATATTCCCTCCTCGTCAAGCTCGGCGACCTTTTCATAAGCCTTCACTGCATCGTCCTGCCGACCCGCCTTTTCGCTGTACTCGCCCAGTCGAAACCAGCCTGCTGTCCAAAGTGGGGCAAGTTCCAGCGCCTGTTCGATCAATTCCGCGGCAGCCTGGTGGTCGCCGCTTTCTGCCAGCATGCGGGCGTAATCGGCACGACGATCAGCAATGACGTCGCCGGAAGAATGCTGGTTCTGGGCCATTCACGAATTTTTCCTGAAAGAGGTGGGCTCTCTTTCATCAAGCCATAAAAAAACTCAAGTCCTATTTCATCGCAAAGCCCGGATCGACGGTGTAAACACCGCGATGCTTGCATCGAAGCGCCGCGCTTCATATGTCTTGATCAAGGTTTGAAGGTGTTTGTCATCATCCCGCGGATACGGGTTTGTTCGATGACAGGCTGTAGGAGATTTGCTGATGGCCGGTGAGGTCAACAAGGTGCTGGGTGACAGCGTTGGGCGCACGATCGTCAAGCTGCTGGTGATATCGCTGGTCGTCGGATTTCTGATGGCCGTCTTCGGGCTGACGCCGTGGAGCATCATCTATGGTGTGCGCGACTTCGTTATGAACATCTGGTATTCGGGCTTCCACGCGCTTGGCAGCATCGGCGACTATCTTCTGGCGGGCGCGGTCATCGTCATCCCCGTCTTCATCGTCCTCAGACTTCTAAGCTTGCGTTGATATGACCGACCATTCCCTGACGAATTTTTCCCGGCGCGGCTTCGTGCTGCTGTCCGCTGGCTCCGTTCTATCGGCCTGCGTTTCCGTTCCCACCAATAAGGGCCTGCCATCCGGCACCCGCGACGAGACGGCGGCGGCGTTGCCCATGGTCAACGAACTTCGCTGCTCGAAAGGTCTCTCGACGCTTTCTGCCAACCCGGCGGCACAGCAGGCGGCCATTTATCAGGCCAACCGCATGGTGAAGGCGCAGAAGATGGCGCATCTCATCGGCATCACCGACAGTTTCCTCATTCGCATGAAAAACGGCAACGTGCCCCTGCCTGCAGCAGAAAACGTCGCCGCAGGTCAAGACACGGTCGAGCGGGTGGTCAAAGCCTGGATCGGCTCGCCGCATCACCTGGAAAACATGCTCGGCAATTATGGCGGGCTTGGTGTTGCTGTCGCCTATGACAGCGCGGCAAAGAACCGGCCCTATTGGGCGATGGTGCTTTGCGCCTGATAGAGGCGTGTTCGCGCACTATGCGAGCTGACATTCATCACAGTCTCTGTCGTGATCCTCGCGCTTGATGCGAGGATGGCCACAGCGAAAGGGAGCGGGCCGTTTAAATCGACCGCGCCGCCCAGCTTTCCACTGAACTGTCGCGCAAATCACGGATATTCCTGATACCGTCACGCTGCAGTCTCTCCGACAGGCCGCGAATGATATTGCCCGGCAGGCCCGGCCCTTCGTAGACCATGCAGGAATAGAGTTGGACCAGGTCGGCCCCTGCCCTGATTTTTTCCAAAGCAGTCTCTGCAGAGGACACACCGCCGACGCCGATGATCGGCAGGTCCGGTCCGACGCGTTTGCGCATCTTTGCCAGCACCGCGGTTGAGCGTTCGAAGAGCGGCTTGCCGGAGAGGCCGCCGGTTTCCTGGTTGTTGCTGCCCGGCACCAGTCCGTCTCGGGAAAGCGTGGTGTTGGAGACGATCAGGCCGTCCAGCCGGTGCGACAGGACCTCGGCGGCAATGTCGTCGAGCCCTTCCTCTGTCAGATCAGGGGCGATCTTCAGGAAGACGGGGACGTGGCGCGACAGCTTTTCCGCCTCGCGATCGCGCTGCGCCAGCACCGCGGAAAGAAGTGCCGAAAGGCTTTCGCGCGCCTGAAGATCGCGAAGGCCTGGCGTGTTGGGAGAAGAGATGTTGGCCGTGAAATAAGAGGCCACGGAGGAGAAGGTTTCGATGCCCTTCACGTAATCGGCGATGCGATCATCGCTATCCTTGTTGGCGCCGATGTTCACACCGACGATGCCGCGCAGGCCAGCGGCAATGAGGCGCGAAAGTGCCGCCGCATGTCCTTCATTGTTGAAGCCAAGGCGGTTGATAACGGCCTCGTTTTCCACCAGTCGGAAGATGCGCGGCTTTGGGTTGCCCGCCTGCGCGCGCGGCGTCACAGTGCCGATCTCGGTAAATCCGAAACCGAGCTTGAGGAGTGGGCCTGGAACTTCGGCATTCTTGTCGTAGCCCGCGGCCATACCGAGCGGATTGGGGAAGATCAGTCCCGCCACCGTCTGCTGCAGGCGCGGATCATGCGGCACGTGGCAGGTGGGGATAAAGCCGCTGCGCAAAGCTGCAATCGACATGCCATGCGCGACTTCGGGATCGAGCAGGAAAAGACCCTTGCGTCCAAGAGAAGAGAACAATCCGCTCATGCTCAGACCTCCGGAAACTGGTGGGCGCCATCGTCGCCCAGCGTCAAGGGCGTTTCCCATAGCACGGCATTGAGCGGAAGCTCGCCATAGAGATGCGGAAAGAGGTCGCCGCCACGGGAGGGCTCGAACACCAGCTTGTCGCCGAGAGCGCCACCATCAACCGCGATGAGAAGCAAGTCCTGCTGATCGGCGAAGTGGCGGGCTGCCGTTTCCTTCACCTGATCGGCCGTGGAGAAATGGATGTAGCCATCGGTCAGATCGATTGCCGCCCCTTTGAAAACACCCTCGTGCTTTGCTGTCTGCCACAGGGCATCCGGCACGATCTTGTAGATGACAGGGGGTGTCTGGCTCATCGGGCATCTCCTTCATGTCAGGGCGGTTTGCCGCAAATGGTATCTGTTGTCCATCGCTTCACACAGATTTTTATCCTCGACCGGGAGGTAGTGAGGCTTGGCTGCAATTGAAGACTTGTGTTGCTCACGATTTGGCGCAATCTTATCAGCGCAGTCGCCTGTCGGCCTGCGGGAGGAAGAGTCGCATGAAATGCTCTTGGGAGGGGGCGCGGCATGGCAGAACTCACGATTATCATTGCGGATGACCATCCGCTGTTTCGCGGCGCTCTGCGTCAGGCAGTGGGTGGTCTCGAAGGCAACAATAGTTTCATCGAAGCGGGCGATTTCGACGATGCGAGACGCTGCGCGGAAGAGCAGCCGGATGCCGATCTCATGCTGCTTGATCTCGCTATGCCGGGTGTCAGCGGCTTTTCCGGCCTGATGGCACTGCGGGCGGAATTTTCCAGCCTGCCGATCATCATCGTGTCGGCCACCGACGACCCGGCCACCATGCGCCGTGCGATCGAGCTTGGCGCGTCCGGCTTCATTTCCAAGTCGTCCGGCATAGATGATATCCGTACAGCCATCCGCACCGTGCTGGAAGGCGACGTCTGGATCCCAGCCTCCTGTCAGTCCAGTCGCGATCAGGATGCCGACATGGCGGACCTGATCAACAGGCTGAGGACCCTGACGCCACAGCAAAGCCGCGTGCTCGGCATGCTTGGGGAAGGCTTGCTGAATAAGCAGATCGCCTATGAGCTGAACGTCTCCGAAGCGACGATCAAGGCGCATGTCTCGGCCATTCTGCTGAAGCTCAATGTGGATAGTCGGACGCAGGCGGTGATTCAGCTATCCAAGCTGAACCAACCTGCTCTTGTGGCGTAAGTGGCTGACACCGCCTTATTGACTGTCTGACGTCAGAAAAGTCCGTAAGGGAAATAGCGGCGGTAGATTTCCTCGAGGCGCCCGTTGCGCGAAAGGGCTGCTAGCGCCTGATCGAAGGCGGGTACGAGCTTGTTTTCGGGATCGACCGTCATGATCGAGAGCCCCTCGCCCAGGAATTTGTCCGACATATAGGGGCCATCGAACATGGCGCAGCAATTTTCCGACGCCGTGCCGGCGACCCAGAAGGGCAGACGCAGGCTGTCGGCAAAGACCGCATCGACCTTGCCGGTTTTCAGAGCCTCGTACATCGGCTCGTAGCCGGCAAAACCGGTAGGAACGACGTTCGGGAAGAATGATTTCAGCATCGCTTCATGGCGCGAATTGCTGACGACGCCGACCTTCTTGCCGGTCAGAGCAGTGGCAGCCGATTGTCCCTCCAGCTTGGCAGCTTTCGACACTGCGAAACGCGCGGGCAGCAGCAGATAAGGTCGCGTAAAGCTGAAGCTCTTGCGCAGATCCGACGTCGAGGCAACGCCCGACATCACGGCCTCTCCCTCGCCGAGCTCCAGCGCCGCCTCCAACTCATCGAAAGGGAGCGCCTGGACCTGGCATTTGCTTTCGATCTTCAGCTGGGCGCAGATCTCGCGGGCGAGATCGACATGGAAACCCACCAGCCTGCCGTCCTGATCGGTGAAATTGAAGGGCGGGAAATCGACCGACATCAGGAACCGGACGCGGGGGATAGACGACAGGTCGGCACCCGGAAGACGTTCCTGCTTGTCGAAGAGCACCGGCAAGTTCCCGCTTTCGGCACGCGCGACGCCACTTAACGCAAGTGCTGTCATGCACACAATGGAAGTTCGAAGACCGAGATTTTTCAATCGTGCCATCAAAGAGCGCATTCAGATGATCCGGCCCGGTATGAAATGAAAAACGCCATCGCTCAAGGGCTGGCACGATGGTGCAGGTCAGTGCTTACACGTGTGATTATACATAAGATTCGCGCAAATCCATGCCTTGGGGCAAGAAATTGCAGAGCATCGAAGCGCTTCTCGTAACAGCTCGGTGATGATCCCTTCGATGGTCGATGACGGTCAGACCACAAATACCCGTCATCCAATATTCAAGAAAACGTCCGCGACCTGTCATACAGCATTGTTAGGACGGCGCCGGTTTTGCTCGCCGGGCCGAAAAATTCCGCGACCAGGCCATCGTTTCTTTCCAACGAGGCTCCCCTCATGAAAACGTCGACCCTTTCTTCCTTCGTGGCATCGCTTGCTGTCGTCGCCGCGCTCGGCACCACGGCCGCTCATGCTGAAAAGACAAAATTCGAATTCTGGTACGGCCTCTCCGGCGATCTCGGCGAGCGTGTGCAGGACGCCTGCAAGAAGTTCAACGCGTCGCAGCCGGATTATGAAATCGTCTGCACCTCGCAAAACAGCTATGACGCGACGCTGCAGAACACGATTGCCGCCTACCGCGCCAAGAAGCACCCCGCCATCGCGCAGATTTATGATGCAGGCACGCTGGACATGATGTTGTCCAAGGCCTTCGTTCCGGCCAAGCAGCTGATGGCCGACAATGGCTACAAGATCGACTGGAGCAACTATTTCCCCGGCATTGCCAACTACTACGCAACGGCCGCTGGTGAGCTGAACTCCTTCCCGTTCAACTCTTCCACCGCCGTTTTCTATTACAATGTCAGCGCCTTCGAAAAGGCTGGCGTGACCGGCAAGCCGGAAACCTGGGAAGATGTTGCCGAGGCCGCCAAGAAGCTGAAGGCTGCCGGTTACGAATGCCCGCTGGCATTCAATTTCGATACCTGGCCGCTGATCGAACAGTTCTCCGCCATCCATGACCAGCCGATTGCCACGGAAGGCAATGGCTATAAGGGCCTGAATGCGGAACTCGTCGTCAACAAGACCAAGGTCGTCGACGAATTGAAGTTCTTCAAGAAGATGCAGGACGAGAAGCTCTTCGTCGTCAAGACCAAGACGCTCGGCATGGACACGGTTCCTTCCTTCACCTCGCAGACCTGCCAGATGGCGATGAGCTCGATTGCCGACCACGGCACCGTCGGCAAGACGCTGCCGGAAGGCGTGAAGTGGGATGTTGCCATGCTGCCAGTCTTCAAGGGCACCGAGCGCAAGAAGTCGCTAGTTGGCGGCGCTTCGCTGTGGGTCATGGCTGGCCGTCCGGATGCTGAATACAAGGGCGCTGCGGCGTTCCTCAACTTCATTGCCCAGCCGGACATGGTCGAATGGTGGTCCACCGTCACCGGCTACATCCCGGTCACCAAGACCGGTTTCGAGAGCATGAAGAAGAACGGCTTCTACGACAAGGCGCCGTACAAGGGCCGTGAAGTCGCCATCGAAAGCCTGACGCTGACCGAGCCGACCGATACCACACGCGGTATCCGCCTCGGCAATTTCACGCAGATCCGCAAGGAACTCTCCACGGCACTTGAGGCGATCTACATGCAGAATGGCGACGTTCAGCAGGAACTCGACAAGGCTGTCGAGCGCTCCAATGTCGGTCTGCGACGCTTCGAAAAGACCTTCGCTGGCGTTTCCATCAACTAAGCGCTCGTACTCCAGTGCCACCCGTGAACGCGGGTGGCACGATCATCCAGACTGTCTATTGGAATTTCCATGGAAAAGCGCTCCGTCTTCAAGAGCACCTGGCTACCCCTGCTTTTTGCCCTGCCGCAGCTCGCTCTCATTGCCCTGTTCTTCTATTGGCCTGCCGTGGCTGTGGTGAACTGGGCCTTCACGCTGGAGCCGCCTTTCGGCGGAGCTGCGGAATTTGTCGGGCTTGCCAATTTCTACGAGACCTTCGCCGATCCGCTTTATTGGAACTCGGTCACCGTCAGCCTGATCTTTGCAATCGTCGGCCCATTCTTTGCCATTCTCATCGGGCTCACGCTCGCGCTGGCGGTCGATCGGCAACTGCCGGGCTCCGGTTTCTTCCGCGTCCTCTACATCCTGCCCTTTGCCATTGCCGGTCCGGCAGCGGGCATAGCGTTTCGCTTCATCCTCTCGCCCGAACGCGGCCTTGCCGCCTCGCTGAACGCGATTTATCCCGATATCTGGAATCCGGCCAAATTCGGCAGCCATGCGCTGGCGCTGGTCATCATCATCTTCATCTGGAAATGGGCGGGCTACACCTTCATCTTCCTGCTGGCCGGACTGCAATCCGTACCGCGCAGCCTGACGGAAGCGGCTGCGATGGATGGCTCCGGGCCAATCCGCCGCGCAATCGATATTCAGGTGCCGCTGCTTGCGCCCACCCTGTTCTTCCTGACCGTGACCATGATGACTGAAGGCTTTGTCGGCTCAGACACGTTCGGCATTGTCCACCACACCACCGGCGGCGGCCCGAACCATGCGACCGAAGTCATGGTGTTCCGCATCGTGCAGGAAGCGTTCCAGGGGCTCAACTATTCGGGTGCTTCGGCGCAGAGCATCATTCTGATCGGCCTGATCATGGTCTTCACCTTCATCCAGTTCCGCTTCATCGAGCGGCGCGTGCATTACAAGTGAGACGGCGATGATCCAACGCACTCCCTACGCCGATGCCTTTACCTACGGCCTGATGATCATCGGCTTCCTGCTGCTGATCGGCCCCTTCATCGTCATCATTTCCGGTGCCAGCCAGTCGCTCCAGCAGATCAACAGCGTGCCCTTCAGCTTCATGCCAAGCGATCGCCTGTTCGAGAACATGCATGCGGCCTGGAACCGCGCCAATCTCGGCAATGCCATGCTCAACAGCTTCATCATGGCCTCGCTTGTCACGGTCGGGAAGGTGGCGCTGTCAGCCTGCACGGCCTTTGCCATCGTCTTCTTCCGCTCGCCGCTGCGGCACCTGTTCTTCTGGACGGTGTTCATTACGCTGATGCTGCCGCTGGAAGTACGAGTGGTGCCGACCTATGCGGTGGCTGCCGACATGTTCCATCCCTTCGCACTTCTGATCAATGCCGTCTCCGGCATCGATATCAACATCGAATGGAACCTGTTGAACTCCTATGCGGGCCTGACCTTGCCGCTGATTGCCACGGCCACAGGCACATTTCTCTACCGGCAGTTCTTCATGACGTTGCCGGACGAGCTGGCCGAGGCGGCGCGCATGGATGGCTCCGGACCGATGCGCTTCTTCGTCGATATGATCCTGCCGCTGTCACGCACCAACATGCTGGCGCTGACGACGATCATGTTCGTCTATGGCTGGAACCAGTATCTGTGGCCGCTCCTGATGGTGACCGACCCGTCCTACAAGACGGTGATGATGTCGCTCTCCAGCCTCCTCCCTTCCGAAAACGGCACGCCTGACTGGAATGTCACGCTTGCCGGTTCCCTCATCATCATGTTGCCGCCGCTTCTCGTCGTCGGGCTTTTGCAGCGCTGGTTCGTGCGTGGCCTCGTCTCCACCGAGAAATGACAGTTATAGAACAGGAGTGCCAAACCATGGCGCAGATCGACATTCGTCAGGTGCATAAATCCTACGGCAAGACCAAGACGCTGCATGGTGTCGACCTCATCTTTCCGTCCGGAGAATTCGTCGTGATCCTCGGCCCTTCCGGCTGCGGCAAATCCACCCTGCTGCGCATGATTGCCGGGCTAGAAGACATCACCGCCGGTGAAATCGCCATCGCCGGCAAGGTGGTGAACCGCCTGGAACCGCGTGAGCGCGGTTGCGCCATGGTGTTCCAGAATTATGCGCTCTATCCGCATATGACGGTTGCCGACAATATCGGCTATGCGCTGAAGGTCGCAGGCGTGGCCAAGGCCGAGCGCCGCCGCAGGATCGAGGAAACGGCGAAGATCGTCGGCCTCTTGGACTATCTGGAGCGCAAGCCCGCGGCATTGTCCGGTGGTCAGCGTCAGCGCGTTGCCATGGCGCGCGCCATCATTCGCGAGCCGGATGTTTTTCTCTTCGACGAGCCGCTCTCCAACCTCGATGCCAAGCTCCGCGTCACCATGCGAGCGGAAATCCGCAGGCTGCATCAACGCCTGTCCGCGACATCGGTCTTCGTCACCCATGATCAGGTGGAGGCCATGACGCTGGCGGATCGGCTGGTGATCATGAACAAGGGCAATGTCGAACAGGTGGGGCAGCCGCTCGACATCTATAACCGACCGGCCAGCACCTTTGTCGCATCCTTCATCGGCTCTCCCGCCATGAACCTCTTCAATGCCAAGGTGGATCGTGAGAGCGCTACGGTCAGCTTCGGCAACTGGTCCAGTCCAATGCCAGCGGAGATCGCGCGCACCCTATCGGGTGAGGACGTGATTGCCGGCATCCGGCCAGAGCAGTGCGTCGTCTCCCGTCAGGGCGACGGTATTTCCGCCGTGGTGGATTTTGTCGAGGAACTCGGCTCCGGTCGCATCGTCTATGCGGACATTCGCGGCCAGATCTTTGCTGCCGCGATTGGTGAGGATCTCACTGTCCGCCCCGGCGACAGGGTCATGCTACAGTTCCCCGCAGCGCACCTGCACTTTTTCGATCCCATCACGGAACGGCGGATCGACTCAAGCCTCGTATCAGCCGATCAAGCCGGCTTCACCAACCTGGATGTTCTGGCCCATAGTGCCTGAAGATCTACCGCCTTCATTGACTGCATCAAGGAAACGCACATGACCTCCATCATTTCCGCCGTCGGCTTTTGCAATGCCACCGGGCGCGGCGATCTTTCCACCCTGGACTCGTCCCTGAAGATCATTGCCGATACCGGCGCGACCGCCTGCGAAATCGGCATCTATGGCGAGGAGATCATCTCCGGCGGTCGCATCATCGAGGACCGCGCACAGCGCGTCCGCGATATCGTCAAGCAGTATGCGTTCAAGAAACTCTCCCTGCATGGCCAGATTGTCTCCAACTTCATGGATCGCGAGCACCTGCATCTGCAGAAGAAGGTCGTGCGTGCCATGCTCGAACTCTGTGACCGGCTGGGCGCTGGCGTGCTCGTCCACCATAGCGGCAATGCGATCCTCTCCGATGGCATGAGTGGCAGCGATCTCGACCAGATGGAGCGTGAGGCTCTTTTCGAAATGGCCGAGATTGCCAAGACCTATGGCGTGCGCATCGTTCTGGAAAACATCTTCACCACGGAAGACGGCCAGTACCGCCAGACGCCATCGCAAGTGGCAGAAACCGTGAAGGCCGTCGGCCACGACAATCTCGCAGCCCTGATCGATTTCAGCCACGCCTATATCGAATCCACCTTCAAGGGTCTGGATTTCCGCGAAGAACTGCGCGCCATGGCGCCCGTCACCGGCCATCTGCATGTGCATGACAGCTTCGGCCTGCCCTACACGATGAAGAAGTTCTACCACCCCGCAGAAGCCACCGCACTCGGCATCGGCGACCTTCACCTGCCGATCGGCTGGGGCGATATCGACTGGGAGGACATTTTCTCCGAACTCACCTTCCTGCCCGACACCACCCTCATCATGGAAATTGGCGCAGAACGCTTTGCAGACCAGCAGCCGGCCTGCCTGGAGCGGGCCTTGAAGCTGGCTGATGCGGTGAACAAGCGGTAACGGCCAATCAATGGAGCAGAAGGGCCGCACCCGCTGGCCCCCCTGCTCCAACGATTTCTGCTAAGGCACGATGTCGTGACAGGATTGAAGTGCCGACCTTCCCTTCATACCTAGACCGCCTGGACAGCGCCTTAACGGCACGGTCCTTGAACGCTACCGCATCGCCTGCGGCCGTCTGGTCACTATGAAGGACATCGCCTTATGCAGATTTTGGTGGTCATCGCCCATCCGCGTGAGAACTCCCTGACACATCAAGCGGGGCGCGCTTTTGCCGAAGCAGCGCGAGCCAACGGCCACGAGGTCGAGTTCGCCGATCTGGTGGCGGAGAATTTCGACCCGGTGCTCAAAGCCGAAGACGAGCCGGATTGGAGCGGGCGAGATATAGACTTCGCTGAAGATGTTCGGAGAGAGATGGAGCGTGTGGAACGCAACGATGCCACTGTGCTCTTCTTTCCCGTGTGGTGGTGGTCCATGCCGGCGATCCTGAAAGGCTGGATCGACCGTGTGTGGGCTCAGAACTGGGCCTTCGGGAACCAGACCTATCCGCATGCCAAGGTCTCGATGGTCGGCATCGCGGGTGCAACGGAGGATGACTACCGCAAGCGCGGCTATGACATCGCCATGCGCACACAGCTGAAGGTGGGGATCCTTGATTATTGCAGTGTGAAAGAAGGCAAGGTCGAGCTTTTATATGGATCGCTGGAAGGCGAGGCCCAGGCGGCTGCGATTATATCAAACGCGAAAGACCTAGGAGCCAGGTTCTAGCGCGCCAGGAACGTTCATCGCCAATCTTCCGGTCGAAACGTTTGCTGGTTTCGCGTCATGAGGCACATGGTTGGTGAAGAACTACAAGCATATGAACGCGACAACTCCGCTCCCATCACTGAAGGTGAAACGGCGGTGCGTATCGGAAGAGGACCCCGCGCCAAGACCGCTCGAGCCGTGGGAAAGAAAAGTGACGCAATCCCCCGAACGCACAACCAAAAGACGAACATCGATAAAAGTGAAAACTTTTCGTTGACTACGGTGATGAACTCCCCTATAGATAGGTCATCGATCTTTTGCTTGCCGAGCTTTGTCTACCGCGCGATTGGCACCGCGCTCTAAGCGAACTTCTCTTTCAAAAATAGTCGGTTTTTATCCGCGTGGCATCCGTTACGCGGTCCTTCACTCTATGCTTTGAAAGGGTTCATTATGACCACCGGCACAGTTAAATGGTTTAATTCCACAAAAGGCTTCGGCTTCATTCAGCCTGACAATGGCGGCGCTGACGCGTTCGTTCACATTTCGGCTGTCGAGCGCGCAGGAATGCGCGAACTCGTCGAAGGCCAGAAGATTGGCTTCGAACTCGAGCGCGACAACAAGTCGGGCAAGATGTCTGCGACCAATCTGCAGTCCGCATAATTGAGATCCGCTTCCCTTTGACCACGGATGTACTGGCACTGCCGGGAGCAATTTCATTCGAGGCCAGGCATTGCGCCTGGCCTTTTTCGTTTCGGCATATGGCCGGAGAGGCAAATACCCCATGACACAAACACACAGCAAATCCCGCCAGCAGGCGGAGCTTGCCTTCGGCAAGCTTCAGACGCCATTCTTCGCAAAAAATCACGCTGTCGATGAACTGCAAGCTGCCGTCGATGCGCGGGACGCGAAAACAGCCAGACTAAAGGCGGCCCGCCTTGCAAAAGAACTGGCCGATCGCAAATCCGCGGTGGCTGCTCTGGTGACCAAACGCACCAAGAAGACGCCGTCGGCTTGTCCGACGTCTTAAAGCGTGTTGCGATCTTTATATCCGCTCATACGTTTTAAGTCCTTGTTCTCGCATGTCGTTATCGCAGAACCGCTGCACAATTTTGCGCGGACCATGCTGTAAAATTGCGTCGCGATCGTTCAGACTCGCTCCTTGCACTTCACGCCTTCGTTTTATCGCATGTCGCTTTTGCAAAACCGCATCGCGCATTTGCGCGACATCGCCGATGAGAGCCAAGAAATCCAGCAACACAGGTGGGATGCATGTCAACGACAACCAACGAACTCAATGCGACCAACACTGCCTGGCAGATCGCGATGCAGGAAATCCTGCGGGTGGTCATCCGCGATCTTTACCAGGCCAAGGGCGAAGCGCATTTCAAACAACATATCGAGCGCATCGAAATGGCAGCGGTCGACAGTATCCAGACGGATCTCAGGTTTCGCGGAACGGACGAATGGACGGAAGTCCTCGTCAAGGAAAAAGCCAGCAACTTCGTCACGTCTTTGCTGACATCGTTTACGTACGATCGTGCCTGAATGGCAGCTCGCTCAGCGCGGTACACCCGTACGCTGACCTTAGGTGCGATAAAAAATACGCAATAAAAACAATAGTCTTTGCAAGACAGCTGGAGCGGGTGAAGGGAATCGAACCCTCGTATTCAGCTTGGGAAGCTGCTGCTCTACCATTGAGCTACACCCGCGCGCTTAAAAACTTCCGATAGAACGATGCGGCTGTCAAGCCGCGCCGCAAGGCATTCCACTATCGCGCCTCGGTGTTCGGCCGATCACTCGGCGCGGAAATGCTTGGAGAGCTTCAGGCCCTGGGCCTGATAGTTGGAGCCGAGGCCCGTGCCGTAGAGACCTTCGGGTTTGGCCAGCATATGTTCATAGACAAGGCGGCCGACGATCTGGCCGTGCTCCAGGATGAAGGGTACCTCGTGGCTTCTGACTTCGAGGACCGCGCGGCTGCCGGTGCCGCCGGCGCTGGCGTGGCCGAAGCCGGGATCGAAGAAGCCGGCATAGTGGACGCGGAACTCGCCGACCAGCGGATCGAACGGTGTCATCTCGGCAGCGTAAAGCGGTGGCACGTGCACGGCTTCGCGCGAGACGAGGATGTAGAATTCATCCGGATCGAGGATCAGTTCGGCGCGGCCGCGCGCGTAGAGCGGCTCCCAGAAATCCAAAACGTCGTGGGCTGCCTTCTGGTCCACATCGACAACCGCCGTGTGGTGCTTGCCGCGATAACCGATGAGGCCGCTGTCACCGAAGCCTTTGAGGTCGATGGAGAGCGCAATACCGCCGCCGGATACGTTGGGCGTGTCGCTGGCAACGAGGATTTCGCTTTCGTGAAGCGCCTGCAACTCGCCTTCGTTCAACAGCGAATGACCGATGCGGAAGCGGATCTGGGACAGGCGCGAACCCTGGCGCACGACGATCGGGAAAGTGCGCGGGCTGACTTCCAGATAAAGCGGCCCCTGATAACCTGCAGGGATCTTGTCGAACTCCTGCGCGTGGTCGGTGATGACGCGGGTGAAGATATCGAGACGGCCGGTGGAGCTCTTCGGGTTGGCCGAGGCGGACATCTCGGCGGGCAGCGCCAGCGTTTCCATCAGCGGCACAATATAGACGCAGCCGGTTTCCAGCACGGCGCCTTCGCTGAGATCAATCTCGTGCAGACGCAGGCGGTCCAGCTTTTCGATGACCTTGGTGCCCGGGCCGGGCATGAAGCTTGCGCGCACACGGTAAGCCTTAGCACCGAGACGCAGATCAAGGCTTGCCGGCTGCACCTGGTCTCCATCCAGCGCTCGCTCGCTCTTCAGGTGGCCGGAAGAAAACAGCGCCCGTATCGCGCCGTCGGCCAGAATACCCGTGGTTCTCGTCATCGTCAGTGCCCCTGTTCCGCGCCGACAAAATCAAAAGCAAGCCATTGACGCAAGTTGTTAACGGCAGTAAGGCAATCTTATCCCGTGGTGATTTGGCCGGTCGGCTTGCAGCCACGTTAAACAAGTGGCTAAAAAGACCGGGTGCTTGGAACCGGTCTGCTTTTGCGACCGGTTTTTTTGTTTGAAGGTGATCAAATGAGCAAGAAATGGCGCCCGGCAACTCAACTCGTACATGGCGGCACGCTGCGCTCCCCCTACGGTGAAACGTCCGAAGCACTCTACCTGACCCAGGGCTTTGTCTATGAAAGCTCGGAAGCGGCAGAAGCGCGCTTCAAGGGAGAGACCGACGGTTTCATCTATGCGCGCTATGCGAGCCCCACCAATGACATGTTCGAAAAGCGCATGTGCCTGCTGGAAGGTGCCGAAGATGCGCGCGCCACGGCATCCGGCATGGCCGCTGTCAGCGCTGCCATTCTCTGCCAGCTGAAGGCCGGCGATCACATCGTTGCGGCCCGCGCGCTTTTCGGCTCATGCCGCTGGGTGGTCGAGACGCTGGCGCCGAAATACGGCATCGAATGCACGCTGGTCGATGGCCGCGATCTTGCCAATTGGGAAAAGGCGATCAAGCCGAACACCAAGCTGTTCTTCCTCGAAAGCCCGACCAATCCGACACTGGAAGTGGTTGATATTGCAGGCGTTGCCAAGCTTGCCAACCAGATTGGCGCGAAGGTCGTTGTCGACAACGTGTTTGCGACGCCGCTCTTCCAGAAGCCTCTGGAACTTGGTGCGCATATCGTCGTCTATTCCGCCACCAAGCATATCGATGGTCAGGGCCGCTGCCTTGGCGGCGTGGTGCTGTCGGACAAAAAGTGGATCGAGGAAGAACTTCAGGATTACTTCCGCCACACCGGCCCCGCACTGTCTCCCTTCAACGCGTGGACACTGCTGAAGGGCATCGAGACCATGCCGCTACGCGTCAAGCAGCAGACGGCGAATGCCGGCAAGATCGCCGATTTCCTGGCGGATCAAAGCAAGGTCGCGAAGGTCATCTATCCGGGTCGCGCCGACCATCCGCAGGCCGACATCATCGCGCGGCAGATGTCGGGCGGTTCGACGCTCGTCTGCTTCGAGTTGAAGGGCGGCAAGGAAGCGGCGTTCAAGCTGCAGAATGCGCTGGACGTCGTCAAGATTTCCAACAATCTCGGTGATGCCAAGAGCCTAATCACTCATCCCGCTACCACGACCCACAAGAACCTGACGGATGAGGCACGCGCCGAACTCGGCATCTCCGGCGGCACGCTTCGTCTGTCCTGCGGAATCGAAGACACCGACGACTTGCTGGAAGATTTCGCCGCGGCGCTTTCGAAGGTTTCTGCCTGATATTAAAGGCCCGGTGAGCGATCACCGGGCAATTTCTTTCTCGATTTCCAGATCTTCTGCTCGCGACACGCGTAGAGCGCCCGTTCTACATTATTTTAGACAAACCGCGATTTATCTACTGTCTCTTCACGATTTTGTGCGTATTGAATGGAGAAACAAACCTGATACGCAACGCTTTAGCCTCGTAACGCATTCAAACAACTCAACTCCAATCAACGGACATTCCCGTCCTTCATTCGGTGTAGTAGAATAAAATGCTAGAGGCAGAGACAGCCAAGGTCGCGAACATGTATCGTGCATCGACAAAAGAGATAGAGGTCACCGTCGACCCATATTATCTCGATGAGCAATCGGACCCGGACGATAGCCGTTACGTCTGGGGGTATACGGTCGTGATCACGAACAACTCCAAGCAGGCCGTAACGCTGGTCAATCGCTACTGGCACATCACCGATCAGAATGGCGTGGTGGACGAGGTCTCAGGCCCGGGTGTCGTCGGAGAGCAACCGCATCTGCGACCAGGCGACAGCTACGAATATTCCTCCGGATGCCCGCTGGACACCCCGTCAGGCATGATGTTTGGCCATTACGAAATGGAAACGGACACGGGCGAGGTCTTCACGGTAGACATTCCCGCCTTCTCGCTGGACAGCCCTGGGCTTGCCCGCGTGCTGAACTGAGCGGGGCTCTCACCCCGCTCCTTATCCTTATGCCGACAGTTCTTCGACCGGGTAGCGGTAGGTCGTCGAGCAGAACTCGCAGCTCACCGACACCACGCCGTCTTCTTGGCTGTCCTCGATCTCCTCTGCCGAAAATCCGGACAGCACGCCCTTGATCTTCTCCCGCGAGCAGCTGCATTTGTCGATGATCGACTGAGGCTCGTAGACGCGCACGCCCTGCTCATGGAAGAGCCGGAACAGCAAGCGTTCCACCGGGACCTGCGGATCGGTCAGTTCATCCGTGTCCACCGTGTCGATCAGCGCCACCGCTTCGGTCCAGGCATCGTCTTCGGCTTCACCGAACGAGCTTTCATCGCCATCGCCGCCATGAAGGTCACGGGTGCGTAGACGCTCCGGTGCCTGCGGCAGAAACTGCGCAATAATGCCGCCCGCACGCCAGCCGCGACGAGGCTTGCCTTCGCTGTCGCGGTCGAAGAACTCCGCCACGCCAAGGCGCACCCGCGTGGGCAACTGCTCAGACTGGCGGAAATACACGCTGGCGATTTCCTCCAGCGAAGAGCCATCCAACGGCACGATGCCCTGATAGGGCTGCATGCCCACACCCTGATCGATGGTGAAGGCGAGGATGCCGGTGCCGAGAAGCTCTTCGGGCGAGGTCTGCCCAGCAGCAATCGCCTGTGCCAGACGCTCATCGTCGAAGCGGGCATATGCGCGCATGTTCTCAGGTGCCGTAAAATCCGCTACCAGGAGATCCACCGGACCATCGCCCTTCGTCTGCACCGTGAGCTTGCCGGAGAATTTGAGTGACGTGCCGATCAGTGCGGTCAGCACCAAAGCTTCAGCCAGAAGCCGGGCGACGACAGGCGGATAATCATGGCGCTGCAAAATGGCATTCAGCAACGGACCGACCTGCACGGCGCGGCCGCGAACGTCGAGCCCTTCCACCTGAAAGGGAACGACCTTGTCGTCGCCGGCAAAGTTCATATCGTCCAGTTCTACGGTTACGTCCGCCATGGTTCTGCTCCTTCGAACCCGCCTTCCGAAATTTGGAAATGATCGCCACGCTTTTGGCCGCGACCAGCAGGTCTCTTGTCCGGTTTTCGCAAAGATAGAGCGGAGAATGGCAAAACGAAACCATCCCCGGCCCAAATGTCGCGATAAACGATTGATGAAACGCCGCCGTGAACCGGCAGCACTGGTTGGCGTAAAGATGGGGCGCCGCGCTTGAAATTCAAGTTCCCGGCATGGCCCCAATCCTCAGCTCGGCCCTGCTATCAGATAACGCCCATGCACCAGGCGATCACGGCCTTTTGCGCGTGCAGGCGGTTCTCCGCCTCATCGAACACAACCGACTGCGGACCGTCGATCACCGCATCGGTGACTTCCTCGCCGCGGTGCGCGGGCAGGCAGTGCATGAAGAGCGCCTCGTTGTTGGCCTTCTTCATCAGCGCTTCATTCACCTGATAAGGCTGAAAGATGTTGTGGCCGCGTGCCTTGTGCTCCTGGTTCATGGAAACCCAGGTGTCAGTGACGATGCAGTCCGAGCCGACGACAGCACGTTCTGCGTCGTGGCAGAGCATGATCTCGCCGCCATTGTTGCGGGCCCAGTTGAGGTACTTGTCGAGCGGCTCCGAACCCATGGGTACAGCCATGTTCATCTTGTAGCCGAAGCGGGCGGAGCCTTCGACCAGCGAATGCAGCACATTGTTGCCGTCGCCCGTCCAGGCGATGGTCTTGCCCTTTACCGGGCCGCGATGCTCTTCGAAGGTCATGATATCGGCCATGATCTGGCACGGGTGCGTCTCGTCCGTCAGGCCGTTGATGACAGGAACGGTGGCGTGTTCGGCAAGTTCCAGCAGGCGGGAATGACCGGTCGTGCGGATCATGATAGCGTCGACGTAGCGCGACAGGACCTTGGCGGTATCGCCAATGGTTTCGGCGCGGCCAAGCTGCATTTCGGTGCCGGAGAGAAACAGCGTTTCACCGCCAAGCTGGCGCATGCCGACATCGAAGGACACGCGTGTGCGCGTCGACGGCTTTTCGAAGATCATCGCCAGCATCTTGCCAGCCAGCGGCTTTTCCGCCGTTCCGTTCTTCGTTGCGATCTTGCGGCTCTTGGCGTCTTCAAGAATGAGCCGCAGGTCTTCCGAGCCGACGGCCGAAAGATCGAGGAAATGCTTTGCCATTTTAATTCAGTCCCATCAATGCGGGCCACCCTTTACGCCGGCCCTGATGCGCCTCGTCAGGCGCTCTTTGCCAGTTTGGTGGTGAGTGCTTCGGCAGCCTTCTCGATGCGCGCAAGCCCATCACGCGCTTCTTCTGCCGTAACCACGAGCGGCGGCAGCAGGCGGATGACGTTATCGCCTGCCGGAACGCCAAGAAGATGCTCCGCGCGCATGGCCTGGAGCAGATCGCCGGATGGAACCCGCGCCTTGATGCCGAGCAGCAAACCTTCGCCACGGATTTCCTCGATCACATCCGGATAACGGTCCTTCAGCGAAGCCAGTCCCTGGCGGAAGATCAGCGCGACATCGCGCACATGCTCGATAAAGCCATCGGCCAGAACGATATCCAGCACGGCGTTGCCGGCCGCCATGGCCAGCGGATTGCCGCCATAGGTCGTGCCATGCGAGCCTGCCGTCATGCCGGACGCGGCTTCTGCCGTTGCAAGGCATGCCCCGAAGGGGAAGCCACCGCCAATGCCCTTTGCAACGGCCATGATATCAGGCGTGACGCCCGAGCGCTCATGGGCGAAGAACTTGCCGGTACGGCCAACACCGGTCTGCACCTCGTCGAAGATCAATAGCAGGCCGTGCTCTTCGCAGAGTGCACGCAGCGTGCGCAGGAATTCGGGCTGAACGACACGGATACCGCCCTCACCCTGAATCGGCTCGATCAGAAGGGCAGCCGTTTCCGGAACGATCGCCGCCTTCAGCGCTTCGAGATCGCCGAATGGCACCTGGTCGAAGCCTTCCACCTTGGGGCCGAAGCCCTCGAGATATTTGGCCTGGCCGCCAGCCGCGATGGTGGCGAGTGTGCGGCCATGGAATGCACCTTCGAAGGTGATGATGCGGAATTTTTCCGGATGGCCGTGCGTGTACTGATAACGGCGCGCCGTCTTGATGGCGCATTCCAGCGCCTCCGCACCGGAGTTGGTGAAGAACACCTTGTCGGCGAATGTTGCATCCGTCAGCCGCTTTGCCAGCACTTCCTGGCCTGCAACCTCGTAGAGATTGGACAGGTGCCAGACCTTCTCGACCTGTGCCTTGAGGGATTCAACCATATGGGGATGGCTGTGGCCGACCGAGGTCACCGCAACGCCCGCACCGAAATCGAGATATCGCTCGCCGCTTTCCGTGATCAGCCAAACGCCCTCGCCTCGTTCGAAGCGCAGGGGGGCTCTGGAAAACGTATCGAACAACGGCCCGGATTTGGGGGCAGTTTCGGCCATGGCGACATCACTCCTTACGTCAAGTCGGGACAGACGACTGTCAATAGGGCTCGCGGGTTATCCCTGCCCTGAAAATCAAAAATGCCGCCTCGCGGCGGCCTGCATGCTGTCTTCATTGCGAGAGCACTATTGTCACTTCCCCGCCGAATGTCAACAAATCTCGGCACTTCCGGGCAGTTACAAGCCTTGGTAGGTGCTTGCCGCGCAGGCCCGAGGTGTTGCCTTTCTGACTCACAGGGGAAGCAAGTTGGGGAAAACCGGAAAATCGATTCCAGATGATTCCTGCGACTCTTGTCACGGAGTCAACCGACGATTAGGTTAACCGTCAATTACTAGACTGCAATGCGGCGGAACTAGTCACCTACAATCTGGCGAATGGCCTGCGCGTGGTTCACTCCATGGCATAGTAGGTGGATTCTGCCCGAAAACAACGCGACGAGCGGAGAAGCGGCATGAACTGGACGGACGAACGAGTAGAAAAGCTCAAGAGATTATGGTCCGAAGGGCTTAGCGCAAGCCAGATCGCAGCACAACTAGGCGGTGTGAGCCGCAATGCCGTCATCGGCAAGGTTCACCGCCTCAACCTGCCAGGTCGCGCCAAGGCCGGCGGCACGGTCGCCACGTCGCGTCCTGCACCCAAGCGTCCCGCAGCAGCGCCGCGTCCGGCAAGCTATGCGGCTCCGGCCCGCGCTGCGACCAGCCGTCCAGCACCGGCCCGTAGCTCTGGTGCCCTCGCTTTCAAGGAAGACATGGACATCGACACCGTCGAGCCCATGGAATATGTTCGTTCTTCCAACAATGTCGTTATCCCGATCTCGCGTCGCCTGACGCTGACGGAACTGACCGAGCGTACCTGCAAATGGCCGGTCGGCGACCCGCTCAAGGACGACTTCCATTTCTGCGGCTGCGAGGCGTCTGAAGCCTCGCCCTACTGCAAGTTCCACGCGAAGATGGCCTACCAGCCGGTCAGCGAACGCCGCAAGGCGTAAGGTCTGTCTCAGAACCAATTCAGAAAGCGGGCTTCGGTCCGCTTTTTTATTGGGCAGTCTCCAGCTTTGCCAAATAATCCAAGCTTGCCTGCAGCAATAATCGCGCCCAGACTATCATCATGGACGCGATCGACACACTGCACGACTATATCTCGGCGCTATGGGCCAGGGCCGTCGACACGCCCTTCCCGCCAATCCCGCGCCGCGCCCGTGGCGACGGAACCGTTTACGTCGAATGGCGACGCGGCAGCTACTGGCTGATCTGCGAGGAGCGCGGAGAGGAATATTGGCGTCGGGAAGCCAAGGACATGGATGATGCCGCCTTCCAGTTGATGTCGATCGTGACGGGAGAAGTGGTGCGCGATCGCGAGCTTGTGGTTCGGGAAAAAGCGAGCCGCCAGTCGACCGGCTCGGACGACTATTCGCGCTGGAACTGGATGTACCAGGAGATCGAACTGATGAGCGCGATCAAGGAGAGCTATGGCGCTCGAACCCGAGCCAATTATGCCGAGGTGTTGACCCGCAGCCCGTTGTCGAAGGACGAGATAAACGCCGCGCGATATCCCATTCCGTCAACATTGACCTGACGCCGGGAAGCCACGGGCTACCTTCTCTGACGAGATGGAAATAGGAGCGCTAAGCAAAGCGCTCCCGAGGCCGATCAGGCTTCCATGGAATAGCCAGCGCCTCGAACGGTACGAATGACATCCTGCATGCTGGAGAAATTCAGCGCCTTACGCAGACGACCGACATGGACGTCCACCGTGCGCTCATCCACATAGATATCGTGACCCCAGACACCGTCGAGAAGCTGGGAACGGGAAAACACACGACCAGGCGAGGTCATGAGGAACTCCAGCAGGCGGAATTCGGTCGGCCCGAGACGGACTTCGCGGCTCTTGCGATGGACGCGGTGCGTCTCACGATCGAGCTCGATATCGCCGCATTTCAGCACGGAGGACAGAACCTCCGGCTTGGCGCGGCGCAGCATCGCCTTGACGCGTGCCATCAGCTCCGGCGTCGAGAAGGGCTTCACGACATAGTCGTCCGCGCCCGTCGCCAGGCCGCGAACCCGTTCGCTTTCCTCGCCGCGCGCCGTCAGCATGATGATCGGCAGACGTTCGGTTTCCGGACGCATGCGCAGGCGACGGCAAAGCTCGATGCCGGAGACGCCCGGCAGCATCCAGTCCAGGATCAAAAGATCCGGCGTGCGCTCCTGAAGGCGGATTTCCGCCTCGTCGCCACGCGGAATGGTGTCCACGTCATAGCCTTCGGATTCGAGATTGTAACGGAGGAGTACGCTCAGCGCCTCCTCATCTTCGACAACGGCGATTTTTGGCACCATGGCTCCAGATCCTATCTGTCGCTTACTCGGTCACAGCGCCGAGCGTGTTGGAACTATCGTCCTTCGGACGCTCACCTTCCGGCTGGCTGCCAGTGGTCATGTAGTAGATGGTCTCGGCGATGTTGGTGGCGTGGTCGCCAACGCGCTCGATATTCTTGGCGCAGAACAGAAGATGCGTGCAGGTGGTGATGTTGCGCGGATCTTCCATCATGTAGGTCAGAAGCTCGCGGAAGAGCGAGGTGTACATGGCGTCGATTTCCTCGTCGCGCTCGCGGATGGCCTGGGCCTTTTCCGCCGATCGCGTGGAGTAGACGTCCAGCACTTCCTTCAACTGCACCAGGGCCAGTTCCGAAAGATGCTCAAGGCCGCGCGCCAGTTTGCGCGGAACGCCGGTGCCGGCAACAGCGATGACGCGCTTGGCGGTGTTCTTGCCCAGATCGCCGACGCGCTCCAGGTCTGCGGCAATGCGCAGCGAACCGATGATTTCGCGAAGGTCTGCTGCCATCGGCTGGCGCTTGGCAATGGTGACGATCGCCTTGTCGCCGATTTCGCGCTCGGCGTGATCGAGGATCGTATCGTCCGAGATGACCTTTTGTGCCAGAGCCGCATCGGAATTGACGAGCGCGCGCACGGCATCGGCGCACATCTGCTCGGCCAGGCCGCCCATTTCGGCGATCCGGCGGCTGAGGAACTTCAGCTCCTCATCATAGGCGGACATGATGTGGGAATGTGTCGACATCTTCGTAGTCTCCAGTTTCGAAACGCCCTGTCGCAAGCCTTTTTGGTGGCTCAAGCGACAGGCGCGGTGGGATGCGCAAACAGCAGCAGGATCAGCCGAAACGACCCATGATATAGTCCTGGGTGCGCTGGTCATCCGGGTTGGTGAACATCTTGTCCGTATCGTTCTCCTCAACCAGGTGGCCGAGGTGGAACATGGCGGTACGCTGCGAAACGCGAGCGGCCTGCTGCATCGAGTGCGTCACGATGACGATGGTGTAGTTGGCACGAAGCTCGTGGATCAACTCTTCCACCTTGGCGGTCGCAATCGGGTCAAGCGCCGAGCATGGCTCGTCCATGAGAATGACTTCCGGTGAAACGGCGATGGCACGTGCGATGCACAGGCGCTGCTGCTGGCCGCCGGACAGACCCGTGCCAGATTCTTGCAGGCGGTCCTTCGCTTCGTTCCAGAGGCCTGCCTTCTGCAGGGCGGACTCAACGATCTGGTCCATATCCGCCTTGTTGCGGGCAAGACCGTGGATGCGCGGGCCGTAGGCAATGTTTTCGTAGATCGACTTCGGGAATGGGTTCGGCTTCTGGAACACCATGCCGACGCGAGCGCGAAGCTCGACGACATCGATTGCTGAATCGTAGATATCCTCACCATCGAGCGTAATCTCACCGGTGACGCGGCAGCCATCGATCGTGTCGTTCATGCGGTTCAGCGTGCGCAGGAAGGTGGATTTGCCACAGCCCGAGGGGCCGATGAGAGCCGTCACCGTGTTTTCGCGAACGTTGAGCTTCACATCGTAAAGGGCGCGCTTCTCGCCGTAATATACGGAGACGTCCTTGCCGATCATCTTATAGGAAACTTCATTCATTTTCTTGTCCAGCGCCTTTTCAACTGCTGCTTCCGACAACATGTTCATTGTTCCGTTCTCCCTTGCTTCTTGTCGCATTTCCGGGCGGAAAACCGGTATCCACTTTTTCTCGAAATGCTTTACCAGCGCCGTTCGAAGCGGCGACGCAGCAGGATTGCGCCCACATTCATCACCAGGAGGAACATAAGCAGGATGATGATAGCGCCAGATGTTCTTTCGACAAAGGCGCGTTCGGCTTCGTTCGCCCACATGTAGATCTGAACCGGCAGGGCCGTTGCAGGATCAAGCGGGGTCGTCGGGTAATTCGCCACGAAGGCCACCATGCCGATGAGAAGGAGCGGCGCGGTTTCGCCAAGCGCGTGTGCAAGGCCGATGATGGTGCCGGTCAGGATGCCTGGCATGGCAAGCGGCAGCACGTGGTGGAATATGGTCTGCATCTTCGAGGCACCGAGACCGAGCGCTGCGGCGCGGATCGAAGGTGGCACGGCTTTCAAGGCAGCGCGTGTGGCGATGATGATGGTCGGTAGCGTCATCAGCGTCAGCACCAGACCACCGACCAGCGAGGCCGAGCGCGGAAGGCCCATGAAGTTGATGAAGACCGAGAGACCAAGCAGACCGTAAACGATGGACGGCACCGCTGCCAGGTTGTTGATGTTGACCTCGATGAGGTCCGTCAGGCGGTTCTTCGGCGCAAACTCTTCCAGGTAGATGGAAGCGGCAACCCCGATCGGCAGCGACAGCACGAGCACGATCAGCATCATGTAGAAGGAGCCGATGAGCGCAACGCCGACACCGGAGGCTTCAGGACGGCTGGATGCACCATTGAAGAAGATGCCGGTGTTGAATTTCTTTTCCAGCGCACCCTTGCCAACCAGTTCGTTCATCCAACCGACCTGCTGGTCGGAGATGCGGCGGTTCTGCTCCTCGCCCGACATATCCACCTGGCCCTTGAAGGCGCTGTCGACATCGCCGGATGCCAGGAGCGACACGGTCCGCGTCGTGCCGATGACGTTCGGATCGGAGGTGACGATGTCGCGAAGCTGGGTGCGGACACTGTCAGAAATCAGTGCGTTGACGGCGCGCAACGCCGTGCGATCCTCCAGCGAAACGCCGAGCACCTTGGCAAGCGAGTTGCGGGCGACGACCGGGTAATTCGCCGTCATCAGCTTTGACGGGTTCTGTGTGCGCACATTGTCCGGATCGATGATCTGCTGCGAAAACTCGACCGGGATCGTGATCATCGTCTGCTGAAAGGCCGTATAGCCCTTGCCGATGACGGACCAGAGAAGCAGGAAGAGAAACAGCAGGCCGAAGGAGATCGCGGCGACACCATAGGCGCGGAAGCGGCGCTCTGCAGCGTAACGGCGCTTGATGCCGATATCGCGACGGACCTTCTTCGTTGCGGCAGGGGCGGAGATGCCCGGAGTAACGACGTCGGTCATTCATACTGCTCCCGGTATTTGCGCACGATGTAGAGCGCGTAGATATTGAGGCAAAGCGTGATGGCAAAGAGCGTGATGCCAAGCGCGAAGGCAACGAGCGTCTGCGGCGAGGTAAACTCAAGGTCGCCGGTCAGCTGGCTGACGATCTTGACGGTCACTGTCGTCATCGGCTCGAAAGGGTTGAGCTGCAGGCGTGCGGCGACACCGGCGGCCAGAACCACGATCATGGTTTCACCAATGGCGCGTGAAGCAGTCATCAGGATCGCGCCAACGATGCCCGGAAGAGCGGCCGGAAGGATGACCTTCTTGACCGTCTCGGAGCGCGTCGCGCCAAGACCGAGCGATCCGTCGCGAAGCGAGCGCGGCACGGCGGTGATAATATCATCCGACAGCGAGGAGACGTATGGGATCAGCATGATGCCCATGACGAAGCCGGCGGTGATGACGCTCTGCGCCTGGATGAAGCTGGCATAGTCGCCCGTTGTCAGACCATTGATCTGGGCAGAGATGTCACGCAGGAATGGCCCCACCGTCGTCAGCGCAAAGAAGCCGTAGACGATGGTCGGGATACCGGCCAGTACTTCCAGCAGCGGCTTGGCAATCGAGCGCAAACGGGGGCTTGCGTATTCGGCCATGTAGATCGCCGAGAACAGACCGACCGGTACCGCGACCAGCATGGCGACGAAGCCAATATAGAGCGTACCCGCCAAGAGCGGAATGAGGCCGAACTGACCGGAGCTGTCTGTCGAACCAGCCGCAGCAAAACGCGGATCCCACACCGTGCCGAAGAAGAACTGATGCGCCGGAACCATCCGGAAAAATTGCGTGGCTTCCGTCAGCATCGACATAACGATGCCGATCGTGGTCAAGATCGCGATCGACGATGCAAGAACGAGCGCGCCGAGGATGACCTTTTCCACCTTATTACGGGCACGAAAGCGCGGTGCCAGGCCGCGGAGCGCCCGGAAGGCCCCAGCGATGGCCGTGGCAAGCACTACGAATACCATGGCGATACGGCTGACTGCCGACATGTTATTGAGCTTTTCTGCGGACTCGATCATGAAGGGCTGCGGATCGCCGGCGATGGCCACACCTTTAGAGGCGAGGACCGCGCGTGCCGTCGCGGGATCGGCTTTCAGCGCGTCATATTCCTGCGGCGAAACCTGGGTAAGGCCGCGGGCAATGGAAACGACCATGCCATAGGTGAGGCTCTGCTGGGCTTCCGGCTGTGCCTTGATGTCATCCGGGAAGCTTTCATGCACCGCGGAGTTGACGATGATCGGGCTGATGATCAGCCACGCCGCCAGGATCAGCGCGGAAGGAATAAGTGCCCAGATGAGGACGTAGGAACCGTGATAGCCCGAACGGGAATGCATGCTGGAGGGGCGTCCGCCCGCAAGCGCCATGGCCCGACGTTTGCCAAGCACGTAGCTGGAGACGCCGATCAGCGCCAATATCAGCAGAAGGATGGATATGTTCATGGAGAGTTTCCTCGGCGCGCCACGCGGCACGATGCGGCATCATTTCACCAAGAGCGCAGCACCGACGGCTGATCACCGCACGATACCGGATCTGTATTCAGTTCACGCATTCCGGGTTGATACATCATATTTATCGGCGGGGTCGTCTTACGATAAATAGGAACTGTCAACCCTTCGAGATGTCGCAAGGCCCGACAAACCGACTTTGCCAACAGGAAGGGTTGAGAAAGCGCAGCGTTTCAGCGCTGCGCTTTCTCGAGCTTTATTACATGGTCTTGCCGGATTCGAACTGAGCGCGGATTTCCTTGCGCTCTGCTTCTGGGGCAGCAACCAGACCGTAGTTGGCGAGCGGAGAGTCAGGGCCGATCATCTCGTCAGAGGTGAAGAACTCGACATATTCCTTCAGGCCAGGGATCACGCCGAGGTGAGCCTTCTTGACGTAGAAGAACAGCGGACGCGAGACAGGGTACTTGCCGGAAGCAACGGTTTCCGTGGACGGAACAACGCCACCGACGGTCGCGACCTTCAGCTTGTCCTTGTTGTTGTCGTAGAAAGCGAGGCCGAAGACGCCGACGCCGGACTTGTTGGCATCGATACGAGCGAGCGTCTCGGTGTAGTCGCCGTCGATATCGACAGCCTTGCCGTCCTTACGGATGGCAACACACTTGGCAGCAGCCTGCTTGGCGTCGGAAACCAGACCCTTGATCACGTCCGTCGCGCCAGCTTCCTTGCAGCCGTCAGCCATGATCTTCTCTTCGAAGACTTCGCGCGTGCCGTGCTTGGAGCCAGGGATGTAGGCAGCGATCTCTACGTCAGGCAGTTCCTTGTTGATTTCGGACCACTTGGTGTAGGGGTTGGCAACCAGCTTGCCATCCTTGACGACTTCAGCGGCGAGAGCGAGGTACAGATCCTTCGGCTCGAACTTGACGTCCTTGTTGGACTTGTCCATGGCGAAGACGATACCGTCGTAACCGATCTTCACTTCCTGAACGTCAGCAACGCCAGCGGACTTGCAGGCTGCCAGCTCGTCAGCCTTGATCTTGCGCGATGCATTGGCAATGTCGATCGTGCCTTCGCCCACGCCGGAGCAGAATGCCTTCAGACCACCGCCCGTGCCGCCGGACTCAACAACCGGTGCCTTGAAGTTCGGGAAAGCTTCGGCGAAGCTTTCAGCAACGATCTTTGCGTAAGGCAGAACCGTGGAGGAACCAGCAACCTGGATCTGGTCGCGAGCAGAAGCGGCACCCGCGAAGGCAACGGACGCCACCAGAGCTGCTGCAGACAATTTAAAGAAGTTCATTATGACTCTCCCGTCGTGGGGCCCTTTTTCGGGCTTTCGTGAACTGTGCCGGCAAGAGGCTTGATCCTTAAGCCCGTCTGGGCTGTCCCGGCGGCCTCTTCATAACCAGTCTTGCCACACCCTTTTATGTCACTTCGGTGAAAGATTTGTGACACGTTAAATTATTGATTTAATATGACATTTTAAAAGGCAGGCGAAAACGACCTCGCTTCTGTGTCAAAACCTCACAGTAAAGTCCGTTCCGACGCCAATCTCGGAGCGGATAATGAGCCGGGCGCGGTGGCGGGTCAGAATATGCTTGACGATGGCAAGGCCGAGACCGGTGCCTTTTTTTGAGCGACTGTCTGCGACACTGACGCGGTAGAACCGCTCGGTGAGGCGTGGAACATGCTCGGCGGGAATACCCGGACCCTTGTCTACGACACTGACTTCGACGGGCTTGCCCGCATCCGCACGCAAAAACACATCGACGGCCCTGCCATCCTGGCCATATTTGCAGGCGTTTTCGACAAGGTTCTGGAACACCTGCACCAACTCGTCCCGGTCACCATTCACCTCTACGGGTCTTTCCGGCATGTGCAGCTTGATCTCGACATCCAGATCGCCAGCCAGCGGCAGCAGGGAATCACGCACATGGCCAAGAAGCGGCACGAGATCGACTGTCTGATCCGGCGCGATATTGGCACGAAGCTCAAGCCTCGACAGCGACATCAGGTCATCGACCAGGCGGCTCATGCGGGTGGCCTGATCGAGCATGATGCCGAGAAAGCGCTCTTGCGCCTTCGGGTCGTTGCGTGCCGGTCCCTGCATGGTTTCGATGAAGCCGCGCAGGGAAGCGAGCGGCGTTCTCAGCTCATGGCTGGCATTGGCGACGAAATCGCTGCGCATGCGGTCGATCCGACGCAAATCCGAGATGTCGCGGAAGGACAATATGTAAAAGGGTGCACCCGACGTCTGCGGCATGTCGGCAGGCGCGATGCGGACGATGAAGACGCGTTCGGATGGCAATCGCTCGGAATGCTCCACCTGGTTCGGCTGACCGGTGGCGATGGTTTCGCGAATAACGTCGAGCAGGCCCGGCGAGCGCAGCCTTCCGGAAATATGCGAACCAACCGGGAGAGTACCGAAGGCGCGTTCGGCGGCGGCGTTTTCGAAGAGCACGCCGGCGTCTTGGTCAAGGATGAAAACGGGCGTATCGAGAGCGGCAATGCCGGCCCGCACGCCTGCGATCAACCCTTGATCAACCGCGCCCTGAGGCTGCGCTTCCACCTTGGGTTTCTTCTCGTCCTTCTTGATGACATTGGATGGCGCGACGAAGAGGATGGCAAGGACGGCGGCAAGCCACAATGCGACGACGACGTAAGGTGAACGCCATTCGACAAGCGCCAAGCCTGCCAGCATCGTGACGACGAAAAGCGCAAGCCAGTTTCTCCGCATGCGGCGCATCTGTTTAAACAACGCACCCTCCCCGTCCATCGCTGCCATTGCCATCGCGAATCTTGTCCATTCGTCTCGCTCCCGATCCGACCGTCATAATCGCCTTTCATGACAGAGATTCTTCGCCCTGTCCTTTTGCAAGCCTTAGCCGGCAAAATTTATGTGGATGGGCTTCGATGCCGGAATCTCTTTGCTCTTGAATTCGTTGAGTGTCAGGCTGACCTTAAGAAGACAAAATGCCATAGGCTGAAAAGGGAGTGAGCATGAGCGAAACCGTCAAGGACAGATCCGTGACATTGACGATCGACGGCAAGGAGCGTGTCTTCAATATTGACGCTCCCGTGCTGCCCGACTGGGTCGAGGACAAGAAGCTGACATCCGGGGATTTTCCCTATGACAAGAAGCTCGGCCGGGAAGAATACGAGGCGGAGATCGAAGCGCTCCAGATCGAACTGGTGAAGGTGCAGTTCTGGCAGCAGGCCACGGGCCAACGCATCATGGCGCTGTTCGAGGGCCGTGACGCTGCCGGAAAGGGTGGTTCGATTGCTGCCGTTCGTGAATATCTCAACCCGCGCTATGCACGCGTGGTGGCGCTGACGAAGCCGACAGAAACCGAACGCGGCCAATGGTATTTCCAGCGCTACATCGCCCATTTCCCGACAGCCGGAGAGTTCGTGCTGTTCGACCGTTCATGGTACAACCGCGCCGGTGTCGAACCGGTCATGGGCTTCTGCACGCCGGAAGAGCACAAACGCTTCCTGAAAGAAGTACCGCGTTTGGAAAAAATGCTGGTGCATGAGGGCGTGAACCTTTTCAAGTTCTATCTGGATATCGGACGCGAGACCCAGCTCGAGCGCTTCCATGATCGGCGCCACAGCCCGCTGAAATCCTGGAAGCTTTCCGACATGGATATCGCCGCCCTGACCAAGTGGGACGACTACACCGCAGCGCGCAACGAGATGCTGGACAAGACCCACATAGACGACGCGCCGTGGACGGTGATCCGCGCCAATGACAAGCGCAGGCTGAGGCTCAACCTCATCCGTCATATTCTCACGTCGCTCAATTATGACGGCAAGGATGAGAAGGCGATCGGCAAGATCGATGAGAAGATCTTGGGAAGCGGACCGAAGTTCTCAAAATAGCTTGAGCGACGATCGTCGTCGCTCCGGTTTCAGGCCGAGGTGATTGGCACACCCAAGGAGAAGAGGCAGACCCACAGCTGCCTGCCTCTTTTCATTTATGGTTTCACTGACCTGGCAGGATGCGAACCGAATAGAGGTTGATGGGGCGGGCGGTGCCGTCGATATCGCTGTTGATGAAGATACGGCCAGGCGCATTCGGCGCCATGGTTCGATCGAAACTCACATTGATCAGCATATCCGCCCGCTCCTGCGTGGCTGTAAAGCGGTGGCGCGAGCAATCGCCAAGTGTGCCAAAGTCGCAGGATACCGACACCTGACTCTGACCATTGCTGCCAGATTGCAGCGTGATGGAAATCGTCGAGGACTTGCCTGCCATCTCCCGCAGCACCTCGGCCGGAACGGTGATGGCAATGTTGCCTGCGGCATCCGCCGACTGAGACGTGACGCGAACGGCCTTTCCGCCGCCGGTTGCCACGTTTTCCACCTTGGAAAGCGAACCAGGCTGGAGCCCCGCATTTCCGCGATCCGCGTTGAAAACTTCCTGCCAGGCGTCGGAGAAACCTCGGCCGGCGGCAAGCGTCGGCTCCTGGGGGCTCTGCTGACCGTCGAAATCTTCCGATTCCACCGAAGGCGGCGGGTTTGGAACGCTGGTGTCCCGCTGGGCCGGGCTCAGCAGCAAGCCGGAACTGTAGACCCACCAGCCACCAAGGCCGATAAAGGTTAAAAACGTAAACCAGATGAAAAGGCGTGTGATGATGCCCTTCTTGCGACGGCCCTTGGCCGCACGCTCCGGCTTGAAGGCAAGCGAAGAGGCCTCGAAGGACGGACCGGCCGCAGAGGTCATGCGGCCCAAGTCCTCGTCGGAGCGCTCGGCGCGAAAATCGCTCATCTCCGGCGGCTCAGATGCGGGCTCGCTGCGCGGCTCAGCACGCACCGGCGCCTCGACAGGCATCGCGGCACCCTCGTCCTCGTCTTCATGCCGCCGCGCGGGCGCAACGGACGGTGCCGCGACAGCGGGAGCAGACTGCGCGACGGCAGGAGGCTCGACAACAGGCGGCGCCGCACGTTGCGTTTCCCGACGCACATGATCCTCGACCACATCCAGCAGGCGGTTGCGCTCTTCCGTCTCGATGGCGTGAATGAGATTTTCCAGACGCTGACGCTGCTGCGCCACGACAGTCTGGTCATCTATGCCCTGCTTACGCAGACCGGCTTCCAAGGCCTGGCGCGACGATTGGTAGATGCGCGCGCGCACTTCGGCATTCGACCGATCCGATTTTTCCAGGGCATTTCTGATTGCCGTTTCCAGTCCGCTCACTCTCGGTCCTTCTTCCTCGCCATACGTGAAAGATCAACGCTTCGGCATCACGTTTACGATTCGGTAACGACTCGCGTCCCCAACCGCAAGCCACCTCACGCGCAAAGCGGAGATTGGCTTGGGGAAAACGTCGCCACTATGGCAGTTGGGCCATAAGGTTACCGGCAAGCGCCGATCACAATCCTCACCGCACGTCCCGACCGCCTTACTTCCTGCCTGCGCTTTTCGCTTTTCAACGGCGCTCACCTCGGCTAAATCTTACGTGCGCGTAAACGTAAATCGCCAAGTATCATTCCGTGGGAGGAACCATGCTACCGTCCATTCTCAAGGACAATCTCCGACTGCCGGTGATTGCCTCGCCGCTTTTCATCATCTCTCATCCGGAATTGACGCTGGCACAATGTAAGGCAGGTGTGGTGGGGGCATTTCCCGCTTTGAACGCACGTCCCGAAAGCCAGTTGGATGAGTGGCTGGCGATGATGACGGAAGAGCTTGCCGCACACAATGCCGCCAACCCGGACCGGCCTGCCGCACCTTTTGCGGTGAACCAGATCGTGCATATGTCCAACAAACGGCTGGAACATGATCTTGGGCTTTGCGTGAAATACAAGGTGCCGATCGTGATCTCGTCCTTGGGCGCTGTCCCGGAGGTCAACGCCGCGATCCACTCCTATGGCGGGATCGTGCTGCACGACGTGATCAACAACCGCCACGCCAACTCGGCGATCCGAAAGGGTGCGGATGGCCTGATTGCAGTTGCCACTGGTGCCGGTGGCCATGCGGGTACCCTGTCCCCCTTCGCGCTTGTTCAGGAAATCCGCGAATGGTTCGATGGCCCTCTGCTTCTGGCTGGCGCCATCGCCAATGGCGGCTCCATTCTGGCGGCCCAGGCCATGGGGGCGGATATGGCCTATATCGGCTCGCCCTTCATCGCCACCCGCGAAGCGCGCGCAACGGAAGCCTACAAGCAGGCGATCGTCGAGGCGCATGCCAATGACATCGTCTATTCCAACTACTTCACCGGCGTGCATGGCAACTATCTGAAAGCCTCGATCGTCGCCTCTGGTCTCGATCCCGAAAATCTGCCCGTCGCCGATCCCTCAAAAATGGATTTCGCCGCCGCCTCCACAGGCGCCAAAGCCTGGAAGGACATCTGGGGCGCAGGGCAAGGTGTGGGTGCTGTGAAAGCCATCGAACCCGTCTCCGCACTCGTCAACCGGCTCGCCCAGGAGTATGCTGCGGCGAAGCAGCGCGTCTGCGCGTCATAGGCGAAGAAGCTCATCGCCGGCGGGAAAATTTCAACAAGCTGACATTCAGCGCTTGAAATCCTGCCCCAATGGCTGTATCAGCCCGCCATACGCCGCGCCGAGAGATTTTCGGCGCTTGCGCAGGCCGCTTTAGCTCAGTCGGTAGAGCACGTCATTCGTAATGACGGGGTCACGTGTTCGAGTCACGTAAGCGGCACCATTTTTTCCCAAGGTAAATCAGACACATACTATTCTTCTGTTTTTTATCGGCTCATTTATGCTGCGCCTTTTTCTCCTTGTGCGACGAAATAGCTACCGTCATCTCGGATGGGATTAAGCGCCGCTTCTCCTACCACGCAACTCACAGCCACCATTTGCGCTAACGCCTTGCACGACTGATCTTCACAGCTTAATCCTTGCATCAATGCTGTTTGGCAAACTGCCCTTGGGAGAAAACATGATAACTTCATGGAGACCGCTACATGAGAACCATGCCATTGATGTAATGGCTCTCGCGCTGGTTTTCCGCGAACCGTTACCTACTCAAATGTTGCGGCAAGTATTACGAGACGCTGAGCAGCAAGCAAAAGCTGGAGGATTGGGCACCGCTCAACCTCATACCTCGTACGAATTTACTCTTAATCGAAACGACGTCACTCCCATCGCTAAGTCAGGCGCTTTGTTTAATGCTTATTTTGAGCCACAGAGCGACAGCGCGGTCCCCGACACTGTTGCCGAGCAAATTCAAATTGATCAAAACGCCATCGTCTACCGGACATGGAGATACGTGTCTTGGAACTACCACCGCAAACGTGTGCAAACGTTAGTTGGACCGGTCCTCTCTAATATCATTCCCGTTGTTGGACTGGCGAATGCGCGGCTTGAGTATCGGGATGTGTTTTATTTTGATGGTTCGACGGCTGACATTGATAATGGACTTCTGTTTCAGAAGCAGAGCCGTTTCATTGTTCCAAATGCGTTCAATCATCAATACGAATGGCATAGCCACACAGGGAACTTTGTGGAAGAAAATGACGTTTCAAAGAAGCTTCTACAGATCGCTATTAATGCTGTTGATGAGCAAGACGATCAAAAATCGACAAAAAGACGCACGGATGTGATGACAGCACGGGAAAACCGGTATCAACCAAATGTTGAAATTAATGCCGAAGCAGTATTTAATGACATGAATTCTGCTCATGATGAGCTTATTTCGACAATGTCGGAACTGCTTACAAAAGATATGGCAAAACGGATTTATCTGAAGGATTAACGCATGGGTTTTCGTGGAACTGGCTCGTTGTACGAGACTGGCATGGAAAGCAATTTCAACGAATTTCTGACCTTTTCTTCAAGTGAAAAGGTGGGAACGGCTTCCGCTGCTGTAACCCCTCGTCTTCCCAGTCGGAACGTACTACGCCTACATCAAGGTAAAGAGCACACAAGGGCGCGGTTTAGGATGTTACGGCGTCTCCCTGACAACCACGATAACGACGGCGCAAAAGCCGCGAACCGTGACAGCATCGATTCAGCCATCGCTTTTATCGACGCGCACTCGTTCGCACATCCAATACTCGCGACGTTAGATGACGAAGGATTTGCCGTTATCGAGATTGAGAGCGCTGATCGCAACACCTTCGCTGACATCACTTTTTTCGACGGCGATCAAGTTGAGTGCTACGTAAGAATTGCCAACGCTGAATCAGTGATGTGCCGGGGCCATTGGCAAGATGCTAAGATAAGTGATCTATTTGAGAAGTTTGGCGTGAGATAATTCGTGGCCGCCGAGGAATTTGCTAAACTTCTCAAAGAAAACTACGAAGACAAAGATCTAGCAAGAAAGCTGGAGGCCATTTGTCCGGATTGCCAGTGTGAAAATATAAAAATTGGCGAAGGGTCGCCCGGTCGCGTCGATGATAGCGAAGAGCTATATCGGGTAATGATATCCCCGCGAGATTATGACAAAGTAAGCAACCGGATGGCGCAAAAGCCCTTCGAGAAACTGTTTTCTTCAGGTTTGAGCGTAATGAGAAGCGTCGGTACGGGCGACGATTTTTTAGAGATCGCAAAAGACGGTTTATGGTCAAAGCCAGATGATCCAACTCGGGAAGTGCAAGAACTCTCTTCTGCAAGAACGGTTGATATCCGGCAGATGGAGACTAGAGACGGGAAGCGCAAATTTTGCATTTACGATCAAGTCGTGCCTCTAAACAGATCGGCAGGAACCCCCGTCCCCACTCATGCAGGTATCTTCCAACGAGAAATTTTATCTAATGTGGATGACGCCAAACGACTGAACAGGGATATGGCTTATGAACTTTACAAGCTCTTTTCCGAAAACACTATAAAGGTCGAAAACTTTCGCGGAAATCTTTTTGGTGACTTGAATGAGGAAGCTCGCCAAGGCCGGTACATACTAGTTGAATGATAGTTTGGCATGCAGCCGCATCACAACTCGTTTTACGTATAGTCAACAAGATGCTGCCTTGCCGGTCTTAATCGCTCTGAATGCACACCGCATTTCGAACGCACCGGACCAGATACCACGGCCAGCAGATTGGGCGAGAGCCTGATAACCGTTGTACCGGCCATTTGAGTAGCGAACCCAATCTACAGCCCATCCGACGCTCACAAGGGCTTCAATGGTGAGTGCAAACGCATATTGGAACGTTTCAGGGGTCGGTTGTTAAACTAACGCCGGCATATTGCTGTCAATCGAGGCTGTTGCAATAACCGAGGCACGAAGGAGCGCTCGAAGCTCTCCACCGCATCCCTTTCAACACAATCTCACGTTTTCGCGATGTGGATTTTCTGCCTCTCGTGCTTCTTCATCGCCTCGCCTATCTTAGTCTCTCAACACAAGAGGAGATTGAATGATCGACGAATTTGGCCCTTACGCGCAAATGGCGACGCTTGGGGAGCAGATGGCCAATCGGTACCAGATGGATGAGAACCTGGAGTTGGAGCCGCACCTCGCCCATTACATGGAAGAGGTTGAAGTCAATATCGCAGCCGACAGCTTCAACCATGTAGGGTTCATGAACAAAATTCTCGGGCGATTGAAATCCGCACTAGCAGCAGACGACGAGCCGCGGCGCCAGGAATTTCTACAGGCCGTCACCGTGGCGCTGCAGGAGCGCATTGATCACGCCTCTCGCGACGTTGCGCTCAGCGGAATTTGATCTTCGTCGATGCACACCCATGGCCACAAGGAGGCTTTGCGTCCAGTCACGCTCTCACGCGAGCCAAGCGGTCAGATTGGCTTCTGACCGAGCTTAATTGGTCTGTTGATGTGGTGCTGTGCGGGGAATTAGAGACCCATCCTGGCCCTGTGGAGCGATACCCTGCGGGGCAATGTGGACGTTGCCGCGAAAAAGGGCGATGCTGAGGACAAGACCGATCAGGACGCAGAGGAGAGCGACGAAAATCAGTCCGGCTTTGTCTATCGGCTTTTTCATGGATCCTACCATAGGCGCTAATTTGGATATGGTGAGGCGATGAACACCCTTTCTTACCGTCCGACATATTTGGTTATCAAACCGTAAAGAGACAACACCATAGCCGTTTTATTGCAAAACTATTTTAGGGCGCGACACTGAGGAAGTGCCCTGTGGCGGCAAGCGCGTCCGTAACGAATGGACGGACTGCATGCGCTCGGTGGAAACTGGCGTTGAACCAATTGGTGTCAAATCACGTTACTGGCCCGATAACAATGGACATGGGATTTTAGATCGTGGACGTCATTCGCATTTTGCTCGCCATCATCCTGCCGCCCGTCGGCGTTTTCCTGCAGGTGGGTCTCGGCCTTCAGTTCTGGCTGAACATCCTGCTCACGCTGTGCGGCTACCTGCCCGGCATCATCCATGCGATCTGGGTCATCCTGCGTAAGTGATCACTATCCGCTTGCCGCAAGCGGCGCAGGCGCTCTTCGTATAGACGAGCTCACGCAAAAGCCTGCGTTGCCCAAGCTCCCGCTGCGGCGGCGAGGCCCGTGAGCAGCGTTCCCCAGATGATATCCACCACACATAAACGCCACGTCCAACCCTTGAGGGTGGACAGGTTCGTCATGTCATAGGTGCCATAGGCCAGGAAGCCGAAGATCGCACCGGAGAGTAGCGCTTCACCGATCGAGCCGCCTGTAAAGGACGGCGCGACGGCGAAGTAGACGATGCCTGCGATGTAAAAGAGATAAAAGACGCCTGCTGCTACGAAATTGGGTTTGGGCAGCATCAGCTGCCCGATTTCCCGCTTATAAAAGCCGACGGCGAGCTTTGAGAGCCAGACGAAATCCAGCCCGAAGAAGACGATGGCCGTTGCGACATAGGCGATGATCAGTTGCATACGGCGAGCTTCCTTTTATGAGCGGGCGTCAAATTCCCAAAACCGGCTGAACCAGCCTGACGATCCAGCTTTTGAACTTCAGCGGTGCATCGGTGACGGCGAGGCAAATACAATCCTCCCCCTCGCCGGCTATCGGCTGGTGGGTGAGGTCTTCGTCCGCCTCTTCAAAATCGCCGCGATGGAAAACGTCGTCGCCATCGCGAAAGCATCCGGCGAGAACCACGGTCAACTCACGCCCGCCATGGGTGTGTTCGGGAACAGGCTTTCCAGCCGGAATCCTCAGCAAGCGAACCTGGGCTTCACCATCACGCGTGGGAATAGGAAAATGATAGGCGCCAGGGCCAAGCGGCTTCCACTTCAGCCTGTCGATATCTCCGCCGGCATAGGAGCGCAGAGGTTCTGGCAAGACCGACGCCTTGGTCGCGGCTGAGGCTGTTGCAGAAGGTCGCGTTGCAGGCGCCTCGGCGCGCAGGCGGGCCTTGATGGCGCTCCATTGACCCTCGGAAATTCCCTGGGCAGGTTCAACGTCACGCAAAAGGGCACCCGCCGTCATTTCCATGGCGTGCAACCGCTTGCGGCATTCGGGACACAGCGCAAGATGAGTGGCGACCGCAAGGCTCCAGCTTTCCGCCAGACTGCCCGACGCATAATCCAGAAGCAATTCATCGCTGATGTGGTGCCGAACACTCATGTGCGCGACTCCAGTGCTGTTCTCAGTTTGGCAAAGGCAAGCCGGATGCGCGACTTGACGGTTCCGATCGGCAAGCCAAGCTGTTGGGCGATGACGCTATGCGACATTTCCTCGAAGAAGGAACGCTTCAGAAGATCACGCTGCTCCTGCGGCAGGTCGGCCAGCGCCCGATGCAGACGCTCTGCATCCTGCAACTCTTCCATCTGGGTATCGGCGGCCGGCGCATCATCGGCGACGAAGGCCGGATCGTTCAAATCGAATTCGGGACGGCGATCGCGGCGGTGCGCATCGATTCTGAGATTTCGGGCAATTCTGAATATCCAGGCGGAGACGTTGCCTCTTGCCGGATCGAAGAGGGCGGCCTTGTTCCAGACCGTCATCATTGTTTCCTGCATCAGTTCCTCGGCGGCCTGCGCGTCACGCACCTGCCGTAACATATAGATCCGCACGCGGGGCCCGAAATAACGGAATACGGCTTCGAAGGCCTCCACACTGCGTTCCGATGCAATCGCTCTCAGCAGTCCGGGAAGCTCGTCCTCGATATTGTTCTGGACCGTTTCACCCATGCGAATAGGCTTTACCTCGCTCCCACGCGTTTTCTGAGCAACAGGCCTCTTCCTATTGTTGCTCATATAGTGGCATGGCGCCGACGCTATGGAAACATTTATCGTCATGATGGCGACTACGGCACGTCTATTTCAGTGGATCACTCAAGGTAGGGCAGAAGACAAAATTTAACGTTTCGGAAATCCATTGGGCATCGCCATGCGTAACGTTCGACATGAAGAAGATGGACCTGGAAGTCATGAATATATCGTCGCGGTCAAGAGACGGACGGGCACAGCGTAAGGTTGCCGTTATTGGTTCCGGTATCTCTGGCCTCTCGGCTGCGTGGCTCCTGGACAAGTCCTGCGACGTCACGCTCTATGAGAGTAACCACCGACCAGGCGGCCATGCCAATACGGTCGATGCCGAACCTGCGGGCAAGGCTCCCATTGCCGTCGATACGGGATTTATCGTCTACAACGAGAAGAACTACCCCAATCTTGTGGCTCTGTTTGCGCATCTCGGCGTGCAGACGGCTGCCTCCGACATGTCCTTTGCAGCATCGCTTGGCGGTGGAGCGCTTGAGTATTCGGGCTCCGACCTTGCCGGTCTGATTGGCCAGAAGTCCAATCTCTTTCGCCCGCGCTTCTGGAAAATGGTGCGGGACATCATGCGCTTCTACAAGGTCGCGCCGGATCTTCTGAAAGACGAGAGCCTGCGCGGCGTCAGTCTCGGCGCCTATCTCGATCGAAACAACTATTCGGCAGGCTTCATCGACGATCATCTGCTGCCGATGGGGGCTGCGATCTGGTCGATGACCGCCAACGACATGCGCGATTATCCGCTGCACGCCTTCATTCGCTTTTTCGTCAATCATGGCCTCGTCCAGCTTTCCGGCCGCCCGCAATGGCGGACTGTCAAAGGCGGAAGCCGGGAATATGTGTCGCGCGTGCTTGCCGAGTTTCGCGGAACGGTGCGCCTTTCAAGCCCGGTGGCCGCCATCCGTCGCACGCCCGAGGGCGTGACCGTCGTCGACCGCGCAGGCGATGTCTCGGTTTTCGATGATGTGGTGATCGCCACGCATGCGGATGATGCCTTGTCGCTTCTGGCCGACGCTGACGATCATGAGCAGGCCCTCCTCGGGGCATTCGAATATACGAACAACACGGCCGTCCTTCACAGCGATGAGCGCCTGATGCCGAAGCGCAAGGCCGTCTGGTCGAGCTGGAACTATCTCAGCGAGCCGGGATCGCGCGGTACGGAGGCGCTTTGCGTCACCTACTGGATGAACAAGCTCCAGCCTATCGATCCTGCAACACCGCTCTTCGTCACGCTCAACCCCTCCCGCGCCGTCGATCCGGCCAAGGTGATCCAGAGCTTCGATTATACCCACCCACTTTTTGATACCAAGGCGATGGCGGCACAGAAGAGCCTGTGGTCGCTACAGGGCCGTCGCAACACCTGGTTCTGCGGCGCGCATTTCGGCAGCGGCTTCCATGAGGATGGCATTCAGTCCGGCCTTGCGGTCGCAGAAGCGTTGGGCGGCGTCAAACGACCTTGGACGGTGGAAAACGAATCCGGTCGAATCTTCATGTCGCCCGTCGAGGAGCGCGTCTGATGACGTTGCGCTCCGCGATCTACGCCGGCGATGTTGTGCATGCGCGCCATCGTCCGCGCCCGCACAAGCTGCGTTACCGCGTTTTTTCGCTGCTTCTCGACCTGGATGAATTGCCGCTTGTCGATCAGACGATGCGGCTCTTTGCCCATAATCGCTTTTCGATCTTCAGCTTTCACGACAAGGACCACGGCATCGGTGAAAAGGGCGCGCTGAAGGACTGGTGCCGGACGAGGCTTGGCGAGGCTGATATCGATGTGCCGCTTGAAGAGCTGCGTGTCGAAATGCTCTGCTATCCGCGCATCTTCGGCTATGTCTTCAATCCGCTGACGGTCTATTTCTGCCGTGACCGGCGTGAGAACGACCGGCTGGTCGCCATTCTCTATGAGGTCTGCAACACCTTCCACGAGCGCCACACCTATATCATTCCCACTCCGCAAGGCGCTGACGGCACCGTCCGGCATGCCTGCGACAAGGAAATGTATGTGTCGCCCTTCGTGCCGATGGAGTGCACCTATGATTTCCGCATCGATCCGCCACAGGAGATGGTGCGGGTTGCCATCAACGAGCGCGATGCCGAGGGCGAATTGCTGTTTGCCTCCTTCGCCGGCAAACGCCGTCCTTTGACGGATGGCGCGCTTGCCAGATGTTTTCTGTCCCATCCGCTGATGACGCTCAAGATCATGGGCGCCATCCACTGGGAAGCCCTTCTCCTCTGGGCCAAGGGCAATCCACTTTATCGTCACAAGGCCGCTGAGAGCCGCATTGCGAGCTCCGTCCCCGCCAAAACGCCGCAATCATGGGAGGCATGAAAAATGAGCCACGCTGAACAGGAAACGCGCCCGCTTCTCCTTCACGCAGCCCCTTTCTGGCAAAGGATGATCTGCCGGAGACTGAGCGGATTGACGCATGGACGTCTGACGCTCGTTTTTCCCGGCGGGCAGGAATATGTGTTGCAAGGCAAGGAGTCCGGACCGCATGGGGTCATTTGCCTGAACCGAGGTCGGTTGGTTCGTCGCCTGGTAACTGGTGGCGATATGGGTTTTGCACGCGCCTACATGGATGGTGACTGGGACAGCCCGGATATCTCCTCACTGCTGGAACTCGCTGTTGCCAACGAAAAAAGCTGGCTGTCGCTTTCGCAGCCGTCACGGCTGACGGCAACCATCGACTATCTGCGCCATCGTCTGCGCCGCAACTCCAAGTCTGGAAGCCGCCGCAACATCGCGTTCCACTATGATCTCGGCAATCGCTTCTACGGCGCATGGCTCGATGAGACCATGACCTATTCTTCCGCGCTCTTTACACAACCCGGCCAGACGCTGGCTGACGCGCAGAACGCCAAATACGACCGGATCGTTGAAGAGTTGCAGATCGGGCCCGACGACCACGTGCTGGAGATCGGTTGCGGTTGGGGCGGCTTTGCCGAATATGCCATGGCAAAGACAGGCTGCCGTGTCACCGGACTGACGCTCTCTCAGGAGCAGGCCGCCTATGCGCGCAACCGGCTTGCCAAGGCAGGCTTGTCAGAGCGCAGCGACATCCGGCTGGAGGATTACCGCGATTGCCAAGGCACCTACTCCAAGATCGTCTCCATCGAGATGTTCGAAGCCGTCGGCGAGGAGAACTGGCCGGTGTACTTCAAGCGGGTGCGGGAACTGCTGGCGCCTGGTGGCAAGGCCGTCGTGCAGGTCATCACCATCGACGAGCCGTTCTTCGACCAGTACCGCCGCAACGCCGATTTCATCCAGACCTACATCTTCCCCGGTGGTATGCTCCCCTCCATCACCGCATTCCGCCAGGCCGCAGCACGCGAAGGCGTTTCAGTCACCGATGAGCTGCGCTTCGGCCAGGACTACGACCGGACGCTGATGCTTTGGGATCGTGCCTTCATCGCCAATTGGGAACGAATCCAGCCAATGGGCTTTGACGAGCGCTTCCGTCGCATGTGGCAATATTATCTTCATTATTGCGCGGCGGGCTTCAGAGGCGGCCGGATCGACGTCGTTCAGTTCACGCTGGAGACGTAAAACAACGCACGCGATTTGCTCGCCCACAACCGAAAATACGCCTTCCTCGGGAACTTGCGGCCTCTCTTCACGTTATGGTGACAGATTTGAAGCGCCGGCACAGCCGGCTCCCAGCGGAGGCAACCCATGAATCAGATCATCTATATCGTCGGCCTGGTCGTTATCGTTCTTGCGATCCTGTCTTTCTTCGGCTTTCGTTGATGCTAAGCTCCCGGTTGTAAAATCGGGCGCATCGGAATAGTCTCACTAACGGGAACCGAGCCAATGCATGACGCGTTAGCTTGGGTTGTTAGGGAGGTGTTCAATGAAGCAGACCATATGGACAGAACCTGTCGAAGTCATCTTTGACAAGAATAGCCGGAACGTGATCTCCGGACCTTTCGATGCGCTGACGCTACTTACCGAAAACTGGCCGCACACCCGTGGGCTAAATTTCGTCCGAGCACGCAGCGCATGCCGCGCAGCACTCGACGGACGCAAGACGCCTGAAGAAGCACGCCGCTGCTTTGAAGACGCAGTGTCGGAAGCAACCACACGGAGGCCGCACTGAGCGGCCTTTATGCTGTCGGAGTTCTCGTCATCCTCCTTCTGCCGTCCCCGGGCGCCGCCCGAGGACAATGTGCATACGGGTAAGACTCGGGGCTCTAGAGCTGGAACCAGGGGCTTTAGTGATCCCACCAAAGCCCTTCGACAGCACTACCTCTTTACGTTCAGTCCGCACAGAAAAACGGCCCCTTTCGGAGCCGTTTATCGTGTGATGTTTTTACATCCAATATGGCGGAATGCCGTAGTAATCGTAGACCTTGCGGTCCTCGCGGCCATACCAGCTGTCGTCTTCGCGTTCGGCGAAGCGTGGCGCATTTTCGATCTGTTCCTTCGTCAGATCGACGCGGTAGCCATCAAGCTCTTCATCGTAATGGAGCTTTTCCCAAGGCAGCGGATAGTACTCGTCGCCGATGCCGAGGAAGCCACCGAAGCTCAAGACGGCGTAAGCAACGCGGCCGCCGCGCTTTTCGAGAATGATGCGTTCGATCGAGCCGATCTTCTTGCCGTCCGCGCCATAGACGTTCGTACCTTCGACCTTATCGCTCGCGATAAAGCTCGGGGTATCCTTGACATATGGGTCCTGACCGGCACGGGGTTCATGGTGAAGCATGATAAATCTCCTCTCGAGTGCGTTGATGCAGAATTAACCCAATCACGGAAAAATCGTTCCCAGGCCGCACGGGGATGCGTGCTCGCATTTGCGTGAGATGGTGACGTCAGATCGCGTGTGACGCCGCCTTCGGCTTGCCGACGCGGGCCAGCAGGATCACCGGGAGAATACCGATCAGCACGATGGCGAGGGCGGCAATCGAAGCTTCCTCATAGGTCCCCCTCGCCGCCTCGCCATAAAGCTGCGTCGAGAAAGTCTCGAAGTTCAAAGGTCGTAGAAGCAGCGTTGCCGGTAGCTCCTTGACGCAATCGACGAAGACCAGCAGGCCTGCGGCCGCCATGGCAGCCTTGGATAGCGGCAGATGCACATGGCGGAAGGTTGCGCCGGGCGCACGCCCCAAAGTGCGCGATGCGTGATCGAAGGAGAGAGGAATGCGGCTCAAGCCAGCGTCGATCCCGCCCGCGGCGATCGTCAGGAACCGCGCTGTATAGGCAAAGATCAAGGCGGCCCCGCTGCCGATCAGCAGAAGCCCGGTGGAGATGCCGAACCAACTCTGCATGGCTTGATCGACAAACCTGTCGAAGCCGCCAAGAGCGATCAGCACGCCGATGGCGATCACGGTTCCGGGCGCTGCATAGCCGACCGTCGCCAGCCGGAAAGACCATAGGGACGCCCTGCCCGGCACGATGCGCATGGCATAAGCGACCACAAGTCCGAGAAACAATGTGACGAGGGTGGCAAGTCCGGCAAAAACGATCGTGTTCACGGCCTCGGATTGGAAGCGCGCGGAAACACCGCTGAACTGATAGCGCGTCCATGCCTGCGTAATAAGATAGAGTGCGGGTCCGGCAAAGCCGATCAGGATCGGCAGGCTGCCAAGCGCAAAAGCAAGCCAACCCCAGACGCCTTCGATCCTGAGCGGTTCGAGCGTTCTGCTTTTCTGGGCGGAGAGCGAGTAGCGCTGCCTGCGCCGCGCCCAGCGCTCCAGCGCCACAAGGCCCACGACCAACACCAGCATGCAAAGGGCGATCTGCGCTGCTCCCGGCAGATCCGACTTCGTCACCCAGGTGGTGTAGATCGACACCGTCAGGGTGCGAACGCCAAGAAATTCCGACGCGCCGATATCGTTCAACGCTTCCATCAAGGTCAGGCTGATGCCAACAGCGATTGCTGGACGCGCCAAGGGGACGGCCACCCGCAGGAAGAGCGATCTGCGAGACGTGCCCAGAAGCCGCGCAGCCTCGAGCAGATTGCCGGCCTGGGTCAGGAACATGGCTCGCACGGGAATATAGACATAAGGATAGAGCACGAAGCCGAGCAGCAGGATGCATCCCGTCATGGAGCGTATATCGGGAAGGCGAAACTCCCGCGGGCTGGAATAGCCAAGCAGCCAGCGCACGGCCCCCTGGACGGGACCCAGCGGGTGGAGAATATCGAGATAGGCGTAAGCCATGATGTAAGTGGGCATGGCGAGCGGCAGGAGCAGCGCCCATTCTAGGAAGCCGCGCCCTGGAAAATCATGCGCTGCGACGAGCCAGGCGGACGCTGTACCCAGCACACCTGCGAGAATCCCGACGCCGAGAAGCAAAATCAGCGTGTCCGGCAAGGCAGTTGCCAGCACCGTATCGCGAAGATGTGCCCACAGCCCCGTCGAGCCCTGCATGGCTTCCGTCACCAATGCTGCCACTGGCAGAAGGGCAAGCCCCGCAATCACCGCCGATGCCACCAGCCACCAGACATTCGCATGGAATCTCGGTCTGGCCTTCATCGTCGTGGGACTGGCGCTGTCTGAAACCATGCGGGTACTCAAGCCTTATCGTGCATGAAATATCGATATACTGAAAAAAGGTGAAGGCGCCCGCGTGAACGGGCGCCTTGTCATGCCTATGCCAGACCCCTGATCCGAGGCCTAAGCCTTAGTTGTCGAAGCCGACCTTGTCAGCCAGTTCGCTCGCCTGCTTGCGGTGGGAGACGATTTCCGTCAACGGCGTCGGGTCGATCTTCAGTGTGCCGAAGGATGCAACGACCTCATTCAGTGATGCGCCTGGCTTCACAGGATATTCGAAGTTGGCTTCAGCATAGATCTTCTGCGCTTCGTCGGAGACGAGGTACTCGAGAAGCTTCACGGCATCGGCCTTGTTCGGCGCGTTCTTGGCAACTGCCGCACCGGAGATGTTCACCTGGGTGCCACCGTCCTTGAAGGTCGGAAGAATGACCTTGATCGCTTCGCCCCACTTGACCTGCTCTTCGCCGCCCTTGCCGGAGCGCATCAGGCCGACATAGTAGGAGTTTGCCAGACCGATGTCGCAAATGCCGCCGAGGATGTCCTTGGCAACGTCACGGTCGCCACCGCCAGCCTTGCGGGCAAGGTTGTCTTTGACGCCTTTCAGCCAGGCTTCGGTCTTTTCAGCGCCGTAATGGGCGATGTAATCGGCAAAGAGTGCGGTGTTGTACGGGTGCTGGCCGGAGCGAATGCAAACCTTGCCCTTCCACTTCGGATCGGCCAGATCTTCGTAGTTGAAGGTCGTCAGGTCGAGATCCTTGGCGGCGTAAAGGACGCGGGCACGCATGGAGAGCGCGAACCAGTTGCCCTTTGCGTCCCGCAGTTCTGCGGGAACGGACTCGGTCAGAACCTTGGACTCGACCGGCTGGGTGACACCCTTTTCGACGAGGTCGACGAGATTGCCGGCATCTACCGTCATCAGAATATCGGCTGGGGAGCTTGCGCCTTCACTCAGCACGCGCTCTGCAAGACCATCCTTCATGAAGACGGTGTTGACCTTTACGCCGCTTTCCTTGCTGAAGGCATCCAGCAGTGGCTGAACGAGAGCTGGTTCACGCGTGGTGTAGATGTTGATTTCCGCGGCATTGGCTGCGCCGGCGAATACCGCTCCGGCGACGCCGGCCAGAAGTGCAATATTTTTGGTATTGAAAAAACCCATCTATCTCCCCTTCGGACTTGAATGATGTCGAAGGCACTGACCATACATGATAATGTAAATCAAGTTTAATCTGATGGGCAATTAGCCGAAATGTTCACTTTGAGTTGAAAATGATGGGATTTTCCGAAGCGATTTTTCGGATTTCAATCCTGGGTAAATATCAGCACCTGCTGAGGGTCAACTGCAAAACGAACGTCCGTAACATCGATCGGTGTGCGCTTCATGCTACGCACGCGCAGATCCCGCTGCAAACCCGGAACGCTGATCGACAGCTGCTCGATCTCGCCCATGAACATGCGGCCCGACACCTGACCTAAGAGAAGATTGGCGTGAGACATGCTGTCGGCACCCTGCACTTCGATCTCAGCGGGACGAATATAGACGAGAGCAGGCGCCCCTTCCTTCAAATCGCCGCCATGGAAGAACCGGCCAATGGGCGTTTCCACATGTCCGTTTTTGACCGTCCCTTCCACTTTGTTGAAGGCACAGAAGAAATCGGCGGCATAGCGGCTGACGGGGCGGTCGTGCAGGTCATAGCCTGTCCCCGATTGGACGACATGGCCGGACTGCATGAGAACGACGCGGTCGCCGGCCGAAAGCGCTTCTTCCGGATCATGCGTCACCATGATCGCAGTGGTCTGAAGGGCGCGCAACAGGCCTATCGTTTCTTCGCGCACGCTGTCGCGCAGGCCGCGGTCAAGGTTGGAGAATGGCTCATCCATGAGCAGAATTTCAGGTTTCGGGGCCAAGGCGCGAGCAAGCGCCACACGCTGCTGTTCGCCGCCGGAAAGCGTGTGCGGATATCGTTTGGCAAGATCCGACAGGCGAACATGCTCCAGCATCTCTGCGGTGCGCGCGCGCGCCTCTTTTCGTGGCATTCCTTTCAGCCCGAAGGCAACATTCTGCTCGACGGTCAGATGGGGAAACAGCGCATAATCCTGAAAGACGAAGCCGATGCGGCGCTTTTCCGGTTCGACGAACCGGGAAGGGCCAGCAATCTCGATGCCATTCATACGCACGCTGCCCGCGTCCGGCGTCTCGACACCGGCGATGATGCGCAGCAGCGTGGACTTGCCGCAGCCTGAGCGGCCGACCAGGCAAATGATCTCACCCTTCGATACTGAAAGATCGATATCTTTCAAAACGGGCAAGCCGGCAAAGACCTTGCCGATTCCATTCAGTTGTAGCGCTGCAACCTCTGTCATCAAAAACATCCATCATCGACGTCAGTTTGTTGATTGCGCAATTCAGGATTAAAGTCAAAACGCAAATTTCCAAGAGCACGCGGCTGGTGATCCGGAAGAGTTGACGTTTACGTTAGAGTTAATTACGCTGAAGTGAGTAGATGACTTCGGGAGCATCATCTACCCTCGTGGCCGAGGACGGCAGACAATCTGATGGATGAGGACCCTTCAGGTGGATAAGGATGCCGAGGACGGTTGCGAGGAGCAGCGTGGGAGGAAAGCAATGAGCGATACAAGTGCGATTCGTCAGGAGCCTCGTGCCGTGCAGCGGCCATGGCTTGCATCTTATCCGCAGGGCATACCGGTGGAATTGCCCGATCTCGGCTACACCTCGCTTGCCGAGCTCCTGGAACGAAGCTGCAAGCAGTTTGCCGATCGCAAGGCTTTTTCCAGCATGGGAAAGTCCATCACCTATCGCGAACTTGAAGAACAGACGCGCGCCATTGGCGGCTGGCTGCAAAGCATCGGTCTGCAGAAGGGTGACCGCGTCGCGGTGATGATGCCGAATATTCTGCAGAACCCGGTTGCGACCTACGCGATCCTGCGCGCTGGCCTGACGGTCGTGAACGTCAATCCGCTCTACACCCCGCGTGAACTCGAACATCAGTTGAAGGATTCCGGTGCGAAAGCGCTGTTCGTTCTGGAAAACTTTGCCCATGTGGTGCAACAGGCGCTGCCGAAAACCGATGTGAAGCATGTGATCGTCGCGACCATGGGCGATCTTCTGGGCTTCAAGGGTCACATCGTCAATCTTGTGGTGCGCAAGGTCAAGAAGCTCGTTCCTCCTTATGCGCTTCCGCAGGCGATCAGCTACAAGAGCGTGCTGAAACAGGCGCGCAATACGACGCTGAAACCCGTCAATCTGACCCGCAACGATGTCGCCTTTCTGCAATATACCGGCGGTACGACCGGCATTTCCAAGGGCGCGGTTCTCACCCATGCCAATCTTCTGGCCAACAAGGCGCAGATCGCGCTGTGGATGGAGCCGGTCTTTGCCCGAAAGAACCGGCCTGAGGTACTGAATTTCGTCTGCGCCCTGCCGCTCTATCATATCTTCGCGCTGACGGTGAATTCGCTGATGGGCATTGCGCTTGGGGGACACAACCTGCTGATTGCCAATCCGCGCGATATTCCCGGCTTCGTCAAGGAATTGTCAGGCTACAAGGCGCATGTCTTTCCGGGCATCAATACGCTGTTCAACGCGCTGATGAACAATGAGGATTTCCGCAAGCTGGACTTTTCCTCACTGGTGCTGGTTCTGGGTGGCGGCATGGCCGTGCAGCGCCCGGTGGCCGAACGCTGGTTCTCGATTACCGGCACGGCGATCAGCGAAGGTTACGGCCTTTCGGAGACCTCGCCGGTCGCCACGGTGAACTGCCTTGACCTGAACGACTTCAGCGGCACGATTGGTCTTCCTGTTCCGTCCACCGATATCGATATTCGCGACGATGACGGCAACAGCCTGCCGATTGGCGAAGTCGGCGAAATCTGCATTCGCGGTCCGCAGGTGATGGCCGGTTACTGGCAGCGTCCGGACGAAACCGCCAAGGTGATGACACCGGACGGTTTCTTCCGCTCCGGCGACATGGGTGTGATGGATGAACGCGGCTTCACCAAGATCGTCGACCGCAAGAAGGACATGATCCTAGTCTCCGGCTTCAACGTCTATCCGAATGAGATCGAAGAAGTGGCGGCGGCCCATCCGGGTGTGCAGGAATGCGCCGCTGTCGGCGTGCCCGACGAGCATTCCGGCGAAGCGGTGAAGCTCTATGTGGTCAAGAAAGACCAGTCTTTGACCGCGGCGGAACTGAAAGCTTTCTGCGCCGAGGGCCTGACCAACTACAAGCGGCCCAAACATATCGAGTTCATCGCCGAAATGCCGAAGACCAATGTCGGCAAGATCCTGCGCCGTGAACTGAGAAAGCTGGCTAACTGATTGGCGTCGTTTGGAATAATTCAGCCGAACACGCCTTGATTTGGCCCGATGAAAGAGAATAGTTTCCTCATCCTTCCACGGAGCATGAGGAGCTTTCCATGCAGGCCATCGTCGAGACCCTGAAATCCACAGCCGCCAGCACCAACGCGACGGACATTCGAGCCGCCTTTGCCGCAGATGGTGAGCGCTTCGAACGCTTCAGCGCCCGCTTCGACGACCTTTTGATGGATTACTCCAAATGTGCCGTGAATGACGACATTCTGGCGCTGCTCGAAACGCTCGCAGCCGAAGGCGGTGTGGCGCAAAAGCGCGAAGAGATGTTCTCCGGCAAGGAGATCAATTTCACCGAAGGGCGCGCCGTTCTCCATACTGCTCTTCGCAACCGTTCGAACACGCCCGTGCTCGTCGACGGCAAGGACGTGATGCCGGATGTGAACGACGTTCTTTCCGCCATGGGCAAGTTTGCCGATGCGATCCGCTCCGGCTCGCTCAAGGGCGCAACCGGCAGGAAGATCACCGACGTCATCAATATTGGCATTGGTGGCTCGGATCTTGGCCCAGTCATGGCAACGCTTGCTCTTGCGCCTTTCCATGACGGTCCCCGCTCGCATTTCGTCTCCAACATCGATGGCGCTCACATTGCCGACACGCTGAAGCTGATCAACCCGGAAACGTCGCTCTTCATCATCGCTTCCAAGACCTTCACCACCATCGAAACGATGACGAACGCGGCGACTGCCCGCAAGTTCATCGCCGATGCGCTGGGTGAAGAGGCCGTCAAGCATCACTTCTGCGCGGTTTCCACAGCGCTCGACAAGGTCGCTGCCTTCGGTATCGACAGCGACCGGATTTTCGGTTTCTGGGACTGGGTTGGCGGACGTTACTCCATCTGGTCGGCCATTGGCCTGCCGCTGATGATCGCCATCGGCCCGGAAAAATTCGGCGAGTTCCTCGACGGCGCGCATGCGATGGACAAGCATTTCCGCGAGGCGCCGTTCCGCCAGAACCTGCCGATGCTGCTTGGCCTGATCGGCTTTTATCATCGCAACGTGTTGAACTACCCGACACGCGCTATCCTGCCCTATGACCAGCGGCTGTCGCGCTTCCCTGCCTATCTGCAGCAGCTCGACATGGAATCGAACGGCAAGGGTGTGACCATCGACGGCACGCCGGTAGACGGCCAGTCCGGCCCGGTCGTCTGGGGCGAACCCGGCACCAATGGCCAGCACGCCTTCTACCAGCTGATCCACCAGGGCACGAGCATCATTCCCGCCGAGTTCATGATCGCCGCCAACGGCTTCGAGAAGGAACTGCGCCATCAGCATCAGCTGCTGATCGCCAATTGCCTTGCCCAGTCCGAAGCGTTGATGAAGGGTCGTACGCTGGCGGAAGCCAAAGCACAGCTGACATCCAAGGGCATGGACGACAAGAAGGCGGATTTCATCGCGCCGCACCGCGTCTTCACCGGCAACCGCCCGTCGATCACCTTCGTCTATGACAAGCTGACGCCTTTCGCACTCGGACGCCTGATTGCGCTCTACGAACACCGCGTCTTCGTCGAAGGCGTGCTCTTCCGCATCAACTCCTTCGACCAGTGGGGCGTGGAGCTCGGCAAGGAACTGGCAACCGGCCTGCTGCCCGTGGTGGAAGGCAAGGAAAGTGCGGCCGATCACGACAGCTCGACCCAAGGGTTGGTCAAGGCGCTGGCAGGGCTGGCTTCCGCTTAAAGAGCCTGATCCATTACGAAAAAAGCCGGGACGTCGATCCCGGCTTTTTTGCGTCGTCAGGCTGAGGAACCGTTTTACGGCGACAGTTCCTCAAGAACCTTGCCCTTGGTTTCCACCGCAAACAGCATCGTCACGATGGCACCGATAATCAAGATGATGGCGAAGGTGGCGAAGACATATTGAATACCAAAGGACGACATGACGAAGCCGACAAGCATCGGGCCAGCGGAAGAGCCGAGACGCAGCCAGGCGCTACCCGTGCCGGTACCGATTGCACGCATACGGGTCGGGTAGATTTCCGCCGAATAGAGGTAGAGCGAGAAAGTGACCGTCTGCACGATGGCGTAGGCGAGACCCGCCAGGATCAGCACCTGCACTGGCGAGGTCGCGCCAAGCCATGCGAGAATGACGAGCGGTACCGGAGCAAGAAGCAAGGCGCCAGCATACCAGCGTTTCCGCCCGACCTTATCGATCAGCAGGGCGCATATGACAGCTGCGACGACGCCAGCAGCAGAGGTCATAAAGCCATAGAGGATGCTGGTTTCGAGAGGCAGGTTGAAGGTCTGGCGATAGAGCGTCGGCAACCAGGTGATTGTTCCATTTGCCACCATGTAGGCGCAGAACCACATCGCCCAGATCGAGAGCGTCCGCTTCAGATAGATGCCCTGGAACAGTTCTTTCCAGTCGGACTTGCGTCTCACAGGCGTTGCCACGATGCGCGGCTCAGGAAGCTCTTTGCCGGATGCGCGTACACTTTCCTCCATGCGAGAGACGATGGCGTCGGCTTCGTCATAGCGGCCATTCGCGGCAAGCCAGCGGGGCGATTCCTTCAAGAACCAACGCAGCGGGATCATCAGGATGGCAGGAACCAGACCGACGACGAACATGGCTTTCCAACCATAGACCGGCACCATGAAGTAACCGATCAGACCGGCGCCCACGAGGCCGAGCAGGAACATCACTTCGTAGAGCAGGAAGAAACGGCCACGTCCTTTCGAGCCAATCAACTCGTTGATGTAGGCGCTGGCAACCGGCACTTCGCCGCCGGTTCCAATCCCCTGAACGAAGCGGAAGGCCATCATCATTCCGGCACCAGCGGCAAAGAGGCAGGCCACATCCATGCTGACGAAAAGAAGAATGGTGAAGAGCAGCACTTTCAGGCGCCCGACCTTTTCAGCAAGCCAGCCAAACAAGATCGCGCCGATCAGCTGACCGAGATATCCCATCGACAGGATCATGCCCGTCTGGGCAGGGGTAAGCCCCCATTCGCGCACGAGAACGGGCATGGCATAGGCGATTGCAATCACCGTGTAGCCGTCGAAAAACGTTGCCGCTCCGACGATGTTGCGCGCCCAGAAGACTTCTCTGGTAATCGGAAGACGTTCCAACCTGGCGCTGATATCGGCCTGCGGATCCGCAAGGGCCTTCGTGTTGCCCTTTACGGGCTGCATGATATTCATTGAGTTCCTCCTCACCCTTGCCGCTCTCTCCCGACGGCGACCTTGTTCCTGCTCTTCTGCTTCTTTCTACGACGTTGCTGTCAGACCTCAATCAGGGGAGCCGAATCGGCTGGACTGCCGATCCGTCTCCAAGTGTTTTCCGTCCCCACCAATGCCGAGACGGCGTGACAATCATTCGGCAGCAAGAAGCTGCTCGACGCGACCAATACCAGCGGCTTCAAAAGCGGCGAAAATCTCCTGCTCGGCCTTCTCACCAAGGTTCTTCAGCGGCTCGCGGATTGTCGCGTGATCCAGAATGCCGCGATGCACGAGACCGAGCTTCAAGGCGACCGTACCTTCCATGTGAGAACCGCGATGGTAGACGGCGCGCGTTACCGGTAGCAGCCGCTCGAAAATCTGGCGGGCCTTCGGATAATCCTGTGCTTTACCAGCCTTGATCAGATCGACCAGGAGTTCCGGCGCTATGTTGCCATAACCGACGAGAAGACCGTCGACATCGAACATGGTCGGAAGCAGCCATTCGTCATGGCAGCTCAAAACCTGCAAGTTCGGATTGGCCTTCTTGAGTTCAGGAATTTCGACATACCAGCGCTTCATATTGCGCACGCCGTTCTTCGTGGCGACAACGCCCGGCTGGGTGGCAATGGCCAGCTGCGTATCGAGATCGTAAGAGGCTTTCGTCACATCTGGATATTGGAAGAGGATTTCCTGAAGACCGGATTCCTCCCAGATCGCCTTGTAGCGATCCTGCGGAGCGCCCTTCTGGAAGCCAAAACGCAGCCAACCGTGGTTGGGATAGACGAGTGCGCCGGTAGCACCGGCAGCCCTGCACTTCTTGGCTTCTGCTGCGGCAACACGTGTGCCCTCACCGGTAATACCCGCGATGATCGGGATTTCCCCATCAACAGCGTCGACATAAACACGGATGAGTTCGAGACGTTCGTCTTCCGTCAGGAAAGTGCCCTCGCCGGCATGACCGAGAATGACGAGGCTCTTTACGCCGTCCATCGAGGCCAACCACTTGGCGATTTTTGCATTGGCTGCGTAGTCCACTTCGCCATCACGGGTGAAAGCGGTGACGGGTGCCGGGCTCAGGCCACGAAGATCCATGGGTTGCATCTGATTTCTCCTCCTTATCAGCTGCTGTCCTCTATCGATCAGCAGTTGGGATCGTTAATGGGAACGTTCCCGTTATCGATCTTTATTGTTCTGGAGTCAACGGCGTTTTTCGTGCAATGTGATGTTTGAGTGCTCAGCACCAGAGCTGGAATGGAAAAACACACATGGAATCAAGAGAGCGTTCGCGTCAGCCGCGAGTAACGGTTCACAGTGTGGCGGCTGCTGCAGGCGTATCGAAATCGACCGTATCGCGCATTCTGGACGAACGGCTTCCGCGGTCCGACAGCGAGACGGCACGGCGCGTACGGAAAATTGCCGCGGAACTGGGCTACGTGAGGGATGTCTCCGCAGCCAGTCTGCGGCGCGGCAATACGATGACGATCGGCGTCATCGTACCTCGGCTCACCGATACGGTGATGGCGATGCTTTATGAGGCAATCGTCAAAGCCTGTGCCCGCACCGGTCGTTTCGCCATCGTGGCGACGACGGAAGATAATCCGGAGGCGGATCGCGTGGCCGCGGAATCGCTGCTCAACCGCGGTGTCGACGGGCTTATTCTTTCAACGGCACGGGACGACGACACCTTCCCGGATGAACTTAACGAGCGTGGCGTACCCTATGTGCTGGCGTTGCGAACGGATCATCATAGCCTCTCAGCCGTTGGCGATGATCGCCTGGGTGGATATCTGGCGACACGCCATTTGCTTGATCTCGGACATCAACGGATCGGCGTGATTGCCGGACCGGGTTACGCCTCCAGCGCCACCGGACGTGTCGAAGGATATAAACAGGCGCTTGCCGAGGCATCCATTTCGGTCGATCCCGCACTCATTGTCCCATCGACATTCGGCATCCAGTCAGGCGCCGAAGCGGTGCAGACACTCATGGCGCTCGACTGTCGACCCACAGCGATTTTTGCCGTCAATGACAATACGGCGATCGGCGCGCTCTCTGCGCTGAACAAGATGGGTCTATCCGTTCCCGACGACATTTCGCTCATCGGCTATAACGACATTCCCATCGTTAGCCATCTTTCGACGCCTCTGACGACATTGCGCGTTCCCTTCGACCAGATTGCGTCGCACGCTTTGGAATTGCTCACTCAAACCACCGCCCCGCGCGAAAACCGTATTTTGGTATCCGCCCCGACCCTTATCCCGCGAAAATCGACTGCGAGATTTTTGGGAGCATCCAACATAACGCGATGATCTCGGTTCTCCAGTGAGCTTCAAGCGTCATCGAGTTCGGGCGGTAGTCCGGCATGACTTTAGTGAACATGCTGGCCCATGGCACAGGCCGGGGAAGATTCCCCCGGCTTGCGATGTCAGTTTTGGCTTTCCTCACGCCATGCTGGCCTCAGGCTGTGACCTCACACCGACCATGATGCCAATTGCGGCGAGTGCGAGAATGAGTCCGCTGGTGCCGAAGACGCTGATTGCGCCGCTGAGATCGAAGATGATGCCGCCAACTGCCGCACCCATGGCAATGGCGAATTGGATGGAGGCGACGAGGAGGCCGCCAGCGCTTTCCGCTTCATCCGGGATGGTGCGCGCCAGCCAAGTGGACCAGGCGACCGGTACGGCGCCGAAGAGGAAGCCCCAGAAGGCGACGAGCACTGCGGCAAGCGGCAGAGGCGGCGCTGTCGTTACCAGGAGCACTGCAATCAACGCCATGAAAAGGGGAAGTGCTGCCAGCGACATTTTCAGGCTGCGGCTGATCAGCGATCCGGCAACGAGGGTGCCGACGAAGTTGGCCAATCCGAAGCCCAGCAGCAGGGCGGAAACCATGCCGATGCCCGCACCGATATCCGCTTCCAGATAGGGACGCAGATAGGTGAAGAAGGCAAAATGGCCGCCGAAAACCAGTGTTGCCGCAACAAGACCGAGCGCAATACCAGGTCTCTTCAGCACAGTGCCAAGCGTCTTGATGCTGCTGGTACCTGTCGGCGCAAGCTTCGGCAGGGTGACAAACTGCGCGAACAAAGCGGCCACGCCGAGCAGCGCCGTCAGAACGAAGACGAAGCGCCAGCCAGCAAGTTCACCCACATAGCTGCCAACGGGTGCCGCGACGATGGTTGCACCGGAAACACCGCTGAAGATCATCGAAAGCGCGCGTGGCACGCTGGCCGCAGGGACCAACCGGATGACGATCGCGGTGGACATTGCCCAGAAGCCACCGAGCGCCACGCCAAGCAGCAAGCGTCCGATCAGGAGTACGCTCAGGCCGGGAGCCGCGGCGACCATCAGGTTGGAGATAACGAGGAGGCCTGAGAAGATCATCATCAGGTGACGGCGATCGATATTGCGCGCGAGGGAAGTGATCAACAGGCTCGCCACCATGCCGACAACGGCGGTGACAGTGACCGCCTGACCGGCTGCACCTTCGGTGATGCCGAGGTCTGCGGCAATGGGCGTGAGGAGGCTTGCTGGCAGAAACTCTGCGGTGACCAGCCCGAAGACGCCAAGCGCCATGGATATGACGGCGCCCCATGCGGGCGCCTCGGGGCCGTCCGCGGCGGGCAGGGAGTTAGGTGTCGGGTTCATCTGTATGTCCTTTGGGAGGAGAGGATGGCAAAGCATAGACTCGACTTTCCGGACGATCCATGCCATAAAATCCGCCATGCTTGATCATACGTCCGGAAATCAGCCCTTACCTGATCTCATCAGCGAGTTGTTGATGGGCATGCGGCTTGTGGGCCTCGATTATCGCCGCATCGAAGCCTCCGCTCCCTTCGGGTTTTCCTTTGGAGAGGTGGAAGGTCGCGCGCAGTTTCATTTCGTGGCTTGCGGCCCGGTCTATCTTCGCACCTCCTCCGGTACGCTTCACAAGATGAATGCGGGCGATGCGGTTTTGTTGCCGCGGGGTGGCCCCCATGCGCTGCTTTCCGATCCTGACATTGCCTGCAAGAACATCCGTTCACTGGATGCCGCGCCGCTCTGCAACTCCGTCAGCGCCATCAAGACCTGTGAACCCGATGTGCCCAGCGAAGAGCGCGTGCTGGTATTCAGCGGCTGCATGGAGTTCGATCTTGGGGCCATGCACCCGATTACCGGACTGATGCCCGAAGTGATGTTCGTCAACACGCTCACCGCGCGCTATCCCGAACTCCTTCCCATGCTGGAAGCGATGGAGCGGGAAACGCGTCAGGCGCGGGCTGGCTTCGCCGGCATCCTAGCACGGCTTGCCGATGTGGTCGCCGCCTTCATTGTGCGCGCCTGGGTGGAATGCGGCTGTGGCGATTCCTCCGGCTGGGTCGCCGCGCTTCGCGACCCTCGTTTGGGGCGCGTGATCCTCGCCATTCACAACAACCCAGGTCACGACTGGACGCTGGCCGAACTGGCCGGCGTGATGGGCGCATCGCGCTCCGTCTTTGCCGAGCGTTTTCTGGAGGTGACCGGCATGACGCCGGTGCGCTACCTCACCGAGTTGCGTATGCGCCTTGCCATGCAATGGATCGGCAAGGAGAGGATGCCGATCGAAACGGCGGCGGTGAAGCTCGGCTATGGTTCCCAGGCCGCCTTCAGCCGCGCCTTCAAGCGCATCGTCGGCCATCCGCCGAGCGCTCTTTCATCGTCGATCAGTCACCACGCGTAAACGTCCAAAAGGAAGCCCGCCGACTGCGCTGCAGGGCGGGCTTTTTATCAAGCTTACGAGCGGACCTATTCCGCGGGCGTCGCTGCCGGATCGAGCGCGTCGATGCCTTCGTGGCGATCGTAGGCCGCCTGATCGAGGATGCCTTGACGCTTGGCAACAATCGTCGGGATCAACGCCTGACCGGCAACATTGACGGCGGTACGGCCCATATCGAGGATCGGATCGACCGCCAGCAGCAGGCCAACACCCTGCAACGGCAGGCCAAGCGTGGAGAGGGTCAGCGTCAGCATGACAGTCGCCCCGGTCAGACCCGCCGTTGCGGCCGAGCCGAGCACGGAAACGAAGACGATCAGTACATATTCCTGAATGCCGAGCGGCAGGCCATAGAACTGGGCGACGAAGATGGCGGAGATCGCCGGATAGATCGCAGCACAGCCATCCATCTTGGTTGTCGCGCCAAGCGGAACGGCAAAGGCGGAATACTCCCGCGGCACACCGAGATTGCGCTCCGTCACCTGTTCCGTCACCGGCAACGTGCCGATGGACGAGCGGGAGACGAAGGCAAGCTGGATCGCCGGCCATGCGCCTGCAAAGAAGCGCACCGGGTTCAGGCCGTTTGCTGCCAGGATCACCGGGTAGACGACGAAGAGAACAATCGCGAGGCCGATATAGATTGCGGCGGAGAACCAACCGAGCGAAGCCAGGGCTTCCCAGCCGTAAACTGCGACCGCATTGCCGAGCAGACCGATCGTCCCGATCGGAGTCAGGCGAATGACCCACCAGAGCATCTTGCGAGTAATGGCGAGCAGCGACCGATTGAAGGAAAGGAAGGCTTCTGCCTTCTCACCCACCTGAAGTGCTGCAATGCCAACCGCAATCGAGACGACCAGGATCTGCAGAACGTTGAAGTTCAGCGCCGTGGTGGCACCCGTCTGGGTGACCTTGGTTGAAGCCTGTAGGCCGAGAACGTTGGAAGGGATGAGACCTTTAAGGAAATCAAGCCACGAGCCGGTGGTGGACGGTGCCGCAGCCGCAGCGGCCTCCACGCCGGTGTTGAGACCGGGCTGGATGAGAAGGCCAAGCGTGATGCCGATCAGCACCGCGATCAGTGCCGTGATGGCGAACCAGAGCAACGTCTGCCAGACCAGCCGCGCTGCATTGTTCAACTCTCGCAGATTGGCGATGCTGGCCACGATGGCGGTGAAGATCAGGAGGGGAACAAGGGCGCGCAGAAGCTGCACGAAGATGGAACCAACCGTGGAAAGCGCCTGGACCAGCCAGTTAGGGCCAGCCTCCGTCGGACCCATTTCCCGGGCGACGTAGCCGAGGACGAGACCCACCACCATGGCGGCGAAAACCTGGAAACCGAAGGACGCATAGAACGGCTTCTGCGCCCGTGGTGAGGAAGATGAAGCAGACATGTTTTGAATTCCGTGAAAGCGAGAATGCTAGAGCATCTAACGCGCGAAGGAAAGGATTGCTCCTATATTCAGCACGATGCACAGAATTTCAACGAATTGGATTTTCTGTGGCCGCTTATATGGGGAATTTTGTTTCGTCTCACGTTCCTTGAGGCTGGCTTCTGAAGAGCCGGGAGAAGAAAGCTCGATCCGATATGGATGCCAGCACAAGTGCCAGCGCTGCTGTCGCGCCAATCGCGAAAACGACACGCCCAATCAAGGTGCTGTAGATATCCGCTCCGAGTGATACCATCAAAAGCGTGTCCTCGATGATGCTGTGAGCGAAGCCCATGAAAACGCAGGAGAGGAATATCTGACGTGGAGCGATGACGCCGGATCGTGCTTCTCGGATCAAAAGCCCCGCACCATAGGAAATGCCCAAGAAAAGGCCGATGGCTGTCAAATGACCTGCCTCGCCTTTGATACCCGCCAGTCGCAGCACAGGTTCTATGCCCTTCATCATGAGGCCAAGGATCCCCGTGATCTTCAACACCTCAAGGCTCCATGACAGGAGAAGCAGGACGACCAGCATCATCAGCATGGTTTCGGCCAGTCCCCAGACATAGACGGACCAGTCTGGTGTGACGGCGCCCGGCACCCATGCCGGAGCGACGGGCGCTGAAAGCCAACCGGTGGCCTGGAAGAGGTGATGGAGAATAAGCGCGTAAACGAAACCGCCGAGGATACGAAGCGTCGTGGTTGCCACCATGCCTGGACCGGCCTTCTGGATGATCTTCTGTTCCAGAGGCAGGCCATGGGCGAAGAGAACGAGAGCGGAGAACACCGTGACATCCGCCGTGGTGAGTTCCGAGACAGGAACAAGCGTGAAGATCAAGGGCACCGCACCCCATATGCCGACGAGCATAGCCGTCAGCCACGCAAGACCCAGTTCTGGAGGGAGGCCAACCGCGTGCATGGCTGGAGAGAAAGCAGGGGCGATGGCTTCGACAAGGCCCAATCGAGACAGGACCTCGGTCAGCACCGAGATCGGGACCGTGATCTTGACCAGCAGCCAATAGATCTCAAGCGTCTCGCGGGATTTTAGCAGTAGGGATTGAAAGAGCGGCATTGGTGTCTCCTTGGGCACCACCATCCTATAGCCCGCGGCCCGCGGCGTTTTTGGTCAAAGATTGCATATTTCTGCAATTTTATTGCATACCGTTCCCGCATGCTTATGATCGTTTCATGGACAAAATCGACCGCACTATTCTCAACCTCATGCAACGCGATGCGTCGCTTACCAATGTGGAGATGGCGGACAAGGTCGGCCTGTCTCCATCCAGTTGCCTGCGACGGGTTCAGCGCCTCACCAAATCCGGGATCATCGACCGCATCGTCGCCATTCTCAATCCGGCAAAGGCCGGGCGCGGCATCAAGGCGCTGGTGTCTGTAGAACTGAAGCTGCATGGCGAACAGCACATGCGCCGCTTTCTCGACCTCGTCAAAGCGGAGGAGGCAATAACGCATGCCTATGCCATTACCGGCGATATGGACGTGATGCTGATGCTGCGTCTCACCGACATGGAGGAGTTCGATACGTTGTGCGACCGGCTGTTCCGCGACCAGACGAATGTCGCGCGCTTCGTGACGATGGTGGTGATCAAGACAGCGAAAGAGGAAACGGCGATCCGGGTTTGACCATGGAAATTGGTCGCACCTTATTCAGCTCTCTTCCCTCGCCGCAAGTTGCCGCTTTTGAAAACCGGTTTTAGACGGTTCGAACCCTGCGCTTCGATAAAATGCATGGATTTCCGGCCTTGTGGAACCTGTCATCAGCATGGCCTTGTAGCAGCCAGCCTGCCAAGCACGAGCCGTTGCAAAGTCCAGAACTCGTCTCCCGATCCCTTGCCTTCTAAAATCGCCATGCGTCACGACATTTTCGATCAGCGCATAGGGCCGGCCACCCCGTGTAAGGTTTGGTATCACCACCAAGACGCATGAGCCAACGAGGACGTTGCCGATCTCACACAGCACGATAACGCTGCCGGGATAGGCAAGAAACTGATCGAATATCGCCTCGGCATCGGGCAAGTCTGGAGATTGGTCGCCCGGTGAAAGATGCTGGTAAAGGTCGAGCAACGCAGGAAGATCGCTCTTTTGCGCAGCTCGGACCAATGTCTCGCCCATTCTATCGGAGGCCTTACAGCCCGATCTCATTCGCCCAAGGCGGATTTGCGCCTGCGCGCGAGACCGTCACGGCAGCCGCCTTTGCGCCAAGGGCCAGCGCCTTGGCGATCTGGTCTTCGGTGAGCGAGGCGACCTGGGGTTTGGTGAGGAGACCCTGCAGCTTCAGCGACGCCAGAATGCCGGCATCGAAGGTATCGCCGGCGCCGACCGTATCGACCACCTCGACCCGTTCGCTCGGCACTTCGACGCGGAGTTGCTTGGTGTAGCCGACAGCGCCTTCCGCGCCGCGGGTGACGACGACGAGCTTTGCGCCGTGGTGCAGCCAGTGGCGGGCGAGCGTATCTTCATCGCCCTTCAGGCCGAACCAGGCCAGGTCCTCATCCGAGAATTTGACGATATCCGACATCGCCGCCATGCGGTTGATGCGGTCCATGTGCTTTTGCTTGTCCTGGATGAAGCCCGGACGGATATTGGGATCGAGCGAGATGACACGCTTTTCATGCTCGCGCACCAGGAGCGCTTCATAGGTGCTGCCGCATGGTTCAGGGATCAGGCTGATCGCGCCAAAATGCATGGCTTCGCACTCGCCACCAATATGCGGCAAATCCTTTTCCGACAGCATGCGGCCTGCCGTACCCTCATCATAGAAGGCGTAGGTCGCGTGGCCATCGACGAGCTTGACGAAGGCAATGGTGGACGGTCGATTGGAGAAGGCGCAGAGGCTGTAATCCACGTCGCTGGCGCGCAGCGTCTCTTTCAGGATTTCGCCCATCATGTCGTCGGCGATACCGGAGAAGAAGGCGGATGGAACGCCAAGACGCCCGAGCGCGATGGCGGTGTTGAAGACCGCGCCGCCTGCATAAGGGGCGAAAGCCGCCTCGCCTTTGGTCGATTCACGCGGCAGCATGTCGATCAGGGCTTCGCCACAACACAGGATCATCCGATTTCCTCCAAATCTAAATCGATTAGATGCTTAACGGCAGCACCTTGTCCCGGTCAATATGCCGGGCAAGGTTCAGCCAAAATTACGATTGCGGCAATTCGCTGACACCGCCATGGCGCGCCGACCACGGCAGCGGGTTGTCGAGGAAGGCTTCCACTTCCGACAGGGTCTTGTCATCGAACAGCTTTTCGGAACGGGCCGCTTCCAGCACGTTGCGCCATGTGCTGAGATAATGCAGCTTTACATTGCCGTTGGCAAAACGCGCCTCGGCCTCGGAAAAGATGCCGTAATAGAAAAGCGCAATACCGTGATCGACAATGCCGCCTGCTGCCCGGATGGCATCGATGAAGGTGAACATGGAGCCGCCCGCGGTGGTCAGGTCCTCGATGACGAGAACGCGCGCGCCCTCCGGCATATTGCCCTCGATCTGCGCATTGCGACCGTGACCCTTCGGCTTCTTGCGGCAGTAGATCATCGGCAGGCCAAGGCGTTCGGCCAGGAAAGCGGCAAAAGGAATGCCTGCGGTTTCGCCACCGGCCACGCAGTCGAACTTCTCGAAACCGGCATCGGCGACGATCTTAGCGGCGGCGAAATCCATGACGGCGGAGCGGATGCGCGGATAGGAGATCAGCTTGCGCATATCGATATAAACCGGGCTCTTCATGCCCGATGCGAAAGTGTAAGGCGCTTCAGAGTTGAAATGGACGGCCTTGATTTCCCACAGCATCTTCGCGACGAGTTCGGCGACCACGGTGGGATCGGTGAAATTGAATTGGGCCATCGGCATCTTCCTCTTTGTGCGTCTCGACATAAACGACCGGGCGAGCCGGCTTGAAATCTACTGGTCGCGGCTGAGCGCAACCGCCGTCATCCTCGCCCTTGAGGCGAGGATCCATCGATCCTCGGCGGGCGGTGGATCCTCGGGTCAAGCCCGAGGATGACGTCGTGGCTTTGTGCCGCCCTCCCTCACTTCTCAAGCGAGGACAAATCAAGCAATCAGGCGACATCCCAATGGAGCGGGAACATCGGATCAAAGACGGTGACGGGTCCAGCACCCGTCTCGATCTTTGCCGGAAATGCCACTGCCTCGTCGCGCTTTACCAAGGTGATCGTCTCTTCATTGGGAGCAAGACCATACCAGGCCGGGCCATTCAGCGAGGCGAAGGCTTCGAGCTTGGCGAGCGCGTTGTCCTGTTCGAACACATGGGCAAGGCAGCTCATCGTATTGATCGAGGTATAGACACCGGCGCAGCCACAGGCGCATTCCTTCAGCGGATCGACATGTGGAGCGGAATCCGTGCCGAGAAAGAAACGGGCATCGCCGGAGGTCGCGGCCGCGCGCAGCGCCAGACGATGCTCCTCACGCTTTGCCACCGGCAGGCAGTAATAATGGGGCTTGATGCCGCCGACCAGAATGGCATTGCGGTTGATGATGAGGTGATGCGTGGTGATGGAGCCAGCAAGGTTCTTCTCCGACTCGCGGATATAGTCCACGCCGTCCCGCGTCGTCACATGCTCCATCGTCACCTTCAGTTCCGGCAGGCGCTTGCGCAATGGTGCAAGGACCGTATCGATGAAGACCTTCTCGCGGTCGAAGATATCGACGTCCGGCGTCGTCACTTCACCATGGACGCAAAGCGGCAGGCCGATCTTTGCCATGCGCTCCAGCACCGGCATGGCCTTGTCCATATCGCGCACGCCGCCGTGCGAATTGGTGGTGGCACCGGCTGGATAGAGCTTCACGGCCGTAATGAGGCCGCTCTTCTTACCCTCTTCCACATCGTCCGGGCTGGTATGCTCGGTGAGATAGAGCGTCATCAGCGGCTCGAAGCGGTCGCCGGCGGGAATGGCCTTGACGATGCGCTCGAGATAGGCGCGCGCATCCGCCGTGGTGACGACAGGCGGCACAAGATTGGGCATGATGATGGCGCGGGCGAAATGGCGGCTGGTATCGCCGATCACGCCTTCCAACATTGCGCCATCGCGCAGGTGCAGGTGCCAGTCATCCGGGCGGCGAAGGGTGATCGTCTGCATTGTCAGCCTCTCAAGCAGGTCCGTGCAAGGTGTCTCGCAGTTTGCGCGTGAAGACCTTGCGAAGAACAATGTATGGGGTGCGGCCCGCTTAGCATCTTTCCATTGAAGAAAACAGCGCCTTGGCGTGACTTCGGGCTACTTTTTCGCCTCGCCGATCGAGCCCGCCTGCGGGCCCCAGACATCGGTCATAGCAAAGCCATCCGCCAGCGGATCGAACGGATCGAGCGCGATCTGGTGCAGACCAAAGGTGAAGCCGCGACCGGTAATGGTGGGAATGACAGCTTGCTTTCCCGCTACCTGGGAGAGCGCGGAGAGACCAACCTCGAACTCCGTGCCGATGATGGAGCGAGACTTGTAGGTGTCACCCACCTTCACCTTGCCGCGCGCGTGCAGCGTCGCCAGATTGGCGGAGTTGCCGGTGCCACAGGGCGAGCGATCTGCTCGACCCGGCCACATGGTGGTGCAGGTGCGGATGGTGCCATCCTCTTCCGTATCGCGGAACATGACATAGGCCACACCGGAGATGGCAGGGATTTCCGGATGCACGACAGGAATATCGCGGTTGACGATATCCTTCAGCACCATCCCGGCGGCCACGAGCTTGGCGGCGTTGGCCTTGTCGATGGTGAGGCCGATCTGACTCACATCCACCAGCGCATAAAAAATGCCTCCATAGGAGATATCCATGCGGATGCGGCCCCAGTCGGGCGTGTCGATCTCGACATCGAGCTCATGCACGAAGGACGGCACCATGGTGAGCTTGACCTTTTCGCAGCGACCGTCCTTGCAGGTGGCGGTGGCCTTGACGAGGCCGGCTGCGGTTTCCAGCATCACGATCGTCTCGGGCTCCTTCATCTCCACCATGCCGCTTTCCAGGAGAGCAGTCGTGGCGCAGATGGAATTGGAGCCGGAGCTTGCATGCGCCTGGTCCGGCTGGAGAATGACGAAGGCAGCATCCGCGTCCGGGTGCTTGGGTGGCAGCAGCAGATTGACGGAGCCGATCGGCGTCCCGCGCGGCTCAAGCGTCAGGAAGCGGCGAAGCTCCTCACCCTTCGGATCGGTGTTCAGCCAGTTCAGTTGCTCGGCAACCGTGGCGCCCGGAATTTTCGGCACGCCACCGGTGGCGACACGACCAATCTCGCCTTCGCAATGGACATCGAGAAGCTGAAGGGTGCGTTTCCAGCGCATGGCGCGTTACTCCGATGGGGAATTTTTCCCCGTCATAGCCGATTAAATACTGTTTGTATATTGGCAGATCAGCGACTGCGGCAGGCCGCGCTGTTGCGATTGGCGCGCAGCGAGCAATCCGTCTGGCTTCGATTTCCGCTATCGAGGAGTTGCGGATCGACAACGCTGGTTGCCGTATCGCCCACCGAGCCAACGGTGTTTTCGACCGAACGACCAAGACGCTCCACCTGCCGCCCGTAATTCTCGCGGGTGCGCGGATCGAAGACGGCAATTGGCGCACTGATTGCGACGCTCGCCGCCGTGCCGACCGTCTGTGCCGCACCGATGCCGACTGCGCCAATGGCTTCGCCAAGACCGACATCGGAGTCGGTCACCGTCTGGCCTGCGATCAACCGATCGCCGATCAGCTTCACGACTTCTGGGCTTTCTGCAAACTTGCCGTGGTTGAGGCGGTCGCCCGATTGCAGCTTGGTCAGATCAAGAACCGTGATGCCGGCCTTTTCCAACTCGCTGCGATAGGGTTCCGCCGCAGGATCGATCTGACCGAGGCGGTCGACATTGCCGGAAATGCGCCGCGATAGGCTGAGTGCCCGGTCGTCCTGCGAGACGAAGAGGGTGAATTTCGGCTTGTCCTTGCCAAGGCTCGCATATTGACGGCCGAAGACATCCACGTCGAGATCGGGTGCCGCCAGGATGACGTTGTTGATCTTCGGCAGAACATGGCCGTTGCGGATTGCCATCTGGCGCAGTGCTTCCACTGCAAGCCATGTGCCCATGGAGTGGGCCATGACGGTGATGTCACTGACCGAGCTATCCTTGGCAAGCCGCGTCAGCATCTCCTCCAGCGCATCGCGCGAGTAGTTGGTGCTTTCCTTGTCGTAATTGTAATCGAAGATGCTGGCGCGCGAGGGCCAGGTGAAGACGACCGGAACGACGTCCGTTCCGGAGTCATGGACGATCTGGGCGAAACGGTAGACCGATTCTTCGTAGCGATTGTTGAAGCCATGGACGAAGACCAAAACACGCCGGTCCTTCGGGCTATGGCGCTTGATCCAACTGCGGGTATCCGCCGCCGAGGTGACGGGCTCCACCGAAATCGTGGTGAAGTCCTTCAACGGATCCGGCGGAAGCTTCTTCGGCCACTGCACCTGGCCAACCTTGCGGTTGGCACCCGGAGGAATGGAGACCGTCACGGCATCCACCTTGAGGCCCGTGCCGCGCTCGCCCCCGAACAGCACCGCCTTGTCCTCTGCTGGTGCGCGTGTCGTCGCCACCAGCAGGCTGACCGGCGTCGTGCCCTGCACCACCTGCCCCGTTGGCGTCATCACCCCGACCGGACGCCCGCCGCAGCTGGCGAGAAAGGCCAACAAGATGACCAAAGCAACAAGCCTTGCGGCCATTCCGATACTCCAGGATAGGGCGAGGCTATTTTCCCAACAGATGCGAGATGCGCCCCGGCGATCAACCCCAGCGGTTATTACAGAAGGACCGCCGATAGACCAGTCATACTGATGTTATCAGAGCTTGCTTTTAGGAGTTGGTGTGGCCCTCACGCCTCTAACGATAGAGCACGTCAAAAGCCGTCGAGACATCAACGCCTCCACGGGTCTTGTCGCAAGCGCCTGCATTTCATCTGGAGCGCTTGCGCGGCGGAACTCAAAGATGCAGCGTCAATGGCGGAATTTGTGGCGCTTTCTCGACCAGCAGCAATCCACGCCCGAATTTGATCGACGCAATCGACTTTGCCAGCGCGATGACCTCATATTGAGTTCTGGACCCTGGAATTTGGACCGAAAAGTCGTTGTAGGTGTAGTCTTCGAAAATGCTGTTCTGGATATCGATCAACATCTTGAAGAATTCCACAGTCGTGACGGACGCATCCCTGAAGGCATCTGTGTGCCCCCAATACATGCACTCCAGATCTTCAACGAAATAAATGCCTGTCTCCTTCAGACCCTTGTCAAACAGACCATTAAACGAGGCGATCTGGTGAGATGCAACATGGCTGCCATCATCGATGATGATGTCGAATGGGCCATATTTATCAACAACGGATTGCAGGAAGGCCGGGTCGCTCTGATCGCCGATTTCCACGTGGATATCGTGTTCAGGAGCATTAAAAGCAGTGCAGCTTTCATCGATGTCGATACCGACGATGGTTGCTCCGTCGCCAAAGAAGCGGCGCCAGAGTTGAAGCGAGGCTCCGCGATAGACGCCGATTTCCAGAACGCGCGGGCTCTTGCCGTGATAGCGTCCGAACTCGCGGTCATAAACCTGAAAGTAACCCAGCCATTTGTGCCCACCGGGAATGGTTGCCCAAACCTGACCTGAGACAGTGTTATCGATGCTGGGAAATGGCGGTACCTTGTTGCTCTCCCACGACACCTTCTCGCGCATCGCTTCCGGCAAAAGATTGTAGATCGTCTTGAATGGCATGTATGATCCTACATGTTCGAACAGTGAACGGAAAACGGGCGTTAACGCGCGGCGTAAGCTGCTTTAAAGGCGTTGCCCTGCATCAGATTGGTCTTCTGCTCCGCTGCCAGAGCAGCAAGTTTCGGGCTCCAGCCGGGTAGAAGGTCAACGATCGCCGCGCCGGCTTGCCGCAAGACCTCGAGCGACGGCACATTCTGAGGCGGATTGATCCGATCAAGATTGTGCATGAAATGCTGGAAGGTATTCCTCATCTCGACGATCATCGTTTTGACGACGTCGCTGAACTCGTTTTCCTGCAACAGGATCGTCAGACGATAATTGTCTGAGATCGTGAAAACGGTGGATCCGTCCAGCGACGCATTCAACGCCTCGAAGAACACACGATGGCTGCCGAAGTCCCGAAGGATGAACGTCTCAGGCAGGGTCTCCACGATTTCGGCGCTGCGCGGTTCCCCCAGAAGGATGCAAGGCGTTATGGTGGCGCGACGGTCCATCCGATCGATGATCGTTCCCAGCGATCTTCCCGTGCCGACAAAATCGACGAGAAGGTTGCGAAGACCCAGCTTGTTTTGCAGATAGGCCTCGTATTCGGGAGATTCCGTGTAGCACACCGCTCGCGAGATGCGGATATATTCCGAGGGCGGCATATTCGCGCGGGCAAAATGGCGAGATGCGAGCATCTCCTGCCACAGATTACAGTCGCGCGCCGCCATCAATATCTTGTCGACACCCCGTTCTTCGGCGCAGGCCTTGATCCAGAAGGAGGCGAGGATCATCAACGGGATGTTGATCGAGGCCTGAGCCCGCTGTGCATGGCGGATATTGATGTTTCTGTGGAACGAGCGAAGACGCGTCTCACGGACAGCGTGCGCATAGTCACTGAGTCCAATCGCATGCAGAATTTGCTCGCTCGGGTCCCATTTGGAAATGTTGACGAGCATCACGTCTATGCCGAAGGACGACGGGCTGATGATATCGGCCTGGATATTGTCCCCGAAATGGGTGCGCAGATTGTGCTGGCCGAGGATTTCCGGCCAGATCAAGCGATGATGCTTGCCGTAGTTGCTCAGATAGAGCTTGTTCTCCAAGCCGCATTTTTCACGCAGCACGCGCTCGATAAAGGGTCGTGGCAGGTACATGTCGGAGATGACGATGTCGTTCTCAGCGACGCGGGCGACGACGTCGCCGATGGGGAAGAGATGCTCCCACTCCTCCTCCAACTCCATCCACTTCAGAACGGCCGCCTGCTTTTCGCTGATGAACCCTTCAGAGATCATGATCAGGTAGATATCGTCGATGCCATAGGTCCGACGCCCGAAGATGCTCATCTCCGTCCTGTGGCGCATGTCGGCAAAGCCGGCAACGGCAGACTTGCGCTCGACGATGCGGAAAATCTCAAGCGGATCGGAACAGCGCCTGGCGACCAGCGTGTCGAAAAGATCGAAGCTCTGGATTTTGGTATGACTATCGGAAGAGTTCTCTTCCAGTACGTGGAAATTGGCCGTCTCTACATATCCCAGCGCTGGGTTATGGAAGTACCCACCCAGACGTATCGCCTCACCCGGCCCCGACAAAAGAGACATCTGGCAGGTGATCCTCCCGTCCTGATCGAACAGGTTGAGGAAACTTCCGTCTATTTCCCAATGCGCCTCATTGGCATGACTGTAACCAATCAGAAATCCGTTTTTATGAAATACAAAATCTTCACTGATGATGCCATTTTGAGGCTCGACTTTGAACGTGAACGTTCGCGACAGCAATTGATCAGCATCAATGGAAATGGGAGCTGTTTTCTCTGATACGTTAAGCATTCGATGTCCCATCATTAGACTATCTAATGGTCGTAGTGCCAAAAGCTTGCCTCAGACTAACCACATGGGCGGTGGGAAAAGCGGGGGAACAGTTTTTGAAAAGGCTAACAAGTCCGATCGATCAGTCTTCTTCCTCGGCATCAATGACTTTGTATGTCGCGCCAGAGGTATCTTTCTGGGTGATTTCATCGATGAGGTACTTCGCAAACATCGCCCCTCCCCCAAGAACCATCCATAGTGGAACCCTTATGGCTCCTCCGAGGGCTGCTATTCCTGCGTTGGCGCCACCAAATAAGGTGATCCCCACTGCTGCTGCACCCATCCCTAGTCGCTGTGCAACAGAGCGATTATCCCAACCATATTTCTTTGATTGCTTGGCTATTATCTTTAGGGCAGGCAACACTACCTTGCTTTTCGCCGTCAAGATCAGGGCCTTCTTGGCCTTCACCGGAGCAGGGATTGGTTCCCCTCTTATTTCTAAGAGCTTTGCTGCCCATTCCCTTATCTCATCCCCTTCGGATTGACTAACCTGCTTTGCAATCGTCACGGCCAACTGACGTTGTTTATCATTCTCAGTCACTTCAGTTCCTTCTCTGCCGTCGTCAGGAAGACAAGTGTGGAGGCCGTCATATGGAGCATGTAAGCCGTGAGGTAGTCGGGAACTTCTTGGGGAACGGCACCTTGCCCATGACCGCTCAGCTTGTTCCGCCCAGTCGGAATGCTGCTTTCGAGAAGGCTTCTCAGTGACGTCATCTGCTGTTGCCAGAATGGGGGAATAAGACCGTTGGACAGGCATACGTCAATCAATGCCTTGGCTGTGTCGGTCGCCTTATATGTCCAGCCCCTTTTGACGCAGATGGCCTTTAGGGTCGATTCAAACGCCTTTAGGCAATCGTTCAGGGCTTCCTTGTTGTTACCGTGCCTGTAGTGCTCGTAGGCTGACAGGAACTCCTCGTGGGGTCCTGCATAGTCCTTTGTATTCAGGAGCCGGATTGCTGGCTTAACTGCTTCTTTGTGGACGAGTTCCGAATCTATGCGGATGATTTCTCCGTCCACGAACTGGTAGCCGACCCCGTTTTCTTTGAACCGAGCATTCAACTCCTCAATTACGTCGTCGGCATTTTCATCATAGCGTCGATAGCTACAATAATCGAAAGAACGAGTAAGTTTATCAACAGCTCGGATTGAAATTTCAACAACATCGAGGCAGCGCTCGATATTTTCTTCAATTTCAAAAAATTGAAACAGCTCTTTATCGGGATCAATTTCCCTATATTCATTTCCAGCCAGCCGGTGAACTCCATACTCCTTGCGTAAAGTATTCACAATTAACGAAAATGTATTATGTGTACGGCCTGCATATAGATCGCCACTAGATCGCCACGTGGATTGAGACCCTGCTTTATTAGGTACTCAATCTGAACTCTTAAGGTTTTAGGGAGCTCATCATAGGCGTAGACGTCCGGCACTTCGCCCCTAATTCGCTTTTGACGCTTCGAATAAAGATCAAATACCGCCATAGCCATCCGCCGACATAGAATCGCAGAGGATATATTAGCTCACTTAAATTCAAGCGTAAGACGGCATCTCTACCATCTCCCGAAAATCAGGAACTTTTCTGAGAAAATCTTGAGTGTAATAGACTACCGGACCAGTCATCCGGTTCACACTGCTACCGGCTACCCTCGGGGTCCCCACGAGCCAGAGAACCTATCGTTCATAGCGACAGGAGATTCTTAAGAACTTCGCTCGGCCATTCAAGCGGACTAAAGGATCTGCCACGCTCAAAGGGACTGTCATTACAAGGCTATCACATTTCCTGCTCACCATCACGAACAGAAAAATCCACAAGATACTAACGCACTGTAACAGGGGTAAAAAATGGCGCACCCGAAGAGATTCGAACTCCTGACCCCCAGATTCGTAGTCTGGTGCTCTATCCAGCTGAGCTACGGGTGCGTGCCGCAGAAGCTGTTCTGCTGGCGTGGCGATCCTCTAAAACGTCCTACCTTCGAATGCAAGCGATTTTGTTTTTAAATCGTCATTTTCCTGCAATGAATTTTACAGTTCTTTGAAAATAAAGGGTTTTTCGACAATACCGATTTCGGCTTCAAATTCGCGATAAAAAAGGGATGGCGTCTTGGCGCCTTCGAGAGGAACCACGAACGGCAAAAAACTAGGTCGTGGCGGCCGTCGATCCGGGCTGTGGGCGGTCAGGAATCTCGATGCGGAATTGGGTGCCACGATCGGCCTTTTCGACAAGGGCAATCGTTCCTCGGTGGGACAGCACAAGCTCGCGGGCGATGGCGAGGCCGAGGCCGGTTCCGCCGGAGCGTGCGGAGCCACGGAAGGCGGAGAACAGGTTTTCGCGCGCCTTCTGCGGCATGCCGGGGCCGTTATCGTCGATGACGATGCTGACGATATCGTCGTTGCGCTGGGCGGCGATTGTCAGGCGCTTCGTGGGGTAATCGGACCCGCTTGCCTGCTGCAGCGCCTGCACGCTGTTTTTACAGAGATTGTAGAGAACCCGGAACAGTTGCTCGCTATCGGCATCGATCGTCAGGCTATCCGGGATGCTATCGACGAACTCAATCCCGCTCTCCGGTTCGATGGCGAGGATGTCCTTTACATCCTGGACCACTTCGCCAAGCTCGATCATGCGGCGTCTTGGCGCGCCTTCGGTTGCCTGGCCATAGGCAAGCACTTCGCTTGTGTAACCGACGGCGCGATCGATGGTTCTCAGAAGCTTTGGCGCGAAGCTGCGCACCATCGGATCTTCCACATCGACCAGCCTGTCCGACATGAGTTGGGCGGACGCCAGAATGTTGCGCATGTCATGGTTGATCTTGGAGACGGCCAGCCCCAGATCGGCGAGGTTCTTCTGCTGTCGCAGCGTCTTTTGCAATTGCACCTGCATATCGGCAAGATGGCGTCCGGCAACCGCCAACTCATCGGTCCCCTCTTCCGGCTTGAATAGGCTCGCAGGATCGTCCGGTCGCTCCGAGAAGGTCTGCATGCCAACAGTCAGGCGCCGGATCGGGCGGATCAGGATGCGGTTGATGGAGACGAAGATCAGGCTTGCGGTGATCAGCGACAGCGCCACCGAAATCATCAACACGTTGCGGGCATAGGCGATCATCGCGGCGCGCAGCTTGTTCTCGCTCATCACGATTTCGATGATCATGTTGCTGTCGCCGATCACATCGAAGACACGGATGACGCGGTTCTGGCCGAAGAGCAGGACCGAGAAGGCATCGCGCACCGCTTGCAGTTGCGAGACGTCCGACAGGTCGTATTGATCGTCGACACTCGGCGGCACCTCGGTGGCGGCGAGAAGCGTGGACGTGCCATCCTTCTTCAGTGCAATGAGCTTTGCGCCGGTCGCAAGCAGCGTATCGTTCTGCACGCTGCGGGGAAGTTCTGTCTGAAGACCGTCGATCACCACGCCCGCAGCAGCGGCGGTGTTCAACCTGTCGCGCAGCCAGGCAAGGCGCATATTGGCGACGGAGGGCACGAAGATCAGAATTTCGGCGATCATGACGAAAATGATCGTCAACAGAAGCAGGCGTCCGGACAGCCCTTGGGTCAGGCCAGGCATCTCGCGCAAGGGGCGGCTCGTGGCCTCATCCTCCCGCTCGCCATTCATCCGGTTTCTGAGTGCTGAAAACACCAGGGCTTTTCCTGTTGGTCTGCCGGCCAGCGGTCAGAAGCCTTGGCGGCGTCCAATTCGGCAAACAGCGTCATTTCGAGATATCATAAGGATTCGAAGCGAAATTTCAAACGGATGCAAGGCGGATACACAATTCGATGGGCAAAACGGAAAACGCCGCCCTGAAGGCGGCGCTCGGCTTAGGCATAAACGAAGCGGTGATCAGAACTCCTGCCACTCGTCCTTGCTCGGTGCAACTGCGGCGGAGCTGCTGAAAGCGCGTGCCACCGTGCCCATCATTCTGCGCGCCGGAGAGCCCACTGGCGTAGAGGACGGTCGGGCTGGAGCCGCAAATCTTTGAGCCTGCGAAGCCTCGTTCCCAAGGCGGAAGCGGCCGACCAGCGAGACCAGCGTTGCCGCTTCGCCGCTGAGCTTATGAGTTGCAGCAGAGGTTTCCTCCACCATGGCGGCATTCCGCTGGGTCACCTGATCCATCTGGTTGATGGCCGTGTTGACCTCCTGCAGACCTGTCGCCTGCTCCTGCGCCGCTGTGGCGATGGAATGGATGTGGTCGTTGATGCTTAGGATGCGCGTCTCGATGTCTTCGAGTGCTGCACCCGTCTGGCGAACGAGCGTCACGCCACTGCCGACCTCTTCTCCGGACTTGGTGATGAGCGCCTTGATATCCTTTGCGGCGTTGGCGGAGCGCTGCGCGAGTTCGCGCACTTCCTGTGCAACGACTGCGAAGCCCTTGCCTGCTTCACCTGCACGCGCGGCTTCGACACCTGCGTTCAGAGCCAGGAGGTTTGTCTGGAATGCAATCTCATCGATGACGTTGATGATCTGGCTGATTTCGCGCGATGCCTGCTCGATCCGGCCCATAGCGGTGACCGCGTCGCGAACCACTTTGGCGGAATGGGCCGTCTTTTCCTTGGTCTCCGACACCATTGCGCTTGCTTCCTGGGCGCGCGCGGTGGAGTTCTTCACAACGGCGGTGATCTCATCAAGGGCCGCAGAAGTCTCTTCCAGGGCTGCCGCCTGCTGCTCGGTGCGTTTCGACAGATCGTCAGCCGCTGAGCGCAACTCATTGGCATTGCCATTGATGCCTTCTGTGCTTTCTTGAACTTCCGCCATTGTCGCTTTCAACTTGGCCATCGTGTCGTTGATGTTGGCCTGAAGCTCGGCGAAGACGCCTTGGAAGTTGCCGTTCATGGCGCGCGTCAGATCACCCTGCGCGAGGTCGGCCATAACGCGACCCGCCTCGGAGACGCCGCTATCGACGCTGCCGAGAAGATCGTTGATGGTCTTTGCAAAACGGTTGAGGTTGTCGTCACCATAATCCTTGGTGATGCGGCGGCTGAAGTCACCTTGTGCCGCTGCACCCACCACATCCGCCATACCCGCCTGTAGATCGTCGCTCTTGGTACGCATGGCGGCTTCCTGCGCATTCATACGCCGCACCTCCAGGCCATTACGCTTGAAGATTTCGACTGCGGCCGCCATCTCGCCGATCTCATCCTTACGGTCGAGATAGGGGATTGTGGCCTCCAGGTTGCCGTCGGCGACAGACTTCATTACTTCTGAGACGTTTAGGATCGGCGCACTCAATTGCCTGGAGCCGACATAAAGGCCGATGATGGTTCCGGCTCCGACACCGGTGACGGTGACAAGGGCGACGACCAGGAAGATAAACTGGCCGAAGGCGTCGATCTCCGACTTGATCGCATCGAGATCTTTAAGATCGCCCTTCACAACTGCGTCGATTTCGCCCTGATAGGCCTTGCGGTTTTCTCGGTTGGCTTCGTTGTTGCCCTGGACGCTCGCTTCCTGAGGGCCAACTTCGCGGCCAAGGCGGGCGGTCTCGGTGCGGAAGGCGCGAAACTCAGCAAAGCGCTTTTCGATGTTATCGAAGGCAGCGGCCTGATGGGCCGGAACCCGCGGCTTCCATTCCTTAAGAAGTGCGGACATGGCATCGAGGTTGGTGATGATGCCCTCGGCGAACTTTCCCGCCGCCGCCATGTCCTTTGCCGCGTACACGCCACGGGCTTCCATAACGACAGCGGTCACCAGCCTGTTGAGAGTTTCGCCGTAACGAGCACGATCTGCAACGGCATCGAGAGCGACGGTGTGTGCCTGATATTTGTTGATGGCGTAGATTGAAAGGCCACCAATACTACAGGCCACAAGGCTCAAAAAGCCAACGAGTAGATTGATCTTGCTTCGAATTTTCACTGCGAACTCCCCGTATTCCAGATCCCCCACGACCGGAGAGCGAGGCTCCCAGCCGTCTGGTCACGACAACGTTATTGAAGGTCAATTAAGAAACAATTTCAGATTTTACTTATATTGCAAAATCTTTTGAAAAAGCCGTCTTGGAAAGATGAGAGAGATCCCTCCAGGAAAAGCCGGGCTTTGAAGGGTTCGCGCGCGTTGAGTGCGTGATGCGGTTCTGCAATTGACTTTGCGGGCCATAAGCCCTTATAAGCCCGCACGTCCGGGCATTTTGTGCAGTCTATGATGGCTTTCCGGGCATTAGTCGAAACGCTCTTGCCCTTAAAGGCAAAGTCAAGAAGGGCCGCACCCCGCGGTATTAAATAAATGTCGAAGCGTACTTTCCAACCGTCCAAGCTTGTTCGCAAGCGCCGTCATGGTTTCCGTGCCCGCATGGCCACAGCTGGCGGCCGCAAGGTTCTTGCAGCTCGCCGCGCTCGCGGTCGCGCACGTCTGTCCGCTTAATCAAGTGGTTGCCCGATGAAAGTCGCGGCAGATGACAGATAAGAAGAAAATGCCCGGTCGGTTGAAAAACCGGCCGGATTTCCTTGCCGTTCAGGCGGGCGAGAAAAGGCGCGGAAGCACTTTTCTTCTGGAGGTCCTGGATCGACAGGCTCCTGAAACCGAACCCAGGGTCGGTTTTACCGTCACGAAACGCCAGGGAAACGCGGTGGAGCGCAACCGTATGCGTCGCCGCCTCAGGGAAGCCGTGAGGCTTTCTGCCGGGTTTGCAATGAAACCCGGGCATGACTATGTGATTGTCGCCCGAAGGGACGCATTGAATACCGACTTCGCCGTACTGGAAAACTTGCTCATAGAGCGGATCGAGGGACGCGCGAAAAACGGACGCTCCCGGGAGACCCGCTCCAGGAAAGAATGATGGAAAAAAACCGCAATTACTTTATCGCGATCGCCCTTTCGGTTGTCATCGTACTTGCCTGGCAGTTTCTCTACATGAACCCGCGTATCGAGCAGCAGCGCCGCGCCGAAGAGGCACGCCAGGCGCAGCAGGCGACGCAACAGACGCAGACCACGACGGCACCCGCCGACGGCTCGTCCGCACCGGCCACGACGCCGAACGCGACGACGCCCGCCACCGGCAGCCAGCAGGCAGGGACCTTGTCTCGCGCCGAGGCGCTGGCGAAGACCCAGCGTGTCGAAATCGACACGAATGCCATTGCCGGCTCCATCAACCTGACGGGCGCGCGTCTCGATGACGTTCGTCTGAAGGACTATCATGAGACGGTGGATGACTCGAGCCCGATCATCACGCTCCTCTCGCCTGCCGAGACGCATGACGGTTACTTCACCGAACTCGGCTATATCGGCAACGAGGGCGTTGGCTCCGTGCCTGGCCCGACCACGGTCTGGACCGCACCGGCCGGCGCAAAGCTGACCGAGACGACGCCGGTCACGCTTTCCTACACCAACGACAAGGGCGTGGTCTTCAACCGCACCATCTCGATCGACGACCACTACATGGTCACCGTCACCGACAAAATCGAGAACCCCGGTCAGGACGCGATCACGCTTTCGGCCTATGGCCGCATCACGCGTAACAACAAGCCTGTCACCCCGCCCGTCTTCGTGATCCACGAAGGCTTCCTGGGCGTTGCCGGTGCTGATGGCAGCCTGACGGAAGAGACCTACAAGAAGGTCGAGGAACAGCCCTATGTCCTGCCGAAGGCAACCGGCGGCTGGCTCGGCATCACCGACAAGTACTGGGCGGCAGCGATCGTTCCGCCACAGGACAAGGCCGTCGAGACCCGCTACTCGCACTTTACCGATGGTCAGCCGCGTTATCAGGCCGATTATCGCAGCGATGCCGTGACCATTGCGCCCGGCGCATCCACCGAGCTGAAGAACATGATCTTCGCCGGTGCGAAAGAAGTGCCGCTGGTCGATCGGTACGAGAAGCAGTATTCCATTCCGAAGTTCGATCTCTTGATCGACTGGGGCTGGTTCTACTTCATCACCAAGCCGATGTTCAAACTGATGGATTTCTTCTTCCGTTACTTTGGCAATTTCGGCGTGGCGATCCTGCTCACCACCATCGTCGTCAAGCTCCTGTTCTTCCCGCTCGCCAGCAAGCAATATGCCTCCATGGCGAATATGAAGCGCATGCAGCCCAAGATCGAGGAGCTGAAGGCCAAGTTCGGCGACGACCGGATGGGCATGCAGCAGGCGATGATGCAGCTCTACAAGGAAGAAAAGATCAATCCGATTGCCGGCTGCTGGCCGATGCTTTTGCAGATCCCGGTCTTCTTCGCGCTCTACAAGGTCATCTACGTCACCATCGAAATGCGTCACGCGCCTTTCTTCGGCTGGATTCACGATCTGTCTGCGCCAGATCCGACCTCGCTCTTCAATCTGTTCGGTCTTCTGCCCTATGACGTGCCGCACTTCCTGATGATTGGCGTCTGGCCTATCATCATGGGCATCACCATGTTCCTGCAGATGCGCATGAACCCGACGCCGCCCGATCCGACCCAGGCGATGATCTTCACCTGGATGCCGCTGATCTTCACCTTCATGCTGGCGTCTTTCCCGGCCGGTCTGGTGATCTACTGGGCATGGAACAACACCCTGTCGATCTCGCAGCAGGCTGTGATCATGAAGCGCCACGGCGCCAAGATCGAGCTCTTCGACAACCTCAAAGGGGTGTTCAAGCGAAAGCCGGTGCAATCCAAATGACGGCTGACAAGCCCCTCTTCGGAAGGCCGTGGATTTTCATCCGCGGCGTTCCGGCCATGAAGTTCCTTCCTCCCGAGGGCCCGGCAGAAATCGCTTTTGCCGGGCGTTCGAATGTCGGCAAGTCTTCGTTGATCAATGCGCTCGTCGGCCATAAAGGATTGGCGCGCACCTCGAATACCCCGGGCCGCACGCAGGAACTCAACTATTTCGTGCCGGAAGGCTATTCCGGTGCCGGAGACGATCTGCCACCGATGGCACTGGTCGATATGCCGGGCTATGGCTACGCACAGGCGCCCAAGGATCAGGTCGATAACTGGACGAAGCTCGTCTTCGACTATCTGCGTGGCCGCGCAACGTTGAAGCGCGTCTATGTGCTGATCGATTCCCGTCACGGCATCAAAAAGAATGACGAAGACGTCTTGAGCCTTCTCGACAAGGCGGCCGTCTCCTATCAGATCGTTCTGACGAAGACGGACAAGATCAAGGAACCTGCCGTTCCGCGCCTCGTCAGCGAGACGCTGGAGAAGATCAAAAAGCGCCCTGCGGCCTATCCGGAAGTTCTGGCAACGTCATCTGAAAAATCGGCCGGTCTAGATGAACTGCGCGCAGAAATCCTGAAAACGGTTGGTTATCCGCAGCCCTGACGGTTGACGGTCGAAATGCTCAAACGGCGGTGAAGAGCAGCACTGCAGCCCACAGAACGGCCGCAAGTGTCGTCATCCGCCAGAAGCGGGTGGAGTTCCACAGAGCTGTAAGGATGGCGAAGCGGCCATAGATGCTGCGATGAAGCTTGTCGTCCGAACGGCGAAGCGCGTGATCCATAGAGGCATCCACATAGGATGCAAAGGTGCGCTATTCGCGCACTTCCGTTTCGGCAAGATTGTCTTCCCAGCGCCGCACGATGGTGGCGAATTGCTGATCTTTGCGAACCCTTTCGGCAAGCTCGGCTTTCACGTCTTCCGGCAGCGCGCCGAGCACATATTTGCCCGCAAGCACCTGATCCTTCAAACCGCCGCGCATATCCTTATCCGGCAAGGCCATTCTTCTTCAAACTCCGCTGCTTCGCGCCACTGTCATCATGACAGCCTGCCGATTCGAACCTCGAACGGCCGGACGCAGACTCCCCGAACAAGGCTGGTCCGAATGCGCCCGCGTGTCAATCCGATTAGGCAGCGCATGGGCCATCCTCTGCGAATTATGTTTCTCGCCGACCCCATCCCGTGTTTCATCCGTCAAAAACTTGCGTTACAAGCGGCGCGTTCCAGCAAGAGGTTTTTCTCATGGCGAGTATCGAAAGCGAAATGCAGGCCCGGCTTCTGGCTCAGGCCCTTCCCTTCATGCAGAAGTATGAAAACAAGACAATCGTCGTAAAATATGGCGGTCACGCCATGGGCGACATGGCTCTTGGAAAAGCTTTCGCCGAAGACATCGCGCTTCTCAAGCAATCCGGCATCAACCCCATCGTCGTTCATGGCGGGGGCCCGCAGATCGGCGCGATGCTGACGAAGATGGGAATCGAATCGAAGTTCGAAGGCGGTCTGCGCGTCACAGACGCCAAGACGGTCGAGATCGTCGAAATGGTTCTGGCAGGCTCGATCAACAAGGAGATCGTTGCCCTCATCAACCAGACGGGTGAGTGGGCCATCGGCCTTTGCGGCAAGGATGGCAACATGGTCTTTGCCGAAAAGGCGCGCAAGACCGTGACCGATCCGGACAGCCATATCGAGCGGGTCCTCGATCTCGGCTTCGTCGGCGAGGTCGTTGAAGTCGATCGCACGCTGCTCGATCTATTGGCAAAGTCCGAGATGATCCCCGTCATCGCCCCTGTGGCACCCGGTCGTGATGGCGCGACATACAACATCAATGCCGATACCTTCGCTGGCGCAATTGCCGGCGCGCTCCACGCCACCCGCCTGCTGTTCCTCACCGATGTCGAGGGCGTTCTCGACAAGAACAAGGAACTGATCAAGGAACTGACCGTCTCCCAGGCCAAGGCGCTGATCAAGGACGGCACCATCTCCGGCGGGATGATCCCGAAGGTGGAAACCTGCATCGAGGCGATCAAGGCCGGTGTGCAGGGCGTGGTGATCCTCAACGGCAAGACCGCCCACTCGGTCCTTCTGGAAATCTTCACGGAAGGTGCCGGCACGCTGATCGTGCCCTGAGCCGTCGGATTTTGGCTTGGGTCAGCCCCAGGCCAAAAGTGACAGCACGCCCAGGACGATCAACAGGCAACCGATCAGTTCGAGCTTGTTGATCTTTTCCTTGAAGAAAAAGACAGTCGAGGCGAAGGCAAAGAGCATTTCTACCTGCGCCAGCGCCTTGACGACTGCGGCTTGCTGCAGAGTCATCGCCGTGAACCAGCCAAATGAGGCGGTGGCACCGACGAACCCGACAGCGATGGCCGGTTTCCATGCCCTGGCGATACGCGCCAGTTCTTCCCGCTCCCGCAGAATAATCCAGATGAGCATTGTTACCGTTTGCGTCACGATGACCACCACGAGCGTGAAGCTCGCCTGCATGATGGCGTCGGGCGCCGGCAGGCTTGCGGCAATCGAGAGCGATGCGGAACGATAAGCGACGGAGGAGAGACCGAAGAGTGCGCCAGATGCGAGGCCAATCCCCGCGGTTTTGCTGAAGATGGAGGTGATGATGGAAACGGGAGAGAGCGCCGTTCTCGCCACCGAAATCAGCATGACACCGGAGACCGAGATGGCAATGGCCAGCAGCGTTCCGGCGCTGACGCTTTCGCCCACGAAGATGAGCGCGAAGAGTGCCGCCTGAGCAGGCTCCGTGCGCGAGTAAGCCGTACCGACAGCGAAATTACGGAACGAGAACAGATGCACCAGCAGGAAGGTGGCGCCGATCTGCGCCATCGATCCAACCGCCGCCCATAGCGCGAAGGTTCCGTTGATCGATGGCAATGGCCTTGCCAGTCCAAAATGCAGGATGGCGAGATAGGTCAACGCAAAGGGCATGCCGAAGCCGAAGCGCACGAAGGTGGCGCCCGTGGTCCCCATGCTCTTCTTCAGATGTTTTTGAAAGGTCGAGCGCAGATTCTGCAAGAAGGCGCTGACCAGAGTGATGCCGATCCACAATTCCATGCCTTGGATTAGCATTGGCGCAGGTTTGCCGCCAAGGACGGTTTTCGTCACTGGCGGCGCGTTTTCGATTTTATTTGACCAGCGAAACGGGCATAAGCGTTGCATGAACACAAAGCCCAAGAACACCGCAGAGCCAGCCGATTTCGCCCATGTGACGGAGTGGGTCTTCGATCTCGACAACACGCTCTACCCGCATCACATCAATCTCTTCTCGCAGATCGACCGCAACATGACCGCCTATGTGGCGGAACTGTTGCAGCTCGATCCGGAAGATGCGCGCGTTCTTCAGAAGCGCTACTACCACGAGCATGGAACGACGCTTCAAGGACTGATGATCCACTACGGTATCGATCCTAACGACTTCCTGGAGAAGGCACATGCGATCGACTATTCCGCCTTGCTTCCAGATCCGGAGTTGGGAGAGGCCATCAAGGCTCTGCCTGGCCGCAAATTCATTCTGACCAATGGCAGCGTCAAGCATGCTCAGGCCGCTGCCGGTGCGCTGGGAATCCTCGATCACTTCGAAGATATCTTCGACATCGTCGCTGCGGGTTACCTGCCGAAGCCCGCGGGCCAGACCTACGAAAAATTTGCCGCGCTGAAACAGCTCGATACCAAAAGGGCTGCGATGTTCGAGGACCTGCCGCGTAATCTCGTGGCACCCCGAGCGATGGGTATGAAGACGGTGCTTCTCGTTCCGCGCAATCTCGAAGGCGTCGTGATGGAGCGCTGGGAAATCCCGGCCGAGACGGATGATCACATCGATTACATTACCGATAACCTATCGGAATTTTTGGTAGGACTCCAAGACAGCCGAGCTTAGAGCAATCCATATATTACGGATATTTCATATGCATTACGGATGTTTAACTGGTGGGAACGAAGCGTCGCCTATAGCGTCTTACGAGGGACACCAACGGAAAGGTTTTGATATGCTAAAACGGAAGATCGCCATCACCGCGCTTGGCGCTGCCCTGATGCTCAGCACCACTGCGTCCATGACGATGGCGGCTCCACGTGGCGGCGCCGACCGTGAAGGTCCGCGCATGCGCCCTGAGCCGATGTTCGTTCACCTCTTGAAGGTGGCCGATACCAACAAGGACGGCAAGATCACCAAGGAAGAGTTCAACGCCCGCCAGGAGGCACTCTTCACCGAGATCGACGCCGACAAGGACGGCTCCATCACGCCGAAGGAAATGCGAGACTATCGCCGGACGAAAATGGAAGCCTGGCGGGAAGCCAATCCGCGTCCGGAAAAAGCCGCAGCCGAGGCTGACCAGAAAAAGGCCGAGGGCGACAAGAAGGATGGTGAGCGCGAAAAGCGCCGTGAAGCTCGCGAAGAGCGCAAGGGCAAGGACCGTAAAGGCAAGATGAGCGGCATGTTCGCCTCAGCCGATACGGACGGCAACGGTCAGCTCAGCAAGCCTGAGTTCATGGCCGCTGGCGAAAAGATCTTCACGCGTCTAGACCGCAACAATGACGGCGTTATCAGCGTGGACGACATGCCGGATCGCCCCTGGCTCTAAGGCCATCTCGATGACTGAAGGCCCGCCCTGTTTCAGGGTGGGCCTTTTTTATCGGCCAATTGCTCCAGAACCGGACCGGTCACTCACGAACTAGTGCTAAATCACGCCGCGCAAAGGTGGTCACCGGTTTTGCGATAACGACATGCGACAAAACCGAGACCTAAGCGCCGGACGCAAATCTTAAAGATCGCAACGCGCTTTAGTGCAGGCTGATGGTCCGCAACTCGTCTTCGGCAGCCTTGAAGAAGGTGCTGGATCGGTTGTCGGTCAGAAGGATGGGTGTGCCGTCGGCGCCGAAAAGAGCCCAAAGATCAAGACCGGCATCGATCTCGGGCGCCTCGGGAAAGCACTTCATCACCTGTTCGGCTCGCATCTTGCGGATGTAGCCCACTTCGCCGGCACCAAGATGGGCCAGCTGGGATTTGGTCAGGCGCGCATGCGCTTCTTTTAAAAGCATGTTTCAGCCTCCATCGAGCGCCGTTGTTGCGTCCTTTGAAGACGTATCCGGTCGCTCAGAATTTCAAGTCGACGCGCAGTCCGTTGCGAAGATCCTCCGGATCCTTGCGCCGATGCGTTGGTCTTTGACCAGGAGACTGAACGGAATCAGTCTACGGGGCCAGAGTCTTACTGTGAGACGGAAATGTTAATTTTCTTCACCACGTTGTAGATTTCCGGACGGGTGAGTTCGATGGAGAGCAGACCGTTCTTCAGGCGCGCAGTGTGCACCTGCATACCGTCAGCCAGCACGAAAACGCGCTGGAACTGCCGCGCGGCGATACCGCGATAGAGGTAGTCGCGCTTTTCCTGATCCTGCTGGCGCCCACGGATCACCAGCTGATTATCCGCCGTCGTGACCTCGAGATCGTCTTCGGAAAATCCGGCAACCGCAATGGTGATGCGCAGTCGCTCAGGGCTTGAGTCTTCCGCCGCCAGCCGCTCGATATTGTATGGCGGATAGCCGTCATTCGATTTTGCCATACGCTCCAGCGTTTTTTCCATGGCATCGAATCCCAGCATCAAGGGGTTTGTGAAGGGTGTCATGCGGCTCATAGTCCCGTGTCCTTGCATCCAAGCGACGATCTTGTGGCGCACGTGGTGATGCGGCGCCCAGCCCCGTTTCGGCAGCTCATTGCCATATGGTAACATGGTGCCCGAAACGCAAGAACGCCGCATCGGCAAAACCACCGGTCTTCGGCAGCCCATTGACAAGCCGGTCAAACCAGCTTGAAAAGACATGACTTACAGCATCGGCCGAAAATCGGACTCGATTTTTGGAAAAGGACGATGCGTGGATTGAAAGAGTAAGAGCTTCCTTTGTGCGTCCAAAAGAACGCAGGGCGCTCTGGACAGACAGGATGACCATGGCCGAGCGCAGAAAAATCATTATCGACACCGATCCCGGGCAGGATGACGCAGCCGCGATCATGCTCGCACTTGCAAGCCCCGACGAGATCGAAATTCTCGGGCTGTGCGCCGTGGCAGGCAATGTGCCGCTCAAGCTGACAAGCCGCAACATCCGCATCATTCTGGAACTGTGCAACCGTCCTGAAGTGCCGGTCTATGAGGGTTGCGAACGTCCGCTAGTGCGCGCACCGATCACGGCCGAGCATGTGCATGGCAGCACTGGCCTCGACGGCCCGACGCTACCGGAACCCACACTGGCTGCACAGTCCCAGCACGCGGTGGATTTCATCATCGACACCCTTCGTCGCGAGCCGGAAGGCACGGTGACGCTCTGCACGCTCGGCGCGCTCACCAATGTCGCGACCGCTCTGCAAAAAGCACCGGATATCGCGCCGCGGGTGAAAGAACTGGTGCTGATGGGCGGCGGCTTCTTCGAGGGTGGCAACATCACGCCAGCGGCCGAGTTCAACATCTATGTCGATCCGCATGCCGCCGAGATCGTCTTCCGCTCCGGCATTCCGCTCGTGATGATGCCGCTGGATGTGACGCACAAGCTGTTGACGACCAAGGCGCGCGTTGCCCGCATCCGTGATATCGGCACGCACCCGGCCATCGCCATGGCGGAAATGCTGGAGTTCTTTGAGCGATTCGACGTGGAGAAGTACGGCTCCGATGGCGGGCCGCTGCATGATCCGACCGTGATTGCCTACCTGATCAAGCCTGAGCTTTTCGCTGGACGCGATTGCAATGTGGAAATCGAGACGTCGTCTGACCTGACCATGGGCATGACCGTGGTCGATTGGTGGAAGGTGACGGAGCGTCCCGTCAATGCCAAGGTTTTCCGAGATGTGGATGCCGATGGCTTTTTCGCGCTGCTCACCGAGCGCTTCGCAAGGCTCTGATCACCGCTTCTCACAAAAATGCCCGGGCTCAGAGACGATCGAGCCCGGGCATTTTTGTGCGATGTTATCCCGTCGAGAAACGGCAGCCTTTATAGCTCATAGAAATCGGCGACGATCTTCCAGGCTTCTTCGGCTGTCTCGGCGAAGTGAAACAGGTCGATATCGTCCGGCGCGATGGTGCCGAAATCCGCCAATGCCTTGAAATTGATGATAGAGTGCCAGAAATCCCTGCCGAAAAGGATGAGCGGGATTGGTGCCATGCGCTTGGTCTGGATCAGCGTCACGGTTTCGAACAGTTCGTCCATGGTACCGAAGCCGCCGGGGAAGACGACCACGGCCTTGGCCCGCATGAGGAAGTGCATCTTGCGGATGGCGAAATAGTGGAAGTTGAAGCTGAGCTCCGGCGTCACATAGGGGTTCGGCGCCTGTTCATGTGGCAGCAGGATGTTGAGGCCGATCGAGGGAGCGCCTGCTTCTGATGCTCCCCTGTTGCCCGCTTCCATCACACCCGGGCCGCCTCCGGTCATGACAACATATTCGCGGTGATCGAATTTCTCCGCTTCGACAGCACAGAGCTGCGCGAATTTGCGTGCCTCATCGTAATAGACCGAGGCTGCTTCGAGGTTCTTCTTCTGGGTCTCGTTGCGCGCCGCCCAAGCGGCGGCTCCCGGCTCAGGAATACGCGCACCGCCGAACATCACCACCGTCGATTTGATGCCGCGTTCAGACAGGATCATCTCCGGTTTCAACAGTTCGAGTTGAAGGCGGATCGGGCGCAATTCTTCCCGGCATAGGAAGTCGGTATCGGTATAGGCAAGGCGATAGGAGGGCGAGGCGCTTTGCGGTGTCTTAGGGATAACTTCGGCCTGGTGCTTGTCGTCCGAACTGTTTTTCAGCGGGTCCCAAACACCATCTTTGCGCCGCAGCTTGCCGTTTTTCAGTTTCGCCATTTCCATGCCTTTCCGATGCTTGCGTCAAATCGCCCAAATCGCATTGACGCACTTGAAACACTCGCTTAGAGCAATTGACCGTGTCCGGCCAGCGGTGCGGATGTTTCCCTGAAATGACGATAGTCAGCGAAGTTTAAGGAATTCTCATGAGCAGCTCGGATCTCGGCACCCTCGAAAGCATCATCGAAACCGCATTCGAAAACCGCGACGGCGTGAACACCTCCACGAAGGGTGAAGTTCGCGATGCGGTCGAGACCTCGCTCAATCTTCTCGACGCCGGCGAGGCCCGCGTGGCCGAGCGTGAGGCCAATGGAAACTGGAAGGTGAACCAGTGGCTGAAGAAAGCCGTCCTGCTCTCCTTCCGCCTCAACGACATGGAAATCGTGACCGGTGGCCCAGGCGAATCCACCTGGTGGGACAAGGTGCCCTCCAAGTTCGAAAACTGGGGTGAAAACCAGTTTCGCGCTGCCGGCTTCCGCGCTGTGCCGAATGCCGTGGTTCGTCGCTCCGCCTATGTGGCGAAGAACGTCGTGCTGATGCCGTCCTTCGTCAATCTCGGTGCCTATGTCGATGAAGGCACCATGGTCGATACGTGGGCAACCGTCGGCTCCTGCGCCCAGATCGGCAAGCACGTCCATCTTTCCGGCGGCGTCGGCATTGGCGGCGTGCTCGAGCCGCTCCAGGCTGGCCCCACCATCATCGAAGACAATTGCTTCATCGGCGCGCGCTCCGAAGTCGTCGAAGGCTGCATCATCCGTGAGGGCTCGGTGCTTGGCATGGGCGTCTATATCGGAAAGTCCACCAAGATCGTGAACCGCGCGACCGGCGAAATCTTCTACGGCGAAGTCCCGCCCTACTCCGTCGTGGTGGCCGGCACCATGCCTGGCAAGCCCTTCCCGAATGGCGAGCCGGGCCCTGGCCTCTACTGCGCCGTCATCGTCAAGACCGTCGACGAAAAGACGCGCTCCAAGACCGGTATCAACGAACTGCTGCGCGATTGAACTCAAGAAGACCCGCTAAAGCATGTCGCGCAAAAGTGTGCAGCGGTTTTGCGGTAACGACATGCGACAAAACAAGGACTTAAAGCGTAGGGAGCGAATCTGAAAGATCGCGACACGCTTTAAGAGTAGAAGCGGCAGAGAGTAGACAGCCCATGAACGCCACCGATCCCGTCTCCAATCTTGCCGCACTCATCCGCTGCCCTTCGGTCACGCCTGCAGAAGGCGGGGCGCTCAGCCTGCTCGATAACCTGCTCTCGCCGCTCGGCTTTGCGGTGGACCGAATGGTCGCGACCGAAGATGGCACGCCGGACGTGGAAAATCTCTACGCCCGCCTTGGTACCGATGGACCGCTTCTGATGTTTGCCGGTCATACCGATGTCGTACCGGTGGGCGATGAAGCTTCCTGGAGCCATCCGCCCTTTGCCGCTGAGATTGCCGGCGGCGAGATGTATGGTCGCGGCGCTGTCGACATGAAGGGCGGTATTGCCTGCTTCGTCGCAGCGATTGCCCGTCACATCGAAAAGCATGGCAAGCCGCAGGGCTCGGTATCCTTCCTGATTACCGGCGATGAGGAAGGTCCGTCGATCAACGGCACCTCGAAGCTTCTGGAATGGGCCGCCGCCAAGGGAGAGCGCTGGGATGCCTGCGTCGTCGGCGAGCCGACCAACCCGGACCAGCTCGGCGACATGATCAAGATCGGCCGCCGGGGTTCGCTCTCCGGCCGCATCACCGTGCATGGCGTGCAAGGCCATGCTGCCTATCCGCATCTTGCCGACAACCCCATTCGCGGCGTGCTGCAATTGACGCAAGCGCTGATGGACCCGCCTTTCGACAACGGCACCGACAATTTCCAGCCCTCCAATCTGGAAGTAACGACCATCGATACGGGTAACGCCGCAACCAACGTCATTCCGGCCAGAGCGACGGCGTCCTTCAATATCCGTTTCAACGACACCTGGACGGCAGAGACTTTGCGGGCCGAGATCATCCGTCGTCTGGATGCGGCTGCCGCTGACGGCGCGCTTCGTCCGGATCGGACACCCGTCAATTACGAGATCGTCTGGGCTGATCGGCCGAGCCACGTGTTCCTGACGCGCAACAATGCGCTGATCTCCTCACTTTCGGGCGCGGTGGCCGAGGTCACGGGTCTGGAGCCGAAGCTTTCGACCACCGGCGGCACCTCCGATGCGCGCTTCATCAAGGATTACTGCCCCGTGGTGGAGTTCGGTCTCGTCGGGAAAACGATGCATATGGTCGATGAGAGTGTCGCCGTAGCGGACCTCGAAACGCTGACACGCATCTATGAAACCTTCATCGAACGCTGGTTCGGCCATGCCGCCACTGAGTGAAGTCGCCATTTATCTGCGCGGGTTGTCGTTGCTGTTTCTCGGCAACAAGGAAGGCCTGCGACTTCTGGACATCACTGATCGCGGCTTGCTTCGCTCCTTCTACGCCGCGCTCTGGTGCCTGCCTTCCATGGCGCTTTCTTGGTACTGGTGGCATGAAGCCTATCTATCCGGACTGCCGGAAGGCGTTCATACGGGCGCGATCTTCTTCATCCGTCTCGCCATCGTCGAAGCGATCTGCTGGATGGTGCCGCTGATCCTGATCGGCGTGCTGCTTTATGCCTTTGGAGCGAGAGGCAAGTTTCAAGCGATTATCGTGGTAGCAAACTGGTTGTCGGTGCCATTCTCCTACGCCTATTCGTTGCTGATCCTGATTGCGCTGCTCCTGCCCGCGTTGCACGGGCTTGTCGCAATCCTCTGGTTTGCGCTGCTGCTGACGCTCGTCTTCACCTTCTCGAGGATCGTGCGGTTTTTCGTGCGCGACCAGCCGCTTCTGGTAACGGCATTGGTCATGACCCTGCTTGTACCCGGGATGATCCTGTCGGAACTGCTGCAGCGCTTTCTTGGCGTTTACCCGACCTGATCATCGGAGGCTGAAAGTCAGACTTCGCTGCCCTCTGCCGCACCTGTCCGCGGCTGCCGCGGCGGTATGACGTCGGGATAATCCACCTGCATGAAGTAGAGGCCTTCCGGCGGCGCGACCGGGCCGCAGGCCTTGCGGTCCCGCGCCTCAAGTGCAGCGCGGACATCATCGGGCGTCATCGCGCCCTCGCCTGCCAGCTTCAGCGTTCCGGCGAAGGAGCGGATCTGGTTGTGCAGGAAGCTCTGCGCCGTTGCGCGGATCTCAATCAGGTCGCCAGTGCGTGTCACATCAAGCCTGTCCAGCGTGCGCACGGGACTGTTGGCCTGGCAATTCACTGAGCGGAAAGTGGTGAAGTCATGCCGCCCAACCAGCATCTGCGCGGCCGCATGCATTCTCTCATGGTCGAGGTCTTTCGACACCCACCAGGCGCGCTTGTGCTCCAGCGCCAGGCGTGATTTGCGCGAGATGATGCGGTAGAGATAATGGCGACGGATCGCAGAAAAGCGGGCGTCGAAATCCTCCGTCACGGCTGCTACGTCGAGCACCGAGACTGCGTCGCCTGCCATTGCCAGATGGGCATTCAGCGCATTGCGAAGCTTGTAGGGCTGCCAGTCGCGCGCTAGATCCACATGGGTGACCTGACCCACCGCATGCACGCCGGAGTCGGTTCTGCCAGCCCCACGAATACCGACCTTCTCGCCCGTCAGCGACAGGACGGCCGCTTCGAGTGCGCCCTGAACCGACCTGCCATTGTCCTGCCTCTGCCAGCCAACATAGGACGTACCGTCATATTCGACGCTCATGCGAAAACGCGGCATCGGCTACAGCCTCGTTCCGATGGCAACGGGCGTTCCGCGCAGGAAGTCCGCAGCCAGCATCGGCTTGCCGCCTGCCTTCTGCAACTTTAGGAGACGCACTGCACCGCTGGCGCAAGCAATCGTCAATTGGTCGTCAAGAACGGAGCCTGCCTCGCCCATTCCCTCGGCCCGCTCGCTTGCCAAGACCTTGACGCGTTCCGGCTTGCCGCCGATCTCCAGTTCGAACCAGGCACCGGGCAAGGGTGCCAGCCCACGAATGTGGTTGTGTACGTCCTGCGATGGGCGGGAGAAATCGATCCGCGTCTCCGCTTTGTCGATCTTGGCGGCGTAGAGAACGCCCTCCTCGGCCTGCACCGTCAGCGGCAGATCGTCGTTCTCGAGCTTTGCCATGGCGTCACGCATCAACCGGGCGCCTTTCAGCATCAGCGCATCATGCAACTCGCCGGCCGTCATGTTCTCATCGATGGGAACGCGAGCTGTCAGCGCCACGGGGCCGGTGTCCAGCCCCTTTTCCATCTTCATCACCATCATGCCTGTTTCGGCATCGCCCGCCATGATGGCGCGCTGGATGGGCGCCGCACCGCGCCAGCGGGGCAGAAGGGATGCGTGGCCGTTGTAGCAGCCAAGGCGTGTGCCATTCAAAATGGCCTCAGGCAGTAGAAGACCATAGGCAACGACCACCGCGACATCGGCATCGAACGCGGCAAATTGCTGTCGATCTTCGTTCGCCTTGAAATTCAACGGGGTCAGAACCGGAATTCCCAAAAGCTCTGCAGCCTGATGCACGGGGGATTTTTGCAGGTCCAGTCCACGACGACCGCCTGGGCGCGGCGGCTGCGTATAGACCGCCACGACATGATGGCCCGCCTCTTTCAGCGCGCGCAGCGTTGGGACCGAAAACTCCGGCGTTCCCATGAATATGATGCGAAGAGCCATTGTTGCCCCCTGCCCTGCTGCTGGTACCGGGCGGCCTATCGGCCAGCCGGATCAGACCTTGGCGCGGGCCAGCTTGGTGAATTTCTTGATGACCATGTCACGCTTCAGCCGCGAGATGTGGTCGATGAAGAGCACGCCGTTCAGATGGTCGATTTCATGCTGCAGGCAGGTGGCAAGAAGACCATCGGCCTCGATCGTCTGCTGCTTGCCGTCGCGGTCCACATATCCAACCGTCAAAGAGGCCGGACGTTCGACTTCGGCGTAGTAATCGGGGATGGAGAGGCAGCCCTCTTCATAGGTCGAGACATCGTCCGATACTTTGAGGATTTCCGGATTGATGAAAACCTGCGGCTTGTTTTCCTCATCGTCGCGCGAAAGGTCGATCACCAGCATACGGCGCGCAACGCCAATCTGGATCGCGGCCAGACCGATGCCCGGCGCGTCATACATGGTCTCCAGCATGTCGTCTGCCAGGCGCTGGATTTCCGAATCCACCGTCTCGACAGGCTTGGATTGCTGGCGCAGCAGTGGATCGGGCAAAATGATAAGAGGCTTGATCGTCATGGCTTCCCATAACCCATCTCATCAGCCGAGGAAATGAAAAAATACGGTCGATTCAACGCTGCTACTGGATAGCCGACTCATTTTTGCCGCGGACATGTTCTTGTTTTGTACGAATCAGAATAACTCTGTTAGATTGCGTCATGAACATCGATCTCAATGGCCTCGGTCAAACGGCTTTCAGCGTTGGAACGCTTAACATTTCTGTCGGCGCGCTCCTTTTCTTTCTGGCCTTTGCCGGGCTGCTGGCCGTCCTCTTTCTTCTGCGTAAACCGGCAGCGCCGGATCAGCCACGGGAAGAGCTTACCGAACTTCTGAAGACCCAGACCGAGTTGCAAGGCCGTATCGCCGCCATGGCGGATGCCTTTTCCGCGCGCCAGAACGAGATGAGCCAGACGCTGAACGAGCGATTGGACGGCATGTCGCAGCGGCTCGGCACGACGCTGACGGAACAGACCCGGTCGACCCATGAGAACCTCAGCAAGCTGCAGGAGCGCCTTGCCGTCATCGATGCTGCTCAAGGCAACATCCAGGATCTTGCCAAGGATGTGATCGGGCTGCAGGCGATCCTTTCGAACAAGCAGACCCGTGGCGCCTTCGGCCAGGCCCGCATGGAAGCGCTGATTGCCGATGCGCTGCCCTCTGGCACCTACCAGCTTCAACCCACACTTTCGAACGGCTTTCGGCCGGACTGCACGATCAAGATGCCGAACAATGCGCCGGTGCTGGTGATCGACGCCAAGTTTCCGCTGGAAGCCTGGAATGCCCTGAAGGCGGATGAATCTCCGGAAGCCAAGCGCACTGCGACCCAGCAGTTCCGCCGGGACATGGAAGTGCATATTCGCGATGTGTCGGAGAAGTATCTCATTCCTGGCGAGACGCAGGATACCGCCTTCATCTTCGTGCCGTCGGAATCGATCTTCGCCGATATTCACCAGCATTTCGAATTTCTGGTGCAGCGTGCTCACCGCTCCCGGGTGGTGATTGTTTCACCATCGCTATTGATGCTTTCGATCCAGGTTATCCAGTCGGTCCTGAAGGATCAACGAATGCGGGAGCAGGCCCATCTGATCCAGGGTGAAGTGGCGCTGTTGATGGACGATGTGCGGCGTCTGGATGAGCGTACCCGCAAGCTGCAGACGCATTTCGGCCAGGCGCAGCGCGATGTCGAGATGATGCTGACGTCGTCGGAAAAGGTTCTCGCGCGTGGCGACAAGATCGAAAGCCTCGATTTTTCCACAAGCACCAAGGAGATCCCGCATTCGGAGGTGGAGCATATGCGCCGCATTGCAGATGCACGCGCGGGTGCAGCCAAGCTGCGCGTGGTGGATGACGAGTAGGCGGTCGCGCTGAAAGCAAACGAACGTCGCCGCCATTGCAAAAATTGATTTCCGATTTCGATCCCGATGCGCTAGAGCGCCGTGTGTCTTTTTAGACGCACAAAGGACGCTCTATCTTCTTTCAATCTACGCATCGTGCTTTCCAAAAATCGATTCCGATTTTCGGGCCGATGCTGTAGCACTATCGGCATTGTTAACGTCTTTGCCTTTTGGATCAGCCTCGCATGATTACTGTTTTCGGCTCCATCAACATGGATCTCGTCGCCACCTCTGACCGTCTTCCGAAGCCAGGCGAGACGGTGACCGGCAAAAGCTTTTCCACGGCGGCTGGTGGCAAAGGTGCCAATCAGGCGCTGGCCGCACGTCGCGCCGGAGCGGACGTCAAGATGGCAGGTGCGATTGGTGACGACACCTTTGCAGCCCCCGCACTCACGCTGCTGCGTGACGCCCGGACCGATCTGTCGCTGCTGAAGACGGTGGCCGAACCGACTGGAACGGCCGTGATCCTGATTGGCGAGGGTGGCGAGAACATGATCTCGGTTATTCCCGCGGCCAATGGCACGGTCTCGCCGCAGGATGCAGAGCGCGCCGTCTCGGAGATGGCCGAGGGCGACACGCTGATGCTGCAATTTGAAATTCCGGCCGATGCGATCGAGGCCTCTTTGAAGGCCGCCAAAGCCAAGCGTGTCACAACGATCATCAACACGGCTCCCCTCACCGCGGATGCGGCCCGCCTTTCCAAGCTTGCCAATATCGTTATCGCCAATGAGACCGAGTTCGAGTTGTTGATCGGCAAGAACGGGCTGTCATCTTCCGATCGGGAGAAGGAGTTGAGCGCGCTTCACGCGGAGACTGGGCAGACACTGATTGTCACGCTCGGTGCGGACGGCGTGATCGCTATTCGCAATGGCAAGCTCTTCAAGGCCATGGGCCTGAAGATAGAGCCGGTCGATACGGTGGGCGCTGGCGACACCTTCTGCGGCTATCTCGCCGCAAGCCTCGATGCCGGAATGGACTTCGAGAAGGCGCTGCGCCGTGCCGCTGTCGCTGGTTCGCTGGCCTGCACCCGAGAGGGTGCCCAGCCGTCTATCCCCACCGCTGCTGATGTGGATGCAAAGCTCTGAGACTATAAAGTCTCGTCCCGTCCTCAACCCGATCAAGCACCCTTGAACAGATTGAGGGCGGCATATTGCAAAAGCATGATCGTCTTGCCGTCGCGAATGACCCCTGAGGCGATCATGCTCATCGCCTCATCGATCCCGATTTCCATGACGGCAATATCCTCGCCCTCGTCTTCATTTCCTCCTCCGGCCGAGGTTCTGTCGTCGGGCTGATACTCGCCGACGAAGAAGTGCAGCCTCTCGGTGACGGAACCAGGGCTCATGAAGGCATCGAAGACCTGGCGCACAGCGCGTAGCTTGAAGCCGGTTTCCTCCTCCGTCTCCGCCCGGATGCGCGCTTCCGGTTCGGCATTGTCCAGAAGACCCGCTGGCGTTTCGATCAGAAGGTCGTCATGGCCGTTGACGAAGGCGGGATAGCGGAACTGTCTCGTCAGGATCACGGTGCGGCGTTCCTTGTCGTAAAGCAGGATCGTCGCGCCATTGCCGCGATCATAGGTCTCGCGCGATTGCTTTTGCCAGGTGCCATCCTCCCGGAGAAAGGAAAAGGTGGTCTTCTTCAGAAGGTACCAGTCGTTTGAGAGAACCTTGACGTCCTCGATGCTGATGCGATGCGCGATACTCATGAAACTTCCCTGTGGCTGGAGTTGACCGGTCGTGGACATACGCGCAATTTCGTGCAATTTCATGCAGAGTCAAGAAAATTCGTGCAGGGGATTGGGTCGATGCTAACATCGGAACGAAAGACGCTCATTCAGCAGGTCCTGCAAAGGGACGGACGAATTGTTGCGAAGAGCTTCGCCGAAGAACTCGGCGTCTCCGAGGACACGATACGCCGCGATCTGCGTGAACTTGCCAAGGACGGTCTGTTACAGAGGGTTCATGGTGGCGCGCTGCCATCCTCACCAGCAGTTGCCGATTACCGTGTGCGCGAACAGATGGCGTCCTCGGCAAAGGAAAAGCTTGCCCGGGCAGCAGCCACGTTGATCAAGCCGGGACAAATCGTCTTCCTCGACGGCGGCACCACCAATCTCCAGCTTGCCCGCCATCTGCCGCACGCCCTACAGGCCACCATCATCACCCACAGTCCAAGCATCGCGGTGGAACTGGCGCATCATCCGTCCGTCGAGGTGGAGTCGATCGGCGGGCGGCTTTTCAAGCACTCGATTGTTTCCATGGGTGCTGTGAGCGCCGAGGCCATTTCGGGCATCCATGCCGAGCTGTTCTTCCTTGGCGCGACGGGCGTCCATCCAGAGGCCGGCGCGACCACTGGAAACCGCGAAGAGGCAGCAATCAAAAGGTTGATCGCTCGCCAATGCGCCGAGACGATCCTGGTTGCGACGAAGGACAAGATCGGCGCTGCTTCGCCCTATCTCATCCTGCCTCTGGATAAGCTTGCCACTCTGGTCGTGGATGCCGACCTGCCGGACACGCTGCTGAAGCCCTACAGGGCAGCAGGACCGGCGATCGTGAAGGTCTGACGTCAGACTTTGAGGAAGGTAAGATAGGCGGAGCTCCGCCCCTCGCGCTTGGCCTTGTTCTCGTAGCGGGTACCAGGCCAGTTGTCGTAAGGCGTCAGCCAGTCGGCCGACGTCTTGGCCGTCCACTCGAAGCCGCCACGCCGGGCGCAATGCTGCAGCGTCCAGTTGATGTATGTATCAATGTCGGAAGCGAAGCAGAACTTGCCGCCCGGCTTCAGCACGCGGTAGAAACGAGCAAGATTGACGTCCGACACAAAGCGGCGCTTCCAGTGCTTCTTCTTCGGCCACGGGTCCGGATAAAGCAGGTCAATGTGATCGATGCATTCATCAGGAAGCCAGTCCAGCAATTGCGTCGCGTCGTCGTCATAGAGGCGGATGTTCATCAACTCGCGCTCTTTGACGGCGCCAAGAAGCTTCGCCATGGAATTGACGAACGGCTCCACGCCGATGAAGCCTGTCGATGGATTTTCAGCGGCACGATGAACCAGATGTTCGCCACCGCCAAAACCGATTTCCAGGCGGATGGATTTCACGTCGGCCGGGAAGAGTGCGGCGAGCGGCTTCGGCGCCGGTGTTTCAAGATCGACTTTCAACAGCGGCAAAAGGCTCTCGATGCTTTCCACCTGCTGGTTGCGCAAAGGCTTGCCCTTGCGCCTGCCATAGAACGCTTCCGTCGATCGTGAACGCCGCTCTTCCGTCATCGTGAACTCTCTCAAGCAAAATAGATGAACCCGCACCTTACCGTTTCATCGGTATTGCGCGGGTTTCAAGTTTTCAGACCCTATCCCTCAAACGGTCGCCCATGGCAAGACCGGAGTCGAGGGGAGGGCTATGTTTCGAGCCGATGACCTCAAGCGGCCTTCAGCGCATCCTTGAGCGGCTTGACCAGATCGATCTTCTCCCAGGAGAAGGATCCGTCGCGGCCAGCCTTGCGACCAAAATGGCCGTAGGATGCGGTCTTGGCATAGATCGGCTTGTTGAGGTCGAGGTGACGACGGATGCCCGACGGCGAGAGGTCCATGACCTTGCGGATCGCGGCTTCCACTTCGTCTTCGCTGACCTTGCCCGTCTGATGCAGATCGACATAGACCGAGAGCGGCTGTGCAACGCCGATGGCGTAGGACAGCTGGATGGTGCAACGGTCGGCAAGACCTGCGGCAACCACGTTCTTTGCCAGGTAGCGGGCGGCGTAAGCTGCGGAACGGTCCACCTTCGTGGTGTCCTTACCGGAGAATGCGCCACCGCCGTGCGGAGCTGCACCACCATATGTGTCGACGATGATCTTGCGGCCGGTCAGGCCGGCATCGCCATCGGGACCGCCGATCACGAACTTGCCCGTCGGGTTGATGTACCACTTGCAATCATCGGCAATCTTCAGGTCGCCAAGCGCTTCGCGGATGTAAGGTTCGACGACCGCGCGAACCTTCTTGGAATCCCAGCTTGCGTCCAGATGCTGGGTGGACAGAACGATGGAAACGGCTTCAGACGCCTTGCCGTCGACGTAGCGAACGGTCACCTGGCTCTTGGCATCGGGGCCGAGCTTGGCGGCTTCGCCTTCGCCGCTCTTGCGAGCGTTGGCAAGCAGCTGAAGAATGCGGTGAGAATAATAGATCGGCGCCGGCATCAGGTCCGGCGTTTCCTTGCAGGCGTAACCGAACATGATGCCCTGGTCGCCAGCCCCTTCGTCGCCCTGCTTGTCGGAGGCGTTATCGACGCCCTGTGCGATATCGGCAGACTGCGGGTGCAAGAGCACGTCGATCTTTGCGGTCTTCCAATGGAAGCCGTCCTGCTCATAGCCGATGTCGCGGATGGCCTTGCGCGCCGCGGACTTGAACTTGGATGGGTTGATCACCGGATGGCCAGCGGCATCCTTCAGGACATTGCCGTCCTTGTCCTTTTTCAGCAGCGTATCAGGAACGCGCACTTCACCAGCGATGATCACGCGGTTGGTGGTGGCAAGCGTTTCGCAAGCGATGCGAACGGTCCATGGGTCGACGCCGGTCTTGGACGCTTCACGATAAATCAGATCGACGATTTCATCGGAAATTCGGTCGCAAACCTTGTCAGGATGACCTTCAGCAACGGATTCGCTGGTGAACAGGTAGTTGGCGCGCATGCGGGATTCCCCTCAAAGAACAGGTCTGTGCGTTTGTTATTCATTTCATCGGAAAAAACAAGGACAGAACGACATAAATATATCTTTATATCGGAATTTCATTTCTGCAAGCACACAACAAAAAACGGCCCCGAAAGGCCGTTCAAGTGGGTATTCGATCGATCTTCGGTCGCTTACTCGGCGTCGCCTTCCGCAGCCAGCGCCTTTACTAGGTCAACGATACGGCGGCGGACCTTCGGATCGTTGATCTTGACGAAGGCGCGATTGAGCTGCAGTCCCTCGGACGAGGAGAGAAAATCCACGACGTAATTGGAGCTCGACGCTTCGGCGGAGCCGGAAGCGGAGGCTGGCTCGGCGCCCGGCGCATCTTCGAAGAAGAAGGAAACCGGAACGTTCAGAATGGCGGAGATGTTCTGAAGACGGCTGGCGCCAACGCGGTTGGTGCCCTTTTCATATTTCTGGATCTGCTGGAAGGTAATTCCAAGGCTTTCACCCAGCTTTTCCTGGCTCATGCCCAGCATGGTGCGGCGCAACCGGATGCGGCTTCCGACATGAATGTCGATTGGGTTCGGCTTCTTCTTATTTTCGGTCATATGTTAGTCCTGACATCCTGTTGTCGGTGATTGTTACACATTAACGCAAAACCGTAGAGGTCGGATCAGTGCAACAGTCCTTCATATCACTTGCGTTGTACAACCCTACAATCTCACTATGCAATTTCAGGGGTTTTCGGTCAATTCTTGCGGCTGACTAAACCATACCTAGAAAACAGCGCCACGATCAACATTGTTATAAACAACAACCAAAAGTTCGTTTTACGGGCACCGCTGCTCAGGACGTCGTCTGCCTTACTACTTAGAGTAGCGTCGATTATACCCTTTTGACCATAGTCAAGACCAGCCTCAATGCCACCTAACGGATCAATGATGGCGGAAATGCCAGTGTTGGCTGCTCGAATCACTGGCAAGCCAGTTTCCACAGCGCGCACACGTGCCTGCTGGAAGTGCTGATAGGGCCCGGGTGTATCGCCGAACCAGCCATCATTGGTGACATTCAGGATCGCTTCAGACGAGGCAATATCGGCCGGCACTTCATCGGGAAAGATGATCTCGTAGCAGATGAAGGAGTAGAGCTTCTTGCCGGATGGAAGAATGATGGGTGTCCGGCTAGCCGCCGGTGAGAAACCGCCCGGCAGGTTGACGATATTCTCGATGTCGAAACGCCGCAGCACGTCTTCGAAAGGCACATACTCGCCGAAGGGCACAAGATGCACCTTGTCGGTCGCACCAATGATCTGGCCTTGGCCATCCACGGCATAGACGGAATTGTAGTAGCGCGGCGGATGCCCTGCCCCCGCATCCTCCATGCGCACCGCCCCCGTCAGCAAGATCTGACCATCCTCCAGCGTCTTGGCGATTTCTTCCAGCGCATCCGGGTTCTGGGTCAAAATGAAGGGAACGGATGTTTCCGGCCAGACGATGATATCGGGCCGCTTCTTGCCTGGCGTCGGCGGAAGCGCCGATAGGCGAAGATGCTCCTGGAATATTTCGGCACGATCGGCATTCAGCATCTTGCGCGACTGATCGATGCCGGGCTGCACGATGCGCACCGTGATTGCATCCGCCGCTGGCTCCGGCAATGGCCGATGCTGACGATAAAACCCGTATCCCACATGGCCTGCCAGCAGCAGAACAGCAAGCGTCAGGCCCGGCACCATGCCACGGCGGGTTCCAAAAAGCGCGGGGCTGGAGAAAACAAAGACCGCCAGCATCGACATGCCGAAGATGCCGATCAGGTTGGAACTCTGCATCATCAACGGAACCGGCATCATCCCGTAACCGATCGCGTTCCAGGGAAAGCCAGTGGCGACGAAGCTGCGCAACCATTCCACCAGTCCAAAGGCTGCGGAGAGGGCCGCAAGCCTGCCCCATCCATCCGACCAGAGGCTGTTGGCCAGCATCACGGCAAGACCGTAAAAAAGCGCGAGAAAAGCGGGCAGGCCCAGAATTGCCAGCGGCAGAGCCCAGGCAAACTCATCAGCCTCCAGCAGCAGCGCATTTCCGAGCCACCAGAGGCCCGCAACGAAATAGCCAAAGCCGAAAATCCAGCCGAGCAGAAACGCTCTGAAGGCGCGAGACACGACGCCACCATCGGGGCTTCCCGTGGTGCCATCGATCAACCAGACCAGAAGGGTGAAGGAAACGAAGAGGCTGGCGAAGAACCCGATCGGCGGCAGCGCGAGCGCACCGATAGCGCCGGCCAGAAATGCGATGAGAACGCGGCTGAAGCCACCGCTCAACATGATCGTGCCCGCGAGCCGCTCCATACAGTATCAATCTCCTTGAGGGGCACCGTTCAGCAACGCAAAACCGGAAAGCGGATACCAGAACCTGACTTGCCATCGAAACGCGCGCAGTCGGAGAGACCACCGATTGTGTTTCGGCTGCCGAACGCCGAATAGTTATGCGGCATGCCCTTCCGACTTACTGTAAAAAAAATAGAACGTCCACAGGACAGCGATGGCGTGTCTGTGCAATCCGCCAATTGCAGCGGCCTCATCTATCGGTTGTTGGAAAAGAAGAAATCCCGGACCCTTTTGCCCGGGACTTAAACCCATCAAACGGCAGCCTTGTCCGTGCTGTCGGATGGGGCGGGAAGCGCGATCATCTCACTGGTCAAGACGGGTGCTGGCGCCTGGTCATCCTCGCCCGTGGAGGACTCGTCGCGAAGGATGCGGACACGCTTGATGCGGCGATTGTCGGCATCCAGAATCTGGAATTCAAATCCTGGTACCGCGCGGACCACCTCACCCTTTGACGGAATGCGGCCAAGCGCAAAGAAGACGAGACCACCCAAAGTATCGATCTCCTCGGCATGCTCTCGAACATCGAAATCCGGACCGATCGCCTGGGCAAGTTCCGCCAGTTCTATGCGCGCATCCGCGATCAGGACGTCTGACGACACGCGGACGAACATCGCCTCGTCCTTGTCATGCTCATCGTCGATGTCGCCAATGACCATCTCCACGATATCCTCGTGGGACACAAGCCCGTCTGTGCCACCATATTCGTCGATGATCACCGCAAGCTGGGTGCGCTGCGCCTGCATGGTCTTCAAGAGATCGGATGCGAGCATGGAGGGCGGCGCAAACAGGATCTTGCGGATGATTCCGGCTTCGGCCAGCGTCGTTTCGAGATCGACGCGGGCGAGGTCGAAATTCGAGCGCGGTGTGCGCGGCGCCTTCGCCTCGCCATTGGCTGGCGCGCGTGTACCGCTTCTGCGCTTGTTGCGCGCCTGCTTGCCCACATAGGACAGGAGGTCGCGAATATGGATCATGCCCTTGGGATCGTCGAGCGTCTCGTCATAAACCGGCATGCGCGAGCGTCCGGTCGCCTCGAAGCGGATCATCGCTTCACCGATCGTCGTCTCCTGATCGAGCCCGTCAATATCGACGCGCGGGATCATGATGTCCTCGACCGTGACTTCTCTGAAGCGGAGAATATTGTTGAGCATCGCCCGCTCGTCGGGCGTGAAGGCAGCGCCGATATCCGTATCGGTCATCAGCGCGTCGGTCAGATCTTCACGAAGGCGCTCGCCCTGCGATGGCTTCAAGATCCGGGAAATTCTCGACCAGATGGTCGAGCGGGGCTTTGCTTGATAGTCCTGTCGTAACGGACTACTGCCCTCCTCCGATGAGGATTGTTCCCCGGCGTCCTTGCCCTCTTGGGGCGGTCTTGCAGAATGTTCGTTCATTGTCCCAAACAGTTCGATCAAAGCGGGTCCTGACCCGCATAGGGATCAGATAGGCCAAGAGTCGCCAAAATGCGAGTCTCAAGCCCCTCCATTTCTTCCGCCTCTTCGGTTTCCATATGGTCATAACCGAAAAGATGCAGACATCCATGCACCAGCAGATGGGTCAAATGATCCTCGAAACTCTTCTCGAGATCAAGAGCTTCGCGCATGACAGTTTCATGCGCAATGACAATATCGCCGAGCATGGGCCCCGGCATGCCGCCCGGCTCCAGCGGAAAGGCCGGAAAAGACAGGACATTCGTCGCCTTGTCTTTATTGCGCCATTCCGCATTTATTTCCTTGATGGCAGCGTCATCGGTGAAAACCAGCGACAGTTCCACCGGCATGGCGGGGAACGGCTGCTGCTCTTCGTCTTTCAGATAGGAAACAGTGGCCTCCAGCACTTTCGTGCTGAAGGCCAAAAGCTCTTCCTCCGAGGACCAGTCATCGGCCTCGACAGCGATTTGAATATCCAGAACCGTCATTGTCTCGGCTTCAGTAACCTTGTCTTGGAAGGCTCTCATCCGGCACGGCCGTGTGGGATTCGTAGGCCTTGACGATACGCGCCACCATCGGGTGACGCACGACGTCGACGTCCTTGAAGCGAACCACTGAAACGCCTTCAACGTCGCCCAGGATCTGCAAGGCCTCGACCAGACCGGATTTCACCCCACGCGGAAGGTCGACCTGGCTTGGGTCGCCGGTGACGATCATGCGACCGTTCTCACCCAGACGGGTCAGGAACATCTTCATCTGCATGGTCGTGGTGTTCTGCGCCTCGTCGAGAATGACGGCAGCGTTTGCGAGCGTGCGGCCACGCATGAAGGCGAGCGGCGCAATCTCGATAACGCCTGCCTGAATGGCACGCTCCACCTTGTCGCCGGGCATCATGTCGTAAAGCGCATCATAGAGTGGACGAAGATAGGGGTCGACCTTTTCCTTCATGTCGCCGGGCAAGAAGCCCAGACGCTCGCCCGCTTCGACGGCAGGCCGAGAAAGAACGATGCGATCCACCGCACCGCGCTCTAGAAGCTGGGCGGCATGGGCGACGGCCAGATAGGTCTTGCCGGTACCGGCTGGCCCAACACCGAAGACGAGTTCCGACTGTTCCAGCGCCCGCATATAGACATCCTGTGTCGGTGTGCGGGCAGCAATGGTCTTCTTGCGGGTAGAAATCTGGGCCATCGACACCTTGGCTTTGCGCTCCATTGTCGGCAGGGTCAGTTGGTCATCTGCCGCGACCGCCATGCGGATTGCGCCTTCGACGTCGGAAAGTTCGGCTGTGCCACCCTTCAGCAGGCGCTGATAGAGGAAATCCAGAGCGCGGCGGGCCTGGTTGGTCGCAACCATGTCGCCGGTGATCGCCACCGAATTGCCGCGTGGGCGGGCATCGATGTTGAGCTTCTGCTCCAGTAATTTCAGGTTTTGATCGAACTGACCGAATAGCTCTCCGGCTATTCTGTTATTCTCGAACGTGAGGACGAAGTGATTGGCGTCGGTCGCGGGTGAACGTGGCTGGCGCGATGATGGTGAGACCAATTCGTGTGCGTTCAAGCGGTCAGGCTCCTGTCCGAGGTCAGTTCCGGTTCCCAACTCTAACTCTATGCCACCTCGGCAAACAAGCTGTTTGGACCGGTCGCGGTGATTCGTACATGAATAATGTCACCGATTTTCATGTTCTTTGCATCAAGATTCACAGACTGCAGCCAGGGAGAACGACCGATCAGCTGTCCGGGCATGCGACCGGGCTTTTCCAGCAACACATCCATGGTCTTTCCAACGAGCGACTGGGCAAAGTCGTTCTGCTGTTTCAACAGCAGCGCCTGCAATCTCTCCAGCCGTTCGGCCTTGACATCTTCCGGCACCTGATCGTTCAAATCGGCGCCGGGCGTCCCTGGACGCGTCGAATATTTGAACGAAAAGGCCTGCGCGTATTTCACCGCTTCCACGATTGCGAGCGTGTCTTCGAAGTCCTGATCCGTCTCGCCGGGGAAGCCCACAATAAAATCCCCGGACATGGCGATATCAGGGCGGGCGGTGCGGATTCGTTCGATCAGCCTCAAATATTCCTCGCCCGTATGGCGGCGGTTCATGGCTTTCAAAATGCGGTCGGAGCCAGCCTGAACCGGCAGATGGAGATAGGGCATCAGCGCGCGCAACTCGCGATGCGCCTCGATCAGGCGATCATCCATGTCGCGCGGGTGGCTTGTCGTATAGCGTAGACGTGCGAGGCCCGGAATTTCGGACAAGCGATAGAGAAGCTCCGCGAGCCCCCATTCTTCGCCCTTCGGCCCCGTCGAGCGCCAGGCATTGACGTTCTGGCCAAGGAGCGTGATCTCGCGCACGCCGGCATCGACAAGCTTCATCGCCTCGTCGAGGATCTGGCTGACGGGCCGGGAAACTTCCGAACCGCGGGTGTAGGGCACGACGCAGAAGGTGCAGAACTTGTCGCAACCTTCCTGAACGGTAAGGAAGGCTGTCACGCCACGCGAGCGCAGCTTTGCCTTTTCGGCGACCGGCAGATGCTCGAACTTGTCTTCAACCGCATAATCGGTCTCGATCACCCGCTCGCCATCGCGAACGCGGGCAAGCGCCTGCGGCAGGCGATGATAGGTCTGCGGGCCGATGACGACATCGACGGCGGGCGCACGGCGCAGTATCTCTTCGCCTTCGGCCTGGGCCACACAACCGGCGACGCCAATGACGAATTCACGGCCCTCTTCCTCGCGCAACTTCTTCATGTCGCGCAAACGACCGAGAGCGGAATAGACCTTTTCCGCCGCCTTTTCACGGATGTGACAGGTGTTGAGCAGAACGAGATCCGCCTCGCCCATATCCTCCGTCTGAACATAACCATCCTTTGCCAGAGCATCGCTCATGCGCAAGGAATCGTAGACATTCATCTGACAGCCGTAGGTCTTGATGAAGACCTTGCGGCTGTTGGCTCCATGAGCCATAGCGGTCTGGGTGGCGTCGAGGCCAAGCGTGTCCTGGGTCATGGCGCGTATCTAATGATTTTCGGCCACCAGTTAAATAGAAAAATACGGAAATAGAGGCTATCGCGGCTTTCGCCAGCCGCCGCGAAGGCTGAAATTCAACATGGTGCGAAGTGCAGTGGTCGCTTCGATGCTGAGCGCCTTGCGATTATCACCCTTGCGGAAGGGGATCGCTTCCCCAAAAGTGACGTCAACCTCGATTGCGCCGGCCTTCACCAGCCCCACCAATGACGGCAACAAGCCGATGCTTCCAGGCCAGGCGGCAACCGGTCTATGGTAACGTCCCATCGCCATGCCCTGAATGCCGGTATAGGCGATCGCAACGGGCTGGACATGGACGAGCTGGCTCGGAACCTGATCGGCGGCACTCGATGCTGCTCCGAACAGCGAGGACTTGATTGGTAAAAGCCGATTGCCATCCGAGGTCGTACCCTCGGGGAAGAGCACGATGATCTCGCCGCCTGCCAGCCTATCGGCAATCTCGTTGACCTGCACGCCTGTCGTGCGTTTCTGTTCACGGGTGACGAAGACGGTTTTCTGCAAACGCGCCAGCTTGCCGAAGATCGGCCAGTCGCGCACTTCGGTCTTGGCAATGAAGGCGACATCCGCCACGCTGCCCAGCACCAATATGTCCTTCCAGGAGACGTGATTGGCAATCAGCAGCAGAGGTCGTTCGGTCTCCAGCCCGCCATGGACATGAACCCTGATACCGATCGATCGGCAGGCCACCCGGTGCCACAGGCGCGGCACTCTGCGGCGGATCGGCAAATCCAGCCAGAGGCCGATGAGTTGCACGGGCAACAGCACAAGGGTCACGATGGAGAGAATGAAAACCGCATAGGCAATCCGAAGCCACGTCATCGCCGCACTTGCTCCGTGGCCATGGAAAGTTGCCTCAACGCTCTTCTGGTTTCAGCGGAACGCCGTAGAGTTCAAGCCGATGATCGACGAGCCTGAAGCCGTGCTCGCGGGCAATCTTTTCCTGCAGCGCTTCGATCTCAGCGGAACGAAATTCGATGACGACACCAGTCTTCAGGTCGATCAGATGATCGTGGTGCTCTTCCGGTACGGTCTCATAGCGCGAGCGGCCATCGCGAAAATCATGGCGCTCGATAATGCCCGCGTCTTCAAACAGCTTAACGGTGCGATAGACGGTGGAGATCGAAATCTTTGGATCGACAGCGGATGAGCGACGATAGAGCTCCTCCACGTCCGGATGGTCTTCCGATTCCTGAAGAACGCGCGCGATGACACGCCGCTGGTCGGTCATGCGCATGCCGCGCTCCGCACATATTTCTTCAAGGGTTTTCGAAAGGTCTACCACGATAATCAGGCCTTCAGATTCTGCGTTGGTCCACCATATTGGTGGCAGAGTGTCTCACTGTCACGGAACTATCGAAGATCGCGGCGCATGACAAGCGCTGTGGATTTCGTCCCATCCTTGGCCGTGTAATAGGCCTTGCGCTCTGCGACCGTCTTGAAGCCGAGCTTGCGGTAGAGATGCACGGCCGGACCGTTCGACCCATCCACCTCCAGAAACATGGTTTCGGCACCGCGCATCAGCGCTTCGCGCATGGCAGCCTGCATCAGGCGCCAGCCAAGCCCGGCACCGGCAAATTTGTCGCTGACGGCAAGTGTCAGAATTTCAGCTTCTCCGCCCGCCTCACGCGACAACACGAAGCCGCCGAGCGGCTGGCTGAAGAAGGCGTTGGTTTGACGCGCGACGGCGCCAAAGACAGTGTTCTGTGACAGGAGGCTCGAAAACTCGCCCTCACTCCACGCCTGAGTAAAGCGGGACGTGTGGAGCTCGGCGACACCGGCGCAGTCACCATGCGCCATCGGCACGATTTCAAAAAAGGGTTTCCAGCTCAGATAGTCGTCGAACATTGCAGGGAATCATCCACCTTGAATGCAAGAGGGCTACAGCATTGTCCGGCAAATCGAAATCGATTTCGACCGGGCGAAACGGCGCGCTTTCAGGCGGGCGACAGGCGTTCCAATGCGAAGCCAGATTGCGGGCGGGCATCCGGGCCACGCAGGTAAAGCGGTGCGGGCTTCGGCTGATGCGCGGGTTTCGTCGCCGCGACGCGCGCGACGGTATCGATCGGAAAATGATCCGGCCGCGAACCCGTCTCCTCGCCAGCAAAGAGCGGTGCGGCGGAGCCTATGATCGCGCCGTCAAACCCGACAAGCGATTGTCTGGCTTCATCGAGAGACACCAGCGCGGCCTCGGTCAAAGGCGCGCCTTCGGCTGCGAAGATCTGGAGATAGCATTCGCCGCGCTTGGCATCGAGACCGACCGCAACGGGATGGCCGGGCTGCTGCCGCTGGTGATGAGCGGCAAGCGTCTCAAGCGTCGTGATGCCGACTGCTTCGACATCGAGCGAGAGCGCAAAGCCGCGTGCGGCGGCCACACCCACGCGAATGCCGGTGAAAGAACCGGGGCCGATCGTGACGGCGAGACGCTCGACGGCATTGAGCGTCAGACCAGCCTTGGAAAGCGCACCATCGATAATGCCTATCAACAATTCGGCATGGCCCTTGCCGATGTTTTCCGTCACTTCGCCGAGAACAGTATCGTTTTCACTGTCATAAACACAGGCAGAGCAATCCACGCCGGATGTATCGATGGAGAGAATGATCATCTGAAAAGCTGAACCCTATGCCTGTCCAAAGCGCAAGCCATGAGCGGCACGAATGAGGCTCGTGGCAACGCCGCTTATGAGTAGAGGCGCAGTCACGCGCCTCGCCTCAGTATCGATCGATTGGCTCAGCCGTTTATCAAACAGCCTCGACCTCTTGCACTTCCGGCACGAAGTGGCGGAGCAGGTTCTGCACGCCATGCTTCAGGGTTGCCGTGGAAGACGGGCAGCCGGAGCATGCGCCCTTCATGTTGAGGAACACCGTGCCATCGCGAAAACCACGGAAGGTGATGTCGCCGCCATCTTGCGCCACTGCTGGACGGACGCGGGTTTCGAGAAGTTCCTTGATGGTCGCAACGATCGTCTCGTCACCCTCTTCGAAGAACTCTTCTTCCTCGTCGGAAATCTCTGCATGGATCGCCGTGCCCATCAGCGGGCGGCCGGACATAAAGTGCTCCATGATCGAACCGAGGATGGCGGGCTTCAGATGCTGCCATTCGGCACCGTCCTTGGTAACGGTGATGAAATCGAAGCCGTAATAGACGCCAGTGACGCCCGGAATTTCAAACAGCGTCGCTGCGAGCGGCGAAGATTGCGCCTGCTCAGCGCTCAGGAATTCCGCCGTGCCGCTTTCCAGAACCACTCTGCCCGGCAGGAACTTCAGGGTCGTCGGGTTTGGCGTGGATTCCGTTTGAATGAACATTTCGATCTCCTTCGAGGCAGCGCCCCGGTCAGGGCATCCTTGCCCCGTAATTTAGAATGCTCCAAAATATGCCGGACGAAGAGCGACTTCAAGCCCTGACATGACAATCCCGTTCAAGAAATCTTCCGCCCTGTTCTACACCCGTTTTCGCCAAAGCCGAACAGGATTCTTCGTGGCGAAAGCGCTTGATGGACAGCGATCAGCAAAGGGCGTCAATTTCCTCGTCCGTCAGCGTATCCGGCAGGACCGTGACGGGAATGGGGAAGGCAGCGCCGCGTCCGGCAATGGAGGAGACGAGCGGACCTGGGCCGTCCTTGGTAGAGCCTGCAGCCAATACAAGGATGGCAATGTCGCGATCTTCTTCGATCAGCCCGTGGATCTGCTCGGCGGCATTGCCTTCGCGGATCACCGCCTCGGGTTCGATACCGACGGTCTCGCGCACGCGTTGTGCGACCTTCGCCAGCGAGGCTTCAGCCTCTTCGCGGGCTTCGGCCCGCATGATCTGCTCGACACCCAGCCACTGCTGGAAATCCCCTTCTGGGATGACAAAGAGCAGAACGAGGGCGCCATTGGAGTTCTTGGCGCGGCGGCCGGCATAATGCACGGCTCTTTCGCATTCCGGTGTGCCATCGATGACCACCAGAAATTTTCGCCGGTGCCCTTCCAGGCGCGACAGCCGTTTTGAAACCATTCAGCACTCCCTGTTTCCGCCGTGGCATGAAGCGCCGCCCGCCGGTTTGGGCGGAGCTTATCGTATCACAATGGAAAGCGGAATCGATTTTCCAAAAAGGCGAATGTGCAGATGCGACGCCTCCGCACTTAGAAAAACGCCTCTCACAGCACGGCGAGAGGCGCAGACAAAATCACCGCAGGAAACCGATGATGTCGCGGACTTCGTCCATCGTCTTTTGTGCGATGGCACCAGCACGCTCGCCGCCATCCTTTAGGATCGCGTCGATATGGCTGACATCATCCAGAAGGCGGCGCATCTCGTTGTTGATCGGTGCAAGCACGTTGACCGCCAGATCGACAAGCGCCGGCTTGAAGGCCGAAAACTGCTGTCCACCGAATTCGGCAAGCACATCCGCCTTGGTCTTGTCGGAGAGGGCCGCATAGATTCCGACGAGGTTTTCCGCCTCGGCGCGACCTTTCAGGCCTTCGACTTCGCTCGGCAATGCGTCCGGGTCGGTCTTGGCCTTCTTGATCTTCTTGGAGATCGCGTCGACATCATCCATCAGGTTGATGCGCGACAAATCCGACGGATCGGATTTCGACATCTTCTTGGTGCCGTCCTTCAAGGACATGACACGGGGTGCCGGACCGCCGATCAGCGGTTCGACCATCGGGAAGTAGGCGTGAACCGGTTCGTCGCCGACGGTGATATCGAGGCCGAGACCAGCCTTGCGGATATGATCGCCGAAATCGATGTTGAACTTCTGGGCGATGTCGCGTGCCAGTTCCAGGTGCTGCTTCTGGTCGTCACCGACCGGAACATGGGTTGCCCGATACACCAGAATGTCTGCCGCCATCAGGCTCGGATAGGCCAGCAGTCCAAGCGAAACCTGCTCGGCATTCTTGCCGGACTTGTCCTTGAACTGGGTCATGCGCTCCATCCAGCCGATGCGCGCGACGCAGTTGAACACCCAGGCAAGCTCGGCATGCTGCGGCACGGCCGACTGGTTGAAGACGATATGCTTCACCGGATCGATGCCCGACGCAATGAAGGCGGCAGCAATCGAACGCGTCTGCGCCTTCAGGTCCGAATGGACCAACTGTGCGGTGATGGCGTGCATGTCGACGACGCAATAGATGCAGTCATTGTCTTCCTGCAATGCAACGAACTTGCGGATGGCGCCGAGATAGTTGCCAAGGTGGAGATTGCCGGTGGGCTGAACCCCGGAGAAAACCAGCGGCTTGAATGCGTTCATGATCGTCCTCGAAAAGGCTTGTGGAGGGCCTTGCCCCGCGCTGTGATGTGGCCCGCGCTTATGCACCCGGAACCCGTTGCAATCAAGGGGTTTCAACGGCTGGCTGGAGCAGGTCCCACTTGTTGCCGTAGAGGTCTTCGAAAACGGCAACCGTGCCGTAAACCTCGCGACGCGGCTCTTCCAGAAAGCGGATCCCGTTGTCTTTCATGCGGTGAAAATCCGAGTCGAAATCATCCGTATACAGGAAGAAACCAACCCGACCGCCGGTCTGATGGCCGATGGCGGCAGCCTGCGCTTCTCCATCCGCCTGCGCCAGCAGAAGCCCGCTTGCCCCCTCACCTTTCGGTTTGATGACAAGCCAGCGCTTGCCGTCCGGCATCGGCTGATCCGAAATGCATTCGAAGCCAAGGCTGTCACAATAAAAGGCCTTCGCGCGATCGTAATCGTCCACCACCAGAGAGACGAGCGCGATGTGGCGCATGGAGGTGAAGCCGGAACTCATGGTTCGATCTCGCTTTGGACATCCGTCTTGCGCTTGCGCTTCATGCCGCGCCTGACCATCCCAAGGTTTGCCCCACCGGAGGCGAAGGCAACGCCGAAATAGATGACCATGGCGCCGACGACCAGCGCAAGCAATGTGCCTGCCCGGACCGCAAGGTTTGATGCCGATGACAGTTCGTAGGAAAAATAGGACAGCGCATAATGAATGGCGAACGCCATGAGACCTGCCGCGATCAGCAGCCGCGGGATGCGCAGCAGTAACGGGAGATCGAGCTTCCAGTGCCCGCGCCACATCAGCATGCCGAAGAGCAGTGCGGCATTCACCCAACCGGCGGTGATTTCCGCCGTCGCAATCCCCGGACCGCCGTAAGAGGGGAAAAGGGTGAGCGCGAGCGAGACGTTCACCACCACGGAAATCGCCGCGAAGATCATCGGTGTGCGGGTATCCTCGCGGGCGAAGAAGCCGGGAATAAAGGCCTTGATCAGAACGAAGGCCGGCAGGCCGAGGCCATAGATGCCGAGGATTTCCGCAACAGTGACCGTTGCAGACGGCGAGAAGTTGCCGCGCTCATAGAGAAAGCGAACGATGGGCTCGGCCATGACCAGCAGCGCTGCAGCGGCCGGCAGCGTCAGGAAGAGTACGAACTCGACGGAGCGGTTCTGCAGATTGGCCGCCTCCACCGCATGGCCGCCGCGAAGCGCACGCGCCAGTTCCGGCAGAAGAACCGTCGCCACCGCAATGCCGACGACGCCGAGCGGCAACTGATAGATGCGGTCGGCGTAGGCGAGCGAGGAGATCACGCCGTCTCCGCCAGACGCGATATTGGTGTTGATCAGCAAGTTGATCTGGGTGATGCCGCCGGTGATTGCGGCCGGCAGCGCCAGAACCAGCAGGCGCTTGACATTGCCCGTCAGTTTCGGGCGGCGAAAGCCGATCTTGATACCGGCATGACGCACGGCAACCCAGACGATAGCAAGCTGGACGAAACCTGCGGCCATCACACCCCAGGAGAGTGCGTAGCCGACCTGCAGCGCATCATAGTGCTTCCACCAGGCAAGCGCCAAGACGCCGATGAGGATGACATTGAGAAAGACCGGCGCGATGGCCGCAGCGAAGTAACGATGCAGCGAATTCAGCATTCCGCCCATCATGGCCGCCAGCGACATGCAGGCGAGATAGGGGAACATGATGGTGGCGAGGCGCACCGTGTTTTCAAATTTCGTCGGGTCATCGACAAAGCCCGGTGCAATCACCGTTCTGACGAGAAACGGCATGGACAGTTCCATGACGATGGTCAGCGCCATCAGCACCGTGAAGAGGACGCCGAAAACCTCCTCGGAGAAGCGGCGCGCGCCCTCCATGCCATTGGCCTCGATCTCCTTGGCGAAAAGCGGCACGAAGGCGGAGTTGAACGCGCCCTCGGCAAACAGGCGGCGGAAGGTGTTGGGAAAACGGAAGGCCGCATTGAAAGCGTCCGCCACCGGTCCGGTACCCACCGCTGCCGCCATCAGCATTTCACGGATGAAGCCGAACAGGCGGCTTCCAAGCGTCGCACCGCCGACGGTGGCGAATTTGCCGATCAAACTCATTTTTTGTTCAAGCCTTTGCGGTGCGCGCAGCAGGAAGGGCTGCTACATCCGGATGCGCGATGATGCCGGAGGGCATGCGATCACGCAGTTCATCTTCCTGCTCCGCCATGACGGCCTTCAACCGCATTGCGATATTGGATTGACGGTTTTCCGTCATCACCTTCTGGCCGAAGAGATCGGTGACGTAGAAGGTATCGATGACCTTTTCGCCGAAGGTGGTGATCCGCGCGGAGGTGATATCCAGCGATAGATCGGCCAGCACCGCCGTCATGTCCGCCAGGAGGCCGGGACGGTCAAGGCATTCGACCTCGATGACGGTGAATTTGTTGGAAAGCCCGTTGGAAATCGTCACCGACGGCGGGATATTGAAGGTCTTGCTCTTCTTGCGGCTCTTGGTCCGCGTCGCAATGATCTCGGGAAGCCGCTTCTTGCCGGCGAGAACCTCTTCGATCAGTTTGCCGATATTGGTGGCGCGGCGGGTTTCATCCTCATCGATCGGGAATTCGCGGTTGATCAGGATCGTATCGAGGGCGCGGCCGTCCGATGTCGTGAAGATCTGAGCGTCGGCGATGTTGGCGCCGGCAGCGGAGCAGGCGCCGGTGATAATCGACAGCAGGCGCGGATGGTCGGGTGCCAGAACCGTGATCTCGGTGATGGCGTGGAAGGAATGGGTGCGGGCCATGGTTGCCAGCGCCTTTTCCTGCTTGTCCGCCTCACGCAGAAAGCGGGTGTGGCGGACCTGGTCTTCCAAGGCGACAGACAGAAGATAGGCATCATAATGCAGCTTGCTGTATTTGCGCCGCGCCTTCTGGCCCCAGTCATCCAGCGCATCGTAAAGGCGCTGACGGGCGATCTTGGCGCGCTCCTTGCGCGAGCTTTCCGAAAAGCCGCCGGAGAGAAGAAGCTCGGTTTCATAATAGAGCGTGCGCAGCAACTGCCCCTTCCAGCCGTTCCAGACGTCCGGGCCAACGGCGCGGATGTCGCAAACGGTGAGGATCAACAGCATCTTCAGCCGCTCCATCGACTGAACCTTGTCGGCAAAGTCGGTGATCGTCTTGCGGTCATGCAGATCGCGGGTCTGGGCCACCATCGACATCAGGAGGTGCTGCTCGATCAGCCACATCACTGTCTCGGTCTGCTTGGTGGAGAGACGGAAGCGCTGGCAGAGCTTGCGGGCCACGCGTGCACCGGCAATGGAGTGATCCTCCTGCCTGCCCTTTGCCACATCGTGAAGGAGAACGGCGACATAGAGAGCGTCGCGGTCTTCGATGGCCGGCATCAACTGGTTGACCAGCGGATGGGTATCGACCGCCTGCCCCTTGTCGATCTCGGCGAGGATTGCGACCGAGCGGATCAAGTGCTCATCAACCGTATAGTGATGATACATGTTGAACTGCATCATCGCGACGATCTTGCCGAATTCGGGGATGAATTTGCCGAGAACACCCGCCTCGTTCATGCGCCGTAGCGTCAGTGCCGGATCGCGCCTCGAGGTCAGGATGGCGAGGAACAGCCGGTTGGCTTCCTCATTCTCGCGAAGCTCATGATTGATGAGACCGAGCGAGCGGGTCACGACGCGAAGGGCATCCGGGTGCAGTTCGAGATTGTTGATATCGGCCACGTGGAAAAGCCGGATCAGGCTGACCGGATCGTTGCGGAAGACATCGGCATTGGCGAGCGCAATGCGACCGCGGTCTTCGACGAACTCACTGGAGCCCGGGATCTTGCGAAGTCGATGGGCAAAGCGGCTGAGAACGCCGGAAAGCCCCGGCACATCCTTCGCCTGGCGGTCCTCAAGAGCAGCGCAAAGAATGCGCGTCAGATCGCCCACATCCTTGGCCACGAGGAAGTAATGCTTCATGAAGCGCTCGACAGCCGAAAGGCCGGGTCGTGGCTGGTAATGAAGGGCGGCGGCAATCTCGCGCTGGATATCGAAGGAAAGCCGCTCCTCGGCCTTGCCGGTGATGAAGTGCATCTGGCAGCGCACCGCCCAGAGAAAATCATCGGCCTTTTCGAAGAGCTTCAGTTCGCTTCTGGAAAGAACGCCGAGCTTCACCAGCTCTGCCGTGTCGCGCACGTGGTAATAATATTTGGCGATCCAGAAGAGCGTGTGGAGATCGCGCAGGCCGCCCTTGCCTTCCTTCACATTCGGCTCGACCAGATAGCGCGTATCGCCCGCCTTGCGATGGCGCTGATCGCGCTCGGCCAACTTGGCGGCGATGAATTCCGGACCGCTATTGGTGACGACTTCGGTCTCGAAGCGGCGCTCCAACTCGTCGGCGAGCGACTTCTTTCCGCAGATCGGGCGCATTTCGAGAATGGCGGTGCGGATTGTCATATCCGCCTTGGACAGCTTGATGCACTCATCCACGGTGCGGGTGGCGTGGCCGACCTTGAAGCCGACATCCCAAAGAATGTAGAGAATGAACTCGATCGCCTTGTGCATATCCGGCGTGTTCTTGAGCGGCAGCAGGAACAGAAGGTCGATGTCCGATCCGGGTGCCAGCGTGCCGCGCCCATAGCCGCCGACAGCGGTGATGGCAATGCCTGGCGCATCCTTCGGATAGACATATTGGCAGGCAAGATCGTAGAGCACCTCGATCAGACGATCCTGCAGCCACGAAATACACCTTGCGCAGTCAATGCCGCCGCCTTCGGAATCGAGAAGATCGCGCGCCATTTGCCGTCCGTCGCTGCTTGCCTTCTTGAAGATGGGCAAAAGGTCGGAGCGCACATCCGACACGCGCTTTCCATCGCCTTGAAAGACGAGATCGCATTGATGCTTCAGTGCTGCGACATCCAGTATCGCGGAGAAATCCAGGTCCTTAGAGGCCATTGAGCCGATATCCATTCCATGCGTCTTGCGCTGATGGCACAGCGCTATAGCGATTTTGAGGCCGAATGGACAGGCACTCTAAGCATCAAGCGTTGCCAAGTTGTTTCTTGAGCGCATAGAGCGCATCCAGTGCCTCGCGCGGCGTCATTTCGTCCGGGTTCAGCACCTTCAACGCGTCATCCACCTTCGAGTTGCCCTTGGCGTTAGCCGCTTCGCGCCGGACCGCGACCTGAAACAGCGGCAGATCATCGATCAACTGGCTCGCCGGGTTTTTGCGATCGGCATCCTCGAGTTGGTTGAGAACCTCTCTTGCGCGCTCCACCACCGCGGCGGGAAGGCCGGCAAGGCGGGCCACCTGAATGCCATACGAGCGATCCGCAGCACCGGGACCAACCTCGTGCAGGAAGATCACGTCGCCTTCCCATTCCCGCACCTTCATGGTGACGTTGGAGAGGCGGCCAAGCTTTTCAGACAGCACCGTCAGCTCATGGAAATGGGTGGCGAAAAGACCGCGGCAGCGGTTCACCTCATGTAAGTGTTCCACCGTCGCCCAGGCAATGGAGAGGCCGTCGAAGGTTGCCGTGCCGCGCCCGATCTCGTCGAGGATGACGAGCGAACGTTCCGTTGCCTGATTGAGGATAGCCGCCGTCTCGACCATTTCGACCATAAAGGTCGAGCGGCCACGGGCGAGATCGTCGGAGGCGCCGACGCGCGAGAACAGCCGGTCCACAATGCCAATATGGGCAGCCTCTGCCGGAACGAAGGACCCGATCTGGGCGAGGATGGCGATCAACGCATTCTGACGCAGGAAGGTCGACTTACCACCCATGTTCGGACCGGTCAGCATCCAGATCGCGCCGTTGCGATTGCCATTGACGGCTGAGAGATCGCAGTTATTGGCAATGAAGGGTCCGCTCGACTGACGACGCAAGGCCTGCTCCACGACCGGGTGACGCCCGCCGCGAATTGCAAAGGTCATGGAGCCATCGACCACCGGTCGGCAATAGGCCTGTTCGGATGCCAGATGGGCGAGGCTCGTCGCCACGTCGATAGCAGCAAGTGCCAGAGAGCCCGCCTTGATGGCTTCGGCTTCGGCCACCACCGCCTGCACCATCCGGTCGAAGGCCCGCAACTCCATGGTCAGCGCCTGGGCGGCGGCGTTAGCGATGCGGCTTTCCAGATCGGCAAGCTCGGTGGTGGTAAAGCGCATAGCGCCGGCCATCGTCTGGCGGTGGATGAAGCGCGCCTTGGCTTCGTCGCTTCCCGTCATCACATCAGCATTGCCAGCCGTCGCCTCGATGAAGTAGCCGAGCACATTGTTGTGCTTGATCTTCAGCGACTTGATGCCGGTCTCTTCCGCATATTGCAATTGCAAGCCGGCAATCACCCGACGCGACTGGTCGCGCAGCGCCCGCACCTCATCGAGTTCCGGGTTCGAGCCTTCACGAATGAAGCCGCCATCGCGCTTCAGGAGCGGAAGGTCGTCCGACAGCATCTCCGACAGCATGGCTTCGAGCGAGGCTGGCAAGGCTTTAAGATCGGCGAGCGCAGCCACCAGTTCGTCGGGCAACAGGCCCTGATCAAGCAACTGACCGACGATCGCGGCAGCGGAAAGTCCCTGGCGAATGGCACCGAGATCGCGCGGACCGCCGCGATCGAGCGCCAGGCGCGACAGCGCGCGCGGCATGTCTGCCACCTGTTTCAGAGCCTCGCGCAGACCATCGCTCAAGGATACATCGTCGATCAGATAGGCCACCGCGTCGAGACGGGCGTTGATCCGCTCGGGATCGGTCAGCGGCGACATCAGCCGTTCCGCCAGAAGCCGCGCACCGCCGCCGGTGACCGTGCGGTTGATCGCCTGCAAGAGCGATCCGTCGCGTTCTCCGGCAAGCGTCTTGGTCAATTCCAGATTGGCGCGGGTCGCAGGATCGATGAACAGCGTCGAGGCAGAGCTTTCGCGCTCCGGCGCGCCGAGAGGCGGGCGCTCGGCAATCTGCGTCTTCTCGACATAGGCAACGGCGGCGGCGGCGGCGGCCAGTTCCACACGGGAGAACGTTCCGAAGCCATCCAGCGTCGAGACGTTGAAGTAACGCGCGATACGACCTTCTGCCGTCGCGCTATCAAACAGGACTGCAGGTTGAGGCACGGCCACGCGACCCAGCACATCGAAGGTCGGCCGCAATTCTTCGTCGTGAAACAGGCTGTCGGACACGATCAACTCGCGCGGATCGATGCGCCAAATGTCGGCCAGCAGCCGCGTCAATGTCGTCTCCGCCAGTCTGAAGACGCCGGTGGAGATGTCGATCCAGGCCAGCGCAAACTGCGCCTCCGAACTGCCGCGGATGCGCGCAAGTGCCATGAGGTAGTTGGATTCGGTCGGAGAGAGCAGCTTCTCTTCGGTCAACGTGCCGGGCGTGACAAGGCGCACGACGTCACGTTTGACCACCGATTTCGAGCCACGCTTCTTGGCTTCCGCCGGGTCTTCCACCTGTTCGCATACGGCAACGCGATAGCCGCGCATGATCAGCTTTTGCAGATAGTCATCCGCCGCATGGACCGGAACGCCGCACATCGGAATGTCCTGACCCAGATGCTGGCCGCGCTTGGTGAGGGTGATGCCGAGCGCGCGCGAGGCTTCCGCCGCATCATCGAAGAACAGTTCGTAGAAATCGCCCATGCGATAGAAAAGCAGCGAACCGGGATTGTTCGCCTTGATCTCGATATACTGCTCCATCATCGGCGTTGCCGATGCGCGGCTCTCTTCGGAAATGAGCGAGGCGGTGGAATGAACATCCGTCAATGGCGTGATCGTATCTGCTTGGGGCTTTGAGAAAACAAAGCCGGAGACTACCGGCGCGGCTCTCCAAGAACAACACGCAGAACGACGAACCCACAGGAAGCTTGATGCCGGAACGGTATCAGCCGTTGAAGCGCTCGGCGTCACCGCCATAGTAATTGATGTAGCGGCCGGCGATCGATGAGACCGGCAGGATCACCAGCACGTCGGTGGTGTTGAAGGCATGGTCGACCACGGCACCGGCACCGAACATGGCGCCAAGACGCATATAGCCCTTGATCAGCGGCGGCATGGCGTTGAGCGCCCGACGCGGATTGATCGCTTCAAGCGGCATCATATCCATTTCGCGATAGAGTTCCGGGAGTGCCTCGGTCCGCCATTCAGCCTTGGAGCCGCAGCTGTGATGCAGGAAGGACAGCGCCAGCGCGTGAGCTTCCGGCTGAATGCCTGGGAAGGAGGCACAGCCGATCATCGCATCCATGCGGTGACGGACGGCGTAGGCCCAGTTGCCTTGCCAGAGAAGTTCGAGGGTGCGCTTGGTGCGATACTCAGGCAGCACGCAGGAGCGTCCCAGCTCCATGAAGCGCTTATCCGGGTGGCGCGCGATCAGGCTCTCGATTTCGAATTCGCTTGCCGAGTAAAAACCCTTATTCGCCAGCGCCGTTTCCTGCCTGAGCAGGCGATAGGTGCCGACGATCTGATCTTCGGGATCACCTTCTATGGCGTTGTCGAGAACCAGGAGATGGTCGCAGACGGCGTCGAAGGCATCGATGTCGCGACCGCGACGCATCGCGTCTGCTGGAAGCCGCGCACCCATCTCCTCAACAAAGACGCGGAAGCGGACCTGCTGGGCCGCATCGATTTCGCGCTCATTTCTGGCAAGACGTGTTTCGAGGGAGCCGATACGACCAAAGACGTCGGCTTCCCGCTTTTCGGCAGCTGGCAAAACAGCGCCGCCCAAGCCCGTGCCAACAATGCTGCGTTCCAGAACTTCCGAGACCATGGAGAATCGCCCCGCCACCGTTTGATCTTGGCGTCATAAATCACTTCTTGACGACAAAACAGTGACAGTTAGCCGCGTAAGTGACGTTGCGTAAACTAAATTTCGCGATCCGGTCTTGCGTAACAGTCGTTCAGGTTTTCTTTCGTGCTGCCTTGGCCTGCAGCAACTCATCCAGAATGACGCAACCTGCGCCGATGGTGATGAAGGAATCGGCTAGGTTGAAGACCGCAAAGGACCACGTTTCCGTGTGGAAGAGAATGTAGTCCACGACGTGCCCGTACAGAAACCGATCGAAGATGTTTCCCGCAGCACCGGCGATGATCAGCGCAAAGCCGAGATGGGCAAAGGTGCGATCGGCATCCGTCTTTCGCCACAGCCAGATGACGAAGGCGACGATGAGAAGCCGCATCGTGACGATCGCCCAGCCTTCCATGCCCGACAGCATGGAGAAGGCCACGCCAAGATTATAGGTGCGGTAGAGCGCCAGGAAGGGAATGACCGGCACCATCTCCTGCAGAGGCAGATATTTTTCCACCAGCACCTTGATGATCTGATCGGCAAGCAACGCCAGAAGAATGAGGGCGATGGCGGGAACGGGTCTGGAGAAGAGAGCGGGCTTGGTCATTACTTTACCATCGCGAGTTCGAGAAGATGTCGACGCGCTTCAAACAGCATGACTGCGCTTGCGATCGCCAGATTGAGAGAGTCCGCCCGGCCCTGTTGCGGGATGCGGGCAAGCTGGTCCGCCTGCGAGGCAAGCTCCGGCGGAAGACCCGACTGCTCGTTGCCCATCAAAAGCACGACTGGCCTCTTCTTGTAGTCGATGGTGCGGTAATCCACCGAGCCGGCAAGATGGGTTGCGACGACGCTGACGCCTGCACTCTTTCTCCAGCTCAGGAACTCATCCACCGATGCGCGTGCAACCGGCATCGCAAACACCGAGCCCATGGTGGCCCGCACGGTTTCAAGCGAGAACGGATCGGTGCAATCGCCGACGAGAATGACTCCGGAAGCACCGGCTGCATCCGCTGTGCGGATGATCGTGCCGAGATTGCCTGGATCGCGGACCCGGTCGAGCGCGACATAAGTCTCACCCGCAGCAGGCCGGATATCTCTGAGCGGCTTCCATTTCTGATCGAAGATGCCGACGACCATCTGTGGATTGTCGCGGCGGGTGATGGATGAGATCACCTTCTCGCTCACTTCCAGCACGAGACCACCGGACGCCACCGTCTTGACTGCAGCCTGCTCGACCAGCGGCTTGCCCTTGGCGGCCTTGGCATAGACCAGTATGCGGATCGTCCAGCCGAGTTCCAGCGCATCGATGACAAGCTTCAACCCCTCTGCCATGAAGGTGCCGCTCTCTTCCCGGCCCTTCTTCTGGGTGAGGTTCTTGATGTCCTTGATGATCGGATTAGCGAGGCTGGTAACTTCCTTGACCTGCCCTACCCTGCGCGGGCCGTTTTCATGACGATCATTCATTTCGGCACCCAGCGGCTGAAGAGAGAAGTTGAAAGCACGCGGCCCTGCGTCTTGCCGTCAAGCCCGGCTTCCCGGATCACGAGTTCGCCGGAGGCAACCTCACCACCTGCACCGCGCATGGTTTCGCGCATCAATTCGTGCATGGAGTAGAAGCTGGCGCGGATGGAATAGGCGGTCAGCACAAATCCGAGCGCCTTGGGCGACAGGATTCCGCGGCAGACATCCAGCATCAGCGGCAGATGATCGTAGAGATCCCAGACCTCGCCATGGGTTCCTCGGCCGAATTTCGGCGGATCGGTGAGGATGATGTCGTAGCTGTTGCCGCGACGTTCCTCGCGCAGGATGAACTTCATGGCGTCTTCGCAGATCCAGCGGATCGGCGCATTTTCAAGACCGGCAAGCGCCTGGTTTTCTCGCGCCCAGCCGATCGCCTTTTTCGAGGCGTCTACATGGGTGACTTCCGCTCCAGCGGACGCCGCCACGAGCGACGCGACACCGGTGTAACCGAAGAGGTTCAACACTTTAAGCGGTCGATCAGCCTTTTCGATGGTTTGCTTCAACCATTCCCAATGAACGATCTGCTCGGGGAAAACACCCACATGGCGAAATGCGGTGAAGCGGCCGAGGAAGTTGACGCCGAGCAGAGACAGCGGCCATGTCTCGCCAAGAGACTGCTTGGGAAAACGCCAGCGTCCACTGCCTTCTTCGTCCGTATCCCCGGTAAAAATTGCATCGGCATTGTCCCAGACCCGTTCGGCGAGGCTCGGGCGCCACAGCGCCTGCGCCTCGGGACGAACGACGCGATACGCGCCATATTGCTCGAGCTTCAGGCCATTGCCGCTGTCGATCAGGTGAAAGTCACCAGCACCGAGCGACTCAAGAATGACCGGCACCTGCTCGGTCGGAAGGGCGCCGGAGCGCTCCTTCAACGGGCGCGGAGGTGCGGCTTCGACGGCGGGAGCAGAGGCCTGCACCTTTTCCTTGGGGGCGGTGGCAGCGGGGCGAACGTAATCTGGAGCGCGTGTGCGCGCAGCGTCCTTCTGGCGAGGCGGCTTGCTGCCGGGCTTGCCTGAGCGATTGTCCTGTCCTGCGCGCGGTTTAGCGCCCTGGCGGTTGTCTTTCTTCTTCAACGACGGTCTTTCCACGTCTCGACGCGAGAGGCACGGAGAATGGCCGTACCACTTGCGCTTTCCAGTCTACATCCCCGGGCGAATGGCGGCCCGGATGCGGTTGGAAAGCGCATATCACTAGAATGGGGGATTATCAAAGGGCGTGGCAAAATGATGCGCCATGGCGACGGATCAAAGAACCGAGAGCAGCCGCCTATTTTGCTGCAAGCTGTCTCGACGCGGGCGATACCGTTTGCGTGTTGGCCGCTGCCTTGGTGGCCTCATCGTGCCAGCGAATGGCTTCTCGTGCTTCGAGGCGAGCGCGCTTGCGGTGCTTGCCCTGCGAAATCCAGGTCGCGGCAGAGCCGAGCAGAATGCCGAACAGAACCGACAGAAAAATGAAAACGAAGAAGGGTGCCGTGAAGGAGAGAACGCTGTCACTAGGTTGGAACGGATTGAGCGCCAGAGTCACACTCTCACGGTTTGCAACGCACAGGATGATCAGAATGATGGCCAGTGGCAGCAGGATCAACAGGTTGACGATCTTCTTCGACATTCAAGGTACTCCGTCTTTGGGGGCCTTCATGCAATCTGGACGAACGTCACGCCGGGCTTAAGGATTGTCGAGCGTTGATTGCGCTCAATCCTCGTCTTCGACGTCGCCCATGCCCGGGTTGAGCCTTTCGCGAAGCTCCTTGCCGGTCTTGAAGAAGGGAACCCATTTTTCCTCGACAAAAACGGACTCACCCGTGCGCGGGTTCCGTCCAGAACGAGAGGGCCGGTTCTTTACCGAGAATGCGCCAAATCCACGAAGTTCGACACGGTTGCCGGCAGCAAGCGCATCGGTGATTTCATCAAGAACCGCATTGACGATATTTTCGACATCGCGGTGATACAGGTGCGGGTTACGCGCAGCAACGATCTGCACCAGTTCAGACTTAATCACAGTTGCCCCCTGAAAGGATTAGGTTTTTATCGGCCATCAACCTGCCAAACCGAAACAAGACCGTCAAGAAACAACTTGTCGGTGCCGAGTTGGCGTGACGCTGCAATCGGGAAAAATTCATCCAAGCCCAGCATTTTTGCAAGACCTGCGACGCTGAAGATGGAAAAGGGCGAACGCTTCGATGGTGCCGTCCACTCGATGATGGGCAAATCCTTGTCTAGACCGCGGCTTTCGAAATAGGACTTGATCTCGGTTTCGCCGCCGAGCGTATCGATAAGCTTGACGGCAACCGCCTGACGTCCGGTGAAGATCGACCCATCGGCAAGCTTCAACACTTCGTCGCGCGGCAGCTTGCGCCGGTCGGCTACCAGATCGACAAACCAGTTGTAGCTGTCCATGACCATGTTGCGGATCATGACCTTCGATTCTTCCGGCGGCTCGTGGAAGGGCGAAGGCTCCGCCTTCATCGGCGAGGATTTGATTTCCTGCAGCGACACGCCGAGCTTGTCGAGGAGCGGTCCGACCTGCGGATACTGGAAGATCACACCGATGGAGCCGGTGATCGAGGTATCGCCCGCAACGATCGTGTCGCCGGCGGTCGCAATCATATAGCCGGCGGAGGCTGCAAGCGTGCGGACGTCAGACACGACCGGCTTCTTCTTGTCCGCTACGGCACGGATCGCCTTGAAGATGCGCTCGCCGCCGTAAGTTGTGCCACCGGGCGAAGAGATGGAAACGATCAGGCCCTTGGCGCTGGTGCTGTCTGCAATTTTTTGAAGCCGCTCCAGGAGTTCGGTGTCGTCCTGGATCAGGCCGCTGATCTCGATCTTGGCGATATGCGGCCTTGCGCTCGATTCAGGCTCCGCGACAGCGAAGCGATAGACAACAAAGAGGGCCGCTATCAGCAAGAGAACTGCAGCAACCCGCCAGAATGTCAGCTTGCGGCGCAGTTGCCTGCGGTCTGCGATTGCCATCTGGTCCATCAAATCACCTTCGCTTCACGGCAGTTAAGCTTCAACTTCGCCTCGGGCATATGAACCTTGTAACGACCTCTTGCAAGCGCGTGAACTTGCAATGTGCGGTTTTTATAAAAAACACCCGGCTCTTGCGCTCTTTCTGATAAAAACCATATTGGCAGCGCAAGGCCATCGTGCCAAACACGTTAGATGAATATGTAAAGGTCTGTGTGCGACTTTAAGCTGTACTTGTAGACCTCCGGATTTGACGAATGCTCGAAAGACTTAATCAACCGGCACCGGGATTTTCGGTGGCTGACAATCTGCCCGATGCGTATGCTCTGGCGAAGCGTCACTCCGCGCGCGTAAAAAAGCTGAAGATCGGGCTTCCGATCGCAGCAGCGATCGTTTCGCTTGCTTTCATCGGCGTTTCGCTTGCCCGCACATGGCTTCCTGCCGAAGTGTCGCTGCAAAGCGCCTCGATCGAAGACGGCAAGATCGTCATGGAAAAGCCAGCTCTGGCGGGGCGCAACAACAAGGGTTTCGACTACTCGATGAATGCCGAGCGCGCGCTTCAGGACGTGACGACGCCGAACCTGATGACGCTTGAGAAAGTGCTGGCAGCCGTGCCGATGAATGACATCGTGGCACAGGTGGTGGCACAGGAAGGCATCTTCGACCGCACGACAAATAAGTTGAAAATGACGGCGCCCTTTGACATCAATCTGAGCAATGGCCTAAAAGCCAAATTTCAGTCTGCCAATGTCGACCTGAAAGCGGGAACGATGGAGAGCGACCAGCCGGTCGACATCACCACGAAGGAAGGCTCGATTGTTGCGGAAAGCCTACGCATAGCCGATAATGGCAGAACGATTGTATTTTCGGGGCAGGTACGAGCTCGTATTGCTGCATCCACCATTCAGAACGCAGGCAAGTGAGAGCCCGAACAGATGATGCAGATTTCCCGCAACGCCCCCTTCAAGAGAACCACCGGAATTTTGGCTGCCATTGTTCTGGCATGTCTTTCCACACCGGCCTTTGCTCAGAACACAACCAGCAAGATGGACGGCATGAAGCTGTCCAGCGACCAGCCGATTGCAATTGAAAGCGATCAGCTTGAGGTGCGCGATCAGGAGCACAAGGCCTACTTCACCGGCAACGTGAAGGTTGTTCAGGGAACGACCACGCTGCAGGCTGGCAAGATGACGGTTCTCTACAAGAACAAGGGCGACGGGCAAACGACATCGGTGACCGGCGGTGATGCCGATATCGACAAGATTTTCGTCGACAATTCCGTTTACCTGACATCCGGTACGCAGAAGGCGACGGCCGATCATGGCGAGTTCGACATGGCCTCGCAGACCTTTACGCTTTCCGGCAAGCAGGTTGTCCTGTCGCAGGACACCAACGTCTTCACCGGCTGCAAGCTGACGGTGCTGATGAATACCGGTGAAGCCAAGCTAGAGAGCTGCGGCGGTCCCGTCCGCATCATGCTCGATCCCAAGTCGCAGAAAAAGCAGTAAGCCGCTCATCGTGAAAATGCCCTTGATTTCAAAGCTTCTTGGCAGAGATTCCGCACGTCCGTCGCCAGCCGACGCGAATGCGGGCGATAAATCTCGCTATGAAGGCACCTTGATCGCCCACGGTCTGACCAAGACCTATAACACGCGTCGCGTCGTCAACGGCGTGTCGCTTGTCGTGCGCCGCGGAGAGGCTGTCGGACTTCTGGGGCCGAACGGTGCGGGCAAGACCACCTGCTTCTACATGATCACCGGCCTCGTTCCCGTGGATGATGGCAAGATCGCCATCAACGGCAATGACGTGACGGGCATGCCGATGTATCGCCGCGCGCGCCTTGGCGTCGGCTATCTTCCGCAGGAAGCGTCGATCTTTCGCGGCCTGACGGTCGAAGACAATATTCGCGCTGTCCTGGAAGTGCATGAGAAGGACGAGAAGAAGAGAAACCGGAAGCTCGACGAGTTGCTGGAAGAGTTTCACATCTCGCAGCTGCGCAAGTCTCCAGCGGTCGCTCTTTCGGGCGGCGAACGCCGTCGTCTTGAGATCGCCCGTGCTCTCGCGACCGATCCGACCTTCATGCTGCTCGATGAACCTTTTGCGGGCGTCGATCCGATTTCCGTCAGCGACATTCAGAATCTAGTGCGCCACTTGACGGCACGCGGGATCGGCGTTTTGATCACCGACCATAATGTGCGCGAAACGCTGGGTCTCATCGACCGCGCCTACATTATTCATGCGGGCGAAGTGCTGACGCACGGTCGGGCCGACGAGATCGTCAACAATGCCGATGTTCGTCGCCTCTATCTCGGAAACAACTTCAGCCTCTGAGGGCCGCATTTTCCGGCCTGAAAGCGCGGCAGTCTTAACGGGAAGGTGATGATATCACAGCATTCCCGTCAAAGAATCTTGCTCTGCACCTCACTCTTGACCTTGACCAAACCCAAATAAAAAGCAATTTTTGGGCCAAGTTCTCCTTGTTTTGCCGAACAACAAAAATTTTCTGCAAAATGGGGGCGTGTTTGGGAGTCGAGTGTCCGCCATGGCCTTGTCAGCCAGCCTGTTGCTGCGTCAAAATCAGTCACTTGTGATGACTCCGCAGCTGATGCAGTCGATCCAGCTGCTTCAGATGACGCATATCGAGTTGGTCAGCTTCATCGCCCAGGAAGTCGAAAAGAATCCTCTGCTCGAAATTGCGGCAAATGACAGCGATCCTGGCGAAACATTCGGCAGCGACGACACCACGAGTTCGCAAGCTTCAGATGGTATTGAACCATCCCATACGAGCGAGACGGCGGAATGGTACGGCGACGACGCCCCTGTTCTCAACGAGGCGCTGGACACCAATTTCAGCAATGTGTTTCCGGATGATGAGAGCGGACGCAAGGCCGACGCGCCGGAGCTTCTCGGCCAATGGAAATCCATGCCCGGCGCCGAGGCTGGCGACGACTACGATCTCGATGATTTCGTTGCGCGCAAACCGAGCTTGCGCGACCACATTGCACAGCAGGTGCCGTTCTCGGTCACCGGTCTCACCGACATCATGACAGCCGACGCTCTGCTCGATCATCTCGACGAGACCGGCTATATCTCCGCTGACGCCGTTAGCGATGTGTCAGAGCGGCTGGGACGTCCGGAAAAGGACGTCGAGGCGATCTTGCGCATCCTGCAGAGCTTTGATCCGCCTGGTGTCTTCGCTCGCTCACTCAGCGAATGCCTGTCGATCCAGCTGCAACAGAGAGATCGGCTGGATCCGGCGATGCATGCTTTCGTCGGCAACCTCGATCTTCTGGCCAAGCGCGATTTTGCCACGCTGAAAAAGCTTTGCGGCGTCGATGAGGATGACCTTCTCGACATGCTGAGCGAGATCCGTGGTCTCAATCCACGTCCCGGTGCTGGCTTCGAGACGGGTTCATGCGAGACCATCATACCGGACATCATCGTCCATCCCTCCACCGATGGAAGCTGGCTGATCGACCTCAACCCGGAGACTCTGCCGCGCGTGCTGGTCAATCACAGCTATTTCACGGAAGTGTCCAAGCTGAAACCGCGCGCGGGGGAAGACGGCGAATTCCTCTCCACCTGCATGCAGACGGCCAACTGGCTGACGCGCAGCCTCGATCAGCGGGCGAGGACGATCATGAAGGTGGCGAGCGAAATCGTCCGGCAGCAGGATGCGTTTCTGCTGCATGGCGTGGATCACTTGCGCCCCCTCAATCTGAAACAGGTCGCCGATGCCATCAAGATGCATGAATCGACGGTCAGCCGCGTCACATCGCGCAAATACATGCTGACGCCGCGTGGCGTCTTCGAACTCAAATATTTCTTCAGCGTCTCCATCGGCTCGTCGGAGGGTGGCGACAATCACTCGGCAGAAGCGGTTCGTCATCGCATCCGCACGATGATCGCGCAGGAAGCGCCCAGCTCGGTTCTGTCCGACGACGATATCGTCGATCAGCTGAAAAAAAGTGGCATCGATCTGGCGCGACGGACTGTCGCAAAATATCGTGAAGCAATGAACATCCCCTCCTCCGTACAGCGCCGTCGGGAGAAAAAGGCGATGGCCCGCATGGCCTCGGCTTGAGCCCTTTTATTATAGTTTACAAATACTTAAGATTGACAATTGACTTGCCTAGCCGACAAGGCTAGAAGCTCGCCGCAGACAAGGCGGGGGTCTGAAGAGGGAATTGCATTCAAGGGGCAGCGGCATTCGTCTGCAAAGGCACGAAAGAGGTCGCGAAACGCTTGGATGAGCGCTCAGCTTGACGTAAGCTGGTATACGCAAATCACTGAAAAAGGAAAAATTCCATGAGTGTGCGTGTATCTGGTAAACATATGGATGTGGGCGAGTCTTTCCGTCAAAAGATCGAGGACAATATAAGCCAAGCCGTTACCAAATACTTCGATGGGGGGTATTCCGGCCAGGTGACGGTCGCGAAATCCGGCCAGCTTTTTGCTGCGGATTGCAAGATCCACCTCGATACTGGGGTTGTTCTGCACGCGGCAGGACAGGCCAACGATCCGCAAGCCAGCTTCGACGCGGCGGCAGAGCGCATTGAAAAGCGCCTGCGTCGTTACAAGCGCAGGCTCAAGGATCACCATAACGGTTCAGCTTCCAAGGGGATCGATGAGGAAGTCGCCTACCGGGTGATGGATGCAGTCCCGGATGAGGATGAGGAAATCGCAGAAGATTTCGCGCCAACAATCGTGGCCGAGACTTCCAAACAGATCAAAACCATGACGGTTGCAAGCGCAGTCATGGCTCTCGATATGACCGATGAGCCAGTTCTGCTGTTCCGCAGCCCGTCGAAAGAACTCAACATCGTCTACCGTCGCAACGATGGAAACATCGGCTGGGTCGACGCGGCGATGATCAAGAGCTGAAGTCTAAGGACCCGGAAGGCGCCCTCAAGCGTCTTCCGGTTCGTCTCGATGGCATGAAGGAAAAAGAAATGGCATTGGCAGATTTGCTGCACCAAGATGCGATTATTCCCGCGCTAAAGGTCAATTCCAAGAAGCAACTCCTTCAGGAACTGGCAGCAAAGGCATCCCGTATCACCGGGGTTTCCGAGCGGGACGTATTCGACGTCATCTTGCAGCGTGAGCGGCTCGGCTCCACCGGCGTCGGTCACGGCATTGCCATTCCTCACGGAAAGCTCAGCAGCATTTCCTCCATTACCGGCGTCTTCGCGCGTCTGGAAACACCCGTCGACTTCGAAGCACTCGACGACCAGCCGGTCGATCTTGTGTTTCTTCTGCTCGCGCCGGAAGGTGCTGGCGCCGACCACCTGAAAGCCCTGTCGCGGATTGCCCGCGTTCTGCGCGACCCGGAACTGGTGGCGAAATTGCGCGCGACTGATTCCGATACGGCGATCTACACCTTTCTTAACCAGGAGCAGGTGAACGCGGCCTGAACGCCAAGTTTGGTTTCACGCGATCATAGCCCCGACGTTTAAAGCGCCGTGCGTCCTATTGGACGCACGGCGCTTTACCTTTTTGAATCGACGCATCGTGCTTTCCGAAAATCGAGACCGATTTTCGGGCCGAAGCTTTTGCTATTGATCAGATGAAGACGAAGAAGGCGCTCAGGCGTCTTTCTCGTTGAAACCGCTCGTGCCGGGCTCAGCACCTGCCGGCGCTTCAACCTTTGGGCCACCCTTGGCCACGCCGACCATGGCTGGACGCAGAACGCGCTCGCCGATGGTGAAGCCAGCCTGCACCACTTGGACGACAGTGTTGTTCGGCACGGTGGTGTTGGGAATTTCGAACATGGCCTGGTGGAAGTTCGGATCGAACTTCTCACCCTCGGCATCGATCTTCTTCACGCCGTGACGCTCAAGTGCGGAGAGCATGGAGCGCTCTGTCATATCGACGCCTTCGATCAGGCCCTTGATATTGGCTTCCGCACTTGCCTTCAGCTCTTCGGGAATGGTGTCGAGCGCGCGGCGAAGATTGTCGGAGACGGCCAGCATGTCACGCGCGAAGCCGGCCACGGAATAGGCCTTTGCATCCTTGACCTCGCGTTCGGTGCGACGGCGAAGATTGTCCATCTCAGCGGCCAGACGCAAGAATTTGTCGCGAAGATCGGCGTTTTCCGCCTTCAGCACATCGATCGGATCGGGTTCTGCCTGCTCCGGCACCGCATTCTCCGCCGTGGTCGCTTCCACTGCTTCGTCGGCAGCGCCTGCGTCAGGTCCGGTCTTGTTGGTGTCAGTCATGACGTTCTCCAAATTACATGTGTATTGTGGCTTGCAATGATTGAGCCCGATATCGAGCTTTGCCATGCAAAAATCAAGGCTTACGGGAAAAAGGAACGGTTTTTCAAGCGACCTGCGCGGTTAGACCGTTTCCTTTTCAAATGGAAACGCTCTAACGTCGCTTGGTTGAAAGCCGCGCCATGATCTGGGCGGTGTAATCCACCATCGGCACGATGCGGGAATAATTCAGCCGCGTCGGGCCGATCACCCCGACAGCGCCGACGACCCGGTTCTCGTCGTCCTTGTAGGGTGCAACGATCAGCGATGAGCCCGACAGGGAAAACAACTTATTTTCCGAGCCGATGAAAATCCTGACCCCGGATCCTGTCTCTGCCAGATTGAGGATCTCGATCAGGTTTTCCTTGCGCTCCAGATCGTCGAAGAGAAGACGAACGCGGTCGATATCTTCTTCGCCTGCCAGACCCTCGAGAAGGTTGGAGCGGCCGCGCACGATCAGACGCCCAAGCTTGCCTTCCTCATTGTCGCCGGACCAGACGGCAAGCCCCCGCTCGACCAGATCCTGAGCCAGCGTGCTCAGCGCGCTTTGAAGCTCGTTCTTCTGTCGGGCTATCTGGCTTCGCAGTTCCGGCAAGGTCTGGCCGCCGAGATGCGCATTGATGAAGTTGGCAGCCTCGGTCAATTGCGATGACGTAATGCCGGCCGGCAGCTCGATGATGCGGTTTTCGACCTGGTTATGGTCGCCGACCAGAACGGCGAGCGCCTTGGTCGGCTCCAGCCGGATGAACTCCACATGTTTGAGGACGGCATCGTTCTTGGCGGTCAGCACCAGCCCTGCCCCGCGCGACATGCCGGAGAGCATGCTGCTTGCTTCATACAGCAGGCCTTCGAGAGACTGTTCGCGCCCGGAGATCGGGCCGATATGCCGGTCGATATTGGCGCGCTCTGCCTCTGGCAGTTCGCCCACCTGCATGAAGGCATCGACGAAGAAGCGAAGCCCGGTCTGGGTCGGCAGGCGGCCAGCGCTGACATGCGGCGAATAGATGAGGCCGAGCTCCTCCAGATCGCTCATGACGTTACGCACAGATGCGGGCGAAAGCGACATGGGAAGCAGGCGAGAGAGACTACGCGAACCGAGCGGTTCGCCCGTCTCCAGATAGCCTTCCACAATGCGCCTGAAGATTTCGCGTGAGCGATCGTCCAGAAGCGCACCTGGCTCTTTGCCAATGGGAGGAGTTATGCCCATGCCGCTCGTTCTTCCCCAAGCTGTTTTCGACTGTCTTGAATATAGTCACTCGGTCTTCCAAGTGAAAACGGAAATTCGGCTCTAAGCCCTGCTCTTCCGCTTTTCCTTTGCAAAAGCGTCGCCCTGACCTTAGAAGGCGGGAAGTTAAGAGACGGAGAGAAACGATATGCGGCCCTCAGGCAGAAAAACCGACCAGATGCGTAAGGTATCCTTCGAGCGCAACTTCTCCAAGCACGCCGAAGGCTCCTGTCTCGTCAAGTTCGGCGATACGCATGTTCTGGTCACCGCCAGCCTCGAGGAAAAGACGCCGCCATGGCTGCGCAACAGTGGCAAGGGCTGGGTTACAGCTGAATATGGCATGCTTCCCCGCTCCACCAACGAGCGCATGAAGCGCGAAGCAGCGTCCGGCAAGCAAGGCGGCAGAACGCAGGAAATCCAGCGCCTGATCGGCCGTTCGCTGCGCGCAGTCGTTGATCTGCAAGCGCTTGGCGAACGCCAGATCAGCATCGACTGCGACGTCATCCAGGCCGATGGTGGTACGCGCACCGCTTCCATCACCGGTGCCTGGATTGCCCTTCACGACTGTCTGAAGTGGATGGAAAGCCGCAACATGCTGAAGGTCGAAAAGGTTCTGAAGGACCATATCGCCGCCATCTCCTGCGGCATCTTCGCCAATCAGCCAGTGATCGATCTCGATTACCTGGAAGATTCCTCTGCGGAGACCGACGCCAACTTCGTCATCACCGGCTCTGGCGGCATCGTCGAGATTCAGGGCACCGCCGAGGGTAAGCCATTCTCGGAAGAAGAATTCCTGACCCTGCTTGGCCTTGCCAAGGCTGGCTGTGCGGAACTCGTCGAGATGCAGAAGCAGGCAATCGCCTGAACGGGACAAGACCATGCGCAAGCTTGATACCAGAACCATCGTCGTTGCCAGCCACAACAAGGGCAAGATCGCAGAGATCGCCGACCTGATCGGCCCTCTCGGCTTTTCGGCAAAATCGGCCGCCGAGCTGAATTTCGAAGAGCCGGCTGAAACCGGCACGACCTTCGAAGAGAATGCGGCGATCAAGGCGCTCGCTTCGGCCAAGGCATCCGGCATGCCGGCGCTCTCCGACGATTCGGGTCTGGTGATCGACGCGCTGGACGGCGCGCCGGGCGTCTACACTGCGGACTGGGCGGAAACCGGCAACGGCACACGCGATTTCGCCATGGCGATGCAAAAGGTGGAAAACGCGCTTCAGGAGCGTGGCGCGACGACACCGGAGCAGCGCACCGGCCGATTCGTCAGCGTTCTTTGCCTGGCCTGGCCGGACGGCCATACCGAGTTTTTCCGCGGTGAAGTGGAAGGCACGATCGTCTGGCCGCCACGCGGCACGAGCGGTTTCGGCTACGATCCGATCTTCCAGCCAGAAGGCTACACAACCAGCTTTGGCGAAATGACTTCCGACGAAAAGCATGGCTGGCGCCAGGGCGATGCGACAGCGCTGTCGCACCGCGCACGCGCTTTCAAAACCTTCGTCGAAACCTGCCTGGAGGCATGAGCAACACGATGACCGGGAGCGGCCTTTCTTCTGCGCCCGGCGCCCATCTGTCCGGATATGCGGACCTTTTGCCGGATACGGGTGAACCCGGCTTCGGCATCTATGTTCACTGGCCCTTCTGCGCGGCCAAGTGTCCCTATTGCGATTTCAACAGCCATGTCCGCCATCAGCCGGTGGATCAGGAGCGGTTCGTTGCCGCCTTCCTGCGCGAAATGGAAACGATGCGGCAGTTGAGCGGCCCGAAGGTCGTCACCAGCATTTTCATGGGCGGCGGCACGCCGTCGCTGATGGACCCGCAGACGGTCGGCGCCATCCTCGATGGTATCGCCCGTTATTGGCGCGTGCCGGACGGCATCGAGATCACCATGGAGGCCAATCCATCCAGCGTGGAAGCGGAACGCTTTCGTGGCTACAGGGCCGCCGGCGTCAATCGCGTCTCCATGGGCGTACAAGCGCTGAATGACCGGGATCTGAAGTTCCTCGGACGCCTGCATGATGTGGCCGATGCGCTAAAGGCTATCCGGCTGGCGCGCGAAATCTTCCCCCGCATGTCCTTCGATCTCATCTATGCCCGCCCCAATCAGACGGTGGAAGAGTGGGAGAAGGAACTTGAAGAGGCCATCTCCTATGCGGTCGATCACCTGTCGCTCTACCAGTTGACGATCGAGGAAGGCACGGCATTCTACGGTCTCCACAAGGCAGGCAAGCTGATCGTTCCCGATGGCGAACAGTCGGCTGTGCTCTACGAGGCGACGCAGGAGATCACCGCGCGCCATGGGCTTCCGGCCTATGAGGTTTCCAACCATGCCCGCCCGGGTGCTGAGAGCCGTCACAACCTCACCTATTGGCGCTACGGCGACTATGCCGGTATCGGCCCCGGCGCCCATGGGCGTCTGACCAAGGGCGGCGCCAAACTGGCAACCGCGACCGAGCGTCACCCCGAAACATGGCTGCAAGCCGTGGAGCGCGATGGGCACGGCATGGTGGATCAGGAAACGCTGGGGCGTGACGAACAGGCCGACGAGTTGCTTTTGATGGGACTGCGGCTTCGCGAAGGCGTCGATCTCGCCCGCTGGAGCGAGTTCTCGGGCCGCGATCTGGACCCGGATCGCGAGGCGGTTTTACTGGAACACGGCTTCATCGAGCGGCTCGGAAATTCGCGCGTCCGCTGCACGCCATCCGGCATGCTGATCCTGGATTCGGTGGTTGCCGATCTCGCTTGAGACAAGCGCTACACGGCACGCTCCAGCCAGAGAATCGCGCGCCGCGATTTTCAAAATGTCCCGCGCATAGAGGCCTTTAAGTACGCGAAACGGACTGTCTTGGAGGGCAACCTGAGCCTTTGGCAGACTGCGTTATCGCAGAACCTAAAGCCCAGCATCGCGCGCTAAAGCCTCTACCTTGGCCACATGAGTGGTATCGCCGAAAATCATTAAGTCAGTGCGATCAAATCCCCCAACGGCTCTGAGATTGAGATCAGTAAAACAGATGTCCATCAGACTTTGCTCTCTTAAGCTACGGATAAATATTGCCTCCATATCTTCCCCCGCGCTGCGCACGCTGACGCGCTCAGGATTTGCCAAAACTCCAGACAACACTCTTAACGTCTCGTAAAAACTCAGGAAACTGCGCTCACCGGCTTCATATATGTGCAGAGCCTCATTGTCCCTCGCCTGTTCATACGTGAATATTCTGCAGACTTCGGCCTCGTCCTCGGTTAGCCAATGATCAAACACCGAGACGTAGAAGAACGGAAGACCAGATAAGGCGATATCCTCACCGCCCGGCTCGTAGGCATCGAAAAGCTTCTCTGGTTTGATCAACTCATCACCTAAAACATTGAACTAGCTGTCACAGGGCTCACACAACCAGCAAGTCTTCGACTGGTGCTGCAGGAAGCCCACATCGCGGATTACACAGCAATTTGTTTATGGTTCGATTACACCAGAAAAGACCAGGCCCGGACCTAAGTCTCCGCCCCCAACCTGAGAGTTTGGCTAATCCTCAAGTCATTGGATCGAGTGGCGAACTAGCTTCAAGTTAAACTGCTCCGCCTGTCGCTAAACACAACCGGGGGGACCGCAGTCGCCGAACGACTTTAATGCATCGTCAATTGGGAGAACGATCGCGCTGTAGAATTGGCCGCTGAGATGCTTCCATCGTGTTTCTTAGCCGCCTCAACTGATCCTGAAAGCGATATAGATCAGCGTCACCGCAATCACCCAGAGTGCCAGGCGCCCCCAGCGCGTGTGACGGGCTTCTGACCTGCCGATGGCTTCGGCCGTGCGTTCGTCGAAGCGCAGGCCGTTTTCGCTCATATACATCAGTTCGGAATGCAGCTTTTCGGTTTTGGCCGCGATCTCGGGTGCCGCTTCCGCCAGCTTGATCGCTGCCTTCACGCCGTCCTTCAGATCGGTGACGATACGCTTTGGCCCGAGATTGTCGCGGATCCAGCCGCTGACGACGGGGTCTGCGGCCTTCCACATATTGAAGCGCGGGTTGAGGATACGTGAGACGCCTTCGACGACGACCATGGTCTTTTGCAGCATGACCAGTTCGGGGCGCGTTTCCATGTCGAAGAGTTCGGTGACTTCGAAAAGCAGCGTCAGGAGCTTGCCCATGGAAATGGTTTCGGCCGGTTGGCCATGGATCGGCTCGCCGATGGCGCGGATCGCCTGGGCGAAGCTTGCCATGTCATGGTGGGCCGGTACGTAGCCCGCTTCGAAATGCACTTCAGCCACGCGCATATAATCGCGCGTGATGAAGCCATAGAGGATTTCCGCCAGGAAGCGACGTTCCTTTTTGCCAAGCCGTCCTGCAATTCCCATGTCGACTGCGACGATGATACCCGTCGGATCAACGAAAAGGTTTCCGGGATGCATGTCTGCATGGAAGAAGCCGTCGCGCAGCGTGTGGCGCAGGAAGGACTGGATCAGCGTATCGGCGAGCGCATTGAGGTCGTGACCGGCCGCCTTCAGCGCATCCGTATCCGACATCTTGATGCCGTCGATCCATTCCATGGTGACGACGTCGCGACCGGTGCGTTCCCAGTCCACTTCCGGCACACGAAAGCCTGGGTCACTCTTGGTGTTTTCGGCAAGCTCGGAAAGAGCCGCCGCCTCGAGGCGAAGGTCCATCTCGATCTTGGTGGTCTGCTCCAGCGTCTTGGTGACTTCGACGGGCCGCAGACGCCGGGCGGAGCGAACGAAACGCTGTTGCAGATCGGCCACCAGATACATGGCTTCCAGATCGTCCTGGAATCGCTGGCGCACACCGGGGCGAATAACCTTGACCGCCACCTTCTTGCGCCCTGATGGCGTGTCGATGACGGCGGGGTGCACCTGCGCGATGGAGGCTGCGGCTATCGGATCGCCGAATTCTACGTAAAGCTCAGAGATCGGACGTCCGAGCGAGCCTTCGATGTTGGCCTTGGCGGCAGCAACGGGAAAGAAATCCATGCGGTCCTGCAGACCGGCCAGATCTTCGGCAAAGTCCGCGCCAACCACATCTGGCCGGGTCGCCAGGAACTGACCCATCTTGACATAGGACGGGCCAAGACGGCTGACCGCCTTCGAGAGTCGATCGCTGCGCTCACTTCTCAACGCCTTGTTGCGCGCCAGCGGCTTCAGCATGCCCTTGACGAATTTCGCAGAAGCGGGCAGCCCCTCGTCGGGCAGCGCCAGGACCACACCCTCGCGGACGAGAACCCAGCCAACCTTGGCGAGTCGAAAATATGCGCCAAGCGTGCTCATGCGAATGCCCTGCTATGTCCTGGAAATGCCATCGATCAGAGTTTCCAGCCAGAATGCAGCGCGGCAATTCCGCCGGTATAGTTGGTGTAGCTGACGCGCGAGAAACCCGCGGTCCGGATCATGGCGGCAAAATCATCCTGCCGTGGAAATTTACGGATCGACTCGACCAGATACTGGTAGGGCTCGGCGTCGCCGGTGATCATCTTACCGAATTGCGGAATGGCGTTGAAGGACCATGCGTCATAGACCTTGTCGAGCAGCGGCATTTCCACTTCGGAAAATTCCAGCACCAGAAGACGTCCGCCACGCTTCAGCACGCGATAGGCTTCCGACAGCGCCACATCGATGCGCGGCACGTTGCGGATGCCGAAGGCGACCGTGTAGGCATCGAAGCTATTGGCCTCGAAGGGCAGTTCTTCGGCATTGGCCTCGACGAAGGTCAGATTTTCTGTTAGGCCTTTTTTGGCCGCCCGCTCCTCGCCGACGCCGAGCATCGAGCCGTTGATATCGAGAACGGTGGCATGCGCCAGACGGTTGGAGGCTTCGACAATGCGGAAGGCAATATCGCCGGTACCGCCCGCCACATCGAGAACTTTGTAAGATGGGTCCTTGCGGGGCGAGAGTGAGGCGACCATGGCGTCTTTCCAAACCCGGTGCAGACCGGCCGACATCACGTCATTCATGATGTCATAGCGCTTGGCAACCTTATGGAAGACGTCATTGACCATGCCCTGCTTCTGGCCTTCATTGACCTGACGGAAGCCATAGGAGGTTTCCATACCGCCTTCGGCTGTCGTGCGGGCTTCGGTCATGATCAGTCTCCATTCCTCAATGACAACTAGAGTACCGTGCGTGCTTTAAGACGCACAAAGGACTCTAACTCTTTAAACCAACACATAGCGGAAACGGCTCTGCAACGCTATCTGTTGCACCATAGATATGGCCCGCGACATGTATGTGTGCCGTCTATAGACCACAAGGTCGCCGCGATAAACAGACGTGAAGAGAGTGCCATGCCCGAATTGCCTGAAGTGGAAACCGTTCGACGCGGCTTAGCGCCCGTTATGGAAGGCGCGCGGATCGAACGACTGCTCCTCACGCGCCCGGACTTACGTTTTCCCTTTCCGGAAGGCTTTGCCGAACTCGTGGAAGGTCGCGAAATCCTGTCGCTCGGGCGCCGGGCAAAGTATTTGCTGATCGAACTCGACAATGGCCTGACCATCGTCTCGCATCTCGGCATGTCCGGTTCTTTCCGCATCGAAAGCGGGAATGAAGCCGAGACATCCGGTGAGACGCCCGGCGAGTTTCACCACCCGCGCTCCAAGGATGGCAAGCACGACCATGTGATCTTTCATCTGACGCGCGGCGCGGACAAGACACGCGTCATCTATAATGACCCGCGCCGTTTCGGCTTCATGCATCTGGTGCGCCGTGCCGATATCGACCTCTATCCGGCCTTCGCCGGTCTTGGTCCCGAGCCGACCGGAAATGCTCTGAGCGCCGACTACCTTGCCAGCCGGTTTGAGGGAAAGACGCAGCCGCTCAAAGGTGCCCTGCTCGACCAGAAACTCATTGCGGGGCTTGGCAATATCTATGTGTGCGAAGCGCTGTGGCGCTCCCACCTCTCCCCGCTTCGCGCGGCATCGACCCTTGTCACCAAAAAGGGAAAGCCGAAGCCTGCTCTGGAAGAGTTGACGCGGCACATACGCGACGTCATCGCCGATGCGATTGCAGCCGGTGGCTCGTCGCTGCGCGATCATATCCAGACCGACGGCTCGCTTGGATATTTCCAACATTCCTTTTCGGTCTATGATCGGGAAGGCCATGCTTGCCGCTTCCCCGATTGCCGGGGTACGGTCGAGAGGATTACGCAGAGCGGACGCTCCACATTCTATTGCGCCGCCTGCCAGAAATAAGGGAGAGGAAGAAAGCCATGGATTACGAGACGATCATTGTCGAGAAGCGCGATGCCGTCGGCGTCGTTACGCTGAACCGCCCGAAAGCGCTCAACGCGCTGAACTCCACGCTGCTGAAAGAGCTACGCCATATTCTCTCGGCCTTCTCATCAGATGACTCCATTGGCGCCATCGTCATTACCGGATCGGAGAAGGCGTTTGCCGCCGGTGCCGATATCAAGGAGATGAGTACGCTCAATTTCGTCGATGCTTATCTTGGCGACTTTCTGGGAGGATGGGATGATGTGGCGGCGAGCCGCAAGCCGGTGATTGCCGCCGTCTCTGGCTTCGCGCTCGGCGGAGGATGCGAACTTGCCATGATGTGCGATTTCATCATCGCCTCCGATACGGCGAAGTTCGGCCAGCCGGAAATCACGCTGGGTATCATTCCCGGCATGGGCGGTTCGCAAAGGCTGACCCGCGCGGTCGGCAAGGCGAAGGCCATGGACCTCGTTCTGACAGGTCGCAAGATGGATGCCGCGGAAGCCGAGCGCGCCGGTCTCGTCTCGCGCGTTGTCACTCCTGAAAAGCTGCTGGACGAGGCTGTCGAGGCCGCAAGCGTGATTGCATCCCTGTCTCGCGCCTCCGTGCTGATGGCGAAGGAGAGCGTCAACCGCTCCTTCGAGGTTTCGCTGTCGGAGGGTTTGCGCTTCGAGCGGCGCCTGTTCCAGTCGCTTTTTGCCACGGACGATCAGAAAGAAGGTATGGAGGCATTCATCGAAAAGAGAAAGCCGCTGTTCCAGAACAAATAGGCGCCGGCACCCGCCAAGCCGGTGTCTGCCGGGAGTCGGAATCTCGGTGTTTTTACGCAAAACGCGTTGACGGGCAGCGGCTTTAGGGTTATATGCCCGCCCACGGTTAGGGAAAGTCATCCGGCTTGTCCCAGTTACTCCCGCAATTTTGGAACATGAGGTCTTCGAACGACCCTATCCTGTGGTTGCGGATTTTGGTTTGAATTCGAAGAGAGGCATACATGGCCAATACAACTTCGGCGAAAAAGGCGACTCGCAAGATCGCTCGCCGTACCGCAGTCAACAAGGCTCGCCGTTCGCGCGTCCGCGGTTTCATTCGCAAGGTCGAAGAGGCCCTGGCAACTGGCGATCTCGCTGTTGCGACTGAAGCGCTCAAGGCTGCACAGCCAGAAATCCAGCGCGCCGCTACGAAGGGCGTCATGCATTTCAACACTGCATCGCGCAAGGTTTCTCGTCTGGCGCAGCGCGTAAAGGCCCTTTCGGCCTAATCCGGCTAAGACAATATTGTGATTGAAAAGCCTGGCCCTTCGGCCGGGCTTTTTCCGATTCTAACGACCTATTAACGGTTTCGCAATGAGCATGACATTTATGCTTCAAATGCGTGACGCAAAAAGCTCTTTAATTTCAGCAACTTACAGAAGGTCTCTCAAGGGACGCCGTCTTTCCGCTGCGGAAGGCAGCCACAATCTTGAGTCAAGGATTTTTTTATTTTTCTGTCAAAACCGGCCTCAAAAATAGCTCGAAAATGAATCTCATTGATTCATAAGCGATTCTCCAAACAAGCCCGCCGGCCATGCAAAAGGCCTTCCGCGAGTCAATGGCAGATCGGCTCAGCCACAGAAAAAACGCCATTGATCTCCGTATGCGATCCTGCCTAAATGCATCTCGACAAGGGGCGCGGATATCTATCCACAAGCTATCTCGAAACAAAGTTCGAAGGCGTAAGCTCCTTGCGGACGGGTTCTGTTCGGACCCGTTTTTTCAAGTCACTGGATGTGTTTGGCTACAACCTCATGGGTTGTAGAAAGATAGACGTGTGTCTTGGTGACGGGTGTCCGAGTTGTGATGTGAGAGTATGCATTGAGAGTAGCATGCCTCTTCATGATGGAGAGGTTAGCGGGATAGCCGGCTCGCGGTTGAAGCCTTGCGCTTCAGGATGGTTTTAGAGGGGCCATCCTTACGGGGACAGTAGGTGGGGTATCTCTGGCGAAGCTTGACGCTCTGCCAGGCTATGATTGGCAATTTGAAAGGCGGCAGGAATGCAATTGAATTTGGCAATGGGTGCGGTGGCAAACGGGGACCGCGCACAGAACGCTTGTGATGCAGTTTGCAATGATGCGGCGGGGAATATATCGAATATGAAGAACGATGCGCTGTTCGAGCGCTTTAGCGCGCGACTGAAGGCGCAGGTCGGTCCTGAAGTCTATGCAAGCTGGTTCGCGCGGCTGAAGCTGCACTCGGTGTCCAAGAGCGTTGTTCGCTTCACCGTTCCGACGACATTTTTGAAGTCCTGGATCAACAACCGCTATATCGATCTGATAACCACTCTGGTGCAGGCGGAAGACGCCAATGTCCTGAAGGTCGAGATCCTGGTGCGTTCGGCCAGCCGTCCGGCTCGCGCTGTTGCGACCGATGACAGAACGCAGCCGGTCCAGGATGCCACGCCTTCCGCCCAGCGTGCCAAGCCCTTCATCCCACCGCAGATAACCAGCGCTGCAAGCCATCCGGGTTCGTCTGCACCCAGCATGGCACCGCGCTCTTCTGGCTCCGGTCCGCTCTTCGGCTCCCCGCTCGACACGCGCTTTACCTTCGACACCTTCGTGGAAGGATCGTCCAACCGCGTTGCGCTTGCTGCCGCTAAGACGATTGCCGAAGCTGGTGCGGGCGCAGTACGTTTCAATCCGCTCTTCATTCATGCCGGCGTTGGCCTTGGAAAGACCCATCTTCTCCAGGCGATTGCCAATGCCGCAGTCGATAGCCCGCGCAATCCGCGCGTCGTCTATCTGACAGCAGAATACTTCATGTGGCGCTTTGCCACCGCCATTCGCGACAATGATGCGCTGACGCTGAAAGACACGCTGCGCAACATCGATCTTCTCATCATTGACGACATGCAGTTCCTGCAGGGCAAGATGATCCAGCACGAGTTCTGCCATTTGCTGAACATGCTGCTCGATAGCGCCAAGCAGGTCGTGGTTGCCGCAGACCGCGCGCCGTGGGAGCTGGAGTCGCTTGATCCGCGCGTTCGTTCGCGCCTTCAGGGCGGTATGGCGATCGAGATCGAAGGTCCCGATTACGACATGCGCTACGAGATGCTGAAGCAGCGTATCGCAACTGCACGCCAGGAAGATCCAAGCTTCGACATTGGCGAAGACATCGTCTCCCACGTGGCCCGCAGCGTCACCGCCAGCGGCCGTGAACTGGAAGGTGCCTTCAACCAGTTGATCTTCCGCCGTTCGTTTGAGCCCAACCTGTCGGTCGAGCGTGTGGACGAGCTGCTCGCCCATCTGGTTGGCGCTGGTGAAGCCAAGCGCGTGCGCATCGAAGATATTCAGCGGATTGTTGCCCGCCACTATAATGTCTCGCGCCAGGAGCTGGTCTCCAATCGCCGCACCCGCGTCATCGTCAAGCCGCGCCAAGTGGCGATGTATCTCGCCAAGATGCTGACCCCCCGCTCCTTCCCGGAGATCGGTCGCCGTTTCGGCGGGCGCGACCACACGACGGTGCTTCATGCGGTTCGCAAGATCGAGGAATTGATCTCGGGCGACAGCAAGCTTGGCCATGAGGTCGAGCTTCTGAAGCGACTGATCAACGAAAACAATGCCTGATAAGAATGGCGCGGCAGGATATCCTGACCGCGCCGTTTCATTGCATGACCCGAGCCGGGGACGTTTGGCGCGGTAGAGGCACGCCTCCCGATCATCACAGTATCGCCGTTGAAAAAGCCCGCCTGTCGTTTCCGACGGCGGGCTTTTACAGTTTCTGAACTCAAGCTTGGTCCACGCAAAAGTGGGCAGCGGTTTTGCGATGACGGCATGCGGTAAACAAACAGCGAAAGCGTGGGAAGCGAACCTGAAAGATCGCGCCACGCCTTACGCTGTGACGCTGCTTACTTCGTGCCGTACATGCGGTCGCCCGCGTCGCCTAGACCGGGAACGATATAGCCCTTCTCGTTCAGCTTGCGATCGATCGCCGCAGTATAGATCGGCACATCGGGGTGGGCTTCGCGGAAGTTCTTGATGCCTTCCGGTGCTGCGAGCAGGCAGAGGAAGCGCATGTTTTTCGCGCCGCGCTCTTTGAGCTTTTCAACGGCAGCAATCGAGGAGTTACCGGTTGCGAGCATGGGATCAACGACGATGATGAGGCGCGCATCCAGGCTTTCCGGTGCCTTGAAGTAATATTCGACGGCTTCCAGCGTATCGTGATCGCGGTAGACACCGATATGCGAGACACGCGCTGAAGGAACGAGCTCCAGCATGCCCTCGAGAAGGCCATTGCCTGCGCGAAGGATCGAGGCGAATACCAGCTTCTTGCCTTCCAGCACCGGTGCCTCGATCGTTTCCATGGGCGTCTCGATGGTCTCCATCGTGAGGTCGAGATCGCGCGTCACTTCATAGCAGAGCAGTGTGGAAATCTCGCGCAGCAGCCGCCTGAAGCCGGCCGTGGAGGTTTCTTTCTTGCGCATGAAGGTGAGCTTGTGCTGCACAAGCGGGTGATCGATGACTGTTACGCCGTCCATGGAAACTGGCCTTTCCTTTTGCTTTTATCTTTGTTCTCTTCGACCAAATGCGGGCATTTCGCAAGACCGGAAGTGAGAGGTTTCCCGCGGCGGCAGCCTTTGGTCAGGCCGCCGCACCGGTCGAGGCATCGAAGCGTGCGAGAAGGCTGCTCCGCGTCTCCTCATCGACGAAGGCAGCCTCGAGCGCCGTTCGCGTCAATGCATTGATCTCTGCATCCGAAAAGCCGAAAGCGTGGCGGGCAATCTCATATTCCTGCGCCAGCGAGGTGGCGAAGAACGGTGGATCGTCCGAACTGATGCAGACGCGAACGCCAGCGTCGCGAAGTTGCTTCAAGGGATGGCTTGCAAAATCCGGATAGACGCTGAGCGCGATGTTGGAGCCCGGGCAAACCTCAAGCACGGTACCGAGTTCCACCAGACGCTCGACGACTGCCGCATCCTCGATGGCTCGAACCCCATGGCCGATCCGCTGCGGCTTGACGAGATCAAGTGCGTCGGCAACGCTGAAGGCACCGCAGACTTCGCCGGCATGGATGGTGAGGCCGAGTCCCGCATCTCGGGCGATGTCAAAGGCACGGGCATAATCGGCCACTCGCCCCATGCGTTCCTCACCCGCCATATTGAAGCCGGTGATCAGAGGATGACGCACACGCGCGGCGTATTCGGCTGCGGCGATGACACTTTCCGGGCCGAAATGACGCTCACCGGTAACGATGATACGCGCCTCTATTCCGGTCTTCTCCTTGGCCCGACGCATGCCTTCGGCGATGCCGGAGAGATAGGCATCCGCACCAAGGCCGATGCGATCGCCGTGATCGGGAGAGATGATCAACTCGCTGTAGATGGTGTTTTCGCCCGCAAGCTCGAGGAGATAGGCCTCCGCGAGAGCGGCATAATCTTCTTCCGTCTTGAAAACCTGCGCCACATCGTCATAGCAGCGGATGAACTCGGCAAAATCATTCCAGACATAGGCGCCGTCACGCAAGAAGGCGCTGGTGTCGACATTGTATTTGCGCGCCTGTTCCAGCACGAGTGCGGGAGGGGCCGCACCTTCCAGATGGCAATGGATTTCAGCTTTCAATAATTGATGGGTCACATAAAACTCCTGCCGTGCCGTCCGGACGGTATGCTGAGGTGAGCGGCGATGCTCTCGCCGATATCCGCATAGCTTGAGCGGATACCAATATTTCTTTCGCGAAAACCGGGACCGAAGGCCATGATCGGCACGCGTTCGCGCGTGTGATCCGTCCCGAGCCAGGTCGGATCGCAGCCATGATCGGCCGTCAGGATTGTGACATCGCCCGGCTGCATCTTGCGGTGAATTTCCGGCAGACGCTGATCGAACGCCTCCAGCGCTGCGGCATAGCCTGCAACATCGCGGCGGTGGCCGTAATTCATGTCGAAATCGACGAAGTTGGTGAAGACGAGATCGCCGTTCAGGGCCTCATCCATGGCTTCCAGCGTCGCCTCCATCAAGGCATCGTTACCATTGGCCTTGATCACCCGCGACACGCCCTGATGCGCATAGATATCGCCGATCTTGCCGATTGCCAGAACCTTGCGGTCCCGCTCGACAAGGCGGTCAAGAAGCGTCGGCTCCGGCGGCAAAACCGAAAAGTCGCGCCGATTGCCCGTTCGAGCAAATGTCGCCGCACTCTCCCCGATGAAGGGGCGTGCGATGACGCGGCCGATATTCAGCGGATCGAGGATTTTGCGGACGATCTCGCACAGCGCAATCAGCCGCTCCAGCCCGAAATGCATTTCGTGCGCGGCAATCTGAAAGACCGAGTCCGACGACGTGTAGCAGATCGGCTTGCCCGTGCGGATATGCTCTTCGCCAAGACGGGCGATGATGTCCGTACCGGACGCATGACAATTTCCAAGGATGCCCGGGAGGTTGCCCTTCTCGCAGATCGTATCGATAAGCTCAGGCGAGAAGGCATCGCCCTCGGTCGGGAAATAACCCCACTCGAAGCGCACCGGCGTTCCGGCAATTTCCCAATGACCGGACGGCGTATCCTTGCCCTTCGAGACTTCGTTGGCGCAGCCATGCAGACCGAAAATGTGTTCGGGGGGCGGCATGCCAGCCGGGCGGGTTCCGCTGGCGAGTGTGGCGATCTCCAAAAGGCCAAGCGCCGACATGTTGGGAAGTTTCAATGGTCCGGATCTCAGGCCTGCTCTGTCCGCCGCACCTGCGGCACAGAACTCGGCGATGTGGCCGAGCGTGTTGGAGCCTAGGTCTCCGTAATGTTCGGCATCAGGCGCACCGCCCACACCAAAGGAATCGAGAACGAGCAGAAATGCGCGTGCCATGCTTCACCATGAAAGACGCGACATGATTGTCGCTATGTAACGGCGATATATAGAGCACCGCAGAGCAAAAGGTGAAACGCTTTATTGGGGCTTACCGCCCGCCTCATCGTCCTCGTCTCGCTTCGGCGCATTGAGGTTGCGTGTGACATACCAGCCGGCGGCGACCGTCATCGCGGCCAACACGTACCAGGTGATGGCATAGGAGAGATGGTTGTTCGGAAAGACAAGCATGGTCTTGCCACCGATTGGCAGGCCGCCTGGATTGGGTGTCGCGTCGGCGTCCACATAAAAGGGCGCCACGGTGCCGAGCGATTTGGCGTCAGCAATCTGCGCAATGTTGCGGGAGTACCACCGATTGTGCTGCGGATCGTTCGTGCGCAGGAAGAGACCGCCGGTTTCGGGCGCCCTCATGAGACCCACGATTTCCACTCTGGCCGGCAACTCGCCTTCCAGACGCGTCGATGGGTCGCGCTTGTCGCTCGGCACGAAGCCGCGATTGACGATCACCAGCGAGCCATCATCGCGCTGCAGCGGCGTCAACACCCAGTAGCCCGGGCCGAGATCGGAAACGGTATAAACCTGCACCTCATCCTGATGACGGAAGATCCCCGCCAGGCGTACCCGACGATACTCGTAATCTGCAGGATTGGTCAGCGATGCCCATTGCGAAGGTGACGGCGCGTCCACCGGCGCGGCATGAGCCCGCTGCTCGACCTGCTGAATGAGGTCAAGCTTCCAGGACAGCCGCTTTACCTGCCATGTGCCAAGCGCCAGCAACAGGCCGGTGAGAATGACGGTCATCATGATGACGACGACGGCTGCGGGGCGTATGCCTTTTCTGGCGGTGGTCTGCATTGGGGTGTTCCTTGAGAGCATCATGCTCAAACACATAACCCCATGAATCCGCTCTCCGATTCATGGGGTTATGTGTCTTCTCGGAGGGAAGGTCCGCGCCGCTTTCGGCGCGAACCTGATCGATGAACCGGTATGTCAGGGCAGATTCTTCATCTGCTCCATGGTCATGGTCGGCATCATGTTCTTGTTCATGTTGTACATGACCCAGAGCGAACCGACGAGCGCGATCATGACGACGACCAGCGTGAAGAGCAGCGACATGAAGGTCCAGCCGCCCTGCGACTTGGTGTTCATGTGCAGGAAGTAGATCATATGGACGAAGACCTGGATGACCCCGAAGACCATGATCAGGATCACGGTGGCCGTGCGGTTCTCCAGAACATCGCCCATCACCAGCCAGAAAGGAATGGCGGTGAGGATGACCGACAGGATGAAGCCGATCATGTAGCTCTTGAAGGAGCCATGATCCTCGCCGCTCTCATGGTGATGGTCGTCCCCATGATGGGCATGGCCATGCGCGTGGTCGTGTGTATGCGTGTTCGAACTCATCACAGAACTCCAACCAGATAGACGAAGGAAAAGACGCCGATCCAGATGACGTCGAGGAAGTGCCAGAACATCGAGAGGCACGTCAGACGGCGCATGTTATCGGCGTGCAGACCGAACTTCTTCACCTGGACCATCAGCGTCACGAGCCAGATCACGCCGAATGTGACGTGAAGACCGTGGGTACCGACGAGTGCGAAGAAGGCGGAGAGGAAAGCGGAACGGTGCGGGCCGGCACCTTCTTCGATGAGGTGATGGAACTCGTAGAGTTCGAGACCGAGGAAGCAGAGGCCGAAGACGCCGGTGATAGCGAGCCAGAGCAGGGTCGAATTGACCTTCTTCTTCTGTGCCTCCAGCATGGCAAAGCCATAGGTGATGGACGACAGGAGAAGGAAACCGGTGTTGATCGCGACGAGCTTCAGATCGAAGAGATCCGCGCCCGACGGTCCGGCCGCATAGTTGCGGCCGACCACGGCGTAGGTTGCGAAGAGCGTTGCGAAGATCAGGCAGTCGCTCATCAGATAGAGCCAGAAACCGAGCGCTGTGCCGTTTTCCGTATGATGGTCTTCCTTCAGATAGAAGACCGGCTTTTCCGCGCTGTCGGCGGTCTGTGCGGGTGCTTGAGACATGAGTTACGCCTGCGTTGCCAGCAGCTTGGTGCGCGCTGCTTCGACTTCAGCTACATCCTTTGCCGGGATGTAGTAGTCGCGATTGTAGTTGAAGGTGTGAGCAATCGAGACCACGATGATCGCGAGCATGCTTGCTGCCGCAAGCCACCAGATGTGCCACACCAGGCCGAAACCGAGGGCGACGCTGATGGCGCTGAGGATAACGCCCGTGCCGGTGTTCTTCGGCATGTGGATCGGGATGAAGCCATCCACGGGACGCTCGGCGCCACGCTTCTTCATGTCCGCCCAGGCATCGACATCATGCACGACCGGCGTGAAGGCGAAGTTGTAGGCAGGCGGCGGAGAAGAGGTGGACCACTCCAGCGTGCGACCATCGAAGGGGTCGCCGGTGACGTCGCGCAGTTGCTCGCGCTTCAGGAAGCCGAAGACGATGGACAGCAGGAAGGAGGCGATGCCGACGGCAATGATGGCAGCGCCGATGGCCGCAATCACGAACCAGATCTGCAGGGACGTATCTTCGAACTGACTGAGACGACGCGTCACACCCATCAGGCCGAGAACGTAGAGCGGCATGAAGGCGACATAGAAGCCGACGAACCAGCACCAGAAGGACATCTTGCCCCAGAACGGATCGAGACGGAAACCGAAGGCTTTCGGGAACCAGTAGACGATACCGGCCAGAACACCGAAGACCACGCCGCCGATGATCGTGTTGTGGAAGTGGGCGATCAGGAACAGCGAGTTGTGCAGCACGAAGTCTGCCGGAGGTACGGCGAGCAGAACGCCGGTCATGCCACCAATGACGAAGGTGATCATGAAGCCGATCGCCCACAGCATCGGGACATCGAACTTGATGCGGCCCTTATACATGGTGAAGAGCCAGTTGAAGATCTTCGCGCCCGTCGGGATCGAGATGATCATCGTCGTGATGCCGAAGAAGGCGTTGACGCTCGCACCAGAGCCCATGGTGAAGAAGTGGTGCAGCCACACGACATAGGCCAGGATGGTGATGACGGCCGTTGCATAAACCATCGAGGTGTAGCCGAAGAGGCGCTTCTGGGAGAAGGTCGAAACGATTTCCGAGAAGATGCCGAAAGCAGGCAGAACCAGGATGTACACTTCCGGGTGACCCCAGATCCAGATGAGGTTCACATACATCATCGGATTGCCACCAAGGTCATTGGTGAAGAAGTTCATGCCGAGGTAGCGGTCAAGCGTCAGAAGGGCGAGCGTGCCGGTCAGGATCGGGAAGGATGCCACGATCAGGATGTTCGAACACAGCGACGTCCAGACGAAGATCGGCAGGCGCATCATGGTCATGCCAGGTGCACGCATCTTGATGATGGTGACGATCAGGTTGATACCCGACAAGGTCGTTCCGACACCTGCGACCTGCAGACCCCAGATGTAGTAATCGACGCCCACATTCGGACTTCCCTCGATACCCGACAGCGGCGGATAGGCCAGCCAGCCGGTCTGGGCGTATTCGCCGATGAAGAGCGAGATCATGGTGATCACGGCGCCGGCGGTCGTCATCCAGAAGGAGAAGTTGTTGAGGAAGGGGAAGGACACGTCGCGCGCGCCGATCTGCAGCGGCACGACATAGTTCATCAGACCGGTGATCATCGGCATGGCCATGAAGAAGATCATGATGACGCCGTGCGCGGTGAAGATCTGGTCGTAGTGATGCGGTGGCAGGTAGCCTTCCGAACCGCCAGAGGCGATCGCTTGCTGGGTACGCATCAGGACGGCGTCGGCAAAGCCGCGCAGAAGCATGACGAGTGCCAGAACGATATACATGATACCGATCTTCTTGTGGTCGATCGACGTAAACCATTCTTTCCAGAGATAACCCCAGAGCCGGAAATAGGTGACGAGACCGAGCACGGCGATGCCCCCGATGGCCACCCCGATAAAGGTGACGATGAGAATCGGCTCGTGGTACGGAATGGAGTCCAGCGTCAGCTTCCCGAACAGGAAGGACGTTTGATCGGTGGTGGCGGCGACCATTTTAGCCTCTTGCTTCAAGTCTTAAGGGCGGCGCGGATACGCGCCGCAGATCATCAGTTTCAATTTCAGCCGGCGTTGCCGGGCGCCTTCGCAGCTTCCGCCTTGACCTGCGGCAGAGCGGCAGGCTCGAAGGTCTGGCCTTCGATGGCAGCAGGCATGGACTGCGGGCCGGTGGCGACACCATAGGGTGCGAGCGGCGTGCAGACGACGGAATTCAGCGCCTTGGCGATATCGATGCCCTCCTTGCCCCCGCCGCCATTGGCGTCGACATGCATCATGTCGCGCATGCAGAGCTTGTTCGGCTCGACGCAGCGATTGAGGATGGCATCATAGAGCTGAGGATCGACATTGGCGAAGTATTCCACCGGATTGCGCTCGCTCGGCTTGGCCAGTTCCAGGTATTCCATGCGACCGAACGGCTTGCCGCCTTCCTTGACCTTCGCGACCCACTGGTCGAAGCCTTGCTGGCTCACGCCATGGAACTTGAAGCGCATCCAGGAGAAGCCGGGGCCAGAGAAGTTCGATGAAAAGCCGTCATAGACACCTTCGCGGTTGATGACGGCGTGAAGCTTCGTCTGCATGCCACCCATGGCATAGATCTGACCGGCAAGAGCTGGCACGAAGAAGGAGTTCATGGCCGTCGTGCCGGTGATCTTGAAGTTGATCGGAACGTCGACGGGAGCGGCAAATTCATTGACGCTGCCGATGCCGAGTTCCGGATAGAAGAACAGCCACTTCCAATCCATGGCGACCACTTCGACCGTCAATGGTTTGGTTTCCGGCGTCACTTCGCGCGCTTCGTCGATCCGGTCGAGCGGGCGATAGGGATCGAGACGATGGGTAGCGATCCAGGTGACGGTGCCGAGCATCAGGATGATGGCGACCGGGGCTGACCAGATGACCATTTCCAGACGGGTGGAGTGATGCCACTCGGGATCGTAATCGGTCGCCTTGGCGGCCGCGCGATACTTCCAGGCGAAGAAGATTGTCAGCGCGAGGACCGGAACGATGATCAACAGCATGAGAACCGTCGAGGTGATGATCAGATCGGCCTGCTGGCGGGCAACGTCACCCGAGGGGTTCATGACGACGAGGTTGCAGCCGCTGAGCAGCAGCAACGACGACAGGCCCGCAAGGGCCGTGGTAAGTTTCTTGATCGTGCGCACGTTCTTCAACTCGATTATTCGGTATGGACCGGGATTAGTTGCCAAATGTCATTTAATAAATGTGTAATTTTGTCGCGGTGCAGCGGCCTTTTGCGCCGCAGCAATGACAGCTGGGCGAAGCAATCGTTCTCTACCCAGCAGTTACTCCAAACAGAGCCCCATCGGCAAGCAATTTCAGGCAATTCCGTTTGACGGGTGCAGTGCGGTGTGTGACAATCCGTCGCATGTAACGCAACGGATGAGGAGCCGCCTGCGTTACGCCATGGTTCGCAATACGCTGGAGGGATTATTATGAGCTATACCGATACGGCCTCAACTTTTCCGGGCTCTGATGCCCCGTCACGCCAGGCTCCCGTTGCCGTCGATCCCGACCGCATTACGATGGCCGTCATTCTGGCGAGAATGACCGAATTTTTCGACTTTTTTGTTTATGCGATCGCGTCCGTCCTGGTGTTCCCCTACGTGTTCTTTTCGTTTGCGGACCCGTTGACTGCGACCCTCTATTCCTTCGCCGTGTTTTCGCTTGCTTTCATTGCGCGACCGATCGGTTCGCTCATCTTCCTGCAGATCGACCGCAAGTTCGGTCGTGCGGTCAAATTGACCGCCGCCCTCTTCACCCTGTGTGGGTCGACGATGGCGATCAGCTTCCTGCCTTCCTACAGCGATGTCGGTGTCCTGGCGCCGGTGCTGCTTGCCGTCTTCCGTATCGGCCAGGGTCTGGGTCTTGGGGGCGCGTGGGATGGTCTGGTTTCGCTTCTCGCCATGAACGCGCCCGAAAAGCAGCGCGGCTGGTATGCGATGATGCCGCAGATCGGCGCCGCCATGGGCTTTGGTCTTGCCAGCGCCTTCTTCATCATCTTCGTCACCCAGCTGTCGAACCCCGAGTTTCTGGCCTGGGGCTGGCGCTTCCCGTTCTTTGTGGCTCTTGCGCTGAACGTTCTGGCCCTCTTTGCCCGTCTGCGCATGATCGTAACGCCGGAATTCCAGGCGATGCTGGCGCAGCATGAACTCGAGCCGAAGCCGGTCTTCGAGATGCTGCGGAGCCAGTCGCGCGTCGTCATCACCGGTGCCTTCGTTCCGCTGGCAAGCTTTGCGCTGTTCCACCTCGTCACCGTCTTCCCGATCAGCTGGGTTGTTCTGCATACGCAGCAGCGCCTTTCAGACTTTCTCTTCGTTCAGTTCATCAGCGCCATCATCGGCGGTGGGATGATCGTCGTTTCCGGGGCCCTTGCCGACCGCATCGGACGTCGCAAACTCCTGGTGATTGCCGCATCTCTGATCGGTGTCTTCAGCTTCATCGCGCCGATCCTGATGGCGTCCGGCGATATCGGCCGCTATCTGTTCGTATTGATCGGCTTCTCGCTGCTTGGCCTGTCCTTCGGTCAGGCTGGTGGCGCGCTGGCGTCACGCTTCAGCCGAGAGTATCGCTATACCGGCGCATCTTTGACCTCTGATATCTCTTGGCTGATCGGAGCAGGCTTCGCACCACTCGTGGCGCTCGGATTCTCTTCGGAGTTTGGCCTCTTCGCCGTCGGTATCTATCTGCTGTCGGGTGCAGTCTGCACCATTGTGGCGCTATTCTTCAGCCGCAAGCTGGATATGCCCGCCTGACCACGTCATGTGGCCAAAACAAAAGCTGCGAAACGTCCATGTTTCGCAGCTTTTTCGTGTCTTAAGCTGGTCCAGAGGTATCTGCGCGTCAACATGGTAAGCGGCGTCGCGCCTTCTTCTTCACAAGTCCGTTCGCCTTTGCGCAACAGGCCTCAGCAGTCTCCGCACACAATCGGTTCGCCCTCGCGCTTGGCGAAGTAGTAATCCTTGGCAATCGTAATGGTCGAGTTTTCCGAAACCAGCGTCGGCATGAACATCAGCAGATTGTGCGGCACCGACAGTTCTGAATGGATCACGAAGTTGCTGATGGCGAGCAGGTTTGCTGGCACGTCGACTGGGGTACCGACCGAATAGGGACGGCCACCGGCCTGATCCCATGACCACGCCACTGTCGCCTTTTGGTTTGCGTCGACCTGTATGCCGGTAATTCTGAGCTTCAATCCATCGGTACCGTAGGGAACGAAGATCGCCGCGGCGACATCCTTCATCGTCGCAAGATAGTCTTTGTTGATCTTCGTCTGAGTGGAGACGATATCGGAGATCATTCCCGCAGCACGCGTGGCGCGCTTATAGACGCTGAAGCCCATCGTCAGTTCGAACGATGTGAGATAGAGCGAAACGAGCAGCGGGAAGATGATGGCAAACTCGATTGCGCCTGCACCTTCCCGGTGTTTGGCGAAGCGTAGAAAGATGCCCCCGGTCTTTGCCTGCGATGGCGTGGATCTGACCTTCATCTTTTTCCGCTCGCTAGTAGTTCTCGTTGCGATACGCATCGGTCGCAACGATGAGGAAGTGGGAAGGCATCGAACCATCGGCAGGGCGGACCTTCGTCAGATAGGGACGAATGAGATCGACAATTACCGGCCACCGATAATAGACGCGCAGCATATTGATTGAGCCCGGCCCTCCCGGTTTAAAGCCAAAGGCCGAGGTGTTCAGATCGTAGTAATCGCCGGTCTTTATCAGCGGCAGGGTTTTGGGGATATCTGCGAAGGTATTGAACTGGCGCAGGTCAATGTAGAGCTTGGGAGTCGCTTTGCTTTCTTTATCATCACACGTCACCATGATCGACACTTCGCTACAGAACTGTTTGCGGAAGTCTTCCGCTGTCACCGTGTTGGCGATCTGTCCGGTACGCAATTTGCGCGCCATGGTATCGGTGGCGTTGACGAAAAGCTGCTCCCCTGTCATCGCGATAAACGTTTCCAGGATCGCGAAAATGACCATGAAATAGGGTATGGCAAGGATGGCGAATTCGATCGCGGCGGAGCCGTCGCGCGAGCGGAGTAACTTGCCAGGTAATGCTCTCTGAAACATTGGCCTTCGCATGGGGCTTTTCTATCTCTGGCGGAAACTGATCTTGCGGGAATGGTCTCGCACTAGGATCATTATGAGGGCTTTCTTTATATTTCCTTTTCGGAAAGCCTCGCATTTGCCGCATGTCCTGTTTTTCGACATGCAGAGCACAGTGGACACGCTTTTGCGTGGCTCGGAAGAAAGACAACAGACCCAGAACCAAGCACAAAAAAGCCCGACACTGCCGGGCTTTTTAACGTAACCATATCACACAGACGGACTTAATCGGCGTCGGCTCTGCGAAGCTCATCCAGTGTCGGGACCGAGGTGATGTTGTAGCCGCAATCCACATAATGGCATTCGCCAGTCACACCGCGGGAGAGGTTCGACAGAAGATAGAGTGCAGAGCCACCAATATCATCAATATCGGCCGTGCGGCGCAGCGGTGCGTTCTTCGCGTTCCAGGCAAAAATCGCCCGGGCGTCCGAAATACCGGCGCCTGCAAGCGTGCGGACCGGGCCTGCCGAGATGGCGTTGACGCGAATGCCCTTCGGACCGTAATCGGCTGCCAGATAGCGGACAGACGCCTCGAGAGCCGCCTTCGCCACACCCATGACATTGTAGTTCGGGATCACGCGCTGGGAGCCATTATAGGTCAGCGTCAGCATCGAGCCGCCGTCCGTCATCAGGCTTGCAGCCCGCTTGGCAATCTCGGTGAAGGAGAAGCAGGAGATGACCATGGTGCGACTGAAGTTTTCGCGCGTGGTGTCGGCATAAAGACCCTTCAGCTCGTTCTTGTCGGAGAAGCCGATGGCGTGAACGACGAAGTCGATCGAACCCCAGCGCTGGCGCAGGGTCTCAAAAAGCGCGTCGACGGATGCGATATCTTCGACATCGCAGGGCACGATGAAATCGGAGCCGACTTCAGCCGCGAGCGGCTTGACGCGTCTTCCAAGGGCTTCACCCTGATAGGTAAAAGCCAGTTCCGCGCCCTGCGCGGCCAGCGCCTTGGAGATGCCCCAAGCGATCGAGTGATTGTTGGCGACGCCCATGATGAGGCCGCGTTTACCCTGCATGATGCCGTTCATGGGCAATTATCCGTTATAGCGCTGGAAGACGAGCGTGGCGTTGGTACCGCCGAAGCCGAATGAGTTTGAGAGCACGGTGTCGATCTTGGCATCATCGATGCGTTTGCGAACGATCGGAACGCCGTCGAACTCCGGATCGAGCGTTTCGATGTGGGCGCTCTCGCCGATGAAGCGTTCCTGCATCATCAACAGACCGTAGATCGATTCCTGCACGCCGGCAGCACCAAGCGAGTGACCCGTCAGCGACTTGGTCGACTGGATGTGCGGGATCTTGTCGCCGAAGACTTCGCGGATCGCGCCGATTTCCTTGCTGTCTCCAACAGGCGTGGAGGTGCCGTGGGTGTTGACGTAATCGACATCGCCCTTCACGGTCGCAAGTGCCTGACGCATGCAGCGGATGGCGCCTTCGCCCGACGGTGCGACCATGTCGTAACCATCCGAGGTCGCGCCGTAGCCAACGATTTCGGCATAGATCTTCGCGCCGCGGGCCTTGGCATGCTCCAGCTCTTCCAGAACAAGAACGCCTGCACCGCCGGCAATCACGAAACCATCGCGGTTGACGTCATAGGCGCGCGAGGCGACCGAAGGCGTGTCGTTATACTTGGAGGACATCGCGCCCATGGCGTCGAAAAGGTTCGACATGGACCAGTCAAGATCTTCATGGCCGCCGGCAAACATCACATCCTGCTTGCCCCACTGGATCATTTCAGCGGCATTGCCGATGCAGTGCGCAGACGTCGAGCAGGCAGACGAGATGGAGTAGTTGACGCCGTGGATCTTGAACCATGTGGCAAGGGTCGCGGATGCCGTGGAGGACATGGCCTTCGGCACCGCGAACGGGCCGATGCGCTTCGGGCTGTTGTTCTTCAGCGTGATGTCGGATGCTTCGACGATGGTGCGGGTGGACGGACCACCCGAGCCCATGATGATGCCGGTGCGCTCATTGCCGCTGATATCGCTCTCTTCCAGGCCGGAATCGGCGATTGCCTGCTTCATCGCAACATGGTTCCACGCTCCACCCTGCGAGAGGAAGCGCATGGCGCGACGGTCCACCAGATCGGTCGGATCAAGCGAGGGCTTGCCCCAGACCTGGCATTTGAAGCCGTGTTCGGCAAAGTCTGGCGAGAACGAAATGCCGGACTTGGCGTCTCTCAAGGAAGCCGTGACTTCGCCCGCGTCGCTGCCGATCGATGAAACGATACCGAGGCCGGTGACTACTACTCTTCTCATGAAGTTGACCTTTTCTTAGAGCTTGCCGCAGATGGCGCGCGTGGCGCCCGTCTTGTTTAAAGACGTCAGGCGGTCTTTTCCTTAGACAGACCAACGCGAAGGTCCGTCGCTTGATAGATGGTTTCGCCATCGGCCTTCAGCCAGCCATCGGCGGTGCCGAGCACGAGCCGGCCGCGCATCACGCGCTTGAAATCGATGCCATACTGCAAAAGCTTGGTTTCAGGACGAACCATGCCCTTGAATTTTACTTCGCCGGTGGAAAGCGCCATGCCACGGCCCGGTTCACCCAGCCAGCCGAGGAAAAAGCCCGTCAACTGCCACATGCCGTCAAGGCCAAGGCAGCCCGGCATGATCGGATTGCCCTGGAAATGGCACGGGAAATACCAGTCATCCGGCTTCACATCATATTCGGCACGGATGAAGCCCTTGTCGAACTCACCGCCGGTCTCGGAAATTTCAGTGATACGATGAACCATCAGCATTGGAGGCAGAGGAAGCTGTGCATTGCCAGGGCCGAACAGTTCGCCGCGGCCACATGCCAGGATTTCCTCATAATTATAGCTGGATTGCCTCGTTGCCATTGCTTCCGTTTCCCATCTCATCGTGTTTATAGACTTCTGTAAAGCAAGTTAGGCTCAAAATGAAGCGCCACAAGGGCCGCATACACATTGGAGCAGACCAACTTGCCAGAGGCCTGTTCTCAATATGGCGCCCGCATACAGGAAGCGTAAGGACGGAACCAGAGGAAAATTGCAAAAACGGCCCTTTCGCCGGCAATAGGCGAGGCGTCTCCGCCGGAAACTATTGAAAGCCCTGCCCTTAAAAGATATATGCATCGTCAAGACGCACTTTATAACCGTTCTCAGGAACCCTGACCGATGGCATTTGACGCCACCCTGGACATTGGAACACGGCTACGCCGCTTCGGCCTACGCCCGACACGCCAGCGCATTGCGCTTGGCGATCTTCTGTTCGCGAAGGGCGACCGCCACCTGACGGTAGAAGAGCTGCATGACGAGGCGGTGACGGCCGGTGTGCCCGTTTCGCTCGCAACCGTCTACAATACTCTGCATCAATTCACCGAGGCTGGCCTGATCCGCGTGCTGGCCGTTGAGGGTGCGAAGACCTATTTCGACACCAATGTCTCCGATCACCATCACTTTTTCGTTGAAGGTGAGAACGAGGTTCTCGATATTCCAGTCAACAATCTGCAGATCGGCAATCTTCCCGAACCGCCGGCAGGCATGGAAATCGCCCATGTGGATGTCGTCATCCGCCTGCGGCGCAAAGAGCGCTGACACCGCATTGGTTGATCAAATAAGGCACCGGAAGGTGCCTTTATCGTTTTCGGGCCTCACATCACATCTTCCGGCGGACGGCCAGGGCGAGACCTGTAGGGCGGGAAAGTCCAGCCGAAAATCAGTGCGCCGCTGCGAATGCCGAAAGCGGTGAGAACCCCCGCCGTCGACGAGACGATCAGTGGCGCGCCGAGGAAATGCACGCCGGTGAACACGCAGGCTCCAGCCAGCGCGCAACTGATATAGATTTCCGGGCGCAGAAGTACGGATGGTTCGCCGGCCAGAATGTCGCGAAGCACGCCGCCAAAGGTGGCGGTCATCGTTCCGGTGACAATGGCGACCGTGGGCGAACCCGTTGCCGCAAGCCCCTTCGCTGCCCCCATAACGCAATAGGCCGAAAGGCCGACAGCATCGAGCCAGATCAACAGGCGGTAGCGGGATTCGAAAAGGTGCGCGGTAAAATAGACGAGTGCCGCCACCCCGACGCAAACAAGAATATAGGTGGGGTTGACCACCCAGAAGACGGGCGCGCGACCAAGCACCAGATCCCGCAGCGTGCCGCCGCCGATACCGGTCACTGCGGCAAAGAACATGAAGCCGATGAAATCCAACTGCTTGCGCGAGGCGGCGAGCGCGCCGGTCGCTGCAAACACCGCAACACCCGCATAATCGAGGAAAGCCAGAAGTGACATGACGAGGCGCTCCTCATTTTCGCAGTGACGGTCAGTGTGACGCAAGCGCGGCGGGTTATAGACCTCGCCATCATCATGCTGCGCCATCCATAACGCAAATCCGGTAAAGGTGAAGTCGTTTTGCTTATGGACACCCCTGACGGCAGCGATCAGACCACGAAGGACACAGCCTTGAAACGTCTCTTCTCATCCATGCTCTGCCTTCTGGCGCTTGTGAGCCTGATGACGCCAGCGCGCGCTCAACAGGAGTTGGTGAGCGATCCGGAAGTTTATGAGAAGGCTTTCTTCCAGAAGCAGTGCAAGGTTGCCGAGTTCGGACCGGACTACATCTCCCGCATCGATATCAACAATGACGGGCTGATGGATGCGGTTACCAATCGTGGGGCACTGACCTGCGACGGTCACAAGAGCACCACCTGCAACGATGATGGCTGCCCTTATAATTTCTATGTGCAGGTGAAAGAGGGCGGCTATCTACTGATCGCCACCGCAACCATCTATGGCTACGATTTCATCCAGCGCTTCGGCAACATGGTCTTCGTGCTGAAAATGCATCCGCGCTATTGCGAACGTACCGATAGCGCGCCTTGCGAAATGACGGTGCGCGTGCGTGGCACGGCCTTCGTCACGCTGTCCCGCAAGTAGGACGTCACGCCCCCTTTGGGGCGCGTTTGATTGCGACGCGCTGGTTGTAACGGGTTCTGAGCGAGCGCGGCATGAGCATGCTCGCAAGCGCCACCGCAAACACCGTGAGACTGACGACCAGCAGCGCACCGCCCGGAAAAAAGCTGGCAAGGATTGCGCCGGAGATTGCACCCGACACCATGCCAATCCACGGAACAAGCTGGATGGACCAGTCGACCTTTCGCTCGCCTAAAATGAAGCGGCCAACGCCGCGACCGAAGCGCGAGAGAGCCCCCGTCACATAGGTCAGCCCGATCGGCAGACCCTCGATATGCTCGACCGCCGCATTGATCATGCCCATGGCAAAGACGATCAGGTAGAAGTCAAAAGGTCGAAGCGCGGATGTCTGCATCAGGGCGGCCAGCGCCAGCAGGATGGCGACCGAGCACAGCACGGTGAAGATGCGCCGTTGCGAGCTGTGCGCGACGATGATGCCCGCGGCGTTGCCGGCGACGAAGGTGATGATGGCGAGAAAGAGCTTCAGCGCGTGATCATACTGACCGGCCTCCAGCGAGATCGCCGCACGGGTGGTGTTGCCCGTCATAAACGACACGAAGTCCCCCGACATCATCAGCCCGATCGCATCGGTCATCCCTGCGATGAAGGAGATGGCCGCCACGAGCGCAAGCCCCATTCCGGTGCGCCTTGCCTTGATGATGTTACGGCGTCTTTGTCTGGTCATGGTGCCTCGGCGTGCAGAGACTTACAGCATCGGCCCGAAAATCGAACTCGATTTTCGGATAAACACGAAGCATAGCTTCAAAGAGTTGGGGGTTGGCTAACAACGGCACAGAAAACCTACAAAAAAGGAGCTTTCCCGGATCGAGGGGGCATCACACGACGCGGGAATGTTGAACTGGCGGCTGCATCAGCTCGATGGTGATACCATCCGGACCGGAGATGTATGCGACCACCGTTCCGCTTCGGGGGCCGGCTGGTATCGGCTGCGGCGAACCCTTCACTGCCCACCCCGCCATCTCAACCCGCGCGATCGCCGCGCGGATATCCGCAACCGTGATGGCGATGTGCGCGGCGCCGATCGCACCTGCGCTGCGAGGTGTCTGTCCCAGCCTGCGGCCTGTCGAATATTCAAGCAGCTCGATAGGGTAGCCGTTTGGAGCCGTCACCAGCGCTATTCGGCAATGCGGATCGTCAACCCCCGTGGCCTCCCGTAGGAACTCCCCACCCATCTCTCCTCGGCGAGCAAGCTCGAAACCCATCGCCTCAGTCCAAAACTGGATCGCCTCCTCCAACGAGGCGACCGAGAATCCCATATGGTCGACAGCGATCACGCCAGCATCTTCGGCCATTTTCAATCCTCTCATATCGACCAGCTACGTCTGTGCCCGAGCTGACGAAGGCTTTGGCTTGTCATTACGATTACGGCTACTAGTCACATGTGGTCCAACAGATCCCGGTTCGATGTGACGCAGCAAGGCCAATCCTAAAAATCCCGAAACAACTGCCAAATTTTATAAATACCCGTGCATGAACCTATAGCCGATAAACTCCTGGCGTCTAAGTTTACGTGAAATGGGAGCGGTTATGCTGAGAGGCTCCATGCGAGTTTTGACCGGCGAGCAAGATCTCGACCTCCAACAGGACGGGTTGGGGCGTGGCGGCTGCGGGAAAATCTATGGTGACGTTTGCTCCGGCATCCATCCAGCCGCTTGTTAAGTCGCCTCTGATAAAAACCATTTTCTTATCCTCGCCTTCTTGCTAGGCCACGACGAGATAGAGCAACGCATCGTGATTTCCCGAAAATCAACGCTGATTTATGGGCCGGTGCTGCAGGCATGAAAGGTTTTTTGCATGAAACAGGCAATCATCGTGATGGGAGTCAGCGGCTGCGGCAAATCCACGGTCGGGGCTGAGCTGGCGGAAAAGCTTGGCATGCCATTTCAGGAAGGCGACAGGCTGCACCCCAAGGCCAATGTCGAGAAGATGAGCGCTGGCACGCCGCTCACCGACGAGGATCGCTGGCCCTGGCTCGATCTCGTGGGTGCTGAGCTTCGCCAGGGCTATGAGGCCGGTGGCGTTGTGATTTCCTGCTCGGCCCTGAAGAAGTCCTATCGCGATCGGCTGCGGACCGCCTGTGGCGGACCTTTAGCCTTTGTCTTTCTGGAGGGCAGCGTTGAGCTTTTGACGCAGCGCATGGGTGCACGCAAAGGCCATTTCATGCCGCTGTCGCTGTTGAAGACGCAGCTCGACACGCTGGAAGTGCCGACCGGCGAGCCAGGCGTCGTAACTGTCGACATAGATGCCACGCCGGACGAAATCGTCGACAACGCGCTGAAAGGTTTGAAGGCCCTATAGACCGAGCTTATCGCGCAGGCCGTACCACCACGCCCCCAGGACGGTCAGCGGCACGCGGAACGTCTTGCCGCCAGGAAACTGGAAGTTCGGCAGCGACGACCAGACATCGAAGCGACCTGCGTGTCCGGACACAACTTCCGCCAGAATGCGCCCAAGCAATTGCGTCGTGGTGACACCATGGCCGCTGTCTCCGTGGGAGAAATAGATGTTCTCCGACAGCCGCCCCATATGCGGAATGCGCGTCAGCGTCAGCGCGAAATTGCCGCTCCAGGCAAAGTCGATCTTGACGTCCTTCAATTGCGGAAAGGTTTTCAGCATGTTGGGACGGATAACGCTGGTCAGATCGGCCGGATCGCTGCCGCCATAACCGATACCGCCGCCATAAAGCAGGCGGTTATCGGAGGTGCGCCGATAATAGTCGAGAATGTAATTGGCATCTTCGACACAGTAGTTTGCCGGAAGCAAGCTTTCGATCAGGCCCGCATCAAGCGGTTCCGTCGCCATGACCTGGCTCGACACCGGCATCATGCGATCGCCGATTTCCGGCAAGAGCTTGCCAAGATAGGCATTGCCGCAGACCAGCACGTATTTTGCCGTGACCTTGCCATGCGCGGTTCTGACCGTCGGGCTCGTGCCCTTCTCAACGCCGATGACCCTGGAATTTTCGAAGATTCGACCGCCCAGCTTCTCGACAGCCGCCGCCTCCCCCAACACATAATTCAACGGATGGATATGCCCGCCGAAACGGTCGATCATGCCGCCGGCATAACGATCTGACTTCACATAGTGGCCGACCTCTGCCTTGGAAACCATTTCCAACCCGGAATGGCCGTGCTTCTCCCAATGGGTCTTGTTCGCTTCCATTTCCTGGATCTGCTTTTGCGTGAAGGCGGCAAAGAAACCGCCATCCACCAGATCGCAGTCGATCCCGTATTTCGCCACACGCTCGCGAATGATCTGTCCGCCTTCAAGCGACATCTCACCGAGCTTGACCGCCTTCTCCTGCCCATAGCGTCCGGCAATGGTTTCGAGATCGCGGCTATAGCCGTTGACGATCTGCCCGCCATTGCGCCCAGAGGCGCCAAAGCCGATGCGCGTGCCTTCCAGAACGATGACGGAGAAACCTTTTTCCGCAAGTTCCAGGGCGGCGGACATGCCGGTGAACCCTGCGCCGATCACGCAGATATCCGCGTGCATCTCGCCCTCGAGCTTGGGGCGCACGCTCTTGTCATTGGCGGAGGCCGCATACCAGGAGGTCGTATGACCGGGATTGGGAAGCGCGGTTACGTGAGCCATGTTCACACCGTCCTGATATAGGCGTCATATTCCACATCGGTGACGCGAAGCGAGAATTCGGAAATTTCCTGCTGCTTGCAGGCGGCATAGAGCGTTCTGTAGCGCTGGCCGAGCGTGGCATAGGCAAAGCTCGAACGGGCAAAGCGCTGGACCGCATAATCCCAGTTCGTCGGCAAGGGCTCGTGGTTGATGGCGTGGCTATCGCCTGCAATCGCCCCGCCCGGCTGGCGCTTCTCCCGCATGCCGGAGAGCGCCGCGTTCAGGATCATGGCAAGCACGAGGTAAGGGTTGGTATCGGCACCGGCCACACGATGCTCGATGCGGGTTGCGGGCTTGCTGGCGGTGATCACCCGCACTGCGGCAGAGCGGTTGTCAAAACCCCAGGAGGCATAGGTCGGCGCATGTTCGCTGGGGCGCAGCCGCCGGTAGGAATTGGCATGCGGCGCAAACACCGCCATGCTTTCCCCCATATTCTCCAGAAGACCGCCGACGCTGTGCATGAGCGCTTCCGAGGGTCCGTCCTCGCCCATGTAGATGTTTCGTCCATCCTTATCGAGGACGGAGAAATGCACATGCATGCCATTGCCAGCCTGGGTACCATAGGGCTTGGCCATGAAGGTGGCGTCCAGCCCGTGCTTGCGCGCCACCCCTTTGACGATGCGCTTGAGGAAAACGGCGAAATCCGCCGCCTGCAGCGCATCCGGTACGTGGTTGAGGTTGATTTCATATTGCCCGGGCCCATTTTCCCGAAGCGTCGTATCGGCCAGCACATTCTGCGCGCGGCAGGCGGTGGCGATGTCGTGGAAGACGTCTTCGAAATCCTGAAGCTCGGAAATGGAGAGAACCTGCGTCTGACCCGTATGCCAGCGCCCTTCCCGGCTATTGGGCGGGCGCACCGGATCAAGCGCGGAGCGGACCGGGTCGATCAGATAGAATTCAAGTTCGGTGGCAACGACTGGGGTCAAGCCACGCTTGGTAAAGCCCGACAGAACCTGCGCCAAAACATGCCGCGAATCCGCAAAGAAACCAGCGCCATCCGGCTCGGTCATGGCCAGTAGCACTTGCGCCGTGGGCCGCCCAAGCCAGGTGACGCGCGACAGGGTGCCTGGCACCGCAACACACAAGCCGTCAGGATCGCCGGTTCCTTCCGCCAGTCCGGCGGCGTTCACGTCGCGGCCCCAGATATCCAGGGCATAGACCGAGCGGGGAACGGCCATGCCCTTTTCCAGCACGTCGAGCGCCCGCTCTCGCGGGATCCACTTGCCCCGTGGAATGCCATTGGCGTCAATGACGAAGGCCTCGAGAATTTCGATGTCGGGGTTCTGTTGGAAAAAGGTCTTTGCGTATTCGATATCAGCCATCATTCACCAGGATGTCATTGCTCTTTCGATCGGCTAAGGAAAGCCGACGCTAACGAAAGTCATCCTGCTGCTGGTAGATCATATATCGCGCCGTCATCGTGACTTTGTGCCCCGCTGCATACCCTTTTCCTCCCTAGCTTGCATGTTAAGCGGGCTTTTGCAGGAAGACCACCCCTAATCGGTGTGTCAGGGGTTGAAGCGCTCCGCGGCGTAGGGTCCGATCGGAATGACGGGTGTTTCGCCAAGCATTGTTTCAGCCAAAATCCGCCCTGTAATCGGCCCCAGCGTCAGGCCATGATGGGCGTGACCGAAGGCAAACCATAGGCTCTTATGGCGCGGCGCTTTGCCGATGACCGGCATCATATCCGGCGTGCAGGGACGCGCACCCATCCAGGGTTCGGCGTCCAGCCTGCCACCCAGCGGAAAGATGGTCCGGGCCACGCGCTCCGCCCGATAAAGCTGGACAGGCGATTTCGGTGCATCGCGATCGGCAAATTCCGCACCCGTTGTCAGGCGGATGCCCTTCTTCATCGGTGCCAGGAAATAACCGCGCTCGGCATCGATCAGCCAGTTGTTGAGCTTCGTTCCATCCTGGGGGGCGTAGTGCATGTGGTAACCGCGCTTCACTCCCATCAGGAAGCGATAGCCGAGCCGTGTCGTCACGGTATCGGACCACGGACCCAAGGCAACCACGACGCTCTCAGCTTCAATCAGGCCATTCTCCGTCTGGATTTTCCAGCCGGCCGGCGTCTGAGAGAGAGCCGCCGCGTCGCCCTTGACGAAGGTACCGCCCAGACTTTCGAACAGGCGCAGATAGGCCATGGTGAGACCATGCGGGTCGAGAACCGACCAGGGGTCGTCCCACTTAAGCCCACCGACGAAATCGTGCGACAGATGCGGCTCTGCTTGCGCCAACTCCTGCCGGGTCAGCTTGGTATGAGAAATGCCGTGATCGCGCGCGAGGCGCTCGGCAAAGGCAAAATCGTCGTCCCGCTTGGCCTCCGTTCGGTAAGCCTCCATCCAGCCATTCTTGACGATAAGATCGCTGGCCTTGGCCTCGTCGATCAGGATCGAATGCTCGGTAATCGAATGTTCGATCAGCGGCGCGTAGGAACGGGAAATCGCGGCATGCCGTGCCGGTTGCGAGTGATACCAGTAGCGCGCCAGAAACGGCGCGATCTTTGGCATTGCGGCCATGTGATAATGGGCGTCGATGCGGTTGTTGAGCGAGTAGCGCGCGAGCAGTCCCAGATCCTGCGGGAAGCCATAGGGCACGACGCCCTCACGCTGAATGAGACCGGCATTGCCGAAGGATGTTTCCTCGCCAGGTCCGCGGCGATCGAGAAGCACGACGGATTTTCCGCGTCTTGCCAGTTGAACCGCCACCGAGACCCCAATGATCCCGGCACCCAATACGATCACATCCGCTGCCATTCTCTTCTTCCTCTGCCGTCATCAGACGTTTGAGAAAGATGGCGCTCCCCATCATCGAACGCAACAGCAAAACCGCCTCGCCACCATTTGCTTGGAGGTCTTTACTCGCTCACGGCTGCGGTCTTGACCGCTTCGATGTTGAAGGCAGCGGCCATCAGCGCACGGGTGTAATCTTCTTTCGGCGCCTCGAAGATAGACTTGGCGGGGCCGCTTTCGACGATCTTTCCGTGGCGCATGACGATCACCTCGTTGGCGAGCGCCTTCACCACCTTGAGGTCGTGGCTGATGAAGAGATAGGCGAGATCATGTTTGGACTGGAGATCGCGCAAGAGATCGACCACCTGCGCCTGCACGCTCATGTCCAGCGCCGATGTCGGCTCATCCAGCATGACAAAGCGCGGTTTCAGCACCATGGCGCGGGCAATGGCGATACGCTGCCGCTGGCCGCCGGAAAATTCATGCGGGTAGCGCCAGCGCGTTGCAGGATCGAGCCCCACTTCTTCCAGCGCGGTCGCGACGCGCCGGTCGCGCTCCTCATAGGATAGCGAAGTTTCATGCACCTTCAGACCTTCGGCAATGATATCTCCGACAGACATGCGGGGGCTGAGAGAACCGTAGGGATCCTGGAACACCACCTGAAGGCGGTTTCTCAGCGGCTTCATCATGGCGTAGGAATAGGCGTCGATGGATTGACCGATAAAGCTGATCCGGCCCTTCGAGGAAATCAGCCGCGAGAGCGCAAGCCCGAGCGTCGTCTTGCCGGAGCCGGATTCGCCCACCACGCCGACCGTCTGGCCCTCACGAAGGGTGATATCGATGCCATCCACCGCCTTGACGTGGTCCACGACCTTGCGCATCAGGCCGGCCTTGATCGGGAACCAGACCTTGATGTCGGCACCCTGCATGACCACCCGCTTCTTATCGTCGGCAGGTGGTGGCTCACCTTTCGGTTCAGCGGCCAGAAGATGGCGGGTATAGGCGTGCTGGGGGTTGGTGAAGACCTGCTCGACAGTGCCCGTCTCGACGATCTTACCTTTGGTCATGACGCAGACACGATCGGCAAATTTGCGCACGATACCGAGATCGTGGGTGATGAACAGCATCGACATGTGATGCTGATTCTTCAGCCCGGCCAGCAGCTCGAGAATTTGCGCCTGCACCGTCACGTCAAGCGCCGTCGTCGGCTCGTCGGCGATCAGGAGTTTGGGCCGGTTTGCGAGCGCCATAGCGATCATCACACGCTGACGCTGCCCGCCGGAAAGCTCGTGCGGAAACGCCTTCAGCCGCTTTTCCGGATCGCGAATGCCCACCTGATTGAGCAGTCCCAGGATGCGGGTACGTGCAGGCGCACCGGTGAGAGCCTGGTGCAGCTCCAGAATTTCGCCGATCTGCCGCTCGATGCTGTGAAGCGGATTGAGCGAGGTCATCGGCTCCTGGAAGATCATGGTGATATCATTGCCGCGCACCGATCGCAGATCGCGCATCGGCAGCGTCAGCAAATCCTTGCCCTCGAACAGGATTTGGCCCGATGGATGGCTTGCGGCGGGATAGGGCAAAAGCTTCAGGATGGAGTTGGCCGTCACCGACTTGCCAGAACCGGATTCGCCAACCAGCGCCAGCACTTCGCCGGGCATGATGTCGAAGGAAACCCGGTCGACAGCGAGACTTTCCTTGCCGCCCTGATGGAAGGCAACGGAGAGGTCTCGGACGGAGAGGAGGGGTGCGGTCATTGTGCCTGCATTTGTTGGAGACATGGCCATCACCGGAACGTCTTGCGCGGATCGAAAGCATCGCGCACCGCTTCTCCGGTAAAGATCAGCAGCGAGAGCATGATCGACATGGTGAAGAAGGCTGTCAGCCCCAGCCACGGCGCCTGGAGATTGTTTTTGCCTTGGGCAATCAGTTCACCCAGTGATGGCGAGCCGGGTGGCATGCCGAAGCCGAGGAAGTCGAGCGATGTCAGCGTCGTGATCGAGCCGGAGAGGATGAAAGGCAGGAAGGTGAGCGTTGCGACCATGGCGTTCGGCAGCAGGTGCCGGAGCATGATGGTGGCGTTGCCGACACCAAGTGCGCGTGCGGCATTCACATATTCGAAATTGCGCGCCCTCAGGAATTCGGCACGGACAACCCCGACGAAGCCGACCCAAGAGAACAACAACATGATGCCGAGCAGCACGAAGAAGCCGGGCGGCAGGATGGCTGCGATGATCAGCAGGATATAGAGCACCGGCATGGACGACCAGATCTCGATGAAGCGCTGCATCAGGAGATCGGTCCAGCCGCCGAAATAACCCTGGACCGCACCGGCCGTCACACCGACGATGGCCGAGCAGATGGTGAGCGCCAGGCCGAAAAGGACCGAGATGCGGAAGCCGTAGATGATACGCGCCGTGACGTCGCGCGCCTGGTTATCGGTACCGAGCCAATTGAGATTGCCAAGCGTGCAGCCGGGATCAGCCGCCCCTTGCGGATAGCCGGAGCAACGCTCCTCCTTGGTCATCAACCAGAAGGGCGGCGTGGGTGCGGAATGGGGAATATTGGAATTTACCGTCTGATAGGAATAGCGAATCGGCGGCCAGATCATCCAACCATTGGCGTTGATCTCATCCTGAATATAGGAGGACTTATAATCGGTCTGAGCCAGGAAGCCGCCGAACTTTTCTTCCGGGTAATCCACCAGAACAGGAACCAGCAACTCGCCCTTGTAGGACGCCAGGATCGGCTTATCATTGGCGATGAACTCGGCGCAAAGGCTGAGGCCGAAAAGCGCGAGGAATATCCAGAAGGACCAGTAGCCGCGGCGGTTCGCCTTGAAGTTCTGCCAACGGCGAATGCTCGTCGGCGAGAAAAAAGGACGTTTCTGCGGTGGCATCGTGTCCGTAACAGGCGTGGAGACAGTCATCACACGTCCCTCCGCTCAAAGTCGATGCGCGGATCGATCCAGGTGTAGATCAGGTCGGAAACCAGACCGACGACGAGACCCATGAGCGAGAAGATGAAGAGAGTACCGAACACGATCGGATAATCACGATTAACGACGGACAGATAGCCAAGCCGGCCGAGGCCATCCAGCGAGAAGATGTTCTCAATCAACAGCGAACCGGTGAAAAAGGCGGAGATGAAGGCACCGGGAAAACCGGCAATGACGATCAGCATGGCGTTGCGGAAGACGTGGCCGTAGAGAACTTTCCGCTCGGAAAGACCCTTGGCGCGCGCGGTGACCACATATTGCTTCTTGATCTCATCGATGAAGGAGTTCTTGGTGAGCAGCGTCGTGGTGGCAAAGGCCGACAGGACGAGCGCTGTCAGCGGCAATGTCAGATGCCAGAAATAGTCGATGATCTTCTGCCACCATGTCAGGTCGGCAAAATTGTCCGAGGTGAGACCACGCAACGGGAACCAGTCGAAGAAGGAACCGCCAGCGAACAGCACGATCAGCAGAATGCCAAAGAGGAAGCTCGGCACGGCATAACCGATAATGACAATGCCGGACGTCCAGACGTCGAATTTCGAGCCGTCCTCTACCGCCTTCTTGATGCCGAGCGGAATGGATATGGCGTAGGAAATGATCAGAATCCAGAAGCCGAGCGAAATCGACACAGGCATTTTGTCGATGATGAGATCGATGACAGAAGAATTTCTGAAGAAGCTGTCGCCGAAGTCGAAGCGGATGTAGTTCCACATCATCTCCAGAAAGCGCGTCAGCGGCGGCTTGTCGAAACCGAACTGCTTTTCGAGCTTGGCGATCAACTCCGGATCGAGGCCCTGAGCGCCGCGATATTTCGATCCGCTTTCATCCACACCACCGCCGCCCATGAGGTCGCCGCCGCCGGACAGGCGGTCGGCAGCGCTGTCACCTGAACCGGACAGCTGGGCGATGACCTGTTCGACCGGGCCGCCGGGTGCAAACTGAATGACGAGAAAGGAAATGCCCATGATGCCGATAATCGTCGGGATCATGAGCGCCAGACGCCGGAGAATATAGGCTCCCATTAGAGGTCACGCTCCAGGCAAGCGCGCTCGGCTGTCATCCTTACTGTCAAACCGTTTCCTTTCCCGGCGAGCGGCAGCTTTTGCCCGCCTAATGATTCGTCTTTAGACATGTGAATCAAGGCTTGGCCTATAAAGCAAGACCAAGCTCATTTTGCCGCACTGGCCGACCACCAGGCCTCGGGGAAGCCGATGCCGTAATAGGGCAGTTCCGTTGGGCGAACGATGGTGTTCCAGTAGGCAACCGTCATCTCGCCACGGTAGAATTGCGGGATGACGTAATTTCCGGCCAGCAGAACCCGATCCAGCGCCTTAACGGCAGCAACCTGGTCCTCACGGGTGGGAGCGAAGATGATCTTGCGGACGATCTTGTCGATCGCAGGATTGCTGATCCCGGCAAAGTTCTTCGAGCCTTGGCGGTTTGCGGCTGCAGAACCCCAGTAATCGGCCTGTTCATTGCCAGGATTGGAGGTCTGAGCCCAGAGATTGACGATCATGTCATAATCGAAGGCGCGTGTGCGATTGGTATATTGCGATGAATCGACGTTTCGAACCGTCGCGTTGATGCCGATTTTCTTGAGGTTTTGTGTGTAGGCCAGAACGACGCGCTCCATGGCGGGCGAATCGACAAGAATTTCGAAATCGAATGGTTGGCCCGTTTTCGCGTTGACCATTCGGTTGCCCCGCAACTCGTAGCCTGCCTCCTTCATAAGCTTGACAGCTTCACGCAGATTGTCGCGCTGCTTGGCCGGATCCCCGCCAACGGGATTGCGATACTCGGTGGTAAAGACCTCCGGCGGCACCTCATCTTTCACTTCGGTCAGAATTTCCAACTCTTTGCCCTGAGGCAAACCGGATGAGGCAAGGTCGCTGCCCATGAAGAAGCTGTTGATCCGCTGATACTGGCCGAAAAACAGTGTCTTGTTCATATCCTCAAAGTCATAGGCCAGGTTCAGCGCTTTGCGGACTCTCGGATCCTTGAACTTGTCGCGGCGTGCGTTCGGCACGAAAGCCTGCATAATACCGACGGAGCGGTAGATGTTGGGAAGTTCCTCGCGCTTGATCCGTCCGTCCTTGACGGCTGGAAAGTCATAGCCGGTTGCCCAGCGACCGGCGGAGTTTTCCTGCCAGAAATCGGTGTTGCCTGCTTTAAAGGCCTGAAACTCCACATCGCGATCGGTGTAGAAGGTGTAGCTGATCGTCTTGAAGTTGTTCATTCCGACATTGACGTTGAGGTTTTTGCCCCAATAATCGTCGCGCAACTCATAAGTAATCGTGGAGCCCGGAGCCACCGAGGCAATCTTATAGGGGCCGGACCCCATAACTGGCTCCAACGTTCCGCGCGAAATGTCGCGTGGCTTTCCATCCGGACCGTTGGCCTCCCACCAGTGTTTGGGAACAACAAGCAACTGTCCGACGATCTGCGGGAGTTCGCGGTTGTTTTTCTCGTCGAAGGTAAAGGTCACCTCCCGATCGCCGGTCTTTTCGGCTTTGGTGACGTGCGTGTAGTAGGTTGCGAGCTGCGGATTGAGCTCTTTAGCTTTGTCAAAGCTGAAAACCACATCTTCCGGAGTCACAGGTTTTCCGTCCGCGAATTTGGCTTCGGCGCGCAATCTAAACGTCGCGCTGGACATATCAGCTGGATAGGTCAAGCCTTCCGCAAGGAGGCCGTAGGACGCCGAGAGCTCCTCTTCGGATGACCTCATCAGCGTATCGAAGACCGCGCCGAGACCTGTTGCAGCTTCTCCCTTGGCAAGAAGAGGATTGAGGGTGTCATACGTACCTGCTGTCGACAGTCGCAAAGTGCCGCCCTTCGGTGCGTTCGGATTGACATAATCAAAGCGCTCGAAGCCCTTCGGGTGCTTCAACTCCCCGACGGTCGCAATGCCCACACGCCATTGCCCCTCCTCCTGCGCTTTTGCCCCTGTCGAGGATGCCAAAAGCGACACTGCCATGCCTACGAGCAGGAGGGATTTTGCGCTTGCCAAAGCCATGGGCGGATGTTCCTTTTTGATGCTTGGTGCGGCGAAGCATAAGCCAAACAATGTCAAAAAATAGAGGTGCCGGCTCACAAGCGGTTTATCCGCAAACATGCTTTCACCAAATTCGCGATCCAGCGTAATATCGGACCATAGAATCAACCGGATCGCAGGCGGCGACGAATGAGATTAAAGACAATGGCAGCGCGCAGGCTTTCGCTTATCGCTTTTTCGGTCGTCTCGATGATTGGCGCAGATTTCGCGCCAGCCTTTGCGCAAGACCAGCCCGCAAAGCAGGTTTTCGGCCATATCGAGCTTCCCTCCGCCGGGCCCTCAAAGTCTTATGGCTCCTATGCAAAAGGATGCCAGTCCGGCGCGGTCGCCTTGCCAACCGAGGGCGAAGGTTTTCAGGCTATGCGCCTCTCACGCAACCGGCGCTGGGGTCAACCGCAGCTCGTTTCCTTCATCGAACGTTTCGCGCAGGATTCGCAGAAAATCGGCTGGCCAGGCCTCCTGATTGGCGACATCTCCCAACCCCGCGGCGGTCCCATGCTGACCGGTCACGCCTCGCATCAGATCGGGCTGGATGTCGATATCTGGTGGCGCAAGATGCCCGACCACATCATGAGCGCGCAGGAGCGTGAGGATACGCCCTTCATCTCGATGCTCGACAAGAGCAAGTTTCTGACCGTTGACGACCGCAAATGGTCTCCACTCAATGCACGGCTGGTGATGATGGCAGCGAGCTATCCGCAGGTGGAGCGCATCTTCGTCAACCCGGCCATCAAGCAGAAGCTTTGCCAAAGCTGGACCGGCGACCGCACTTTCATGGGCAAAATCCGTCCGATCTACGGCCATGACGAGCATTTCCACGTCCGCCTCTCCTGCCCCGCCGGTGCAACAGACTGCAAGCCGCAGGCGGCGGTGGGTCCGGGTGATGGCTGCGACAAGTCGCTTGCCTGGTGGTTTACCAAGGAACCATGGGCGGCACCGAAGAAGGATCCAAACGCCAAACCGCCGAAACCGCCAAGACCGATGATGGTGTCGGACTTGCCAAAGGCCTGCGCCGCCATTGCGGTCGCACCTTCCGCAGGAAGGTCGCAGACTGCGGTACAAAGTGCTTACACCACCCCTGCGGCTCCAGCGACCACCACGCCCATTGCCCCCTCGCCTGGCGGGCCGGTTCCGCCGGCAGATGTTCCGCGTCCCTCTGCGCGCCCTTCGATGAATTGATCCCAAGAGGCCCGCTTTTCAAACTTGGCAGAGTTGATATAGAAGGCTTCAAATCGATTTAAAAAACGCGTGGGACGGATGATGGACAGCAAACGCTGCGTTGCGCTGATTGCGCATGATCAGAAGAAGGACGACATGGCGGAGTTTGCCCGCGAGCATCAGGATGCGCTGTCGACTTTCCGTATTGTCGCCACGGGAACGACGGGTGGTCGTGTGCAGGATGCCTGTCCCAAGCTCGACGTGATTCGTCTGAAAAGCGGGCCTCTCGGCGGCGATCAGCAGATCGGCGCGATGATTGCGACCGGCGATGTCGACATGCTGATCTTCTTTGTCGATCCGCTGACCTCCATGCCGCATGATGTGGACGTGAAAGCCTTGACACGGCTTGCCACGGTCTACGACATACCGATGGCGCTCAACCGCGCGACGGCCGAGCGACTGATCGACTTTCACATCAACAGATAGGCGCTCAGCGAGCGCGGCGTATCCTATTTTCAAAATCAGGCGGCTTCAGGAGCAGTGATGCCCAATCAGAACGATCATCTTTCCTTTCCGATCCTCATTGGAGATATCGGCGGCACCAATGCCCGTTTCTGCATCCTGCCGGACGCCACATCTGAAGCCGTTCATCTGACCACCGTCAAAACCGCCGACTATCCCTCGATTGATGATGCCATCAAGATTGCGGTTTTGAGCAACACGGCGATCAAACCGGTCTCGGCGCTCCTTGCCGTGGCCGGACCGATCGAGTCCGACGAGATCCCGCTGACCAATTGCCACTGGATCGTCAAACCGAAGGAGATGCTGAGCAATCTCGACTTGGGCGATGTCGTGGTCGTCAATGACTTCGAAGCGCAGGCTCTGGCGATTGCCGCACTTGACGACGACAATCGCGAGCGCATTGGACCAAACCGCCCGGATATGATCGCGTCGCGCGTGGTGCTGGGCCCTGGCACAGGACTCGGCGTGGGTGGTCTGGTTCATGCGCGAAACATGTGGTTTCCAGTGCCTGGTGAAGGTGGGCACGTCGATCTTGGGCCACGGACGGAACGGGATCATCAGATTTTCCCTCACCTCGAAGCGATTGAGGGCCGCATTTCTGGCGAGCAGATTCTCTGCGGCAGAGGCCTCGTCAATCTCTACCGCGCCATCTGTGCGGCGGATGACATCGCGCCGAGCTTCTCCGATCCGGCGGATGTCACCGCACGTGGTCTTGGCGGATCGAATGCGCAGGCTGAGGAAACCCTCTCGCTGTTCAGCACCTATCTCGGGCGCGTCGCCGGAGACATGGCGCTCGTCTTCATGGCGCGTGGCGGGGTCTATCTTGCCGGCGGCATTTCGCAAAAGATCATTCCGGCGCTGAAGCGTCCAGAATTTCGTGCCGGCTTTGAGGACAAGGCGCCGCACAGCGCGCTGATGCGCTCCATTCCAACCTATGTCGTGACCCACCCGCAGGCAGCACTTGCCGGTCTGTCCAGCTTTGCCAGAACACCGGAGAATTTCGGCGTGACGCTCGAAGGGCGCCGCTGGCAGAGGTGAGCTTCCAAGTTGAGGCTGGTCAAAGCCTGCCCTAATGGATATAGACGCCGCTTGAAAAGGCGGCGCTGCCGCCGGAACATCAAAAGGTGGATGAGCGATTGAAAACCGCCAAGTCACGGGGTCCTGTGGACACCGATACAATTGCTGCAGTTCTGAAGCGTGTCTTTGCCGAGAATGCGCGCGACCATATCAAAGGCTATGTATTGGTCGTTTTCTGCCTGCTCATCGTCGCAGGATCAACGGCGTTCACCGCCTGGATTATGGACTCCATTATCAACGAAGCCTTCGTCAACCGACGCGCTGATCTCGCATTTATGATCTGCGGTGCAATATTTATGGCTTTCTTCCTTCGGGGACTTGCGAGCTACTTCCAATCTGTTGCGCTTTCGAAAATTGGCAATAACATCGTTGCCCGTTATCAGAAGCGTCTTTACTCGCATCTCATGACACTCTCGGTCGGGTATCTGAGCGAATCCCGTTCCGCGCATCTCGCAGCCCAGGTCAGCCAGAATATCGGCGGCATCCGCGACGTCATGAACTTGACCGTCACCTCCGTGGCCCGAGATCTCTTGACCTTCATTGCCTTGATCGGCGTGATGATTGTCAAGGACCCGTTCCTCTCGATCATCATCGTCTTCATCGTGCCGCCGCTGGTTCTCGGCCTTCGATACATCTCCAAAAGACTTCGGGAAACGACCAGAGAAGCCATCATCCTTGGAAGTCGTGTTCTCGGGTCCATGCAGGAAACGCTTCAAGGCATCGCGATCGTCAAGGCTTTCACCATGGAAAAGCCACTTGAGGAGCGGGTCTTCGCGACGATCGATGCTTCCGAACGGCGTTCCAATCGTATCGCGCGGTTGTCCGAGCGAACTGCACCTCTGACTGAAACCATCGCCGGAATTGCCGTCTCAAGCGTGCTCGCTTATGCCGCTTACCGCGCGATCTATGACAACGTTCCCCCGGGCGCCTTCTTTGCTTTCGTGACGGCCCTCCTGCTCGCTTACGATCCAGCGCGCCGTCTTGCCCGTCTTCAGGTCTCGCTGGAACGTGCCGTGGTGAATGCGCGCATGATCTATGAGATCCTCGATATGGAGCCGGTTCAGCGCGAAAAGCCGAATGCGGTGCCGCTCAAGATCGAAAACGCGACCGTGGAACTTCGCAATGTCGTTTTCTCCTACAAGGATTCCGGTCCTATCCTCAAAGGCGTGAGCTTTGTCGCCGAGGGCGGAAAAACGACCGCCCTTGTCGGCCCCTCTGGCGCCGGGAAATCCACGATCATCAACCTCGTGCCGCGGTTTTACGATCCGACGGGCGGCGAGATTTTGATCGATGGGCAAAACATTGCAGACGTGACGACGCATTCGGTGCGTCTCAATCTCGCCTATGTCTCGCAGCAGCCCTATCTCTTCGAGGGCACGATCCGCGACAACATCCGCTACGGCCGTCCAGAAGCGACAGACGCCGAAATCGAGGAAGCGGCGAAGCTTGCTTTCGCCCATGACTTCATTCTGGCGCAGCCGCTGGGTTACGACACACAGGTTGGTGAGAACGGCATGACCCTGTCTGGCGGCCAACGTCAGCGCCTGTCCATCGCACGCGCTCTGGTCCGCAATGCACCCATCCTGCTCCTTGATGAAGCGACGTCTGCACTCGATACCGAGTCAGAGTCCGTTGTGCAAAAGGCGCTCAATACCGCCATGTCCGGACGCACGGTTATCGTCATTGCCCACCGTCTCTCGACCGTCGTCAAGGCAGACAAGATTGTGGTGATGAATGAGGGCCAGGTTGTCGAAGAAGGAACGCATGATACGCTTGCGCGGCAGGAGGACGGTCTTTACGCTCGCCTCAACAATCTTCAGGCGACAGGCGTTCGCGGACTTTGAGAGCATAGGGTGACGGCATGAGCGGCAACGGCATGAAACTGGTGGTGGTTGGCGCTGCAGGCCGAATGGGACAGACCCTCATCCGTCTCATTCATGAAACGCCCGGCGTTCAACTCCATGCCGCGATCGAGCGCGAGGGCTCGCCCTTCGTTGGACGAGATGCGGGAGAGATTGCGGGTCTCGGCCCAATTGGTGTTCCGGTCACCAGCGATGCGCTCACCGCCTTCGTCAATGCCGAAGGTGTGGTCGATTTCACCTCACCGGCGGCGAGTGTGATCTTCTCCGGTCTTGCCGCACAGGCGCGTATCGTCCACATTATCGGCACCACCGGCTGCTCGGTCGAGGACGAGGAAAAGTTCAAGGCGGCTGCGCGTCATGCGCGCGTCGTAAAGTCCGGCAATATGAGCCTTGGCGTCAATCTGCTTTCCGTTCTAACGCGCCAAGCGGCAAAAGCGCTCGGGCCGCAGCAGTGGGACATTGAGGTGCTGGAAATGCATCACAAGCACAAGGTGGACGCACCATCCGGTACGGCGCTTCTGCTTGGCAAAGCGGCAGCACAGGGACGCAACATCGATCTTGCCGAAAACTCCGTCAGGGTGCGCGACGGGCATACCGGTGCACGCCAGGCGGGCACCATTGGCTTCGCAACGCTGCGCGGCGGTTCGGTGGTGGGCGATCACTCCGTGATCTTTGCTGGTGAGGGAGAACAACTGACCTTCTCGCACCATGCGGCGGATCGGAGCATTTTCGGGCGTGGCGCCATCGCCGCCGCACTTTGGGCTTTCGACAAGAAGCCCGGCTTCTATTCCATGCTGGACGTTCTCGGTCTGGCAGACAATTCATAATCAACCTGGAGAGTATTTATGAGCGGAACCCTCGTCCTCGTTCGTCACGGTCAAAGCGACTGGAACCTCAAGAACCTCTTCACCGGATGGCGCGACCCCGATCTGACGGAACTCGGCGTGCAGGAAGCCAACGCCGGCGGCAAGGCGCTTGCCGATTACGGTATCAAATTTGATGTGGCTTACACGTCTTCGCTGATCCGGGCGCAAAAAACCTGCCAGATCGTGCTCGACAATGTCGGCCAGTCTGGCCTGGAAACCATCCGCGATGAGGCGCTTAACGAGCGTGACTATGGCGATCTCTCCGGCCTCAACAAGGATGACGCCCGCGAGAAATGGGGCGAAGAGCAGGTGCATATCTGGCGCCGCTCCTACGACATCCCGCCGCCCGGCGGCGAAAGCCTGCGGGACACCGGTGCACGCGTCTGGCCTTACTATCTGACGGAAATCCTGCCGCGGGTTCTGCGTGGAGAGAAGGTTCTGGTTGCCGCCCATGGCAATTCGCTGCGTTCGCTGGTGATGGTGCTCGACAAGCTGAGCAAGGAAGAAATCCTGAAGCTCAATCTCGCGACCGGCGTGCCCATGGTCTACAAGCTGAATGCCGACTCCACCGTCGCGTCCAAGGACGTGCTGGGCGACATGTCTGCTGCGCATTGACACGTGTAAGGGCGGCCTTCCCACCTTTTGATCGAGGGCCGTCCGCTACACGCTGCTGAAGCATGGCAAGCCGTCAGGTTGCAATACGGTTTTCGCGAGCTTTTCTCGCGTGTCACTGCCAATCCCCGAATGTCGGCCGGGCATCCTTTCACTCTGTTCCCTTCCAGATTGCGTCATGAAACTCAGCATAGAACATGCGGAAGACTTCGTTTCTTCCATCTTCGAGAAGAACGGCGTTCTGGCGTCAAGCGCGCGCTCCGTTGCTCGTGCACTGGTTGCCGCGGAGGCTTGTGGCCAGGGCGGCCACGGATTTCGGCGGATACCGGTCTATGTGGCTCAGCTTCATTCCGGCAAAGTGAATGGCAAAGCCGTGCCCACAGCCACAAAGGAGCGCCCGGCGGTGGTCTCGATCGACGCAGGACACGGCTATGCCTATCCGGCTATCGATCTTGCGATCCAGGAGCTAGAGCCGCTTGCACGTGAACAGGGCATCGCGCTTGCCGCGATCGGTCGGTCACATCATGCTGGTGTCATGGCTTTAACGGTCGAGCGTTTGGCAGAACAGGGCCTCGTTGCCTTGATGGTTGCCAATGCCCCCGCATCCATGGCGCCTTGGGGCGGCATCAAGCCGCTTTATGGCACGAACCCGATCGCCTTTGCCGCGCCGATGAAAGACGCCGACCCTCTGGTGATCGATCTGGCGCTTTCCAAGGTCGCGCGGGGGAAGATCATGGCCGCCCGCCAAAAAGGCGTCACTATTCCAGGTGATTGGGCTCTCGACGCTCAGGGCCGCCCGACCACCGATCCACATGAAGCGATCAACGGCACCATGGTGCCGGCCGGTGAGGCTAAGGGCGCGGCATTGGCGCTCATGGTCGAGATCATGGCGGCGGGCCTCACCGGAGGCAATTTCGGCTTCCAGGCCTCTTCTCTTCTGGACGATACGGGAACGGCGCCCTCTCTCGGGCACACGATTATTGCGATCGATCCGACCATTGCCGGCAATGATGCTCTGGCGGACAGGGTTTCGCAGATGGCCGCCGAAATCGAGTCTCAGGGCAATGCAAGGCTTCCAGGCCGCCGCAGCCAGGGCATTCGCAAGCAATCTCTGGACAATGGAATTACGATCGAAGACGACATCTTGCGTCAGATCGAAGCGCTTTAAGAACTGGCAAAAGGTGCGCGGCCTGTCAGGTCGAAGTTTCCTTGAACAACACATTCTGGTCTAGAAGATAACGGGAGAACAGCGGCAGGCTGGCGCCACCAATAGCGCGTGCCTGACTTCCGACCGCACCCTCCCTGATATCGGGTACGCCCACACCTTGAAGATCGTGCAGCATCAAAGCGTCGCGCGTTGCTTCAACGATGCGCGAGCGCACCCAGCCTGGGAAGCCGCCATCGATGATGACGGTGGAGAAATCAATGATCGACGCAGCGGCAATGACAGCCTGGGCAAGTGCGGCACCGGTATTGCGGATCCATACTTCCAGAGATTCGCCGAAATCGATCCATTCATCGGGAGAAAACCACAGCGGCTTGGGGTCGATGCCTCTTTCACGCAGCATGTCTTCAAGCACGAAGATCGAGGCGATCTTCAGCAACTGCACCGTCTTGCCATCCCGACCCTGAACCGGCAGCGGACCGATCGCGCCTGCCGCGCCAGTCCTTCCTGAGAACAGGGCCGAATTCAGGACGACGACGCCACCGATGAACGAGCCAATGAAGACGTAGAGAAAATCCGGATAGGCCTGGCCGTTGCCAAACACCAGCTCGGCGCCGCACGCGCTCGTCGCATCGTTCTGAAGAAAGACGGGATGGTCGACAGCATCGGCAATCTCCTGGCGAAGATCGACCTGTTTCCAACTGTCCATTTTGCCCTCGGGCGCACCAACCTCTTTCGCCCAACTCCAGAGTTCAAACGGCGCGGCGATCCCAATACCTGCGATCTTCTCGCGTTCTGACGGATTGAGCCTGCCCTCCAACTCGGCAATGCCTTCGGTGACGAAGGGCAAAATCCATTCCGGCATTGGGTATGGATACGTATTGCGCAATTGCATCCTGATTCGACCGACGAAATCCATCAGCACCAGATCGACGCTGCGGCGGCCGATCTTCACGCCGAAGGAGTAGACCGAATCTGGATTGAGCCGCATCGGCGTGGAGGGTTGCCCGACGCGCCCTCGAAGCACCTCGCCCCTGATCAGCAAGCCATCCTTTTCCAACGAACGCATGATGACGGAGACGGTCTGGGCTGATAACCCGCTACGCCTGGCGATCTCAGCCTTCGACAGGGCATTGTGACGACGCACAAGCGAAAGAACCAACCGCTCATTATAGGCGCGAACGCGAACCTGGTTGGCACCGCCGCTCAAATCGGTCACCGTCGCAGGTGGCGTCTGCGACATCTCCACGGAACGCGACATCTTGTTTTCCTCCCGGCCGTTAATGGCAAGCGCCCCACGGCTTCATTCATCATGTCGGCTGCGACAAGTGTCCCGGTCTCCTCCCGTCCACTTTCGCAATCAAGGCTGAGAGAATGACAGATCGAATTAATAATTCAATTGGATTTATTTATTGACAGGCTGTTAATTTGATGGTTCCATCGCTTCCAGTGGCGCCTGATCTAGGAGGAGAAGGGCCGCAGACCAGTCATCCAAATGGCTGCTTGTTTCCACTGGGAGGATCATATGAAGACAACTGTTTCCGCCTTTTTGGGCGCGCTCGCGCTTGGCGTTTCTTTCGCTTCGGTTGCATCGGCCGCCGATACTTCGGCATGCCTTATCACCAAGACCGACACCAACCCCTTCTTCGTCAAGATGAAAGAAGGCGCGACCGCCAAGGCAAAGGAACTGGGCGTGACGCTCAAGTCTTACGCCGGTAAGGTCGATGGTGACTCCGAAAGCCAGGTTGCAGCCATCGAGTCCTGCATTGCCGATGGCGCCAAGGGCATTCTGATCACCGCTTCCGACACCAAGGGCATCGTTCCGACGATCAAGAAGGCGCGGGATGCAGGCCTTCTCGTCATCGCTCTCGACACCCCGCTTGACCCAATCAACTCTGCCGATGCAACATTTGCAACCGACAACCTCCTGGCCGGCAAGCTGATCGGTGAGTGGGCCAAGGGCACGATGGGCGACGGCGCCAAGGATGCCAAGGTTGGCTTCCTCGACCTGACGCCTGACCAGCCGAGCGTCGACGTTCTGCGCGACCAGGGCTTCATGATCGGCTTCGGTATCGATCCGAAAGACCCGAACAAGATCGGCGACGAAACCGATCCGCGCATCGTCGGCCACGACGTGACGAACGGCAATGAAGAAGGCGGACGCAAGGCCATGGAAAACCTTCTGCAGAAGGACCCAGGCATCAACGTCATTCACACCATCAACGAACCGGCTGCTGTCGGCGCGTATCAGGCCCTCAAGGCCGTTGGCATGGAAAAGAACGTACTGATCGTTTCCGTGGACGGCGGTTGCCCAGGCGTGAAGTCGGTCGAGGAAGGCGTCATTGGCGCGACCTCGCAGCAGTACCCGCTGATGATGGCAGCACTCGGCGTCGAGGCCATCAAGAAGTTTGCCGACACGGGTGAAAAGCCGAAGCCGACGGAAGGCAAGTCCTTCTTCGATACTGGCGTTTCGCTGGTCACCGACAAGCCGGTCAAGGGTGTCCCTTCGATCAGCGTCAAGGAAGGCCTGGCGAAGTGCTGGGGCTGATGCCCTCAATCACCATCTGAAGATCATGGCCGGGATCAGTCCCGGCCAACTTCACTCAAAACCATTCGCTTTCGTAATACCCGGCTGACATTTCGGCGCCGCGCATAGATGTTTGGCGAGCGGGAGGAGGAAACATGAGCGGAATTCAAGAATTCGAACGCGTGCTGGACGGGAGCGACAAGAAAGTCGCCTCCTTCGATCAGCAGAGCGTTTCCGCGCTCAAACGCGCGCAGCATTTTCTACACTCGACACCGGCAGCCGTGCCACTCATCGTCCTGATCCTGTCGGTTGCGATCTTCGGCATGACGATCGGCGGACGGTTCTTTTCATCCTACACACTGACCCTGATCCTGCAGCAGATCGCCGTTGTCGGTATTCTGGGCTCGGCACAGACATTGATCATCCTAACGGCCGGTATCGATCTTTCGATCGGCGTGGTGATGGTCATTTCATCCGTCGTCATGGGCAATGTGGCGGTCACCTATGGACTGCCAACCCCTATCGCCATTCTCGCGGGCTTCGTTGTCGGCGGACTTTGCGGCTTCTTCAACGGTTTCCTGGTGGCGGTGGTCAAACTCCCCCCCTTCATCGTGACGCTTGGTTCGTGGAACATCGTCATGGCGACGAATTTCATCTACTCGGCCAATGAAACGATCCGCGATGCCGACGTGCAGCAGACCGCACCGCTTCTGCAGCTCTTCGCCACCAACTTCCGTATCGGTTCTGCCATTTTTACACTTGGCGTCATCGCGATGGTCGCGCTCGTCGCCGTGCTCTGGTACGTCCTGAACCAGACCGCCTGGGGACGCCACGTCTATGCCGTGGGCGACGATCCGGAAGCGGCAAAGCTCTCCGGTATCCAGACCCGCAAGGTTCTGCTGAGCGTCTACACCATTGCTGGCGTCATAGCAGCCTTCGCGGCCTGGGTCGCAATCGGCCGTAACGGTTCGATCTCACCCTCTGCCGCTGTAACCGACTACAACCTGCAGGCCATTACAGCGACCGTTATCGGCGGCATCTCGCTCTTCGGCGGACGTGGCTCTATTCTCGGAACGCTCTTCGGCGCCATGCTGGTCGGCGTGGTCTCCATGGGCCTCAACATGCTCGGTGCAGACCCGCAGTGGAAGGTTATGTTGACCGGCTGGCTGATCATCGCCGCCGTGGCAGTGGATCAATGGATCAGAAAGGCAGCCGTCTGATGGCCCAGGATATGAACAGACAACCCATTCTTTCAGGTCATAGTCTCGTCAAGCGTTATGGCCGTGTGACAGCACTCGACAATGCCGACTTCGATCTCTACCCGGGCGAAATCCTGGCGGTGATCGGCGATAATGGTGCGGGCAAATCCTCGCTCATCAAGGCACTGTCGGGCGCGATCCGCCCGGATGAAGGCGAGATCCGGCTGGAAGGCAAACCGGTCCAGTTCAAAACACCGCTGGAAGCCCGCGATGCCGGCATCGAGACCGTGTACCAGAACCTTGCGCTGTCCCCTGCACTGTCGATCACCGACAACATGTTTCTGGGACGGGAACTCCGCAAGCCTGGTATTCTCGGCTCGGTGTTTCGCAAGCTCGATCATGCGGCGATGGACAAGTTCGCCCGCGAGAAGCTTTCCGAACTTGGTTTGATGACCATTCAGAACATCAACCAGGCGGTCGAGACGCTGTCCGGTGGCCAGCGGCAGGGCGTTGCGGTTGCCAGAGCGGCAGCCTTCGGTTCAAAGGTCGTCATTCTCGACGAACCGACAGCGGCACTTGGCGTCAAGGAGAGCCGTCGCGTTCTGGAACTCATCCAGGACGTACGCTCGCGCGGCATGCCAATCGTGCTCATTTCGCACAACATGCCGCATGTTTTCGAAGTGGCGGATCGCATTCACATCCATCGTCTCGGCAAACGTCTCTGCGTCATCAATCCGAAAGACTATACGATGTCGGACGCGGTGGCCTTCATGACGGGCGCGAAAGAACCGCCACGCCAGGATATCGCCGCATGACACTGACGCTTGCGGCGTTGACGGACGATGTCCTTGCCCGTGCAGAGAACTCCAACTCTCGTCGCTGCATAATTGCGATAGCCGGTCCTCCAGGGGCCGGCAAATCCACACTCGCCGATGCCCTGAGAGACAGCCTGATTGCCCGTGGCGAGGCCGCCGAAGTCCTGCCGATGGACGGCTTTCATATGGACAACGGGATTTTGGAAAGCCGCGGCCTGATCGCCCGCAAAGGGGCACCGGAAACATTCGATGTCCGTGGCTTTATCGATATCGTCAAAGCCGTACGCCAGGGTAACGAAGAGGTACTCGTTCCTGTCTTCGACCGCTCCCGGGAAATCGCGATCGCATCCGCAAGAGCCGTTTCAGCAGATACACGCTTCATTCTTGCAGAGGGCAATTATCTGCTGCTGGATGAAGCACCCTGGGACCGGCTGAAAGACAGCTTCGACCTCACCATTTTCGTCGGCCCATCCTATCCGGTTCTCGAGCAGCGGCTTCGCGATCGCTGGATCGGCTATGGGCTGGACGAGCAAGCCATCCACGCCAAGCTTTACGAGAACGATCTGCCCAACGGCAAGCGCGTCGTCGAAAATTCACGACCGGCCGATATTCGTCTCGACACCTGGACCTGACGCCTCGTCACCTGTGTGCCCGGACAAGCGATCAACCTTTGTCAGCGCGGATCAATCAACCTCAATTCGGATTGACGACTTTGCTTGCCAGTCTGAACGGGCTGGACACCGTGGCGCCGACAGCGTCAAGAACGAATGCGCCCGCGCGCGTCAGATCGTTGCCACCGCCGCGACGCTTTTCATCGAGCTTCGGCAACAATACAGCAAGTGCGGCGTAGCGATCGTGGTTGAAGCCATCGGATGAATCGAGCTCCGAAATATCGACAAACTGAACGCCTTCGCGTTTCGCAGCCTTGCTGATTTCGGGATCTGTAACGTCCAGTGCGCCGACTCTGCTTCGTTCGCCCGCAAGTAGGGAAGCAGCCATCAGGGCGCGATCATCCTTTGACACCAGCACGGTAAGCGGCGGATTGAGACGACCGACCACCTCGATCTGCTTTCGAAATACGTCGGTGTCGATGTCCGGTGCCGCGAGAATGACCTGGAGCTTGGCGATGACGTCGTTGCGGCCCTTCAGCCTGAGCTCTCTCAAGGCCTCCATGACCAGCCAAGCCCCCATGCTGTGACCGAAAACGATGACGTTCTTGCGGGGTGATTTTTGTGCGAGATCGATCAGGAGGTCCGCCAGCGCATCGCGAGAAAAGGTTGCCGCTTCCTTGTCGGCCAGATATCCCGTGACATCGGCCATGGACGGCCAGGAAAAGACCACCGGCACTCCATTGATATCGGCGTCCGCCGCCATTTGCGCGGCACGGAACAAAGCCTCCTGATAGCTGTAATTGTAGCCGTGGACAAACAGGCCAACATCCTTTCCGGATGAAAGAATGCCGGCGAGATCGTGCTTGAATGCGTCTTTTGAGAGCATGTCTCGATCGGTCACGACGAAGTCTTTCTTGGCGTCCGGCTTACCCGACGGCCACTCGATCTTGCCTTTCTTGTGATCCGGCGGGATGGAGATATCGAAGCGTGCATAGTTGGGCTGATCGGCACGCCCTGCACCGAATGCCAGTGTCTTGCCCGCTTCCTTCTCGCGCGTACTGACGACGTAGGCGGCTATGCTCTTGCCCGCCGTCGCCCGCGTATTGACGGCCTGCAGCACGTCGGCTCCCGGCCGTCCGGCGCAGGAACCGAGGAGGACGAGGGTGAGCAAAAGGGAAGTGACTCTGAGCATGCAATACCCGCTAAATTAGACAAGCACCGATAGCGGCAAAATCTGCGGCTGGCAATCGAATGAACGCAGACGTAAACGTAAGATTATCAGGCAAGGAAGACGCTGTCCATGACGCGGCTGTCAGCCTCGGTTTCAGAGAAAGTTCGTTTCGATTTGGGGCGGGATGTTGTAGGTCGTAAGCCATGACGATTCTGGATATGGCATGACGGCCAAAGTTTTCCTCTCACGGCTGAAGCTTACCGATTTCCGCAATTATGCGGAAGTGTCGTTGCGGCTGGATGAGCGCCATGTCGTGCTGACCGGCGATAATGGTTCCGGCAAGACGAACCTGCTGGAAGCCATCTCCTTCCTGTCGCCTGGGCGGGGTCTGCGCCGTGCCGTTCTTTCGGATGTTACCCGCGTAGGTGCAGAGGAAACAGGGTTCTCGATCTTCGCCGACCTCTCGGGCATGGATGGTGAGGTTGCGATCGGAACAGGCATAGATGGTGACGGCGATACGCCATCACGGCGCCTGCGGCTTAACGGTACGTCCGTCAAGTCCGTCGACGAATTGACCGATCACTTGCGGGTTCTTTGGCTGACACCGTCCATGGACGGGCTTTTCACGGGGTCGTCGTCTGATCGCCGCCGTTTCCTCGATCGCCTTGTTCTTTCCCTCGACCCATCGCATGGACGGCGTGCCAACGATTTCGAAAAAGCGATGCGCCAGCGCAACCGCCTGCTTTCCGATGGTCGCCTCGATCCCGTCTGGCTCGACGGTATCGAGAAGCAGATGGCAGAGCTTGGTATTGCCATGGCTGTTGCGCGCCATGAGATGCTGGGTTTGCTGCGCGCACTGATCGAAAGCCGTTCCGGCGATACCAGCTTCCCAAAGGCCACGCTTACGCTGTCCGGCTTCCTTGACGATCAGTATCATCGACCGGCAGTCGATCTTGAGGATGAGTATTTCGCCACGCTCCGGGAAAGCCGTTATCGCGATGCGGGTGCCGGACGCACACTCGAAGGACCCCATCGCGCCGATCTTTTCGTCCGGCATGCGGAAAAGGATATGGACGCGGCACGCTGCTCCACCGGTGAGCAGAAGGCGCTCCTCGTCGGCCTCGTCCTTGCCCATGCGCAACTGACCGCCAATATGACGGGTTACGCGCCGATCCTGCTTCTGGACGAGATCGCCGCCCATCTGGATGAAGGCAGACGTGCCGCACTTTTCGACCTCATCCATGCGCTTGGCGGCCAGAGTTTCATGACCGGGACGGATGCATCGATGTTTGCAGCATTGCAGGATCGCGCGCAGTTTTTCACCGTGTCGCATGGCAGCGTGTCATGATAGGGCTTCTGCCCATTGAGGTAGCGGAGACAGGATCATGGATGCTCTTAGCCCCGAGGAAATAGAACGCTACAAACGGCACATTCTCTTGCCCGAAATCGGCGGCATGGGCCAACAGCGGCTGAAGGCGGCCAAGGTGCTGGTGATCGGTGCCGGGGGTCTTGGTGCTCCCGTCCTCTATTATCTCGCTGCTGCCGGGGTCGGGACGCTCGGCATTATCGATGACGACATCGTCTCGCTATCGAACCTGCAAAGGCAGGTCATTCACGACACCGGCACGATCGGCGAGCAGAAGACGCAAAGCGCGCGTCGCAGCATCTCCCGGCTCAACCCGCATGTGCGCACGCTGCACTTCGAGGAGCGCTTCTCCACTGTCTGGGCGCATGATCATTTGAGTGCCTTCGATCTGGTGATCGATGGATCGGACAATTTCGATACGCGCTATGCGGCGGCAGATGCTGCGGAGGCGGCAAGGGTGCCGCTGGTCACAGGTGCTGTGGCCCGTTTCGATGGCTCGGTGACGGTTCTGAAGCCCTATGAGGAAGGTCCGGACGGCATGTTGCTGCCACGCTACCGTGATCTGTTTCCAGCCCCGCCCCCGGAAGGCCTGATCCCGTCCTGCGCCGAGACCGGCATTATCGGCGCGCTGACAGGTGTTATCGGCACGACGATGGCGATGGAGGCGATCAAGGTCATCACCGGCACCGGAGAACCGTTGGTCGGGCGGCTGATGCTTTACGACGCGCTTGCCGCCCGCTTCGAGACCATTCGCTATAAGAGGCGCCAGACAGCATGATCACGATTGTTCAGATCGACGAAACCTTCGACCGCATCGAGGAGCTGTTGGCGCTGATCATGTCGTCCTTCGCCTATATGGATGGCGTCATCGACCCGCCTTCTTCGGCCCACCGTCTGACGCCAGACAATCTGCGTCAAAAGATCCGGGACGAGATTGCCTTTGTCGCGTTCGATGGCGGCGATATGCTCGGGTGTATTTTCTGTAAGCCCGAAGCCGCTTCGCTTTATGTCGGCAAGCTTGCCGTATCACCTGTGGCGCAAGGCCGCGGTATCGGAAAAGCGTTGCTGAAGATAGCCGAAGAGACGGCGCACAGGCTGTCGCTCCCAAGCCTGCGACTGGAGACCAGGATTGAACTCGTCAACAATCACCGGCAGTTTTCGTCCTGGGGCTTCGTCAAGACGGCTGAGAATTCGCACGCCGGATATAAGCGGGTCACCTCTATCGAAATGTCGAAGCGTCTGCCCGGTTAAGCCCTGCCCGGCAACACCCGGTTCGGCGGTCTGTGGCCGTCGTAAAAGGCGCGAATGTTGATGATCACCTTGTCACCCATGTCGATGCGGCCTTCGATCGTGGCTGAACTCATATGCGGCAGAAGCACCACCCTGCCCTCTTTGGCGAGTTTGATGAGCTTTGGATTTACGGCTGGCTCGTTCTCGAACACATCGAGACCCGCACCGGCGATCTTGCCCTGGCGCAGACACTCGATCATCGCTGCCTCATCGATAATGTCGCCGCGCGCCGTATTGACGATGTAGCTCGTCGGCTGCATCAGCGCAAGACGCCGGGCCGAGATCAGGTGATAGGTGGCCGGCGTCGATGGGCAGTTGACAGAGACGATATCGACGCGTGCCAGCATCTGGTCGAGGCTGTCCCAATAGGTCGCCTCGAGTTCCGCCTCCGTGGCCGGACTGACGCGCTTGCGATTATGGTAATGGATCGACAGCCCAAAGGCCTTGGCGCGGCGGGCAACGGCAGTCCCGATGCGGCCCATGCCGACGATGCCGATGCGCTTGCCCGAGAGACGCCGGCCAAGCATCCAGGTGGGAGACCAGCCACGCCAGTCTTCGGAGCCATTGGCAAGAACGCGCGTGCCCTCGACAAGGCGGCGGGGAACGGCGAGCACGAGCGCCATCGTCATGTCGGCGCTGTCTTCAGTCAAAACATTCGGCGTGTTGGTCACGGTTATCCCCTTGCGCGCCGCCGCATCCACATCGATATGGTCGATGCCGTTGGAAAAACCTGCGATCAATTTCAGTTGAGGACCGGCCTGCTCGATCATCGACGCGGTGATGCGATCGGTCACCGTCGGCACCAGAACGTCGACGCGCTGCATGGCGGCCAGAAGCTCTGCCTCCGTGCGGGGTGCGTCTTCGATATTCAATTCAGCCTCGAACAGTTCGCGCATGCGGGTCTCGACCAGATCCGGCAGTTTTCGGGTCAAATAGACGGTCGGTCTCTTCTTGTTCGTCATTGTCTGCAGGCACCTTGTTCAGAGGTCGTTAACCAGAAAGAGCGATAATTTGTTCATCAAGGGCGTTTCTACCAGACCCACCGGCGAAGACAAACAAATCTCGCATGTTGCGTCTTCGGCGGCAGGACTGGGGCGCCCCTTACGTCATTCTCTTGTTTCACGGAAACGGTCAAACGACATGCGTAGCTTTGTCTCCATCCTCTGCATTGCATTGTCATTCGGTTTTCTCCATGCCGCTGCTACACCGGCTTTCGCACAGGGCGCCGCAAAGGGTGCCAGCGGACTGCCGCTGCCGCGCTTCGTCAGCCTGAAATCCAAGCGCGTCAATATGCGCATTGGACCGAGCACCGATTACGCCGTCTCCTGGATGTATATGAAATCCGGCATGCCGGTGGAGATCATCCAGGAATATGAAAACTGGCGCCGGATTCGCGATGCCGACGGCACCGAGGGCTGGGTAAACCAGGCGCTGCTCTCGGGTGAAAGAACTGCGGTGGCAGCGCCGTGGATGCGCGGCAAGGGCAAGGAAGTGTTCGTCAATATGCGCCGCGAGCCACAGTCGAGTGCTTCGGTCGTGGCCAAACTTGAGCCTGGCGTGCAGATCCGGATCGGCGAGTGCAATGGCGACTGGTGCAAGGCGGAAGCCGGTCAGGTGGGCGGCTGGGTGTCGCAGGGCGAAATCTGGGGTGCCTATCCCGGCGAAGCCTTCAAGTAATCAAGGCCAATGAGAGACCGTGCGCCCTTGATGGACGCACGGGGATGATTGGAAGCAATCCTAGAGAAGACCGTGCTTCTCAGCCAGCGCCTTTAGCGACGACATTGGGCGCGGTCCGATCTGCTGAATCACGGCAGCGGCCGCAAGGCAGCCGAGCTTGCCGCTATCTTCCAGCGAACGGCCCTGTGTATAACCGAAGAGGAAGCCGGAGGCGAAGAGATCGCCGGCACCCGTCGTGTCGACGACATCGAAAACCGGATAGGCATCAACCTTTACCCGCTCCGTGCCGCGTACGATCATCGCACCCTCTTCGCTCATCGTCACGGCGGCAATCTTGCAGTCCTGAGCGATCCTGGTCAGCGCCAGATCGAAGTCGTCGGTTTCGTAGAGCGACAGCGCTTCCTGCTTGTTGGCGAAGACGATGTCGACAGCGCCCGAGCGCATCAGATCGAGAAATTCATCGCGGTAACGGCCGACACAGAAACTGTCGGAGAGCGTCATGGAGACTTCGCGACCATTCTCGTGGGCGATGCGGGCGCAATCGCGGATCGCATCCTTGGCGCGTGGCGGATCCCAGAGATAGCCCTCGAAATAGGTGACCTTCGACTGGGCAACGACTTCCGGCTCGACGTCTTCCGGCCCAAGCTCGACGCAGGCACCGAGATAGGTATTCATGGAACGCTCACCATCTTCGGTGACGAAGATCATCGAGCGGGCGGTGGGCGGAAAGGTTCCGCGCGGCTTGGTCTCGAAATGGACGCCCTGAGCGCGGATATCGTGCTGGAAGATCTCGCCGAGCTGATCTTCGGCGACCTTGCCGAAATAGGCTGCCGGTGCGCCAAAATTGGCAATGCCCGCTGCCGTATTGCCTGCACTTCCGCCCGACGCTTCCAGTGCCGGCCCCATGAGCGAGTAGAGCAGTTCCGCGCGCTCCGCATCGATCAGGTTCATCGCGCCCTTGGTAATGGCGTTATCGATGAGGAAACTGTCATCGCAGCGCGAAATAATATCCACGATGGCGTTGCCAACGGTCAGTACGTCGAATTTTGTCATGAGCCTCTTGTCCGAGCCGCACCGACCCGGTGCGTTATCCGGAACTCGGTCTTAAAGATTTCTGCCGACAAGAAAAGAGAAAAGGCGACTTCGCCTGCCTGCACCTTCGGCAGACTGATCTTTGGCGTCATTTGCCTGTCATGAAGCGCTGCTAGATCATCAGTCGTTCCCGGCACGGATGTACTGACGGGGACCACAGGCTGAAGCGGGGACGATCCCCGCTTTTTCTGTTTCTGGGAGACGGCTCCTGTTCCGGCTCCCTATAGAAAATGGTTTGAGACCATTGGCCTTTCCTATACAGGGTAGTTCTTCTGCAGAACGCCGTGAAAGCCCGTCTCCATGTATGCTGTCGCCGTCAATGTCGCCCCGATCTTTCTGCTCATTCTGATCGGTTGGCTGACGGTGAAGGCGAGGTTGTTCAAGGCCGACGCGAGCGACGTGTTGAGCGACTTCGTCTTCAAGATTGCCGTACCGACGCTGATCTTTCGTACGCTGGCGGAAGCAGATTTTCATGGCGCTTCGCCCTTCAAGCTCTGGATCACATACTTTACCGGCGTCGCGATCACCTGGGCAGCGGGTCAGGTGGTGACGACCTATTTCTTCAAGCAGGATCTTCGCGTCAGCGTCATTGCCGGCATCTCGTCGGCCTTCGCCAATAATATCTTCATCGGCCTGCCCCTCGTCAGCCGCTCTGTCGGCAATGACGGGATCGTGGCGATTTCCATTCTGCTGGCCATCCATCTTCCCATCATGATGATTGCCGGAACCATCCTGATGGAAAATGCAACGCACAAGGTGGTGGGCGGAGAAAGAAGAAGCACCCTGACCGTATTGAGACAGGTGGGCCGCAACCTCGCGACCAATCCGTTGGTGATCGCGCTCATTCTCGGGCTCTGCTTCAACGTGATCGGCGAGCCGATGCCTGTCGTCTTCACAACGGTGATCGATCAGGTCGCCGCCATGGCGGGACCCGCGGCTTTGATTTCATTGGGGATGGCGCTGACCAAATATCCGGTGCGCGGGAACCTGCACATCGCTGCGACCGTGACGGCATTCAAACTCTTGCTTCTACCGGCCTGCGTCTGGGCGACGGCGCACCTGCTGGGCCTTAACCCCGCCTGGACATCGGCATTGGTGCTGACATCCTGCGTCCCGACCGGCATCAATTCCTGGCTGCTCGCCAACCGCTTCGGGATCGGACACAGCATCGCTGCCTCGACCATCAGCATATCGACGCTGTTCGGCGTCCTGACGGTATCGCTCTGGGCCTGGCTGCTGAGCTGAGGCTGCAGATGAACCGCAGCCTCTTTCTTACGCTTGATTACTTCTGGGCGCTGAGGATCTTGAAGCGCGCGTTGCGGCAGACTTCCTCGCTCTTGCGGAACTCGCTGGCGAGCACCGGCTCGTAAGGCAAGCCGCGATTGGCAACCATCAGCAGCTTGCCGCCGCTGCGCAATGCTGTCGCTGCTGCCTTGATCAGTGCCTGACCGAGAGCCGGTTCGGCGGCCTGGCCACCCGCATGGAATGGCGGGTTCATGATGATCAGATCGTATTTTTCCTTTGGCGGCTCGGCGGCCAGATCCTGCCAGAAGAAGCGTGCGGTCAATCGCGGGCAGTTTTCCAGTAGATTGGTCTTGGCAAATTCGAGCGCGTTGTAGTCGGCCTCGAAAAGATCGACGCGCGCCGTGCGCGGCGACTTCTCCGCCAGCATGACGGAGAGATAGCCCCATCCGGCACCGAAGTCTGCCGCATTGCCATCGAAATCCGTTGGCATGCGCGAGACGAGCAGTTCGGAGCCGTCATCCACGCGGTCATGAGAAAACATGCCAGGCATGGCGGTGAAGCGGTTGTCGATGGTGACCGGCTTCTGCTCCAGCTTCGCGACGGCGGCAGAGACATCATCAGGTCGTGCAAACCAGATTGCGACGCCGTGGTATTTCGGCGTGGATTCCGCCTCGATACCGAGCTTTGCAAGCGTCTTGCGCAGGGTGACGATGCCGTCTTCCTTGGCGCCAGCAGCCAAAATCAGGCCGCCCGCCTTCACGCGCTTCAAGGCTTCCGCCATGCGGTTCTCGTTTTCGCCGCGGTGCTTGCCGCACAGGATCATGGCGGCGTCGTAATCCTCGCCGGAGATCTCCGGTGTGACCTCGGAGCCATGCGCCTGCAGCGCGCGATAGAGCGGCCGCAGGTTTTGAACCGCGACGATCTCAGCCTCGAAACCCTCCAGGCGAGGTGCTCCTGCCTCCGCGCCCAGAAACAGCACGCGTTCACCGGCTTTCGGCGCTGGCAGCATATCGGCAGCGAAGGGATGGAAAAGGGTTTTGACTGCGTCACGGCTCATCGGGAGCATCCTCAAGAACATGTGCCGGAAAAGCGCCAGGCGTCTTTGCGTCGGGACAATGTGTTCAACAACAATGGAGCAGCTTCACGTTCTAACCGGAACGGAGCCGCTCTGAAAATAGAAAAAAGGCGCGGGAGAGATCCCGCGCCCCGATAGGAATAAGCGACAGCGCCTTACTCGGCAGCAGCGTCGCCTTCAGCCTTCTTCTCGGCAGCGATTTCCTTGCCGGTTGCCTGATCGACGATCTTCATCGACAGGCGAACCTTGCCGCGCTCGTCGAAGCCCATCAGCTTGACCCAGACCTTGTCGCCTTCCTTGACGACGTCGGAGGTCTTGGCAACACGCTCGGAAGCGAGCTGCGAGATGTGAACGAGGCCGTCACGTGCGCCGAAGAAGTTGACGAATGCGCCAAAGTCAGCGGTCTTGACGACCGTGCCTTCGTAGATCTGGCCAACTTCAGGCTCTGCCACGATGGAGTGGATCCACTTGCGGGCCGCTTCGATTTCCTTGCCGGAAGAGGAAGCGATCTTGACGGTGCCGTCATCTTCGATGTTGATCTTCGCGCCGGTCTTTTCGACGATTTCGCGAATGACCTTGCCGCCGGAACCGATGACTTCACGGATCTTGTCGACCGGAATGTTCATGACTTCGATGCGCGGAGCGAATTCGCCGAGCTGACCACGGCTTTCGGTGATGGCATTGGCCATCTCGTTGAGGATGTGCTTGCGGCCACCCTGCGCCTGGTCAAGAGCGACCTTCATGATCTCTTCGGTGATACCGGCGATCTTGATGTCCATCTGCAGCGAGGTGATGCCATCTGCCGTACCGGCAACCTTGAAGTCCATGTCGCCGAGGTGATCTTCATCACCTAGAATATCCGACAGAACGGCAAAGCGCTCGCCTTCCAGGATCAGGCCCATGGCGATACCGGCAACCGGCTTTGCCAGCGGAACGCCGGCATCCATCAGAGCAAGCGACGTGCCGCAGACGGTTGCCATGGAAGACGAACCGTTGGACTCAGTGATTTCCGATACGACGCGCAGCGTGTAGGGGAACTGCTCAGCAGAAGGCAGCATCGGACGGATTGCGCGCCAAGCGAGCTTGCCGTGACCGATTTCGCGACGGCCCGGGGAACCCATGCGGCCCGTTTCACCGACCGAGTAGGGCGGGAAGTTGTAGTGCAGCAGGAAGCGTTCCTTGTACATGCCGGTCAGGCTGTCGACATACTGCTCGTCTTCGCCGGTGCCGAGCGTGGCAACGACGATCGCCTGCGTTTCACCGCGGGTGAAGAGTGCCGAACCGTGGGTACGCGGCAGAAGGCCAACTTCCGAAACGATCGGGCGAACCGTGGAGAGATCGCGACCGTCGATACGGCTCTTGGTGTCGAGAATGTTCCAACGAACGATCTTGGCCTGCAGGTGCTTGAAGATCGCGCCGATTTCTTCCGCCGTGTACTTGGCTTCACCATCTTCCGGCAGGAAGTGTGCCTTCACCTTCGCCTTGACGGCGTCGACGGCGGCATAACGAGCAGCCTTTTCGGTGATCTTGTAGGCATCGCGCAGTTCAGCTTCGGCAAGCCCAAGCATCTCGGTTTCGAGAGCGGAGAAATCTTCCGGCTCGAATTCGCGTGGTTCCTTGGCAGCCACTTCAGCGAGCTTGATGATCGCATCGATGACCGGCTGGAAGCCACGGTGGCCGAACATGACGGCGCCGAGCATGACGTCTTCGTTCAGTTCCTTGGCTTCAGACTCGACCATCAGGACGGCGTCCTGGGTACCGGCGACGACGAGGTCGAGAACCGACTCGTCCATCTCGTCGAGATGCGGGTTCAGAACATATTCGCCATTGATGTAACCGACGCGTGCGCCGCCGACCGGGCCCATGAAGGGAACGCCGGAGAGCGTCAAAGCGGCAGAGGTTGCGATCATGGACAGAATGTCCGGGTTGTTTTCCAGATCGTGCTGGATCACGGTAACGACGACCTGGGTGTCGTTCTTGTAGCCTTCAGGAAAGAGCGGGCGTATCGGACGGTCGATCAGGCGGGAAACGAGGGTTTCGTTTTCGCTCGGACGGCCTTCGCGCTTGAAGTAGCCACCGGGGATCTTGCCGGCTGCGTAGGTCTTTTCCTGGTAGTTGACCGTCAGCGGGAAGAAGTCCTGACCCGGCTTCGGGGACTTTGCAGAAACGACGGTCGCGAGAACCATGGTTTCGCCGTAGGTTGCGATGACGGCGCCGTCAGCCTGGCGAGCAACTTTGCCCGTTTCCAGCTTCAGCGGGCGGCCTGCCCATTCGATTTCCACGGAATGTTGATTGAACATATCTTGTCCTTCTTGTCGCCGCGGCTCCACCATTGAAGCAGCGGCTGCGACACATCACGGGCAAGACAGCGGGAGGCTTTTTCCTGGTGCCACGGACGGTGACACAAGCATCCTGCAATCCTGCCCCATGACAGGTCTTCGGTTGGTTCAGACGGTTCCGGCCCATCCGGTCCGTCTTGTTATCCGGGGTTGCCGGATGAAAAACCGGCGGGCACCTTCAAAGGAAACCCGCCGGTCAAGATGTTAGCGGCGAATGCCCAAGGTGCCGATCAGCTTCGAGTAACGGCCTTCGTCCTTCTTCTTCAGATAGTCGAGAAGCGAACGGCGGCTGGAAACCAGCGTCAGAAGACCACGACGAGAGTGGTTGTCCTTCTTGTGGCCCTTGAAGTGTTCGGTCAGGTTGTTGATGCGCTCGGTCAGGATTGCAACCTGAACTTCAGGCGAACCGGTGTCGCCTTCCTTCGTTGCATATTCCTTGATGAGGGCGGCTTTGCGCTCTGCAGTAATCGACATCGTAAAATCCTTTCTATTTTAAGGAAAAATCGGTCGCCAAGGGCCGGGATGTCGTCCAGCGCTGGCCATTCAGTAGCAAAGGCAATGCCTAGCTGGCGCTGCCTATAAACCAATTGGCAGCTAAAGGAAAGGGGCGATGGGGATCCGCGCTAAAGCGCCGTGCGTCCTATTGGACGCGCAAAGGACGCTTTACCTTCTAGAATCTGCGCATCGTGCTTTCCGAAAATCGATTCCGGTTTTCGGGCCGAGGCTGTAAATCATGTCCACGCGTCGGAAAGGACAGTCGGTCCATTTTAATGCCCCTCTCGCGAACGCACGCTTTCCGAAAGCCATTCAAGAAAATCATGGACGGCTGGCGCCAGGGTTTCGAAACCGCGCACCACGATAAAGAAGGCGCCAAAGGGAAGCGTCTGCTGGAAGGGGCGAATGAGAAGCCCGGAGGCCAGATACTCCCTAGCAAACCGCTCTTCCAGAAGTGCGACGCCCTGCCCGCGCAAGGCGGCCTGAAGCGTCATGCCTTCGTCGGTATAGATTGGTCCACGCGGATACACGTCCGAGGAAACGCCTGCCCGCTCGAACCAGCTTCGCCACATGTCCCGGCTGTCCTCATACAGAAGCGGAAAGTCCAGAAGATCGACAGGCCGTTGCGGCAACCCCCTTCCTTCCAGCAGTCGCGGCGAGAGGCATGGAGTCATCTGCACATCCATCAAATGCCGGCTCTCCGATCGGGGCCAGCTCGTTCTCGTCAGGCTGTGGCGGATGGCAACGACGTCTTCGTTGTGGCGAAACTCTGCAAGGCCGGACTCCGACTCCACCCGTACGTCGATATCGGGATGACTGCGTTGGAAGTCCGACAGATGCGGGGTGAGGAAGCAGGCAGCAAAAGACGGCTCGGCATTGATGTTCACCGTATCGGGGCCTTTGCCGCGCTCGACATCTGCAAGGCCATCGGACATCGCGTCGAAGGAAGCCGTTACGACGTGGAGCAACTTTGCGCCTTCCTGCGTGAGCCTGACGGATCGATGACCCCGATCGAAGAGCGGTCGATCAAGCAGCACTTCCAACTCCCGCACCTGACGGCTGATGGCGGCCTGCGAGATGCACAACTCTTCTGCAGCACGCGTGAAGCTCATGAGCCGCCCCGCTGCTTCAAAACTTCTGAGCGCTGTTAAAGGAAGGCGACTGCGCTTCATGCATAACCTCAAGTCATAGGACGCCGACGATAATCTCGTTTGAAGCTAGGACGCAACCCGCGTTTTATGCAGCTCAGATGTGCCGGGCTCGATTGCGACCGGCGCGCTTTACCGCACCGGCCCGAAAATCGGGATCGATTTTCGGAAAGCACGATGCGTCGAGTCAAAAAGTAAAGCGGATTGAAACGAGAGGCACGGGCTTGGTCACACAATGACAGGTCCGTGGAGGATGTGTCGTGCTTCGAAAGGTGATTGACATTCTACGGGATTTCCTGCGGCTCACCCTGTTTCAGCCGCATGAAAATGCCGACGACCAGCGCGGCCGTCGGCATGATGATTGAGCGTTCCTCAAGAGAGAAGGTGACGCCGATGTGCTGTCAGCCGAAGACGCGCTTGGGGCGGAATTCGCCCTGGCCGATCTCGCCGATCGCCACCAGCCTGCCGCGCGCGGTGGCGTAGGCCTCCGATTCCTGCGTCGGGGCATCGCGTCCGCGCAGGAGGATGGGATTGCCCATCTTCAGGCGGTGTGCCTGATCATCATTGATGATGAGATGCGGCAGTGACGAAAGCGCTTCGGACGTATCGATGAGATAGGCGTCAAGCGCGGCAAGGCGCTCGTCGCGGTCTTCGATCGTCTCCAGTTCGGTGAGCTTTTCCAGTGGCACCATCGCATCTTCCGCGAAGGGTGCGACCATGGCGCGTCGGAGTTCGGAAATGAAGCCGTAACAGCCAAGATCACGACCCATGTCGCGCGCCAGCGCGCGGACATAGGTGCCCTTGCCGCATTCCACTTCGAAATGTGCGGTGTTTTCATCCGGGCAGGCCAGCAGCGTCAGGCGATGAACCTCGACCTCACGTGCCGGAATTTCGACGACTTCGCCCTCGCGCGCCAGATCATAGGCGCGCTCGCCAGCGATCTTGATGGCGGAGAACTGTGGTGGCGTCTGCAGGATCGTGCCGGTATATTTCGGCAGCAGATCGCGAATATCCTGCTCGCTCGGACGGTTTTCGGAGGCGTTGAGGACCTCGCCTTCCATATCGTCGGTGGTGCGTTCTTCACCCCAGCTGACGGTGAATTCATAGATCTTGCGGCCATCCATGACGTAAGGGACGGTCTTGGTGGCGTCGCCGAGCGCAATCGGCAGCATGCCCGAGGCGAGCGGGTCGAGCGTACCGGCGTGGCCAGCCTTCTGCGCGTTAAAAAGCCATTTGATCTTGGAGACGGCCTCGGTGGAGCCGAAATCAAACGGCTTGTCGAGGATGAGCCAGCCGGAAACCGGGCGGCCCTTGGGTTTGCGTGGTTTGGACATTCTTCAGTTCTGTTCGTCGTCTTTTTCGTTGGAAGATCCAAGATCGCGCTGCACTTCGGGAGAGCGCAGCAGGGCGTCGATCTTCTGATAATTGTCGAAGCTGGTGTCATCGCGGAAGCGGACTTCCGGAACGTATTTCATCTGGCGCAGATGCGGTCCGAGCCTGCCGCGGATGAACTTCGCATGCCGGTTCAAGGCATCGATGCTCTCGGTATGATCGGCAACACCAAGTGGTGTTACATAGGCGGTCGCGATCTTGAGATCGGGAGACATGCGCACTTCCGAAATGGAAATGACCGTCTTTTCGAGAAGATCGTCACGCACTTCGCCGCGCTGCAGGATTTGCATCAATGCCGCACGAACCTGCTCGCCGACGCGCAGCATGCGTTGTGAAGGGGCTGATGAAGTTGCTTTTGCCATTGTTATTCTTGCCTCAGCAAATTGGAAGAAGACCGTCGGGCCGCTTTGCAGCTTCCCAATTTCTCACTCCAGCACTCTCGGCGGAAGGCCATATTGGACCCTCTTGTCGGAGTATCCTAAAATTCAGCGAGCGCCGGTTAGCCAGCGCTCGCTCTTAAAATCATACAATCAGGCAGAGCGCTTAGAGCGTTCTGGTAATATGCTCCACGCGGAAGCACTCGATCGTGTCGCCAGCGCGAATGTCTTCGTAGTTCTCGAAGGCCATACCGCACTCCTGACCGACCGGCACTTCGCTGACTTCGTCCTTGAAGCGCTTGAGCGTCTTGAGCTTGCCTTCGTGGATGACGACGTTGTCACGAACCAGACGAACGCCTGCACCACGTTCCACCTTGCCTTCGACGACACGGCAACCGGCAACCTTGCCGACCTTGGTGATGTTGAAGACTTCGAGGATTTCGGCATTGCCGAGGAAGGTCTCGCGACGCTCCGGCGACAGAAGACCGGACATGGCTGCCTTCACGTCATCCACCAGATCGTAGATGATGTTGTAGTAGCGGATCTCGATGCCTGCACGCTCAGACGCCGTACGGGCCTGGGCATTGGCACGGACGTTGAAGCCGATGATCGCGGCGTTGGACGCTTCTGCCAGAGAGACATCCGATTCCGTGATCGCGCCAGCGCCCGAATGAACGATGCGTGCGCGGACTTCGTCGGTACCCAGTTTGTCGAGCGATGCGATGATCGCTTCGACGGAGCCCTGCACGTCGGCCTTGATGACCAGCGGGAACTCCTTCATGCCGGAGGTCTGTAGCTGGCTCATCATCTGCTCGAGAGAACCGCGCTGGCCTGTCTGGCGAGCAACGGCCTTGTCACGGGCAAGACGCTGACGATATTCGGAAATCTCGCGAGCGCGGCTTTCGCTTTCGACGACGGCAAAACGGTCACCGGCAGACGGCGTGCCGGACAGGCCGAGAATTTCGACCGGCATGGCAGGACCCGCTTCCTTGACGTGTTCGCCCTTATCGTTGACGAGCGCACGGACACGGCCCCACTGATCACCGGCAACGATGATCTGGCCAGGCCTCAGCGTACCCTTCTGGACGAGAACGGTTGCAACTGCACCGCGACCACGGTCGAGCTCGGCTTCGATAACCGTGCCTTCGGCCGTACGGGTCGGGTCTGCCTTCAGGTCGAGAATTTCGGACTGAAGAAGGATGGCTTCGAGCAGCTTGTCGAGACCGAGCTTCTTCTTGGCCGACACTTCCACGTCGAGCACTTCACCGCCCATGGATTCCACGAAGACTTCGTGCTGGAGCAGCTGCTGGCGAACCTTTTCAGGATTGGCCTCATGCTTGTCGATCTTGTTGATCGCCACGATGATCGGCACGCCGGCCGCCTTGGCGTGGTTGATCGATTCAATCGTCTGCGGCATCACGCTGTCATCAGCCGCAACCACCAGGATGGCGATGTCGGTTGCCTGCGCACCGCGGGCACGCATGGCCGTGAAGGCGGCGTGGCCGGGGGTGTCGATGAAGGTGATCTTCTGGCCGTTCTGTTCAACCTGATAGGCACCGATATGCTGGGTGATGCCACCGGCTTCGCCAGCGACCACGTTTGCCTGACGGATGGCGTCGAGCAGCGAGGTCTTGCCGTGGTCGACGTGACCCATGATGGTCACGACCGGAGGACGCGAAACCATGTCGCCAGCAACGTCAGCGACGTTGAAGATGCCTTCTTCAATATCCGATTCCGACACGCGCTTGACGGTGTGGCCGAATTCGCCGGCAATCAGTTCGGCCAGATCGGCGTCGATGACGTCGCCCGGCTTCATCATCTGGCCTTCCTTCATCAGGTACTTGATGACGTCCACCGCACGTTCGGACATGCGCTGCGACAGTTCCTGGATGGTGATGGTTTCCGGCAGGATGACTTCGCGGGTAATCTTCTCGCGCGTTTCCTGCATCTGGCTGCGACGGAACTTCTCCTGACGACGGCGCATGGAGGCCAGCGAACGGCCGCGCTGTGCACCCTCTTCGTCGAGGTTCGACGTAACCGTGAGCTTGCCGCGGCGACGCTCTTCTTCCGTCTTCAAACGGGCAGCAGGCTTTGCCGGCGCTGGCGCTGGTGCCTTGCCGCGCATCGGCATGCCGGTACGGCGTGCACCACGATCGTCCTCATCATCCTTCTCGGTGCGGCGAACGCCCGGAACACCACGACCGGGCATTTCCGGTGCTGGCGCGGGTGCTGCTGCTACGGGCGACGGACGCGTGGACTGCGGACGAACGTCACGGCGCACTGGCTGTGCGGTCGTCGTTGTCGGCGCTGCCGGCTGTTCGGCTCTTGCAGGGGCTTCGTTTTCAGCAGCCTTTGCAGCAGCCGCTTCTTCGGCGGCGCGACGGACGGCTTCTTCCTTCTCGGCGACGAGGCGGCGTTCTTCCTCCACCTTGCGGCGGGCTTCGTCTTCGGCGCGCTGCTTGGCTTCGACAACGTCACGCGCCTGGGCTTCCATCAAAGCGCGGCGGCGCGCTTCCATTTCACCGGCCGAGAGATCGTGCAGCACGTTGCCGCGCGGACGATCCTGCTGGCGTGGCTGAGCGGATGGCTGCGGACGCTGCTGGTTATGGTTCTGCTGTACACGAGGTGCGGGCTGCGCCTGCTGTGGGCGCGGCTGGGCTGGCGCGGCAGCCGGTGCTGCTGCGCGTGGCTGCTGGGCAACCGGTGCCGCGGCGGCTGCTGCACCAGCTTGCTTCTCGTCTTCAGGACGCATGGGGCGACGCTTGCGTGTCTCCACGACAACTGCGTTGGTGCGACCACGACCCATGTCCTGACGCACGGTACCCTGGTTCAACCCGCCCGGCTTGAGGGTAAGAGTCTTTTTAGGCTGTGCGTTGAGTGTCTTGTCGTCGTTGTTATCGGTCATTCCGTTCCCGTTCCTACAGACGAGAGCCGGATGACACCATCAGGCCCTGTCTTTCAATAGCTGCATCCGAACGCGGCGGCCGGTGTTGTCCGATAACCGCGTCATTGTCGTTCCGTCCGGGCAGCGCCAATGTCCGCTGGAGCTTTTTCGCCATGGCGATATCGCTCGAGCATCTTTGCGCGCTTCACTACACCTTCACCCGCCTGTCCTGCAAGCGCGCAGGCATGGATAAAAGCATTCTGGCCCATTAGTTCGTCCATTTCGGCCCCGGTGAAGAGCTTGAAGGACGGTATTTCGTCGGCACCCGTACCGAGTGCCCAGGCCTTGCGAGCCTGATCCAGTTTGCGGACGCCATCGGCGGCAGCGTCGGTGGCGTGGAAGACAGCCAGCGCCTGCCCCGAACGGACGGCCGCATCGACCTTCATCGCGCCGCTGATGAACTGGCCCGCCTTGCGCGCCATGGTCATCATGCCCGTTACCTGCTGCGTCATCAGCCGGTCCAGCATCTCCAGGAGATCCGGCCCAGCCTTGACGTCCGTTTTCAAGGCGCGCGCAAAGAGCTTCTTTGCGATCGCCTTTTCCACCAGAGCGCGTTCGGCTGTTACCCAGCAACCGCGCCCCGGCAATTGGCGTTTCAGGTCCGGCACGACACTGCCGTCCGGGCCTGCGACGAAGCGGATCAGCTCATCTGGCGATCCGCTCTGTCGTGTTACAATGCACATCCGTCCATTGACGTTGCCTTCTGCCAGATCCTCATCGGAGCCGGCATCGGGTTCATGCGCCTGCGATATCATTCCTCAACGGCGGTATCCGCCTCCTCGGCAGCCTGCTGTTCAGCAGCCAGTTCTTCCTCGGTGATCCAGCCAGCCAGAAGGCGGGCCTGCAGAACCATGTTCTCCGCTTCCACGCGCGATACGTCGAGCTTGGAGAAGATGCCGTCGAATTTCTTGGTTTCGCCATCCTTGCGCTCGGTCCAGCCGACGAGGTCGTCGGCCGCACAGCCGGCAAAATCCTCGATCGTCTTGATGCCATCTTCGCCAAGAGCCACCATCATCTGCGATGTCAGGCCGTCGATCTGGCGTAGTTCGTCGGCAACGCCGAGTTCCTTGCGCTTGGCATCCATCTCCGCTTCGACGCGGTCGAGATACTCCTTGGCGCGCGTCTGGATTTCGACGGCGGTGTCTTCGTCGAAGCCGTCGATCGAGGAGATTTCATCCAGTTCGACATAGGCCAGTTCTTCGACCTGGGCGAAGCCTTCCGATGCCAGAACCTGGCCAACCATTTCGTCGACGTCGAGCGCTTCCATGAAGAGGTTGGTGCGCTCGTTGAATTCCTTCTGACGACGCTCGGACTCTTCCTGCTCCGTCATGATGTCGATGTCCCAGCCGGTCAGCTGCGAGGCGAGGCGAACGTTCTGACCGCGGCGGCCAATCGCAAGCGACAACTGCTCGTCGGGAACGACCACTTCGATACGCTCGGACTCTTCATCCAGAACGACCTTGGCCACTTCCGCAGGCTGCAAAGCGTTGACGATGAAGCTTGCAGGCTCCTGGCTCCACGGAATGATGTCGATCTTTTCGCCCTGAAGCTCGCCGACGACAGCCTGAACGCGCGAACCGCGCATACCGACGCAGGCACCGACCGGATCGATCGAGCTGTCGTTGGAAATCACGGCGATCTTGGCGCGCGAACCCGGGTCACGGGCAACCGACTTGATCTGGATGATGCCGTCGTAGATTTCCGGCACTTCCATGGTGAAGAGCTTGACCATGAACTGCGGATGGGTACGCGACAGGAAAATCTGCGGGCCACGCTGTTCGCGACGAACGTCATAGACATAAGCGCGGACGCGATCGCCGTAGCGCAGGTTTTCGCGCGGGATCATTTCGTCACGACGGATGATGCCTTCGCCGCGGCCGAGATCGACGATGACGTTGCCATATTCGACGCGCTTGACCGTGCCGTTGATGATTTCGCCGATGCGATCCTTGAACTCGTCGAACTGACGATCACGCTCGGCTTCACGCACCTTCTGGACGATGACCTGCTTGGCGGACTGGGCAGCGATACGGCCGAAATCCATGGGCGGCAGCGGATCGGCAATGAAGTCGCCGAGCTTGGCATCCGGGTTGCGGTCGCGCGCCAGTTCCAGCGGGATCTGGGTTGAATAATCTTCGGCCTTCTCGACCACTTCCAGAAGACGCTGCAGGCGGATTTCGCCGGTCTTGGAGTTGATGTCGGCGCGGATGTTGGTTTCGGAACCGTAACGCGAACGGGCGGCCTTCTGGATGGCATCGGCCATTGCGGCAAGCACGATCTCGCGGTCGATGACCTTTTCGCGCGCCACAGCATCGGCGATCTGCAGAAGCTCAAGCCGGTTAGCACTCACTGCCATTTTTTTGTCTCCGTAAGTCGCATGTTTGCGTGGGGTAAGGCCCCGAAAGGCCCCTCAAAAAATCAATCTTCGTCTGCTTCTTCGTTCTGATTGGCAGCAGCGGCCTTGGCCTGCTTGTCCGCCTTTAGCGCGTCACGAATAAGGTCGTCGGTCAAAACCAGCTTGGCATCCGACAGCGTGTTGAACGGGATCGTCACCACCGGCTCTTCGCCATAACCGATCTGGTCGCGTTCAAGCTTGAAGCTGTCCGCATCGACTTCCGCGATCTTGCCGCGAAAGCGCTTGCGGTTGTCCACCAGGATCGAGGTCTCGACCTTGACGAGATGTCCCTGCCAGCGGACGAAATCGGACTTGCGAACCATCGGACGATCGATGCCGGGCGAGGACACTTCCAGATGATACGCCTTTTCGACGGGATCTTCCACATCGAGAACCGGCGAAATGGCCATCGAGACGGCTTCGCAGTCCTGCACGGTCATGGTGCCGTCTTCACGTTCGGCCATGATCTGCAATGTCGAGCCATTCTGGCTGGAAAGCCGGACCCTGACAAGCACGAAACCCATTCCGGTCAGAATCGGCTCGATGATTTCGGCGATCCGCTGGTCGATGCCTGTTTCGGTTATCAGTCTGGGTTCGGCTGCTGCCATTATGCTCTTCCGGTCTTCCTCAAGCGGAACATCTGCTCCGGTTTGACAATCCGCCTAACGAAAAAGAGCGGGGCCTTGGGGACCCCACTCTTCATCAGACGATCAAGAATTTGAAACCGGATATAAACCCTTCGGGCCGGAATTGCAAGGTTTGCGGCGCAAATCCGAATATTCGATTTTTTCCGCCACAATTTTACCTTTGCGGCGTTTGAATGGGTGGTGTCACCACCACCGACCTTTATAGTACTTTCTGCCTGAACAGCAGTTGAAATCAATTGGATCGCTCGTGCCCGACCGTCAATCGCCACTCGCGCCACTCCGGCACCCGACCTACAAGCGCATCTGGTTCGCCAGCATCGCGTCCAACTTCGGCGGACTGATCCAGGCGGTGGGTGCCGCATGGATGATGACCGCGCTTTCGACCTCGGAAAACATGATCGCGCTGGTGCAGGCCTCCACCTCGCTGCCGATCATGCTGTTCTCGCTCATCTCCGGTGCGCTTGCCGACAGCTTCGACCGGCGCCGGATCATGCTTTCGGCGCAGTTCCTGATGTTGATCGCCTCGATAATGTTGACGGTCTTTGCCTGGGCCGACCTGCTGACGCCCTGGCTGCTCCTGTTCTTCACCTTCATGATCGGCTGCGGAACGGCGCTGAACAACCCGTCCTGGCAGGCGTCGGTTGGCGAGATGGTCCCCCGGGAAGACCTGCCCGCGGCGGTGACGCTCAACAGTGTCGGCTTCAACATCACGCGCAGCGTCGGCCCCGCCATTGGCGGCGTGATCGTTGCGGCGGCGGGTGCTGCCGCAGCCTTCCTCGTCAATGCGCTCAGCTACTTCACGCTGATCTATGCGCTGTTCAAATGGCAGCCACCTAAGAACAATTCCACGCTGCCGCGCGAGCAGCTCCTGGCCGCCATTTCCGCCGGCATGCGTTATGTGGCGATGTCGCCTAATATCGGCAAGGTGCTGGTGCGCGGCTTTCTCTTCGGCCTTTCGGCGAGTGCCATCCTCGCACTGATGCCGCTGGTGGCGCGCGATCTCGTCGAAGGCGGTCCGTTGACCTATGGTATCATGCTCGGTGCCTTCGGCGTCGGCGCGATTGGTGGCGCGCTGATCAGCGCGAGGCTGCGCGAAATGCTGAGCAGCGAATGGATCGTCCGCGTCGCCTTTCTCGGCTTTGCGCTGAGTGCCGGTGTGACGGCGATCAGCACCAACGCCATCATCACCAGCATCTTCCTGACGATCTCGGGGGCAAGCTGGGTTCTGGCGCTGTCCCTCTTCAACACGATCGTGCAGCTTTCGACCCCACGTTGGGTGGTGGGTCGCGCACTCTCGCTCTACCAGACACTGACCTTCGGCGGCATCGCCGTCGGCAGTTGGCTGTGGGGTTCGCTTGCGGAAGATCATGGGCTCACCTTCTCGCTTCTCTGTTCCTGCGTGCTGATGCTGCTCGGCGTCGTCGTCGGCTTCAAGCTCACCATGCCGGCCTTCGCCTCGCTGAACCTCGATCCGCTGAACCGCTTCGTCGAGCCGCCGCTGCGACTGGATGTGAAGCCGCGCAGCGGCCCGATCGCGATCATGGTGGATTACGAGATCGACGATGCCGATCTACCAGAGTTCATGGCGATCATGGCCGAGCGCCGCCGCATCCGCATTCGGGATGGCGCACGTAACTGGAGCCTGATGCGAGACCTCGAAAACCCGGACGTCTGGACGGAAATCTATCACGTGCCGACATGGGTGGAATATGTCCGCCACAACCACCGGCGAACCCAGGCCGATGCGGAAAGCTGGGATCGCATCCTGACGCTGCACAAGGGCAAGACCCGCCCGCGCGTCCACCGGATGATCGAACGGCAGGCCATCCCGCCGCAGGACGATATTTTCCACAAGGCCCATATCGATCCGCATTGAGTGGATCGGCCGCACTACTCAAGCACTATGCCGGGCTTACCTTAGCTTTGATTTCAACGACGCATCAGGGAAGCAGGTTGGCTTCAGACCATTCTTGGCCTGCCAATCGCCCAATGAACGGCGGGTCTTGAAGCCTGCAAGCCCATCCGCCTTGCCGACATCATAGCCTTTGGCGACCAGCGCCTTCTGCATGGCGAGCACGTCGGAGCGCAGCATGGAGCCGACATTGCCCCACTCCGCCTGGAACGGGCCTGCGGCATAAGCGATACGGTCGGCGAGATTGCCGATGAAAAGCGCGTAGAGGTCGGAGTTGTTATATTCCTTGATGACGTAGAAATTCGGCGTCACGACGAATTCCGGGCCGTGGCGACCAGCGGGAACCAGCATCATGCCGTCAGCGCTCAAGTCGTTGGATGGAAAACCTTTTCCAGAGACGCGAGTGATTCCCATCTTCGCCCATTGCGACACAGGCTTTGCCAGATCCGGGCCTTCCTGCGCGCAGGAAACATTGTCTGGTATGGAAACCTCAAAGCCCCAATCGCGATCTCTTTGCCAGCCGCGTTTGGATAGATAGTTGGCGATGGATGCCAACGCGTCCGGTACCGAATTCCAGATATCGCGATGGCCGTCACCATCGAAATCGACGGCGTATTTCAAATAGCTCGACGGCATGAATTGCGGTTGGCCGAGGGCTCCGGCCCATGAGCCCATCATCCGCGAGGGCGGCACGTCACCGCTTTCGGCGATCTTCAGCGCGTCGATCAGCTCGGCGCGAAACATCTCTTTGCGAGTCGAGGCATAGGCCTTGGTGGCCAGTACATCGATGACGGAATTTGGCAGCTTCGCGCGACCGAAACCGGACTCGCGGCCCCAGATCGCAACGACGATGTTGCCCGGGACGCCATAGGTGGCTTCGATGCGCTTAAGCGTCGCCGCGTGGGTGGCAGCAAGCGAGCGACCCGTTGCTGCCAGACCCTGCAGACGTTTTTCAGAAAAATATGCGCCGGGAGAAGAGAACTCGGCCTGGCTCTGGGCCTGCTCCTTCGGCGGCTTCTGCCCAGGCACCAGGACATCCGGCAGCTTCCAATTGATCGACAAGCCGGTGAGCGCTGCCTCGAGCGTTTTTTGCGACACGCCGGCTTTGCGCGCCTCCGGCCAGATTTCCCGCTTCAGCCAGGCATTGAACTCCGCGTCATATTTCGCGGCAGCAGCCCCCGTCGGAACAGCCTGCGCCGAGGCGGTGCCAGATGAGAGAAGAGAAATAGCGGCGGCAAGTGCAAGGCCGATGGTGTGAGCGCGCATTCGGTCTCCTTAGTCTTTAAGTGAGTTCAAATTGCCGTGCGGGCGCGAAGCGCCGCGGTCAACGTACCTTCGTCGAGATAGTCCAGCTCGCCGCCAACCGGCACGCCGTGGGCAAGGCGGGTGATCTTGACGCCAAGGTCGGTCAGACGGTCGGTGATGTAATGTGCGGTCGCCTGGCCCTCGACAGTGGCGTTGACGGCGATGATCAGCTCGCGAATGCCGCCGACACTGACCCTGTCGATCAGGCCCTTGATGTTGAGATCTTCCGGGCCGACACCATCCAGCGGCGAGAGCGTACCGCCCAGCACGTGGTATGCCGTGTTCATCGCCCCTGCCCGCTCCAGCGCCCAGAGATCGGACACGTCTTCCACCACGATGATCACCGCCTGGTCGCGCTGCACATCGGAGCAGACCGTGCAGGGATCGATCGTATCGACATTACCGCAGCAGGAGCAGATCTTGACCTTGTGATAGGCTTCGTCCATGGCATGTCCAAGGGGACCCAGCAACTGCTCCTTCTTCTTGATGAGGTGCAGCGCCGCGCGGCGCGCAGAGCGGGGGCCAAGTCCCGGCACCTTTGCCAGAAGCTGGATCAGTTTTTCGATTTCAGGACCGGTGACTCGTTTTGCCATGGAGCGTTTCTACTGCATTAATCGTTGAACGGGAATCGCGAAGCGCGAAAGGCATCTCATGAAAATTCAGGCGATTTGTCGCGCGGATGCGCAAACGCTCCCCGGCAAGACATCCAAGACCGGCATCTTCAAGCACGCGCTAAGTGGGCCTGTGATGGTCGATGCGCAAGGGATCGTCGGTGATGCCGTCTGTAACCGCAAGCATCACGGCGGGCCGGACCAGGCGATCTATGCCATGGGTTCGGGCGATCTCGACTTCTGGGTAAATGATCTTGGCCACGCCGTCGAGCCCGGATTCTTCGGCGAGAACCTGGTGATCGAAGGCATCGACAGCGCCACGCTCTGCGTCGGCGATCGGCTAGGGCTCCAACAGGTCACGCTGGAAGTCACCGCCGCGCGCATACCCTGCGCCACGCTCACAGCGCGCGTTGGCGACCCGCAATTTGCCCGGCGCTTTCGCAATGCCGGTCATCCCGGATTTTACTGCCGGGTGCTCCAATCAGGCATGATAGAAGCCGGAGAGAGCGTGACCTTCACACCCTATAACGGAACGAAACTTCCGATCCCGGTCATCCTGCAGCGTTTTCGGCCCAACCGCCTGACGCAGGAAGAGCGTGCCGCTTTTCTCGACACGCCCCTTGCCAGCCGCTTTCGCGCGATGATCGCCTAAGTCTTATTGGCTTGCGTCGCCCAAGGCCGACGCAGGTTTTTTAGAACGGGAACTTCATGCCGGGCGGGATGGGCAGGCCAGCGGTCAGGCCAGCCATCTTTTCCTGTGCCTGGGCTTCGCCCTTTTCCTTGGCATCCTTGTGGGCTGCGACGATCAGGTCTTCGAGGATTTCGACTTCGTCTTCCTTGAAGAGCGACGGATCGATCTTCAAGGCGCGCATTTCGCCCTTGCCATTGAGGGTCACGGTGACGAGACCACCACCGGACGCGCCATGGACTTCGAGTGCGGCAATTTCTTCCTGCACCTTCTCCATCTTGGCCTGCATTTCCTTGACCTTGCCCATCATGCCCATAATGTCACGCATGGCTGAAACTCCTGTTTTTCGTTGTTGGGGCGGATGATGCGAACGCGGTCGGCATCGTCGCCTTCGCCGCTTTGTTCAAAACTCGATATCGTCGCCGGGAAGAATGTCGCCTTCGCTGGATTCAGCCACGGAAGGCGGCGCGGTATCTTCGATCTCTTCCTGCACGGGGGCGCGAATGCGAACGTCGGTGATCTTCGCGCCGGGAAACTGAGCGAGGATTGCCGCAACATCCGGATCCTGCCGCGCGTCGACCAAGCGAGCATTACGCGCATTGCCTTCCGCTTCCACGAGCGTCGGCTCGCCCTCGTCCTTGCTGAGGCTGACGATCCAGTGGATGCCCGTCCATTCCTTCAGCTTGACGCCGAGTTCGCCCGGAAGCGAGCCCGGAGCACCTTCACCAAGGCGCATGTCGAGACGGCCGGGCTCGATCTTAACCAGACGCACGAAGTTGCGAACCTTGGCGCGCATGACGGGATCGCGATTTTTCTGCGCCAGATCGGCGATGTCCTGCACCGATGTGACCGGCACCCTGGGCTCAGGGCGCTCTTCGGTACGAGGCGCTGCAACCTGCATGTCCTGCGGGCGGCTGTCAGGCACGGCGCGCAGCATGGCGGTCGGCTGGGGTGCGGATTGCATCTGAGGCGATGTCTGCGCCGAAGCGACAGCTTGCGTCGTGCCATAGGCGCGCGCGCCGCCACCATTACCATTGCCGCCACCACCGGCGGGACCGCCATTCGGCATGGCGCCAGCACCGTTTGAAAGCTCTTCCAGACGGCGGGCCGCATCTTCCGGCGCCGGCAAATTGGCGGCATGCGATAGGCGGATCAATACCATTTCGGCAGCACCGGCAGGGCGCGAGGCATTCTCCGCTTCCGGAATACCCTTCAGCAACATCTGCCAGATACGAGAAAGGGTAGAGACGGCGACACTTTCGGCAAATTCGGCACCGCGAACCCGCTCGACCTCCGAAAGCGACGGATCTTCTACCGCATCCGGCACATATTTCATGCGCGTCACGAGATGGGTGAAATCGGCGAGATCGTTCAGGACGACCACGGGGCTTGCGCCCGCTTCATACTGCGCGTTGAATTCGGAGAGCGCGGATGCCACATCGCCCTTGATGATGTGCTGGAAGAGATCAACGATGCGGGCGCGATCGGCAAGACCCAGCATGCCACGCACCGCATCGGCCTCGACGCGGCCGCTGCCATGGGCGATCGCCTGATCGAGCAGCGAGAGACCGTCACGCGCCGAGCCTTCGGCTGCGCGCGCAATCATCGACAGCGCCTGCGGCTCGGCCTCGAAACCTTCCTTGGATGCGATCGCCGTGAACAGTCCCACAAGGTCGGCGGCGCTGATGCGGCGAAGATCGAAACGCTGGCAGCGCGACAGAACAGTGATCGGAACCTTGCGGATTTCGGTGGTGGCGAAGATGAACTTCACGTGCTCCGGCGGCTCTTCGAGCGTCTTCAACAGGCCGTTGAACGCCTGCGTCGAGAGCATGTGCACTTCGTCGATGATGTAGACTTTGTAGCGCGCCGAGACCGGGCGATAACGCACCTGCTCGATGATCTCGCGAATATCGTCGATACCCGTATGCGAGGCGGCGTCCATCTCGATCACGTCGACATGGCGACCTTCCATGATCGCCTGGCAATGCTCGCCGGGGATGCGCAGATCGATGGTGGGCTTGTCGATTTCGGGCGTCTTGTAGTTCAAAGCCCGCGCCAGAATACGGGCGGTGGTGGTCTTGCCGACACCGCGCACACCGGTCAGCATATAGGCCTGGGCGATACGGCCGGTTTCGAACGCATTGGTCAGCGTGCGAACCATCGGCTCCTGCCCGACCATCAGATCGGAGAAATCCTTGGGGCGGTATTTGCGCGCCAAAACCCGGTAACCTGTACCCTGCTCTTTTGTCTGGGGCATATTGGTTCCGGTGTCGCTCATCGCCTCGCCAGTTTTCGAAGTGGGGCCCGCTTCAGGCTCAACTGGCCCGGCGAAGCAGAGCGTGTCTTAAAAAGAAGGGTGGGAGGCTGGCACGGCGACCCGTGCCTGGCTCGTTAGGGCTGCTTCCTTCCGGACCTGACCCGGTTGGCGAGTGGCTCGTCCACCACCAACCTCCCGGCGCCACATATCGGCAATAATAGAAGCAAATGCAAGTCAGGCCTTAAAAAAACTGCTATCTCTGTGAAAACAGTTCGTTATTAAGCGCGAACTGCGGCGCAAGACCGCGGACCATTTTAGGGAGGATGCCTTGGGCCCATTCCACCTGGACGAAAGACTGGCGCGCGACAGCGTCCTGATTACCACGCTTGGCCTTTGCCAGTTGCGGCTGCAGAACGATTGCCGCTGGCCCTGGGTGGTGCTGGTCCCTCAACGCAACGATGTCAGCGAATTGTTCGACCTCACCCCACTCGATCAGGCCGTGCTGACGTTTGAGACCAACCTTGTCGCTTCGGCGCTGAAGGATCTGACGGGAGCCGTGAAAATCAATGTCGGTGCGCTTGGCAACATCGTCCGCCAACTCCATGTGCATATCATTGCCCGTAACGAAGGCGATCCGTGCTGGCCTGGGCCGATCTGGGGACAGGGAACCCCAGTGCCTTACGCCGAACACGACAAACAGGATTTCATAAAGAAACTGGCTGGCGCACTCTGATGACTTCAAATCGCATTTTCGATACGACCTCGCCACATCCCGAACCCTCCGCTCTGACGGCCTTTGCGCAAAACGATCTTGACCGCCTAGCCGAAAATCGCAACGAGACCTGTGTAGCCGACGCCTTGAAGGTGGAAGGCACCCATCTTCTGGCCTTTGCCGGCAACAAGCTGATCCTCAAGCATGACGATCAGGTCCTCGATCCTCTGTTTGCCGCCTATGAACTGGCGGAGCTCGATCCCGATTTCGATCAGGCGATTCTACTGGGCTACAGAGAAAATGGCGAACCGCGTGTCGCCGTTCCGGTCAAGATTGCCGAAGAGGCGCTTGCCAGCCACTATAAGGCAGCGGATGCGCGCACGCTCTATCGCGACCAGTTGATCGGAGAGGAACTGTTGGGCGAAGTGGCGCAAGCTGTCAGCCTTGTGAACTGGAACGCCGACAACAAATTCTGCGGTCGCTGCGGCGACCAGATGGAGCTTCGGATTGGTGGCTATAAGCGCATCTGTTCCGGCTGCGGCCACACGATCTTTCCGCGCACCGATCCCGTCGTCATCATGCTGACGATCGATCTGGAGCGGGACCTTTGCCTGCTCGGTCGCGGCGCGCATTTTCCGCCGGGCATGTATTCCTGCCTCGCGGGCTTCGTGGAGCCCGGCGAGACGATCGAAAACGCCGTGCGTCGCGAGACGCGGGAAGAATCCGCCATTGAGGTCGGGCGCGTTCGCTACCATGCCTCACAGCCATGGCCGATGCCCCACACGCTGATGATCGGCTGCTTTGCTGAAGCGCTGTCCTTCGACATCAGACGTGACGATGCGGAGCTGGAGGATTGCCGCTGGTTTACCCGTGAGGAGGTCGCGGAACTTCTGCAGATGACGGGGGCCAATGGTCAGTTACCGCCACCGAAAGGTGCCATAGCCCATCGGCTGATGCGCGACTGGATCGAGTGGGACGGCGCGGCTTAAGCGCTCTCCGCCCGACCATAAGAGGATCGTAGTCTGTTCAGGAATTGCCGCTGGTTTGACATTCGCAGGCGGCCAACGGCATTCCTGGATCGACTGTTAGACGGTGTTGAAATTGCCGCGCATGGCGTGGCCCTTATAGACACCGAGAATGCGGACCTTCTCGGAGAAGAACTTCAGCTCTTCCAGTGCATGCCGGACCGGCTCGTCCTCAGGATGGCCTTCGATATCGGCGTAAAACTGCGTCGCGACGAACTTGCCGCCGATCTGGTAGCTTTCGAGCTTCGTCATATTGATGCCGTTGGTGGCAAAGCCACCCATGGCCTTATAGAGCGCTGCCGGAATATTGCGGACATTGAAGACGAAGGTGGTGACGATCACGTCCTGTGGCGTGGTGCGCTTCACCCATTGCTCATCGCGCGACAACACGACGAATCGGGTGACGTTGTTTTCGGAGTCCTCGACATTCTCAGCAAGAATATCCAGTCCGTAAAGCGACGAGGCCAAGCGGGGCGCGAGAGCTGCCATGCTACGATCGCCCTTTTCCGACACCAGCTTTGCAGCGCCGGCGGTATCGCCTGCAACAACCGCCTTCCAGCCGTTGGAGCGAATGATCTTGCGGCACTGGCCGAGGGCGTGGATATGGCTGTGGACCGTCTTGATCTCATCCTTCTGCACACCGGGCAGCACCATCAGCTGGAAGCGGATCGGCATGAAATATTCGCCGATGATGTGCAGGCGCGATTCCGGAAGCAGGTGATGAATATCTGCCACGCGTCCGGCCAGTGTGTTTTCGATCGGGATCATCGCCAGATCGGCGTCGCCATTTTCCAGCGCATTGAACGCATCTTCGAAGGTCGGGCACGGCAGCGGGTCCATATCCGGAAAGACATCGCGAGAGGCCATGTCGGAATTTGCGCCATATTCGCCCTGGAAGGCAATGCGATTGCTGCTGGTCATGGTACGATCTTCAATTCTGTCTGTTGGCAAGGATCTTGCGGGCGGTCTCAAGCTGCGGCTGGGTGTCGACGCCGAGTGGAATGGAGCGCACGATCTCCGCATCGATCCGCATGCCGGCTTCCAGTGCGCGCAACTGTTCGAGGCTCTCGCGCAGCTCAAGCACGGACGGCTTCAGTGACACGAATTTCTCCAGCGCGGCACGCCGATAGGTGTAGAGCCCAATATGATGGTAGAGCGGTCCGTTGCCATAGGGCGCCGTCGCGCGCGTAAAATAGAGCGCACGAAGACGGGTTTGCGAAAGCGGGCTGCCGACGATCTTGACGATGCTCGGATTGGTCTTTTCATCCTCGTCGGTGATCGGCACGGTCAGGGTGGCGATATCGACCTCAGGATTGTCCATCGGCAGCAGCGAGGCGCGAATCGTTTCCGGCTCAATGGTCGGAAGATCGCCTTGAACATTGATGACGAATTCGGCGCGGCCCTCCGGATCGGCCTTTTGCAAGGCTTCGTAGATGCGGTCGGAGCCGGATTGGTGATCGTTCCGGGTCATGATGACATCGAAACCGGCCGACCTGACCGCGTCGAAAACGCGCTCGTCATCCACCGCGACAACGATGCGTTCGGCGCCTGCTTCGCGGGCGCGCAAGGCAACCTGAACGATCATCGGCTTGCCGTTAATGTCGGCCAAAGGCTTGCCCGGAAGGCGGGTCGAGGCCATTCGTGCGGGAATAAGCACGATAGCTTTTTCGAAATTTCGATTATTCATCCGACACCCTTCAAATTCCGCCGGAAAAGTGGCAATACGTCACGGGGGCGGAGAGCATATTCAAGTTGCGCAGGCTGTGCAAAAGCCATAGCTTTCACGCAATTTCAAGATGCCCGTTTCATGCAAACGGTTGTGAGGGAGCGCAAATCAATGAATTCACGGGTTAATATGGCGGTCGGTGCGTTTCTTGGCACGATCTTCGTCCTTATGACGGTATCAATAGCCTCGGACGCAATTTTCCATTCCGCTGCCCCGGAAAAGGAAGGCTATACGATCGTTGCAGAGACATCCGGTGCAGGCGAGGCCGCCGGAGGCGCAGCCGAGGCGCCTGCAACACCGATTGCCAAGCTTCTTGCAACTGCCGATGCCGCCAAGGGCGAAACCGTGTTCAAGAAATGCACGAGCTGTCACACCGGGGACAAGGGCGGCCCCAATAAAGTCGGCCCTAACCTCTTCGACGTGGTCAACCGCCCGATCGCCAGCCACGCAGGCTTCAGCTATTCCGCTGGCATGAAGGATTTCTCCAAGGGTAGCTCCGAGAAGTGGGACTACGATCACTTGAGCTACTTCATCGAAGCACCGAAGAAGCATGTCCCTGGCACGGCCATGGGCTTTGCAGGCATCAAGAAGGAAACAGAGCGCGCCGATCTCATCGCCTATTTGCGCACGCTGTCCGACAATCCGGCCCCGCTGCCGGCTCCAAATGCACCTGCGGCACCGATGCCGACGAACTAACCAGCATGAATTTCAAAAGCCCGGGCGACCGGGCTTTTTTGTGCCTTCGGGAGCGGCGCAATCATGCGGCCGCCTTGTTGGGCTTGCTGGCCGTCTCGCTATTGGCCTCATGTTCCACCGTGTGACGGCGGGAGAACAGCCTGCCAAGAGCTTGGCCCGCACGCTCCATCTCGACGAAAATCACCGGCGTGATGAAGAGAGTAAGGACCTGTGACACCAGCAGGCCGCCGACCACCGCGACACCCAAGGGCTGGCGAAGTTCGGAACTGGCACCGGAGCCAAGCGCGATCGGCAATGCACCAAGAAGCGCGCAGAAGGTCGTCATCATGATCGGGCGGAAACGGCGGACGCAGGCCTCGTGGATGGCGACCGCCGCCGCCTCTCCCTTGCTGCGCATATTGTCCACCGCCACGTCGATCATCATGATCGCATTCTTCTTGACGATGCCGATCAGCATCAGAAGGCCGATCAGGGCGATGATGGAAAAGTCCATACCCATGATTTTAAGCGCCAGAAGTGCGCCGAAGGCGGCCGCCGGCAGGCCCGACAGAATGGTGAGCGGATGGATGAAGCTTTCATAGAGAACGCCCAGCACCACGTAGATGGTCAGCACCGCGGCCAATATCAGCAGACCGGTATTGCCCTGTGACTGCTGGAAGATCGCTGCCGTGCCGCCATAGGTGGTGAAGACGTCGTTAGGAAGGCCGATCTGCGCCTTGACCTGGTCGATGCGCTGCATGGCCTGGCTCAGCGAGACACCATCCGGCAGATTGAAGGAGATGGTGGTCGAGACCAGCTGTCCCGTCTGGTTGATGGCGACCGGCGCCGGCTTGCTCTCCACCGTGGCAAAGTTGGACAGCGGTACCAGCGTGTTGGTCTTGGTGGAAAGAATATTGATGTCGCGCAGGGAGTCTGCGGTCCAGGGCTTGGAGCGATCGAACTCGACGATCACATTATAGCTGTTGCCCGTCGATTGGATCTGGGCGGCGTCATAGCCACCAAAAGACATTTCCAACGTCTTGCGCAGCTGATCGTTGGTAATGCCGTAGGCTGCCGCCTTCTCGGAATTAATCACGATGGTTGCGGCAATTGCGCCATTCTGCGCGTCAGATGTGACGGACGTGAATGTCGGGTCCTTGCGCATCTCGTCCATCAGCTTGCCCGACCAAAGGCTTGTGGCATCGGCGCTCAGGCCCTGTACGACGAGCTGATATTGCGAGGCCGAACTGCGGCCGCCAAAGCGGAGGCTCTGCTGCGGCGTGATGTAGGTTCTGATACCGGGAATCTTCGCGGTTGCCTTGGTCAACTCAGCCAGTGTCTGCTGGAGCGGTTCTCGATCCGCTTTCGGCTTTAACTGCACGAACATGGAGCCGTTGTTCAGCGGGCTGCGCGAACCGCCGCCAACGATGGAGGTGACATGCAGGACGGCGGGATTGGTGCGGATCGCTGCCGCCACCTGGTTCTGCAGGTCACTCATGTCGGTATAGGAAATGTCCTCACGCGCACGGGTCGAGACCGACAGCTGGCCAATGTCTTCCTGCGGAAAGAAGCTGGATGGCAGGGTCCAGAACAACAGGCCGGATGCTGCGACCGAGCCCAGGAAGCACAAAAGAACAAAGCCGCGATGGCGCAGGCACCATCCGACGGCGCGGTCGTAAACGCCAAGGGTGCGGTCGAAACCGGCATCGAACCAGCGAATGATCGCCGGCGGTCTGGAGGAATGAGACGACAGGCGCGAAGCGAGCATCGGCGTCACCGTCAGGGACACGAGCGCCGATGCCAGGATGGCGAGCGTCACCACCATGCCGAATTCGTTGAACAGACGGCCAACCACGCCACCCATCAGAAGAATAGGGATGAACACGGCAACGAGCGATATCGACATGGACAGAATGGTGGAACTGACTTCCGCTGCACCTTTGAGTGCGGCCTCACGCATGGGCAGCCCCTCTTCATGCAGGCGCAGAATATTCTCCAGCATGACGATGGCATCATCCACGACGAGACCGACCGAGAGCGTCAGCCCCAAAAGCGAGATGTTGTCGATGCTGTATCCCAGGACATACATGGCGCCGAAGGCCGCAATCAGCGACAGGGGAACGGCAAGGCCCGGAATGATGGTCGCGGTCAGGTGTCCGGTGAACAGATAGATGACCAGAACAACGAGCGCGATTGTCAGGAACAGTGTGAACTGAACATCCGAAACGGCGTCCTTGATGGCAACGGACGTGTCGTTCATGACATGGATGTTGATCGAGGGCGGCAATTGTTCGCGAAGCGCCGGCAACTTGTCCTGGATGGCTTTCACCACATCGACCGTATTGGCATCCGACTGGCGCTGGACGGCGAGAATGATGGCGGGTTCGCCGTCGAACCAGCTGCCGGCATCCGGATTGTCCACGCCATCCTGGACATTGGCGACATCGCCCAGATGGATCGGCGCACCGTTTGCGGTGGCGACGACCAGCGACTTGAACTCCTCTGCATTGGTTCTTTGCGTATCGGCATCGATCGTCAGGCGCTGGCTCTTGTTTTCCAGCGCGCCGACCGGGACCTGATTGTTCGCCTGTGCAATGGCTGTCGTGACCGTATCGACGCCAAGATTGCGGGCCTGAAGTTTGGAGGGTTCGAGACCCACGCGGACAGCATAGGTTTTTGCGCCGTAAACACTCACCTGCGCCACGCCTGAAATTGTCGAAAGCAGCGGCGAGATGATGTTCTCCGCAATATCGTCCACCTTGCTTGCCGGCATTTCCTTGCTGTTGACGGCCAGCAACAGGACCGGCGCGTCCGCCGGGTTGGTTTTGCGGTAGCTCGGCGCGGTGGTCATGTTGCTCGGCAACTGTCGCTGCGCGCGCGAAATGGCCGCCTGCACATCCGCTGCAGCTGCGTCGATATCGCGGTTCAGGTCGAACTGGATGACGATGGAGGTGTTGCCGAGCGTGTTGGTGGCGCTGATTTCACTGATGCCGGGAATGGTCTCGAACTGCTTGACGAGCGGTGTCGTGACCGAGGTCGCCATGGTCTCCGGCGAGGCACCGGAGAGTGACGCAGAGACGTTGATGGTGGGAAAGTCCACTTTTGGCAACGCCGCCACAGGCAGCAGCCTGTAGCCGGCGAAGCCAGCGAGCGTCAGCCCGATCGCAAGAAGGATTGTCGCGACGGGGCGATTGATGCAAAAACGTGCGATCACTGGGCAATCTCCGTGGCGGGCGCGTTCTGTGCAACTTTGTTTGGCTGACCGGCCGCAGCTTCCGGCGTATCGACGACCGTCTGACCATCCGTCAGTTCAGACTGCCCTTCGACGATGATGCGTTGTCCGGCAGAGAGGCCGCTGGCGATCGCCGTCATATTGCCGTTCGAGCGGATGACATCGACAGGCGTCATGTGAACATGGTGGCTGTCATCCACGGTATAGACGAATTGCCCGTTCGGTCCTGCCCTCAGCGCCACTGTCGGCACAACGATCTGCTTCTGATCCGACTGGAAGTGAACGACGACATCGGCGGACTGACCGGGCCAGACGAGGCCCTTGTCGTTCTTGAACGCGGCCTTGACCAGCACCGTACCCGATGCCTGATCGACGGTGTTGTCGAAATAGGCAAGCTTTCCCTGGATCGCCGTTCCGCCGGTTGCCACCGGGTCGATATCGACCGTCGCGCCGTTTTTCATCCCTTCACGCAGTTGCTCCAGATAGCGCTGGGGCAGCCTGAACTGCATGTAAATCGGATCGTAACGGGTGATGCTGACAATCGTCACACCGGCGCTGAGATAGGCGCCAGGGCTAATGGTGATGATGCCGAGGCGACCATTATAGGGCGCGCGGATTTCGGTGTCCTGAAGGGTTGCCTCGTCGGACTGCAATGTTGCCTTGTCGGCATCGATCTTGGCAGCGGCCATGTCGCGGGCTGCGCGGGCCTGATCCAGCACCTGTTGGGACTCAGCACTCTGTTTGGCAAGCGCGGTCGCGCGATCGAATGCCGCCTGCGCCTGCGCCAGACTGGCCTGATCGGACGCGATGTTGGCCTTGTCCTTGGCAACGGCAGCGCTCGCAAAGCGATCATCCATCTTGATGATGAGATCGCCCGCCTTGACCTCCTGGCCACTCGTGGCGGCCACAGACGCGACCGTACCCGCTTCACGCGGGGCGATGTTGGTGGAATCCGCAGCAACAGCCCACCCGGTCGCTTCCACATCCATCGGCAAGGCCGCTTCTTCGACCGTGACTGTGGAAACCGCAGGCGGACCGCCATTGCGCCGCCCGCCGCCCTGGCCCTTCGCCCGGTCGTGACCGCCGCCATCCTGGGCGGCGGCCTTATCTCCCCCGGCCTTTCCATCAGCAGAAGCCGTGTGCGTCACGGCCCCTTGCGAAGCGACGAAAGGCAACGATTTGATATAGGGGATCTCGTCACGAAACGGCCAAGCCGCAACAGCGACGACAACCAGTATGCTGAAGAGTATCCAGATTTTTTTCATGCGGGGGGTCCGACTTGATGGAGAAAGCCGCGATACGCCCACCGTATCGTTGAGACCTTCCAGTCTCAGGAAACATCCTTATCACGCCAAAATCACCTTAAGTTTTGGTAACATGGACAAGTTTCAATTTTGGGAGGGATTAAGAGTGCGCAAAGCAATTACAAGAAGAGTCACTTGCAATGCGCTCGATCTTTGTGAATTCAAAAATATCGTGAGAATTTGTAAGCGCAAAATGGCGGACAGGGTGGGATTCGAACCCACGGTACGCTTTCACGCACACACGCGTTCCAGGCGTGCGCCTTAAACCACTCGGCCACCTGTCCTTCTTTACAATCTGCATGTTTGGGAAATGCAAATCACTGGAACGGCGCGATATATACCGATGAATTCGCGGCGATCAACCCGATTCTGACAGTTTTTTTAAATGTCTGTGAAAAGGCTGTTCATGAGGAGATTGCAAAGCGCTGCTTCGGACTTTATCCAGAACCAGGAGAAGGTCGCCTTGGGCGACTGTCCTGTTAAGTAAGCCGCCGGGGAGTCCTGCCATGAAAGCCTTGTTCCGGTTTCTTAGCTTTCTGCTTCTTCTGTGCGCAATTGGCGTTGGCGTCTTCGATTCCATCCGCTCGGTTTCCACATCCTCCGTCGATCTCTTGAGCTTTCGCGAAGGCTGGGCGGAAGTTTTTCCTTCCTCGCTTGCCATGGCAGAAAGCGTGACGGCACACTATATTCACCCGGAAGCGTGGCGCTGGATCGAAAACGGCCTGAATGCCGTTCCTGCCTTCGCGGTTCTTCTTGGTCTTTCGCTGCTTTTCTGGATGGCAGGCTACCGAAAGCCAAGACCGCTCGGTCGTTTTGCGGCCTGACGATACCAGCATCCCACACTGCATGAGAGCGGAACGCGGCGCCGATCGCCGCAGGGAGACTGCAATGTTTGGATTCGATACCCTTTCAAAAAAGACAGTGATGCCGACCGCAGAGACCGCGATCCCCGGCCGGGATGAGGCGGTGGTCGTGCCGGAACACCATTTCGTCAATGGAAGAAGCCTGAAAGGTCCCTACCCCGACGGGTTTGAAACGATCTATCTCGGAATGGGCTGCTTCTGGGGTGCAGAACGGCTGTTCTGGAAGACGCCCGGCGTCTATGTCACCGCAGTGGGCTACTCCGGTGGAATGACCCGTAACCCGCACTACCAGGAAACCACGACAGGGCTGACCGGCCATGCCGAGGTGGTCAAGGTGGTCTATGACCCGTCACAGGTGACGCTGGCTCAACTCCTGAAGATCTTCTTTGAAGAACATGATCCGACCCAGGGCATGCGTCAGGGGAACGATGTCGGCACGACCTATCGCTCGGTAATCTATACGACCAATGATGCGCAACTCGCCGAAGCCAAGGCCGCCCGCGATTCCTTCCAACAAGCGCTGGAAACGGCCGGTCATCGTCCGAAGATCACCACCGAGATCGAGCCGCTCGATATCTTCTATTATGCCGAGGACTACCATCAGCAATATCTCGCCAAGAACCCGGGCGGCTATTGCGGATTGAGGGGAACCGGCGTGACCTGCAACATCGCCTAGTTGTATGGCAACTGCCCGGTGGAAGAGATTAAAAAACCACCAGAAAAGAGGTTTTCCACCGGGCAAAAAAAACGGGTGAATTTTTCTCGCAGCCGTGCAAGGATGCTCCTCACGCTCAGCCCACAAGGCTGGCTTTTCCGCAGAACATGCCCAGCATAAGGGCTTGCGGGAGGACCCTTTTTAATAAAATTAAACTGCAACAACAGGGCTGCAAAATGAAAAAATCCCTTCTGACGCTTTTCGCGCTTGCTGCGATGTCGGCTTCCGCCTTGGCCGCGGATATCAAGCCTGCACTGGTCTACGGAACGGGCGGCAAGTTCGACAAGTCGTTCAACGAAGCTGCTGCAACGGGCGCTGAGAAGTTCAAGTCTGAAACCGGCATCGAGTTCCGCGATTTCGAGCCGACCAGCGACACGCAGGGTGAACAGGCGATCCGCAACTTCGCAAGCCGCGGCTTCAATCCGGTGGTTGCAGTGTCCTTTGCCTGGACCTCCGCCATGGAGAAAGTGGCTAAAGAATTTCCCGACACCAAGTTCGTGATCGTCGACTCCGTCGTCGACCTGCCGAATGTGCGCTCGGTCGTCTACAAGGAAGAAGAAGGCTCCTACCTCGTGGGTCTGCTCGCCGGCATGGCGTCCAAGACCGGCAAGGTCGGCTTCATCGGCGGCATGGACATTCCGCTGATCCGCAAATTCGCCTGCGGCTACGCCCAGGGCGCCAAGGCTGCCAACGACAAGATCGAAGTCTTCCAGAACATGACCGGCACGACGGGTGCAGCCTGGAACGACCCGGTGCGTGGCGGTGAACTGACCAAGAACCAGATCGACCAGGGCGCGGACGTGATCTACGCGGCAGCCGGTGCGACGGGTCTCGGCGTTCTCCAGACTGCAGCCGACAACAAGAAGTACTCGATCGGCGTCGATTCCAACCAGAACCACCTGCATCCGGGCTCGGTTCTGACATCGATGGTCAAGCGCGTCGATCTCGCCGTCTACAACGCGTTCAAGGACGTCAAAGACGACAAGTTCACCGCTGGCGTCAACGCGCTCGGCGTCAAGGAAGATGGCGTGGCTTATGCTGTCGATGACAACAACAAGGCTCTGATCACGCCTGAAATGGCGGCAGCTGCCGACAAGGCGAAAGCAGACATCATCTCCGGCGCCGTCAAGGTTCACGACTACATGTCGGACAATTCCTGCCCGAAATGATATGAAATTTGACAGGGGCGCATGATGTTTTTCATCTTGCGCCCTTTTCATATCCAGCCTTCGGAGAGGTTTTGGTTTGAGTATGAACCCTGCAATCGAGCTCGTGGGCATCGACAAGTCGTTCGGTGCCGTTCACGCCAATAAAAATATCAATCTGACCGTTGCCAAGGGGACGATCCACGGCATCATCGGGGAAAACGGTGCCGGCAAGTCGACCCTGATGTCGATCCTTTACGGCTTCTATCAGGCCGATTCCGGTGAAATCCGGGTCAACGGCAACCCCGTTACCATCAAGGACAGCCAGGCTGCCATCGACGCCGGTATCGGCATGGTGCACCAGCACTTCATGCTGGTCGAAAATTTTTCCGTGCTGGAAAATGTCATGCTCGGTGCGGAGGGCGGCGCTCTTCTGTCCAAAGGCACGGCGGCCACCCGCAAGGAACTGAAGCGCCTTGAGAATGAATATGGCCTCGAGGTCAATCCGGATGCGATCATCGAGGATCTGCCGGTCGGACTGCAGCAGCGCGTGGAAATCTTGAAAGCCATGTATCGCGGCGCGGAAATCCTGATCCTCGACGAGCCGACCGGCGTTTTGACGCCTGCTGAAGCCGATCACCTGTTCAAGATACTGAGCGTGTTGCGCGACCAGGGCAAGACGGTCATCCTCATCACCCACAAGCTGCGCGAAATCATGGCGATTACCGACGAGGTCTCCGTCATGCGCCGCGGCGAGATGGTGGCGACGCGCAAGACGTCGGAGACGACGGTGGAAGAACTGGCCGAGTTGATGGTCGGTCGCCGCGTTCTGCTGCGCGTCGAAAAGGGTGAAGCCAAGCCTGGCGAGGTTCTTTTTTCGGTCCGTAATCTGACGGTGAAGGACAGCCGTGGCGTGACCATGGTGGACAATGTTTCCTTCGATGTGCGCGCTGGCGAAATCGTCGGCATTGCGGGCGTTGCCGGAAACGGTCAGTCCGAACTCCTGGAAGCCATTGCCGGAATTCGCAAGCCGCATTCGGGTGAAATCCTGATCGGTGGCAAGCAGGTGGACAAGGTCGATCCGGCCATCTTGCGCCAACTCGGTCTGGCCCATATCCCGGAAGACCGCCACCATATGGGTCTGATCTTGAAGTTCGAGGAATATGAGAATTCGATCCTCGGCTATCATCGTGACGAACGCTATGGAAAAGGTCCGTTTCTCGATCCCGAAGCCATTCGCAAGGATGCGGTCGAAAAGATCGAGAAATACGATATCCGCCCGCCAAATGCCCGGCTGAAGACCGCCAATTTTTCCGGGGGCAACCAGCAGAAGATCGTCGTTGCGCGCGAAATCGAGCGCGACCCGAGCATGCTGATCATTGGCCAGCCAACGCGTGGCGTCGATATCGGTGCGATCGAGTTCATTCACCGCCGCATCATCGACATGCGCGATGCGGGCAAGGCCATACTTCTGGTCTCCGTTGAACTGGATGAAATCCGCTCGCTCTCGGACCGCATTCTGGTAATGTTTGCCGGCCGGGTCGTTGGAGAAAAGACGGCGGAAGCCGAAGAACAGACGCTGGGCCTGATGATGGCCGGCATTGCCGCATAAGGCCACACACATGAGTACAGCTTCCGTTCCCCTGCCCGGTTGGATCACATACGGCGTTCTGCCGTTTCTGAACATCCTGACGGCCTTCTTCATCTCAGGCCTCGTCGTCTGGTCGATCGGCGAAGATCCCTTCGCAGCCCTTCGGCTCTTGATCGAGGGCGCGCTCGGTCGTGGCGACGCCATTGGCTTTACCCTGTTCTACACGACGAGCTTCATCTTCACCGGGCTTTCCGTCGCCGTCGCCTTCCATGCCGGGCTTTTCAATATCGGCTCTGAAGGACAGGCCTATATCGGTGGTCTGGGTGCGGCACTCGTGGCGCTCACGCTCGACCGTTACGTTCCCTGGTATGTGACGATGCCTTTCGCCGTCATCGGTGCCGCTGTCTTCGGCGCTGCCTGGGCGTTCATTCCCGGCTGGCTGCAGGCCAAGCGCGGCAGCCACATCGTCATCACCACGATCATGTTCAACTTCATTGCCGCGGCATTGATGGTCTATCTGCTCGTCAACGTGCTGATCGTTCCGGGCAAGATGGCGCCGGAAACCCGCACATTCCTGCCCGGCGGACAGTTGCCGAAGCTCGACTGGCTGATGGCATTGTTCGGCCTCAAGCTTGGCCCCGCACCCTTCAATGTGTCCTTCATCATCGCGCTCGTCATGGCGTTTCTGGTGTGGGTGCTGATCTGGCGTACCAAGCTTGGCTATGAGATGCGCGCCCTCGGTTTCAGCCCGCAAGCGGCTATCTATGCCGGCATGCCCTACTCACGCACGGTCATCATCACCATGCTGATCTCCGGCGGTCTTGCCGGCATGATGGCGTTGAACCCGGTCATGGGGGCGTCAGCCCGTCTTCAGGTGGAGTTCGTCGCAGGTGCCGGCTTCGTCGGGATTGCCGTCTCGCTGATGGGCAGAAGCCATCCACTTGGCATCGTCTTTGCGGCGCTGCTCTTCGGCATTCTCTATCAGGGCGGCGCGGATCTTTCGTTTGAAATGCCCAACATCACCCGTGAGATGATCGTCGTCATCCAGGGTCTGGTGATCCTGTTCGCCGGTGCCCTTGAATTTATGTATCGCCCCGCGCTTGTGCGCATCTACCAGAATTTCGTGAAGAGGTAAGGCCATGGAAAGCTTCGACATGCTGGTCAGCATTCTCGGTTCGACCGTCCGCCTGACCATTCCGCTTCTGTTTACCGCCCTTGCGGGGTTATTCTCCGAACGCGCCGGCGTGTTCGATATCGGTCTGGAAGGCAAGATGCTGGCTGCCGCCTTCGCATCCGCCTGCGTTGCCTATCTGACCAAAGACCCGTGGGCTGGCCTTGCCGCCGGCATCGGTATCTCGATCTTCTTCTCGCTGGTGCATGGCTTCGCCGTCATCACCAACCGCGGCAACCAGATCGTCTCCGGCGTGGCTCTGAACTTCGTCGCCGCTGGCCTCACCGTCGTTCTGGGTCAAGCCTGGTTCGGCCAGGGCGGACGCACGCCGCAGATCACCGGCGAAGGCCGCTTCACGCCGATCATTCTGCCGGGTGTAGACATGATGCGTGAGGTGCCCTTCATCGGCCCTCTCTACGCCAATGTCATTTCCGGCAACAACATCTTGACGTATCTTGCCTTCCTGGCCGTGCCGATTTCCTGGTGGGTGCTTTACCGCACGCGCTTTGGCCTTCGTCTGCGCGCTGTCGGTGAGAACCCAGGTGCCGTAGATACGGCTGGCATTTCGGTGGCATGGATGCGCTTCCGCGCCGTCATCGTTGCCGGTTTCCTGTGCGGCTTTGCCGGTACCTATCTTGCCGTTGCGCAGTCGGCAGCCTTCATTGCCAACATGTCTGCCGGCAAGGGCTATATTGCACTTGCCGCTCTGATCTTCGCCAAGTGGAAGCCGGTCCCGGTCATGTTTGCCTGCCTTCTCTTCGGCTTCCTCGATGCGATGGCGAACTTCATGCAGGGCAAGGCGATCCCCGGCATCGGCGAAGTGCCGGTGCAGATCTTCCAGGCGCTGCCCTATATCCTCACCTGCATTCTGCTCGCCGGTTTCATCGGCGTTGCCAAGCCGCCAAAGGCCGGTGGTGTTGCCTACTCCAAGGAGCGTTGATCGATGCTGAACGAACCGACGACCCACGCGCTCTTCGAAGCCGCCCGTGAGGCCATGGGCTTTGCCCATGCGCCCTACTCGAAGTTCCCTGTTGGCGCTGCGATCCGTGCCGAAGACGGCAAAGTCTACAAGGGCGCCAATATCGAAAACCTGTCCTTCCCGCAGGGCTGGTGCGCGGAGCCTTCCGCCATCAGCGCCATGGTGATGGGCGGCGCCAAGCAGATCAAGGAGATCGCCGTCATCGCAGAAAAGCTGGCGCTCTGCCCGCCTTGCGGCGGCTGCCGCCAGAAGATTGCCGAGTTCGCCACGCCCGAGACCAAGGTCTATCTCTGTGACGAGAGCGGCGTGCAGAAGGTGATGACCATGGACGAACTTTTGCCCTTCAGCTTCAAGACCGAGTTGTAAGATGGATCACGCGATCATCGACGTTTTGGTGGAACGGCTGAATGGGCTTGTTCCCCGCACAGCCATCGTGCTCGGCTCCGGCCTCGGCGTGCTGGTGGATGAGGTGGTGGACCCGATCCGCATCCCTTATGCGGACATTCCGGGCTTTCCGGAAAGCGCCGTCTCCGGCCATGCTGGCGAAGTGGTAGCCGGGTATCTGGGCGGTCAGCCGGTCATCATGCTGTCCGGCCGTGTGCATTACTACGAAAGGGGCGATGCCTCGGCCATGCGTCCCGCGATCGAGGCGCTGGCGGGTATCGGCGTACAGTCGCTGATCCTCACCAATTCCGCAGGCTCGGTTCGCCAGGACATGCCGCCCGGATCGGTGATGCAGATTACCGACCACATCAACTATTCCGGCATGAACCCGCTGATCGGCGAGGAGAGCGATAAGCGCTTCGTCGGCATGACCAGCGCTTACGATGCGGATATGACGCTTGCCATGCGCAATGCGGCCATCCGTGCAACCGTGCCGCTGTTTTCCGGCGTCTATATGTGGTTTTCCGGACCAAGCTTTGAAACGCCGGCGGAAATTCGCATGGCGCGCACGCTCGGTGCCGATGCTGTGGGCATGTCCACCGTACCGGAAGTGATCCTTGCGCGCTTTTTCGGGATGCGCGTTGCCGCAGCTTCCGTTATTACCAATTACGGTGCCGGCATGACCGGTGCTGAACTGAGCCATGACGAGACAAAAGACATGGCTCCGATCGGCGGTAAACGCCTTGCCGCTGTTTTAACGGAAATGATTTCGGGAGGAAACTAAGCATGGAACTTCAGCGCCCGCGCGAAGCAGCCAGCCTCGCTTTGTCCTTGCTGGACCTGACAAATCTGAAAGACGATTGCACGCCCGAGCAAATCGTCAGCCTCTGCCAGAGAGCGCACACGCAGTTCGGCAATACGGCTGCCATCTGCATCTGGCCGCGTTTCGTCGCGCAGGCGCGCGCGGCCTTCGGCAACAATCATTCGATCCGCATTGCCACCGTCGTCAATTTTCCATCGGGCGACCTGGATGTCGCGACCGTTGTTGGCGAAACCGAGCACGCCATCCGCGATGGCGCCGACGAAATCGATCTCGTCATCCCCTACCGTAAATTCATCGCAGGCGATGAAGTATCGGTCGCCGAGATGGTCGCAGCCGTTCGCAAGGCCTGCCCAGAACCGATCCTGCTGAAAGTCATCCTCGAAACGGGCGAGTTGAAGGACAAGACGCTCATCCGCCGTGGCAGCGAAATTGCCATTGCCGAAGGGGCTGACTTTATCAAGACCTCCACCGGCAAGGTCGCGGTCAATGCGACGCTGGAAGCGGCCGACATCATACTGCAGGCCATCCGCGACAGCAGGAAGAAGGTCGGCTTCAAGCCCGCGGGCGGGATTGGCACGGTTGCCGATGCGACGCTTTACCTGCGTCTGGCAGAAACCATCATGCAGCCCAATTGGGCCATGCCCTCCACCTTCCGCTTCGGAGCCTCCAGCCTGCTGGATGACGTCTTGACCGTTCTGGCGGGTGGCGAGCCGGCCAAAGCCGCCAGCGGATATTGATCTCCCATGCTTCCGCAGGAAATCATCCGCCGCAAGCGTGATGGCGAGACGCTTGCCGCAACCGATATTTCGGCCTTCATCGCTGCACTCTCCGACGGTTCGATTTCCGAAGGTCAGGCGGCGGCTTTCGCCATGGCGGTGTACTTTCGCGGCATGACGCGCGAGGAGACGGTGGCGCTCACCCTCGCCATGCGTGACAGCGGCGATGTGCTCTCCTGGGCCGATATTGGCAAGCCGATCTCCGACAAGCATTCGACCGGGGGTGTCGGCGACAATGTCTCGCTGATGCTTGCACCGATCGTTGCGGCCTGTGGGCTGGCGGTCCCGATGATATCCGGCCGTGGTCTTGGCCATACCGGCGGGACACTGGACAAGCTCGAAGCCATCCCCGGTTATGATGTGATGCCGAATGAGGCGCTGTTCCGGCGCACCGTCAAGGATGTCGGCTGCGCCATCATCGGCCAGACGGGCGATCTCGCACCTGCGGACAAGCGGCTTTATGCCATCCGCGACGTGACGGCGACGGTGGATTCCATACCGCTGATTACCGCCTCCATCTTGTCGAAGAAGCTCGCAGCGGGTCTCGAGACGCTGGTGCTTGACGTCAAATTCGGCAGCGGCGCCTTCATGCTGACTGCCGAGGAAGCTGAGCTACTGGCTGCGGCCCTGGTGCAGGTCGCCAATGGTGCGGGCGTAAAAACGTCGGCGTTGATCACCGACATGAACGAGCCTCTCGCGGATGCAGCTGGTAATACGCTCGAAATCGTTCACTGCCTGGATTTCCTGCAGGGTCGAAAAGGCGGCACGCGCATCGAGATGCTGGTGCTTGCTTTTGCCTCAGAGATGTTGGTGCAGGGCGGCGTGGCGTCGACGCTGACCGATGCCGAGGCAATGGCGCGCGAGTCGCTCTCTTCCGGTCGCGCCATGGAGCGCTTTGGCCAGATGGTCAGCGCACTCGGTGGACCAGCCGACTTCATCGACCGGCCTCAACATTATCTGAAAGCCGCACCGCACGTCGTATCTGTCAAAGCCCAGACAGGTGGATGGCTTGCATCCTGCCGGGCGCGGGATGTCGGAATGGCGGTCGTTGAGCTTGGCGGGGGACGTCGTCACCCCAGCAACCGGATCGACCACCGCGTCGGTCTGTCGGACATCCTGCCGCTCGGCACGAAGGTGGAGGAAGGCCAGCCGATTGCCATGGTGCATGCGGCAAGCCGTGAAGACGCAGACCATATCGCTGCATCCGTGCGGAGCTATTACGCAATTTCGGACGCACCCATTGCGTCCGCACCGGTCATCGTCAAGCGTCTGGCCTGAGAGCGGGCGGCATTCATTGCCGCCGCTCAATTATCGTTTCTTACAGGCCGAGTCCTTCGAACAGCGCGGTGGAAAGATACCGTTCCGCGAAGGACGGAATGATCACCACGATGGTCTTGCCAGCGTTCTCCTCCCGCGCGCCCACCTTGATGGCAGCGGCAAGCGCCGCGCCTGAGGAAATGCCGACCGGAACGCCTTCCAGCCGTGCCGCCAGGCGTGCGGTCTCGAAAGCATCGTCATTGCTGACGGTGACGATCTCGTCGTAGATCTTGGTATCGAGAATGCTCGGCGCAAAGCCTGCACCGATGCCCTGGATCTTGTGCGGGCCGGGTGTACCGCCGGACAGAACCGGACTGTCTGTGGGCTCGACGGCCACGACCTTGATATCTGGCTTGCGGCCCTTCAGCACCTGACCGACGCCCGTGATCGTCCCACCCGTGCCGATGCCGGACACAAAGATATCGACCGAGCCATTGGTGTCGTTCCAAATCTCCTCTGCCGTCGTCTTGCGGTGAATTTCCGGATTGGCGGGGTTTTCGAACTGCTGGGGGATGATGGCGTCGGGCAGCGTTTCTGCCAATTCATGCGCCTTGGCAATCGCGCCCTTCATGCCCTTTGGGCCTTCCGTTAGAACCAGCTCGGCACCGAGCAGCGCCAGCATCTTGCGGCGCTCGACCGACATGGTCTCCGGCATGGTGAGGATCAGCTTGTAGCCCTTGGCGGCAGCGGCAAAGGCGAGCGCAATGCCGGTATTGCCAGAGGTCGGTTCGACAAGCGTCGTCTTGCCGGGGGCGATCTTTCCTTGCGCTTCCAGCGACTCGATCATCGCCACGCCGATGCGATCCTTGACGGAGGCGATGGGGTTGAAGAATTCGAGCTTTGCCAGAAGCGTCGCGTGCACACCCTTTTCCTTCGCCAGCTTGTCCAGACGCACCAGCGGCGTGTCGCCGATCGTTTCGGTGATCGAGGAATAGATGCGTCCGCGTCCGGGTTTCTTCGCTTCCGACATGCCTGCTCTCCTGCCTTATGTCCTCATGCAATCGCGCGCAGGATAGGGCGATACTGGCAGGGAAGCCAGAGAACAAACGTGCTTATAGGGCGAGGTGCCTGGGATAGATCACCAATCTCAGGGCCTGACGTAGAAGACCGTTCTCAACTGGCGCGTGTCGCAATCATCGCCGCGGTTCCCGCCAGGATGCCTGCTGCGATGCGGTTGAGGATCGTCAAGGCGCTTGGGCGCTTCAGCAATGCGCGGGCTTTGGAAGCCAGCAGGATATAGGGCAGCAATACCGCCATCAGAACGGTAAAGGTCAAGCCGATCAGAAGCGCATATTCGGGAAGGCCGATCCCGCGGATGTCGATCAGGGTCGGGACGAGCGCGACATAGAACAACATGGTCTTGGGATTGCCGAGCGTGATGAACAGACCGGACAGGAAGGACATGCCGATGCTGGTACTTTTCTTCGCCTGCAAGTCCTGCGGCAGAAGCCCGGCGGTCCAGAGTTTCCAGGCGATGTAAAGCAGGTAGGCGGCACCGGCGAATTTCAGCACCATGAAGGCTTCCTGAAAGGTCTGCGCGACGAAGGCAAGACCGAGGATGACCGCCGTCAGATAGACCATATCTCCCAGCACCAGACCAAGCCCCATGAAGAAGGTTTCGCGGAAACCCGAGCCCAGAGCGCGCGCGACGATCGCCGTCATTCCTGGGCCTGGAATGGCTGCAGCGATGAACAGGGCCATGGCGTAGGCAAGGATAGTGGTGATGGTCATGGACATGTCCCCTCGCGTCAATCCGTTGAGACATACTCCAGAATTTGCCGCCTCACAACGTCGTGATGACTAGACACCGGTCGAGCCGAAGCCGCCGGCACCGCGCGTCGTCTCCGTGAACTCGCTGACCTCAGTGACCGTCACCTGCGTTACCGGCGCAATCACCATCTGGGCGATGCGCATGCCACGCTCGATGGTGAAATCCGCCTGCCCGAGATTGGCGAGAATGACCTTCACCTCGCCGCGATAGTCGCTATCCACGGTGCCCGGCGAATTGAGGCAGGTGATGCCGTTCTTGATGGCAAGGCCGGAGCGCGGCCGGATCTGCGCCTCATAGCCGAAGGGGACTTCGAAGATGAAACCGGTCGGCACCAGTGCTCGCTCACCGGGGCGGAGCGTCATCGTCTCGCCAGCCTCGACGGCAGCGCGAAGGTCCATGCCGGCGGCGCCTGTCGTCTCGTAGGACGGCAGCTCGATGCCTTCACCATTGGGAAGACGGATGAGTTTCAGGGCGGGAGACGGGGTGTTTTGCGTGTTCATGCGGCATTAGTTTGCGCTCGCGGGGTCAAGGTCAATTGCAAAAGCGGGCTCGAAACGCTAGATAGCCCGCAATTCCACAGGATTTGTTAGATGGCCGAAACACTTGCCGAGGCGGTCTCCCGCCGCCGCACCTTTGCTATTATCGCGCACCCGGATGCGGGTAAGACGACGCTGACCGAGAAGCTCTTGCTGTTCGGCGGAGCGATCCAGCTTGCCGGTGAGGTGAAGGCCAAGAAGGATCGCATCCAGACCCGTTCGGACTGGATGAAGATCGAGCGCGAGCGCGGCATCTCCGTCGTGACCTCGGTCATGACCTTTGAATATAACGACCGCGTCTTCAACATTCTCGATACGCCCGGTCACGAGGACTTTGCCGACGACACCTACCGCACGCTGACGGCCGTGGACGCTGCCATCATGGTCATCGATGCTGCCAAGGGTATCGAGCCGCGCACGCTGAAGCTTTTCGAAGTCTGCCGCATGCGCGACATTCCGATCATCACCTTCATCAACAAGATGGACCGTGAAAGCCGCGACGCCTTCGAGATTCTCGATGAGGTGGAAGAAAAGCTGGCGCTCGACACTTCACCGATCACCTGGCCGGTCGGGCGTTCGAAGACCTTCTGCGGCGCTTACAATCTCGCCGAAAACACCTTCCGCGGCAACGACACGCAAATCGATGGTCTGCCGGTCAACGGTCCGCAGGCGGTTGCCGACAGGCTGCCTGAAAACGAGCGGGATGCCTTTATCGAAGAAACGGAACTGGCCATGGAAGCCTGCCGTCCCTTCGACCGTCAGGCGTTTCTCGAAGGCCACATGACACCGGTCTTCTTCGGCTCGGCTCTTCGCAACTTCGGTGTGCGTGATCTGATCAACGCGCTTGGCGATTTTGCTCCGCCGCCGCGCGATCAGGTGGCCGATACCCGCCTCGTCCATGCAGCTGAAGAAAAGATGACGGCCTTCGTCTTCAAGATCCAGGCCAATATGGACCCCAACCACCGCGACCGCATCGCCTTTGCCCGCATCTGTTCCGGCAAGCTGGAGCGCGGCATGAAGGCGCGCCTTGCGCGCACCGGCAAGCAGATGGGCCTCACCGCGCCGCAATTCTTCTTCGCCTCGCAGCGCCAGCTGGCGGACACGGCCTATGCCGGTGATGTGGTCGGCATTCCCAACCACGGCACGCTTCGTATCGGTGACACGCTGACGGAAGGCGAAAACCTCGTCTTCCAGGGCGTGCCGAACTTCTCGCCGGAAATCCTGCGCCGTGTCCGGCTTGAGGATGCGATGAAGGCGAAGAAGCTGAAGGAGGCGCTGCAGCAGATGGCCGAAGAAGGCGTCGTGCAGCTGTTTTCGCCAGAAGACGGGTCTCCGGCCATCGTCGGCGTCGTCGGCGCACTGCAGCTCGATGTGTTGAAAGAACGGCTGATGGGCGAATATGGCCTGCCGGTGTCCTTCGAGATGTCGCGCTTCTCTGTCTGCCGCTGGATTTCGTCCGATCAGCCCGCCGAGTTCGAGAAGTTCTTGAACGTCAAGCGCGGCGATATCGCCCGCGACCTCGACGGCGATCCGGTGTTTCTGGCGCAGGATGCCTTTTCGCTGCGATATGAAGCCGAGCGTTTCCCGGCGATCAAGATGGTCGCCATCAAGGAATATCACGTCGCCAAGGCGGCGTGATTGCACTTTGCCTACTGACCGCTTAGTTTCCCGATTAAACGGGAAACTGGTCTTTGCGCATGGCTCTGTCGAACAAGCATATTCTGCTCATCATCTCCGGCGGTATTGCCGCCTATAAGAGCCTCGATCTGATCCGCCGCCTGAAAGAGCGCGGCGCGACGGTGACGCCGGTGATGACAAGGGGCGCGCAGGAATTCGTCACGCCGCTTGCCGTCGGGGCGCTGTCCGCCACCCATGTGTTTACCGAACTTTTTTCCCGCCAGGATGAGCAGGATGTCGGCCATATTCGGCTGGCGCGCGGCTGCGACCTCGTTGTGGTGGCACCCGCGACTGCCGATCTTCTGGCGAAGATGGCAAACGGGCTGGCGGACGATCTGGCGTCCACCGTTTTGCTGGCGACCGATCGTCCCATGCTAGTGGCGCCTGCAATGAACCCGAAAATGTGGGAGGCCAAGGCCACCAAGCGGAACATCGCAACGCTGAAAGGCGATGGCATTGCTTTTATCGGTCCGATGGCGGGCCAGATGGCGGAAAAGGGTGAAGCCGGTGTTGGCCGCATGGCCGAGCCGTTGCAGATCACTGAAGCCGTCGAACGATTGCTGGACGATGCTCCGAAGCCGCTCAGGGGCAAAACGGCCATCGTCACCTCCGGTCCGACGCACGAGCCAATCGATCCCGTACGATATATCGCCAACCGTTCATCCGGCCGGCAGGGCCACGCCATTGCCTCCGCTCTTGCCAAGCTTGGCGCGGAGGTGACGCTCGTCTCCGGTCCGGTGACTATCCCCGATCCGGCGGGTGTGAACACCATGCATGTGGAACGCGCCGAGGAGATGCGTGACGCCGTGCTTGGCAAGCTGCCCTCGGATATCGCCGTTTTTGTCGCGGCGGTTGCGGACTGGCGGGTGGCGAGTTTGTCGGACCAAAAAATCAAGAAGCAGCCGGGTGACGCGCCGCCAGCGCTGCAACTGACCGAAAACCCCGATATTCTGAAAACCGTCGGCCACCACGAAAAGCGGCCCAAGCTGGTGATCGGCTTTGCGGCGGAAACGCAGAATGTCGAGGAGAATGGCCGCGCCAAGCTTCAGAGAAAAGGTGCCGACTTGATCGTTGCCAATGATGTTTCGCCTGAAACCGGCATCATGGGCGGAGTGCGCAATCAGGTGAAGATCATCTCCGACAGCGGCGTCGATGCCTGGCCCGATCTCTCAAAGGCGGAGGTTGCCGAAAGGCTGGCGACGCTGATCGCGGAACGGCTACAATGAGCCTCTTCGAGCGAAAGACGTTCGATGCAATGCTTGGCGTCTGGCCGGGCGTGAACTTTGTCGATCAATGGGATTCGCATGTTGCCAAGGTCGGCGACAAGGTGTTTGCGGTGCTCGGCGAGCGGGATGACTGGCGGCTTGTCGTCAAATGCTCGGAAGAGAGTTTCGAAATCCTCACATCGATGGAGGGCATCGCCCAGGCACCCTATTTCGCCAAGCGCAAATGGGTATCGATCAGCGATCATGCTCCGCTGGAAGACGAAGAGTTGGAGCACTACGTCCGCCGCTCCTACGAACTCGTGGCGGCGGGGCTGACGAAGAAGCTGCGCACAGAACTTGGCATCGTGCTGGAGACGTGAGGGCAAAGGACGCGCGCGACCACGCCCCTTCTCAGACGTTATCCTCGCCCTAGAGGCGAGGATCCACGGCAACAACTGAGGCTCTCAGCTCTTAACCGCCAACCTGCGCGATCCAATCATTAAGATTGTAGTAATTGGTCACCCGTGCGACCTTGCCATCCTTCAACTCGAAGAAGGCACCGGCTGGCAGGACATAGGTCTGGCCATTGGCTTCCGGCAAGCCTTCATCGGTCTTGAGATACTCGCCGTTGACGATGAACTCCGCGGAAGCGCGCTTGCCGTCTTCGCTCGCCATGATCACCATGTCGGTGAGGTTTTCCTTATAGCAGCGGTTCATGTGCTGCATGAATTTGGCGAAGATGTCCTTTCCGACCTGCCGCTCGCCCTGATTGATGTCATGCACCACATCGTCGGTCAGAAGCGCCAGAAAGGCATCCATATCCTGACGGTTGAAGGCATCGTAATAGGCGCGTATGGTTTCGAGTGCGGACATGATCCAATCTCCGTGTTCAAGGCTTGCACAGCTTTTCCCTGACGGTATAACCAAGGAAAATCCATGTGAACATGCCCATGACCGTCGAAATCCGTTCCCTTTCCGGCATTGATGCTGCACCGTTCTTCGACGATCTGTCGCTGCTGCGTATCACCGTCTTTCGCGCCTTTCCGTACCTGTATGACGGATCGTTCGATTATGAGCACACCTATCTCTCGACCTATGCGAAAGCCGAGGGTGCCGTATTCGTGCTCGCGATCGATGGCGACAAAATCGTGGGCATGTCGACGGGCATGCCGATGATGGCGGAAACGGATGAGGTGAAGACGCCCTTCATCAACGCCGGGTACGAGCTTGAGCAAATCTTCTATTTCGGCGAGAGCGTGCTTTTGCCTGAATACCGCGGCCATGGCCTGGGTGTGCGCTTCTTCGAGGAACGGGAAGCGCATGCGAAGCGCCTTGGCGGTTTCGAATGGTGTACCTTCTGCGCTGTCGAGCGCCCGTCCGATCATCCCCGCCGTCCCGCCGACTACGTGCCGCTGAACGACTTTTGGGAAAAGCGTGGCTACACACACCACCCGGAGCTTCGCACCAGTTTCACATGGCAGGATCTGGATGAAGATGAGCAGAGCGCAAAGCCTCTATCCTTCTGGACGAAGAGGATCGCTGAATGACCCGGCTTGCCGCCTGCCAGTACGCCATGGAGCTGATCGAAACCTGGGAGGACTATGCCCGGCATCTAAGCTCCATCGTTGCGGAGGCCAAGCAAAAGGGCGCGGAACTCCTTCTGCTGCCGGAATATTCCGCCATGGTGCTGACCGGGCAATTGGCCCCGGATATCCGCTCCGATCTGCACGGCTCGATCGAGGCGATGCAAAGCCTGATCCCGCCCTGGGTGGAACTCTGCGAAGAGCTGGCGCGGCAGCATCAGGTTCTTTTTCAGCCGGGCAGCGCGCCGGTGAAGGATGCCGATGGCAAGTTCCGCAACCGCGCCTGGCTTTTCGGGCCTGACGGACTGATCGGTTATCAGGACAAGCAAATCATGACGCGCTTCGAGCGCGAGCAATGGTTCATCGATGCAGGCGTGGAAGGTCTCAAAGCCTTTGAGACCAGCATCGGCAAGCTCGGTATCCTGATCTGCTACGATAATGAGTTCCCAATGCTGGGCCGCAGGCTGGCCGAAATGGGCGTGGAGCTGGTTCTGGCGCCAAGCTGCACGGACACGCTGGCAGGCTCCTATCGTGTAAGGATCGGCGCGCAGGCGCGAGCGCTGGAAAACCAGTTTGCGGTCTTATCCTCCCCCACCGCCGGGGAAGCGCCGTGGTCGCCAGCGGTTGATGAAAATCGCGGACGCGCGGCACTTTACGTGCCTTCCGACTATGGCATGCCCGCCAACGGCATCGTGGCGGAGAGCGACAGCGATGCGGTGAGCGAGAGCACGCTTCTGATCGTCGATATCGATCTTGCCGATGTGGCGCGTTTGCGCACACAAGGGCAGGTCGCGACGCGGCGGGACTGGAGCGAGCAGTTCCCCGGCTGAAAAGCCGATTTCGCCGCCGCTTGCCGCCATAGAACAGCTTCCATTTGCCCGCGAAACCCTCTATAGCGCGGGGCATGAGCACCAATTCGACCCGTACGCCCCTCGACCATATCCGCAACTTCTCCATCGTCGCCCATATCGACCATGGCAAATCCACCCTTGCCGACCGGTTGATCCAGTCGACCGGCGGTCTTGCCGAGCGCGATATGTCCGAGCAGGTGCTGGACAATATGGATATCGAGCGTGAGCGCGGCATCACCATCAAGGCCCAGACCGTGCGCCTGCATTACAAGGCGAATAACGGCGAAATCTATGTACTGAACCTCATCGACACGCCCGGCCATGTCGACTTCGCCTATGAAGTATCGCGGTCGCTATCGGCCTGCGAAGGCTCGCTTCTGGTGGTGGATGCCTCGCAGGGTGTGGAAGCGCAGACGCTTGCCAACGTCTATCAGGCGATCGACAACAATCACGAGATCGTCACGGTGCTCAACAAGATCGATCTGCCTGCTGCAGAGCCGGATCGCATCAAGGAACAGATCGAGGAAGTCATCGGCATCGATGCCTCCGAAGCCGTGATGATTTCGGCCAAGACCGGCCTTGGCATTCCCGACGTTCTGGAAGCCATTGTCCATAAGCTGCCCGCGCCTAAGAGCGAAGCCGGTGAGAAGGGTGCGCTTAAGGCGCTGCTCGTCGATAGCTGGTACGACACCTATCTCGGCGTCATGGTTCTGGTGCGCATCATCGATGGCGTGCTGACCAAGGGCCAGCAGATCCGCATGATGGGCTCGGGTGCCAAGTATACGATCGAGCGCGTCGGCGTTCTGACGCCGAAGATGCTTACCGTGGATAGCCTCGGACCTGGAGAAATCGGCTTCATCACCGCCTCGATCAAGGAAGTGGCCGACACGCGCGTCGGTGACACGATTACCGATGACAAGCGTCCGACGGAAAAGGCCCTGCCCGGTTTCAAGCCGGCTCAGCCGGTGGTGTTCTGCGGTCTCTTCCCGGTCGATGCGGCAGACTTCGAAGATCTGCGCGCCGCCGTCGGCAAGCTTCGCCTGAACGACGCATCCTTCTCTTTCGAAATGGAAAGCTCCGCAGCCCTCGGCTTCGGCTTCCGTTGCGGCTTCCTTGGCCTTCTGCATCTGGAAATCATTCAGGAGCGTCTTGAGCGCGAGTTCAATCTCGACCTCGTCGCCACTGCCCCTTCGGTCGTCTACGAGATGACCCTGACGGACGGCACGGAGAAGGAACTTCACAACCCGGCGGACATGCCGGATGTGGTGAAGATCAAAGATATTCGCGAGCCCTGGATCAAGGCGACGATCATGACGCCGGATGAATATCTCGGTGGCATTCTGAAGCTTTGCCAGGACCGTCGCGGCATCCAGACGGAGCTGACCTATGTCGGCAACCGCGCCATGATCACCTATGAGCTGCCGCTCAACGAAGTGGTGTTCGACTTTTACGACCGCCTGAAGTCGATCTCCAAGGGCTATGCCTCCTTCGACTACAACATCATCGATTACCGCGAGGGCGATCTCGTGAAGATGTCGATCCTCGTCAATGGTGATCCGGTCGATGCGCTTTCCATGCTGGTTCACCGCTCGGCAGCGGACCGTCGCGGGCGCGGCATGTGCGAAAAGCTGAAGGAGCTCATCCCGCCGCACATGTTCCAGATCCCGATCCAGGCCGCCATCGGCGGCAAGGTCATCGCGCGTGAAACCGTGCGCGCTCTGCGCAAGGACGTGACGGCCAAGTGCTACGGCGGCGACGCCACCCGCAAGCGCAAGCTGCTGGACAAGCAGAAGGAAGGCAAGAAGCGCATGCGCCAGTTCGGCAAGGTTGAGATTCCTCAGGAAGCCTTCATTGCCGCGCTGAAGATGAATGACGAATAAGCTCTCATCGATTCTGTTTAAAATCCCGGCTTATGGTCGGGATTTTTTGTTTCATTGATCGCTATAGATCGGGAAACATCAGCGAACGATGTGCCGCAGTGCCAGCCATTGCCCCGTCTCCCACGGCAAGTGCGACCGAACCGGCTGGACGAGCGATATCGCCACAGGCAAAGACGCCGCGCTTCGTTGTCTGCTTCATCGCATCGGTTCGGATGGTCGTGCCCATCGGCGTTTCCTCCAGCGAGCAACCCAGTGGCGCGATCCAGGGTGCCGAGATCCGGAGCGTCGGTTGAGTGAAAAGCCCGTCCATTGCAAGCCTTCGTCCATCAGTGAGAACAACATCCGCCGTACCGCCGATCTCCTGGATCGAACCCTCTTCCACCTCTGTGCCGCGCGCGGCCAGTTGGGCACGCTGCTCCTGATCCGGCACGAAGGCGCCATTGGTGAAGAGGGTCGTCGTCCCCCAATCGGGCAGCATCAATCCATGATGAATGGCGAGCGCGGATGCAGCGATCACGCCGATCCGACCCTGGTTCAGCTCGTAACCATGGCAATAGGGGCAATGAAACACGCTTTTCCCCCAACGTTCGCTGAGACCCGGGATCGGTGGCAAATCGTCCGTGACACCTGCGGCGATGACGAGCCTTCGGCCCGTCTTGCGCTCTCCTCCATCAATCTTGACCTCGAAGGCATCGAAGGCATCGAAGGCTCCGCTGACATGTGTTGCGAGACCATCGATCCAGTCGATCGTCTCATAGGCCTCAATCTGGTGACGAGCCTCGGCAATGATCTCCCCGGGCGCTTTTCCATCCTGTCCGAGAAAGCCATGCGAGTGGCTGGCAAAGCGGTTGCGGCGGTTGCCCGCATCGACGACGAGAACGCGGCGGCGGGCGCGCCCAAGCTGGAGAGCTGCGGAAAGGCCCGCATAACTTCCTCCGATAATGATGACATCATAGATCATGGCATGGACTCCCTCTCAAAACCAATTTCGTAACTTATATTGTTACGTGAAATTGTAAGTCAATATCATGTAACTCTGATTGTTACGTTTCTATCGTCGTGGTACGGTTTGAGATGGAGATCCGATGAGACAAGATACCCGCCTGTCCAGAGTGCTGCATGTGCTGATCCATATGGAAAAGCATGAGAAACCAGCGACATCCGACGCAATCGCTGCCATGTTGCAGACCAACCCGGTGGTCGTCCGGCGCACCATGGCGGGCTTACGCGATGCTGGCTATGTCACGTCGGAAAAAGGCCATGGCGGCGGCTGGGTTCTGGCGCGACCGCTCGCGGAGATCACGCTTCTCGATATCCACAAGGCGCTCGGTAACCCCGATATGTTTTCGATCGGCCTCTCGGGGGACAATCCGGCCTGCATCATAGAACAGTCGGTCAACGTCGCACTGGCGGATGCCATGACAGAAGCGCAAGCGCTCCTGCTTACACGTTTTGGCAATATCACGCTTGCCGATCTCGCCCGCGAATCCTTCAACCGATGGGCTCAGTCGGGTCACAAGCCATCGGCGATGGAGGGCTTTTAACAAAGAAAAGCCGCCTGCCTTTCGGCAAGCGGCTCTCTTAAGTCAAATCAGTGACGATTACGGCTGTGTCGACGTGCCGTTGGTGTTCGGCGAAGCCGGAGCAGCGCCATTCACTGGCGGTGTAGCCGGAGCCGTTGGCGTCATCGGTGCCGGGGCCGGAGCCTGATCGCTGACAGCTGGCGGCGTCGTGGACGACGTCGTGGTCGGGTCTGTGGTGGACGGGCTGCTCATCTGCATCCAGATGAAACCGCCGACGAGCAGAACGACGATAATGGCTGCCCACGGTGCCCAGCCAGCGGACTTGCGATGGGTTTCGGGCGTTGTGCGCAGTTCAGGGCGGTCCGGACGAAGGTTCGGGTCGCGGGGCAGATTTGGATCAAAAGTCATGGTGTTTTCTCCTCTTCCAATGCGAAGAAAATGCACGTCTGCGTGAATGGTTCCTAAAATGCCAAAAAACGTAACTGTCAGCGCCTCGCCAGCTTGATAGCTCTCTCGAGAATATCACCGAATTGCGGGTGATCGCACTGCGACACGTTAAAGCGGATGAAGCTTGAAGCGGTGTCCGACTGACTGAATACATTGCCGGGTGCAAGAACCATATTCTCGGCAAGCGCGTGGCGCGCCACGTCGGCAGCATCGACCCCTAAAGGAAGCCGACACCAGAGGAATAGGCCCGCCTGCGGCTCTATCCAAGGCTCGATGCCCAGCTGTCGCAATGTCGGGATCAGGCTCGCTCTTGCTTTTGAAAGCCTTGCCTTCAACGCTTCCATATGCCGCCGGTAGCTTCCGTCTTTCAGGACTTCCAGCACCAGAGCCTCGGACATCTGGCTTCCGGCGAAATTGGAGGCGATCTTCATGTCGACCAGCGGGTCCAGCCATTCCTTACGGGTGACGATGTAGCCGCATCGGGCCGAGGCCGAGAGAGCCTTTGAGAAGCTTCCGATCTGGATGACGCGGTTCAGCGCATCGAAGGCGGCAAGCCTCGGCGCTTTGGTGATCTCGAAATCGGCAAAAATATCGTCTTCGATAATCGTGAGGCCCGCACGCTCCGACAGCATCAGCAGGCGGTGGGCGTTGACGGGTGAGAGAACGGCGCCGGTCGGGTTGTGGATCGCCGAATTGGTGATGTAGAGCCTTGGACGATGCTCTTCCAATGCGCGCTCGAAAAGCGCGACATCCGGCCCGTCTGCCGTGTAGGGCACCCCGATCACCTTGACCCGGTGGGCGCGCAGCAAGGCATGGAAATTGAAGTAGCAGGGGTCGTCGACCAACACGGTCTGGCCGGGCTCCAACAGGAAGCGGCAGATCATGTCGATCGCCTGCGTTCCGGAATCCACCAGCAGGATTTGATCGGCCCCGACCACCAGACCGGATTCGGCCATCCGCCGCGCCAGAAGCTGGCGAAGCGGCAGCAGCCCGAGCGGCGTCCCGTAATCCGTCAGAACGTCGGCATTGGCGCGCGAGAGCGTGCGGAGCGCCTTGCGCAACGCCTCTTCCGGCATCCATGAGGGCGGCAGCCATCCGCAGCCGGGCATGGCAAAACCCTGTCCGCCTTCCAGTGCCAGCCTTGATACCCAGAAGGGATCGACCTGTCTGTCGAGCTTCGGCCCGATCTCCGCAAGCGAAAGCGGCGCCAGCTGACTGGCCACATAAAACCCAGACCCCGGACGTGAGCGGATTGCCCCCTCGGCCACCAGCCTCTCATAGGCTTCCACCACGGTGGAAGTGGAGACCGTCAGCGCTTTTGCCAGCGCTCTGACGGAGGGAAGTTTCGCACCCGGCGTCAATAGACGCGCGGCGATGCGACGACGGATTTCCCCCATCACCGCATCGATGCGGGGCGATGCACTCTCCACTCGCCTTGGCGCCAGATCCATCTGTCCTGCTCATCCAACCATAACAGTTTTGCCGAACTGTATGTGACTGTTTCTGGCGGCGCCAGGGATTTCGCGACATAGAGCTCAAAAAGGAGTGACGACATGAACAAGGTGTCGAGCGGCTGGTTGAGCGGCTTCATCGGAGTATTGATTTTTAGCGGGTCGCTGCCGGCCACACGCCTTGCGGTGACGGGTTTCGATCCCCTCTTCCTGACACTCGCTCGCGCCAGTATCGCCGGGCTGCTGGGGGCGGCACTTCTTCTTGCTTTTCGCCAGGCAAGGCCGGCGCGAAACGACCTGGTATCGCTCGCAATCGTTTCGCTTGGCGTTGTCGTCGGCTTTCCGCTTTTAACCGCGCTTGCGCTGAAGCACGTCACGTCCGCTCACTCGATTGTATTTATCGGCCTTCTTCCCCTCGCCACCGCGATCTTTGCGGTGCTGCGTGGCGGCGAGCGGCCCCGCCTGGCCTTCTGGCTGTTCTCCTGCCTTGGCAGCCTGCTCGTGGCGGGCTTTGCTGTAAGCCTCAATGGCGCGGGAAATCTGACCGGCGACCTGCTGATGGTTGCAGCGGTTCTTGTTTGTGGCTTGGGTTATGCGGAAGGTGCCGCGCTTTCGCGCCGCCTTGGCGGCTGGCAGGTGATTTCCTGGGCGCTGGTCATTTCATTGCCGGTCATGTTGCCGCTGGCGCTTTTTTCCATGCCCTCCACATGGAGCGGCATTACCGCACCGGCCTGGGGCGGATTGGCTTACGTCTCGCTTTTCAGCATGCTGATCGGTTTCATCTTCTGGTATCGCGGGTTGGCGCTCGGCGGCATTGCCGCCGTCGGTCAACTCCAACTGCTGCAACCGTTTTTCGGTCTGTTGCTGGCTGCCACATTGCTCGGCGAGCCCGTCAGTCTCGCCATGCTGGCAGTCACGCTCGGCGTGGTCGCCTGCGTGGCGGGCGCGCGGAAGTTTGCGAAATAGACAGGAGGATCAACCGTTGCCGCCGCGACCGATCCAGCGGTGCCAGTCTTCTTCTCTGCCGTTAAAGACATTGAGATCGATCTTGCCTTCGACGCCATGCGAAAGTCCGGAACCGGAATATTGCCAGAACAGCCACTTGCGGTCCGGGTAGACGCGCGATGGATGCTGGGCCACTGCACGCAGCCAGAAGGGGTAGTCGCGCAGCTCACCGGACAGGTGATCCTTGTAGAAATCCGGTGCGGTATAGATGATCGGGCGCTTGCCGTAATGGCGCTCGAGCCTGTCCATGAAGACCTGCATCTTTTCCAGCACCTGGGCGCGGGAAAGCCGCATCTTGCAGGAGGATTCGCCGTTATATTCGACGTCGATCACCGGCGGCAGCGCGTCGGGATCTCTCGGCACGTTGCGAATGAACCAGTCCGCCTGATGGCTTGCCGGACGGCACCAATAGAAGAAGTGATAAGCGCCGCGGCGAACACCCGCCGCCTTTGCGCGCTCCCAGTTCGTCCGGAACATCGGGTCCAGATGGTCACCGCCATCGGTTGCCTTGATGAAGGCGAAGTTGGCGCCGCGCGTTCTCAAACGCTCCCAGTCGATATTGGCCTGCCAGCGCGAGACATCGACGCCGTGAACTTCAAAATGTTTCGGCTGAACCCTGCCGAAATTGATCGGCTTGGCGTCGGAAAACGCCGGGCGAAACACGCGCGAGCGCGCGGACGATCCCGCACTCATGGCAACACTGCCAGCCATAGCCAGTTGGACCGGTCTGTCCTGAGGAAGATTGACGCGGGCCTGGGGAACGACGGGAGGTGCTATGATCGGCTCTGGCCGCTGCTGCGTCGACATCTGCTTGTCAACGGCCGCGAAAGCGGGCGAGCCCGCCGGCATCGGTCCGCCCCATGCCAGGACTTCCTGATGCTGCTTGGTGTTGAGAGCCACTCTCTGATCGGTCTGTCCCACGCTGGCCTGCGGAACCGGGGCGGAAGGCGTAACGGAATTCGTCACCTCCTTCGAAGGCAGACCCGCCACCAGGGCGTCCGGCCCGGAATTGGAGGTACAGCCCGTAAGAGATAGGCAGGCGAGAACAAAAGCTGGCACTGTCGATCGACGCATGAGAACCCGTACGCAAAACAAAATCGGGACGTGCGCAACTGCCGCCGGTCCTGATAACCAAAAGGTATGACTAACGGGAAATTATCAAAAAAGACTGAATCCAATCTTTACGACAGGACGGACCTTATGCAGGTAAAAAGCGGCATGCCTCAACTCTGCGTGAAAAGTCCGTCATCTAAAGTGTTTCGCGATCTTTCAGATGCGCTCATACGCTTTGGGCACTTGTTCCACAGCATGTCGTTGTCACAAAACCGATGCACGCTTTTGCGTGGACCATGCTTTAACGGATGAACAGCCGGTTCCGCTGGGTCAGTTGCCCATCAGGATATCAAGAAGCGTCGTCTGCTTTGGCCCGTTCTGTCGCGGTGGTGCGCCTCCGCCGATATCCGCAGGCGGTACCGGTCCACCTGATTGCTGAGGCGGATAGGCTTGCTGCGGATACTCCGACGGTGGTGCCGGCACCGTGCCTGCGGTTTGCTCCGCACCCACGGGTGCGGGCGGATAATCCGTCGGCGTTGGGGCAGAGCCGCCGCCCAGCGCATTGGAGATGATATCGCCGATCGTCGCTGGAGCCTGGGGGCTTTGCGCCATGGGTTGGCCGATTTCCTGCCCGCCATAGGCCCCAAGCCCAAAGAGCGGTGATGGCGACAGGCCACTGTGCGCCGCTGTCATGAATTCCTTCCAGGCCTTGGCCGGCAAGCCGCCGCCCGTCACCTTTTTCATCGACGTGCCGTCATCATTGCCGAACCAGACACCGGTGGTCAGCTGGCTGGTGTAGCCGACGAAAAGCGCATCCCGGAAAGACTGCGTCGTGCCGGATTTGCCCGCCGCCTGCCAACCTTTGAGACGCGCAGCCTTGCCGGTGCCCTCATTGATGACGCCGGTCAGCATGCCGTTCATCGTCGCGGCGATGCCCTCATCCAGAACGCGGGGTGGGTTGTCGTATTTATTCTCGTATAGAACCTTGCCGTCGGCATCGGTGATGCGCTTGACGATATGCGGCGTTGCCTTGAAACCGCCATTCATCATCGGCGCGTAGGCAGAGGTCAGCTCCAGCAACGACACTTCGGACGTGCCGAGCGCAATCGAGGCATTGGCCTGAAGGTCGGATTCGATGCCCATCCGGTGCGCCACCTGCGTGACCTTGTTGGGACCGACCTCCATGACGAGTTGGGCGGCAATCGTGTTCAGCGAATTGGCGATCGCGGTGGCAAGCGTCACTTCGCCGCGATATTTCTGATCGTAATTTTCCGGCGTCCAGTTGCCGATCCGGACCGGCGCATCGTTGCGCACCGAGTTGGGTGTCAGGCCGGATTCGAGAGCGGCAATATAAACGAAGGGCTTGAAGGCGGAGCCTGGCTGGCGCTTGGCCTTGGTGGCGCGGTTGAACTGGCTTTCGGCATAGTCGGCACCGCCGACGACGGCGCGGACCGCACCCGAGCCGTCCATCGATACGAGCGCGGCCTGCGACGCTCCGAGCTTCTTGCCTTCGCTCTTCAGCACGTCGTTGAGCGCCTTCTCGGCATCCTTCTCAAGATTGAGGTCGATCGTGGTGTCGATCGTCAGATCCTGCTTCACGTCGCCGATCAGACTTTTGACCTCATCCATGACCATGTCGGCCGCGTAGTGCTCCGCACCCGACCAGAAGCGCTTCGCCTTGGTGGGCGGCTGAGACATGGCGGTCTTGATTTCGTCTTCCGAGATGAAGCCGACATCGCGCATAGACTGCAGCACCACCTGCGCACGCTCTTCAGCTGCTTGCGGGTCACGCGCAGGAGACAGGCGCGACGGCGCCTTCAGGAGCCCTGCCAGCATCGCGGCTTCACCAAGGTTCACGTCACGTGCCGACTTGTTGAAGTATCGGCGCGAGGCGGCCTCGACGCCATAGGCGTTCGAACCGAAATAGACGCGGTTCAGATACATCGCGAGGATCTGGTCCTTGGTGTATTTCTGCTCCAGCCAGATGGCGAGCAGCGCTTCCTGAATCTTGCGCTCCAGCGTCTGCTCCGGAGAGAGGAACAGGTTCTTGGCCAATTGCTGCGTCAGGGTCGAGCCGCCCTGAACCGTGCGGCCATGCAGAAGATTGGTGACCACAGCGCGCCCGAGGCCCAACGGATCGACGCCGAAATGGGAGTAGAAACGCCGATCCTCGATGGCAATCACGGCCTGCGGGATATAGGGCGACATGTCCTCAAGCGACAAAGCCTCGCCGCCCGTGGTGCCTCTATTGGCCAGAACCGTGCCGTCGACGGCGACGATCTTCAGGTTCGGCGGGCGTTCAGGAATGGCCCACGTGCTGGCGCTCGGCATGCGTGCGCCATAATAGATGACGACGCCAGCCACCGCGATGCCGCCCCAGATACCAAGCACGATGCACCAGTAGAAAATCCTGCGGAAAAAGCCGGTAATGCCGCCGCGCTCGCGCGTCTCACGTCTTGATTTCGATTTCGAAGGCTTGCTTCCGCGCTTTTTCGACGGCGGTGCATCGGAGGGACCAGACTTCCGGCCACCACCATTGGTGCCGGCAACGCGATCACTGGCATCAAGACGCAGGTCGTCGCCGGAATCGTGAAAATCCCCAAAAGAAGGTTCAACTCTCTGGCGTGATTTTCCACTACCTGCCATCTGTCAGAAACTGCTCCGTGATCATGATGCCGCGACGGACATGCTGTCATTCAACACATGTCCCGTTGAAGCTTAAATGCGGCGATTTAAGGTGGCGTTAAGGCGCAGAGCCCCTCACATTGGCGTCACCGCGCCCCCGCTTATTGGCAGACGTCGACCCATTCGGCCTTTGTCAATTGCACCAGGCGCTCGGGCGAGATGCGCACCGCGGCATTGATGGCACCCGCTGCAGGAACGACCTCGGCGTAATTTTTGAGCGACACATCGCAATAGACCGGTAGATCGGATGGCAGGCCGAAAGGGCAGACACCACCAACGGGATGGCTCGTCACCTTAACCACCTCTTCGGCGCCCAGCATGCGCGGCTTTGCAGCAAATCGATCCCTGAATTTGCGATTGTCGAGCCGCTTCATACCGGCCGTCACTACCAGCAGAATGTTATCGCCCGCCTTGAGGCAAATGGTCTTGGCAATCCGATCGGGATCGACGCCATGCGCTTCGGCTGCCAGCGCCACTGTTGCGGAACTGGTCTCGGTCTCCAGCACCTTGATCTCTGGGGCATGGGTGGCGAAAAAATCTTGGACGGAACGAAGGCTCATGCGCAATCTTTAGGCGCACTTGATGCTGAAGGCAATGGGACTGGCCCTAGCTATGCATTTTACGCAATGCTGCGCTGCAATGATATGTCTGTTTTCGAACGGGAACTCCTGTATCTTACAAGCATCGAAGCGACGCACTCCTCCTCCCAGCGTCGCCCGATTGGACTGACAGCACTCCTCCTCCCAGTTGTCAGTCAGTTTTAAAAACCCGGCGCACCTCCTCCCGCGCCGGGTTTTTTATTGCCTGAACGGCGACCTCCCGCACGCAGACCATCATTCGACGCGCCGGAATTTCGTCTTGAAGAGCGCGATTTTGTCCTTGCGCATTCAGAGTGCTGCGAACGGCTCTACTGAAAATCGTCCGTGAGATTTGTCGCAAAACCATGCTTGAGGGAAACTTGACTTATTTGCTTCCTCGCCCTACTTCTCTCGCATCGATATTTGTTTGACGACCAGAGCTTCGGCGTTCCAAAGACGCACAGACGATCTTTCTTTCCTTCAAATTCGACCAACACCGCGCTGATTCTCAGCGCAAAAGTAATATGCCAACGGAAGGAACTCGTTATGGCTACTGGTACAGTTAAGTGGTTCAACGCAACCAAGGGCTACGGCTTCATTCAGCCTGATGACGGCGCACAGGACGTGTTCGTACACATCTCTGCAGTCGAGCGCGCTGGCATGAGCGGTCTCAAGGACGGTCAGAAGATCTCCTACGAACTCGTTCAGGACCGTCGTTCTGGCAAGATGTCTGCCGACAGCATCGTTGCTGCCTAATTACGATTTGGCTGGTTCGTCCAGCCTGTCAGTTGAAAAGCCGGGACCTCGCGTTCCGGCTTTTTATTTTTAGAGCGCCCCTCGTCCTACTGGACGCACGGCGCTCTATCTTCTTTGACTTACGCATCGTGCTTTCCGAAAATCGAGTCCGATTTTCAGGCCGATGCTGTAATGCCCGTTACAATTAATCTCGGGCTGGCCTTGTAAAAGACATGATGCGCACCGATATAGGGTTCATCAGTGTTACAGCAGTTCCCGATGAGGCTTTGATGAGCCGCCGCGTTGTACCCTCGTTAATGAAAAATTAACCTAGGCGCGCAATGATGAAAGGGAAGACATGAGCGACAGCCAAAAAGCTGGCGCCGTGCTGAGACACATACCGTTTTGCACTTTGACCACGGATGTACTGGCACTGATCGCACAAACGGAAATGAAAGGTCGGGCTTGCCCGGCCTTTTTGTTTTTTGGGCTTAGTTTCCCGTGGAGCAGTGCCGCTAACGCGCGGCACCGCCTTTTCCCAACCTCGATTACTTCGCACTCAAGGCCGACAGAACCCGCACCCAAGAGCGCGTGCCCTTGTGGAAGGACTTCAACTCGTACTTCTCATTGGGCGAGTGAATGCGGTCGTCGGTGAGGCCGAAGCCAATCATCAGCGAATCCATGCCAAGCATCTTCTGGAAGTCGCCGACAATCGGGATCGACCCGCCCATGCCGATGACGACAGCAGGCTTTGCCCATTCATCCGAGAGCGCCGACTTTGCCTTGGTCAAGGCCGGCGAATCATACGACAGATGGATGGCCGGTGAGCCGCCGTGCTCGTGGAACTCGACCGAGCAATCCGCCGGGATCTTCGAGCGCACATAGGCGCGGAAGCTTTCGCGGATCGCAGCCGGGTCCTGGCGGCCGACGAGGCGGAAGGAGACCTTTGCAGAGGCTTTGGCAGCGATGACGGTCTTGAAGCCCTCGCCTGTATAACCGCCGGTGATGCCGTTGACTTCCGCCGTCGGGCGCGCCCAGGTCAGTTCGAGGACGGAGCGTCCCTTCTCACCTGCTGGAATGGACAGCCCGACTTCACCGAGGAAGGATTCGGCTGTTCGGCCGAGGTTGTCCCAGGATGCCTTGATGTTGGCGGGTGTTTCCTCAACGCCATCGTAGAAGCCGGGCAAGGTCACGCGTCCCGTCTCATCATGCAGACCGGCGAGAATATCGGTCAGAATATGGATCGGGTTTGCGGCAGCACCACCGAAGAGGCCGGAATGCAGATCGCGATCGGCAGCGGTGATGACGATTTCCTCACCGACGAGGCCGCGCAGTGCCGCGGCAATCGCGGGCGTCTCGTGATCCCACATGCTGGTGTCGCAGACCAGAGCGTAATCGGCTTTCAACTCACTCGAGTTTGCGTCCAGGAATGGCTTGAGCGACGGCGAACCGGATTCCTCTTCGCCTTCGAAGAGGATGGTGACGCGGATCGGCAGCGATCCGCTGACCTGCTTATAGGCCCGGCACGCCTCGACGAAGGTCATCAACTGGCCCTTGTCATCCGACGTTCCACGGCCCGAAATCACCTGTCGACCCTCGCCGATATCTTTCAGCTTGGCATCGAAGGGATCGTCCTGCCACAGATCGATCGGATCGACAGGCTGAACGTCGTAATGGCCGTAAAACAGCACATGCGGCGCGTCGGCGGTTGCGCCATCATGATGCGCGACGACCATGGGGTGACCGGCGGTATCACGGATCGACGCGTCGAAACCGATGCTCGTCAGATCGCGCACCAGCCACTCGGCGGCCTTGCGGCATTCCGCCTTATAGGCTGGATCGGTGGAGATGGACTTGATGCGGACGAGTTCAAAAAGTCTCTCAAGGCTGGAGGGAAGATTGTCGTCAACCGCCGAGAGAACCGGGGAAATATCTGTCATTGCATGATCCTGTCATGTCTGGCCTGTCACGTGTGGAGCGCCAGTCATCATTTCACTGAGCAAGGCGGGTTCCACCTCTTTAAATCTCCGCAAAGGCGTGACGACGACAGCAATGGTCATCGCGCCAATGCGCCAGATGGCAGGACGATAGAGCAAATACGAGACGGTTTCGAGCCGGAAAACTTACTTTTCCGATTTAGCCACGCTGATGGCGCGGCTCATATATTCCAGCAGCAATTGCCGCTCGAACTTCAACAGATCCTTGAGAAGCGCCTCTTCCGTTTCTTTCGATGCAGCAATGGCGGCCTCTTCAAGCGCGGCACCTTTTTCCGTCAATGTGATGATCTGCGAACGGCGATCTGTCGGGTGAGGTTGGCGCTTAATCAGCCCGTCACGCGCCATGCGCGCCAGCGTGTTGGCAAGTGTCGCCTGTTCGATGTCGACCCTGTCCAGCAATTGGCGCTGCGTCAGCCCGTCCTCCTGCCAGAGTTCCAGCAGGACAGGAAATTGGCCGGGCGAGAAGCCGAGGCCACCGGCACGCTTCAGCAGAGCCTGGGAAAAACCCTTGGCCAGTTGCGCCGCGAGATAGGCTGCAGAGTCCTGTCGAGAAAATCCCATCGGGCACATCGTCCGGATCATTTACATATCGTGCGATGTAGACGGTCATGCTTTCGCGAGGCATGCGGGTAGAACCATTTGCGCAAAAGAAAACCGCCATGACCGGGAGGGGACGGTCATGGCGGCATATTGAGGGACAAAGGCCCGGAGAGGGGGAAAGGCCTTTGTCCGGTCTGACGCGGCGGGGGACGAGCCAGCTATCAGACTACGGCGTGATCAGTCGCCGTCCTCTAAGAAATGAGGCCGCAAATGCGGCTTTTCAAGGGAACATCGAATTACAAATCGGTAACGTTCCGGTGAGATTACTGGGCGTCATTTTGACGCTTCTGTCGAAGCCAGATTGCCACTGTCAGCGTTCCGCCTGTCAGCGCCGCGATCCAAACAAAATCCATCACCATGCGGCCCGCAGCGCTGTCGGCATGCGCCGCGACGATGACGACAAAGGCGGCGAGCAGTGCTGCATCCGAGAACTGAAATCTCGCAACCGCCTTGAAATCCGCGTCCTCCAGGGAGCTATCCTGGAAGTGCGCCCGAAGCCCTTTTGTCGCAAGAAGGTAGAGGGGAACGATGGCTACTTTGCCACGGTCACCGCAGCCTGATCGCCGAGGTACCAGGACGTTGCGGGCACACCTGCCATCGGGGTGATCGAAACGAGCCACGCTGTTGAGGTCGGCATCGTGCGCATGAAGAACCTCGCGAGACTATGGAAGAAACTTGCTGGGTACTTGAGGGCAACGATAGACCTTTCTGCCGTGTCGCGCTATCCATGCTTCCCATGAAAAAAGGCGATCATCTCTTCCTCGTGGACGGCTCCGGTTTCATTTTCCGCGCCTTCCATGCCATCCCTCCGCTCAACCGCAAATCCGATGGATTGCCGGTCAATGCCGTGTCCGGCTTCTGCAACATGCTGTGGAAGCTGTTGAAGGATGCGCGCAACACCGATGTGGGGGTGACGCCAACGCATTTCGCGGTGATCTTCGACTATTCGTCCAAGACCTTCCGCAACGAGTTGTACGACCTCTACAAGGCCAATCGCTCGGCGCCGCCGGAAGATCTCGTTCCGCAATTCGGTCTGATCCGCCACGCCACCCGCGCCTTCAACCTGCCCTGCATCGAGACCGAAGGCTTCGAGGCCGACGACATCATCGCCACCTATGCCCGCCAGGCGGAAGCAATCGGTGCGGATGTCACCATCATCTCCTCCGACAAGGACCTGATGCAGCTCGTCACGCCCAATGTGCATATGTACGACGCGATGAAGGACAAGCAGATCGGCGTGCCGGACGTCATCGAAAAATGGGGGGTACCGCCGGAAAAGATGATCGACCTGCAGGCGATGACCGGCGATTCCACCGACAATATCCCGGGCATTCCCGGTATCGGTCCGAAGACGGCGGCGCAGCTGCTGGAAGAATATGGCAACCTCGATACGCTCTTGGAGCGCGCAGGCGAAATCAAGCAGCAGAAGCGCCGGGAAAACATCATTGCCAATGCGGAATTGGCGCGCCTCTCCCGCCAGCTCGTGTCGCTCCGCACCGATGTGCCGCTGGAGCTTGCGCTGGATGCGCTGACACTTGAAGTCCAAGACGGACCGAAGCTGATTGCCTTCCTGAAAGCGATGGAATTTACGACGCTCACACGCCGCGTCGCAGAGGCGACCGGTGCGGATGCGTCTGCCATCGAAGCCGCTCATGTTCCGGTCGAGCGCGGGGCAGAAGCCCACGGACCAGATCTCGATGCCGGCACCGATACGGGCAGCGATGCTCCATCCGTTGCGCTTGGTGAAGCCTCGGTGGCGGATGTTGGAGCCGTGCTGTCCAAGACGGAAGGCGACACGCCGCAGGAGCTTGCCTCCGCGCGCGAGACGATCTTTGCCGCCGCCAAGATCGATACGACCACCTACCAGACAATCCGCTCGATCGAGGAGCTGGATCGCTGGGTCGCCATGGCGCGCGAGACCGGCGTCGTCGCCTTCGATACCGAGACAACCTCGCTCGACCCGATGACGGCGGAGCTTGTCGGCTTTTCGCTTGCGATTGCCGATAACAGCAAGAATGCCAGCGGCTCGGACATCATCGCCGCCTACGTACCGCTCACCCATAAGACGGGGTCGGGTGGCGATCTCTTCAGCGACGGCATCAAGCTGGCGCCGGACCAAATTCCCTTCGATCTTGCGCTTTCGCGGCTGAAAGACCTTCTCGAAGACCCTGCTGTCCTCAAGGTCGCACAGAACCTCAAATATGATTATCTGCTGGCCAAGCGCCTCGGCATCGTCATGCAGAGCTATGACGACACGATGCTGCTTTCCTACGTGCTGGAAGCCGGCAAAGGCGCGCATGGCATGGATGCGCTTTCCGAGCGCTGGCTTGGCCACAAGCCGATCGCCTACAAGGATGTTGCAGGCTCCGGAAAGTCGGGCGTCACCTTCGACTTTGTCGATATCGATAAGGCCACCGCTTACGCTGCCGAAGATGCCGATGTGACGCTGCGCCTGTGGATGGTGATGAAACCCCGCCTCGTCGCCGACCGTCTGACCACCGTCTATGAGCGACTGGAACGACCACTGGTGCCGGTGCTGGCCCATATGGAGGAGCGCGGCATATCCGTCGACCGGCAAATCCTGTCGCGGCTTTCCGGCGAGCTGGCGCAGAAGGCTGCCGCCTTCGAGGACGAGATCTACGAACTGGCGGGCGAGAAATTCAATATCGGCTCGCCAAAGCAGCTGGGCGATATCCTGTTTGGCAAAATGGGGCTGCCCGGCGGTTCCAAGACGAAGACCGGACAGTGGTCGACCTCCGCCTCCGTCTTGGAAGACCTTGCTGCCGAAGGCATGGAACTGCCGCGCAAGATCGTTGACTGGCGCCAGCTGACCAAGCTGAAATCCACCTATACGGATGCGCTGCCCGGCTATATCCATGCGGATACCAAGCGCGTCCACACCTCCTATTCGCTGGCATCGACCACGACTGGTCGCCTTTCCTCGTCGGAACCGAACCTTCAGAACATTCCGGTGCGCACGATGGAAGGGCGCAAGATCAGGACCGCCTTCATTTCCACGCCCGGCAACAAGCTTCTTTCGGCCGACTACAGTCAGATCGAATTGCGTGTGCTGGCGCATGTCGCCGATATCCCGCAGTTGAGAAATGCCTTCGAGAACGGCATCGATATTCATGCGATGACAGCATCGGAGATGTTCGGTGTGCCGGTGGAAGGCATGCCATCGGAAGTGCGTCGCCGCGCCAAGGCGATCAATTTCGGCATCATCTACGGCATTTCGTCTTTCGGTCTTGCCAATCAGCTCAGCATCGGCCGCTCTGAAGCGGGTGAGTATATCAAGAAATACTTCGAGCGCTTCCCCGGCATTCGCGACTATATGGAAAACACGAAGGCCTATGCCCGCGAGCATGGCTATGTCGAGACCATCTTCGGCCGCCGCATTCACTACCCGGAAATCAAGTCGTCCAACCCGTCGGTAAGGGCATTCAACGAGCGCGCAGCGATCAATGCGCCGATCCAGGGGTCTGCGGCCGATATTATCCGCCGGGCGATGATCCGCATGGAACCGGCACTAGAGCAGGCGAAACTCTCCGCCCGCATGCTGCTTCAGGTGCATGACGAACTGATCTTCGAGGTCGAAGACAGCGAAATCGAAAAGACGCTGCCTGTGGTCGTCTCCATCATGGAAAACGCCGCCATGCCGGCCATCGACATGAGGGTGCCGCTCCAAGTGGATGCCCGGGCCGCCAGCAACTGGGACGAGGCGCACTAAAGCGCCGTGCGTCCTATTGGACACAGGAAGGCCGCTCTAACTTTTTGAACCGAAAATCGGGTCCGATTTTCGGGCCGATACTGTAACATTTCGAATGTCATGTGCCTGTCGCCCATGAGGCGTAGGGGAAGGCTTCTATCAAGGAGCCCTCCCATGCACGCCCCGTTCGTTTCGCCACAACTTTCCGCCTTCTCGACCACCCATCACACCGCACCGCCCCGGCATCTGGGAACGCGCTATTCTCCCGAGGGAGACTTTCTGCCTGAGCCGGGCAACACGGTCGTCTGCCATCTGGTCGAGGGTTCGCCGTCTCAACAGGCGGTCATTGCCGCCCGTCAGCGGCTTCTCGACATGCCCGAGGCTTCGACCCACCTCGCCTTCACACCCGTCTCCAGCCTGCACATGACGGTGTTTCAGGGCATCATCGAGCATCGCCGCGCCTGGCCGTACTGGCCGAAGGAGATGCCGGAAGACAGCGCGATCGACGCGATGACGGACTTCTACCTTGAGCGCCTCGCAGAATTTCCGAAGCTGCCAGCCTTCAACATGCAGGCAACATCCGTCACGCCGCTCGGCCTGATCCTGAAAGGGGTAACAGAGGTGGACGACAGGATCATCGCCGCATGGCGCGACGCCTTTGCCGAGGCCTTCGGCTATCGTCATCCCGATCACGAGACCTACGAATTCCACATTACATTTGCCTATGCCCGCCGCTGGTTCGAGCCGGAGTGCCTGCCACGCTGGCAGGCGATGCTGGATGACTGCCTTGAAGAATTGCGTGCGTCAGCGCCGGTCATCGAAATGCGCCCGCCAGCCTTCTGTGCATTTGCCGACATGAACCACTTTGAGGAGTTGCTTGTCTTCGATCCCATCTGATATGGATGGGTCGGACGGATGCCGATTTTCGATTGCGTCGGTATCTCGCGAAAAAATGTGCGTCGGGGCTGGTCAAAGCCCCGCAGGACATGTATAAGCGCGCCAAATTTCCGATATCGAGACATGCGACATTCGGCCTATGGTTCTGGCCGGTTCCCGTGTTTCGCCGCTTCAGTGGAGTAACACAAATGGCAGTTCCTAAAAGAAAAACGAGCCCGTCCAAGCGCGGTATGCGCCGTTCGGCAGACGCCCTCAAGGCAGCAACCTACGTCGAAGACAAGAACTCCGGCGAACTGCGTCGCCCGCACCACATCGACCTGAAGACAGGCATGTATCGCGGCCGTCAGGTTCTGACGCCGAAGGAAAGCGCATAATCAGCGCTTCTTGATGCGATTGCATGACGAACGAGCCGGCCTTTGGGTCGGCTTTTTTGTTGCCTTCTGCTTCCGTCGCAATGCCGCTTGGAAAAAAACGAACCCGCACATACTATCCTCAGCAGGAGGACGGTTTTTTGCAGCATGTCGCGCAAAAGTGGTCACCGCTTTTGCGCCAACGACATGTGACAGAAAAAACCGTCAGGTGGAGGGGTTTGAGTGAGATATCGGTGGGTCGGCATCCTTTTGCTTTGCCTTGGTCTGTGCGGCTTTGCCTTCACCAAGGGTCGGGAACTGCTGGCGGAGAGTTATCTCAACGAGGCTGCCGAACAGGGTGGAACGACGTTACGGCTCGCGGTCTCTGCCCTTGGCGGGCATCTGAGCCGCTACGAGCCGCTTCCCGCACTGATGGCCGACCACGACGATATCGAGGAGCTGGTTGCCCATCCGGAGGACCAGCGCCTCAGGCAGCGCGCCAACATCTATCTGAAGTCGATCAACGACCTTTTGAAGTCCTCTGACATCTACATCATGACGCTGGACGGCGAGACGATTGCCGCCAGCAATTATGATGGGCCGGCAAGCTTCATCGGGCAGAATTTCAGTTACCGCCCGTACTTCCAGGATGCCGCCAAGGGCCTTCAGTCGCGCTTCTTCGCACTTGGGACCACCTCACATAAGCGCGGCTATTATTTCGCCTCTCCCATCCTGTTCAACGACGTCATCAAAGGCGTCATCGTCTTCAAGGTGGATATTGAAGGCATCGAGGCCTCCTTCGGTACCGGCGAAAACCGCATCGTCGTCACCGATCCGGAAGGCATCATCTTCATGACCGGTGTGCCGCAATGGCTCTATTCGGCGATCCTGCCGCTGACGCCCGATAGAATTGCCAGAACCGAAGCCTCGCGCCGCTATGCGGATGCCAGGCTCAGCCAGTTGCCGGTGACCGAAGGCATCTTCGGCAGTCATCGGTTGATGACGATCCGTGAAGGGCAGCAGGACAGGGAATATCTCGTCCTTTCGCAACCCATGCCGGAAGCGGGCTGGACGGTGAATGTGCTGATGGATACCGGCTCGGTGCGCACGCAGGTGCAGACGACGATGCTGGCGGCCCTGCTCTGCTTTGGCCTAGCAGGCGCGCTGCTTGCGGCCATGCTTCAAAGACGCAGGCGCCTGCAGGACCGGCTGGTGCATCAGGCGGAAGCCCAGGCAGAGCTGGAGCGGCGGGTGGAGGAACGCACCGCAGACCTGGCGCGGGTCAACCGCGACATCAAACGCGAGGTTGCCGAACGCCGCCAGACGGAAAAGCAGCTGCGAAAAACGCAGAAGGATTTGATCCAGGCGGGCAAGCTTGCAGCCCTTGGCCAGATGTCGGCCGCCCTTTCCCACGAGTTCAACCAGCCGCTTGCCGCTGCCAAGACCTATGCCGAAAGTGCCTCTCTGCTGATCGAACGAGGGCGCGTCGAGGAGGCGAGCTCCAATCTCTCCCGCATCTCCGCCCTGATTGACAGAATGGCCTCGATCAGCAGGCATCTCCGCAACTTCGCCCGCAAGCCCAACGAACATGTCGGCCCGGTTCCGCTCGACACGGTGGTGGCCGATACGCTCGAAATCGTCAGCGCCCGGTTGAAAGCGGCAGATGCGCAATTGCATGTGGCGCTTGGACCGGAAACGCTTTTCGTCAAGGCCGGGCCGGTGCGTCTGCAGCAGGTGCTCGTCAACATCATCTCCAATGCCGCAGATGCGGTAGAGGGGCTGGACGACCGGCGTATCGATCTCACCGCGCAAAAGAGCGACAACAAGGTGATCGTTTCGGTGCGCGATCGTGGCCCCGGCGTGCCGCCCGCGATCATGGAGCGCATCTTCGACCCGTTCTTTTCGACGAAAGGCGTCGGTAAGGGCCTGGGTCTTGGCTTGTCGATCTCCTATAATATCGTCAAGGATTTTGGCGGGCGGCTTGTCGTTACCAATCTGGAGGACGGCGGCGCGCGATTCGATATTGAACTCGACGCAGAAACACCGATGGAGATTGCCGCGGAATGAGCGTGTCCCGCGTATTGCTGATCGATGACGAAGAGGATTTGCGCCTTTCCACAGCCCAGGCGCTGGAGCTTGCAGGCCTCGATGTCGTGACCATCGACAATGCCGACCATGTCTTTGAGCTGATCGGCTACAGTTTCGATGGCGTGATCGTCAGCGATATCCGCATGCCCGGCATCGACGGCATGAGCCTGCTGCAGAAGGTGCGGGAGCTGGATGCCGAAATTCCGGTGATCCTCGTGACCGGCCATGGCGATGTGCAGCTTGCGGTCAGTGCCATGCGCAACGGTGCTTACGACTTTATCGAAAAACCCTTCAGCATCCAGTACCTAGCCGGCATCATCAAACGCGCCATGGATCGGCGTTCTCTGGTGCTGGAAAATCGGCGCCTGCGCGCGGTTGCCGGAAAACGTGACGATCTGGAAACGCGCCTGCCAGGCCGCACGCAGGTGATGGTCGATCTGCGCTACCGTATCCGTGCCATAGGGGCCGCGGATGCCGATACGCTGATCATCGGCGATACGGGGGCCGGCAAGGAAGTGGTGGCGCGGGCGCTGCATGATGTCAGCGCGCGCGCCGACCGTCCATTCGTCGCCATTAACTGCGCCGCCCTTCCCCAGCATCTGATCGAGAGCGAACTCTTCGGCCACGAGGCAGGGGCCTTTCCAGGGGCACTGAGGGCACGCTACGGCAAGTTCGAGCATGCGCGCGGTGGAACCATCCTGCTCGACGAGATCGGCTCCATGCCGCCCGATATGCAGGGCAAGCTGCTGCGCGTGCTTCAGGAGCGCACCATCACGCGGCTTGGCTCCAACGAGACCGTGGAACTCGATGTTCGCTTCATTGCCACCAGCAAGACGGACCTGGCGCATGAGGCCCTTGCCGGGCGCTTCCGCCAGGATCTTCTCTATCGTCTGAACGTCGCAACGATCCACGTCCCGTCGCTTGCACAACGGCAAAGCGATATTCCCCTGCTTTTCCTGCATCTCGTAAGAGAAGCCGCAGCGCGATATGGCCGCGACGACATGGAGGTGCCATCCAGCATCATTTCATCGCTGGCTATGCGCGAGTGGCCCGGCAATGTGCGCGAGCTGAGAAACGAGGCGGACCGGTTCGTTCTTGGACTGGATGGACGCTCCGGCGAAGGGCCGCAAAGCGATCCGCTTGCTGGTCATGGCCTCTCCGCCAAGGTGGCAGAGTTTGAAAAGGGCATCATCGCAAGAACAATCGCGAGCCATAAAGGCAATCTGAAAGCCGTCTATGAGACGCTCGGAATATCGCGCAAGACGCTCTATGAAAAGATGCAAAAATACGCACTAACAAAGCATGCCCCCATCGATGAGGACATGACAAGCTCCTGAGTTCTGTTTTCTTTTCTTGTCATGGGTAAGAATCCACCCACGCCATTAAGGCGATGTTTCGGATTCCACCCATTCGGGCCGTTAGCCGACACTCTTTTAACGAATTGTTTTCTTCCCTCGATTGCGTGACGCGCGATCTCGACTGCAAATGATCTCACCCCGGCGAGCGCAGAGGAGTGCGTCTCGTCGCTGAGGCCATATTCATCGGGAGGAAAAGATGAAACTTCTGAAATCCGTCACGGGTGCAGTCGCTGCCGCCGCCGTATCGCTCTTTGCGCTTTCTGCAGCCGCACAGGATTATCCTGGCCGCAACATCACCATGGTCGTGCCGTTCTCCGCAGGCGGTCCGACGGACACCGTGGCACGCCTTGTTGCAGAATCCATGTCCAAGGATCTCGGCCAGCAGATCATCGTCGAAAATGTCGGCGGCGCTGGCGGCACGCTTGGTGCAGGTCGCGTGGCATCTGCCGATCCGGATGGTTACACCATCCTTCTGCATCACATTGGCATGGCCACCAGCGATACTCTCTACCGCAAGCTGGCCTACAAGACGCTCGACGCCTTTGACTATGTTGGCCTCGTCACCGAAGTTCCGATGACGATCCTGTCGCGCAAGAACCTTGAAACCACTGACCTCAAGGGCCTCATCGACTACGCCAAGGCGAACAAGGACAAGGTGACGGTTGCCAATGCCGGCATCGGCGCTGCCTCTCACCTGTGCGGCATGCTGTTCATGAGCGCCATCGAAACGCCGCTCGTCACCGTTCCGTACAAGGGAACGGGTCCGGCCATGACCGACCTTCTCGGCGGCCAGGTCGACATCATGTGCGACCAGACCACCAACACCACCAAGCAGATCCAGGGTGGCACCGTGAAGGCCTACGCGGTCACCACGCCTCAGCGTCTGAGCGTCCTGCCGAACGTGCCGACCGCAACGGAAGCCGGCCTGCCCAACTTCGAAGTCGGTATCTGGCACGGCATCTACACACCGAAGGGCACGCCTGCGGCTGTGAATGAGCGTTTGTCCAAGGCGCTTCAGGTGGCCCTGAAGGACCAGAACGTCGCTGCACGCTTTGCCGAACTCGGCACCACGCCTTCGCCAGAAGCAGATGCGACGCCAGCCGCGCTCAAGGCCAAGCTTGAAAGCGAAATTGCTCGCTGGAAGCCTGTGATCGAATCTGCCGGCCAATACGCTGACTAATCCTGCTTCAGGCCGGGGATGACGTATGTCGTCCCCGGCTTCGCCTTGCAGACGACAGTTATCCTTGAAGACCTTACATCGAACTCTACAGACATCGGGCCAAAGGCGGCACCGATGCACAGGCGGGGACGACCATGAAATCAGTTAGTTTCGATGCCACAGAAGCCATCTGCGGCGCAATTTTCATCTGCCTCGGCATCTTCTTTGCCTGGCAAGCCTATGATCTGGATCTGGGAACGACATTCCGCATGGGGCCGGGCTATTTTCCGCTCGTCCTGTCCTTGATCCTCATATTGCTCGGCGGCGTCATTTTTCTTCGCGCCGGCAAAGTTGCAAACGAGCCGATGACCTCCATCGCGTGGCGGGGCATCTTCTTCATCCTTCCGGCACCGATCTTCTTCGGGCTGACGGTGCGTGGGCTGGGCTTCGTGCCATCGCTGTTTCTCAGTGCGCTGATTGCGTCCTTTGCATCGCACAAGATGAAACCAATGATGGCCGTGCTTTTATCGGCTGCCATCACGGTGTTTTCGGTTCTCGTCTTCAATTACGGTCTCGGCCTGCCTTTCCAGCGCTTTGGCCCCTGGCTCAACTTCTGAGGTCGCGTCATGGAACTCTTCGATAATCTGGCGCTCGGCTTTTATACGGCCTCCACGCTTCACAATCTGTTCTTCTGCCTGATCGGCGTGCTTCTCGGAACGCTGATCGGCGTTTTGCCGGGTATCGGTGCTACAGCCACTATTGCCATGCTGTTGCCGATCACCTTCCAGTTGGAGCCCGTCTCCTCGCTGATCATGCTGGCCGGTATTTATTACGGCGCGCAATATGGCGGCTCGACGACGGCGATCCTGATCAACATGCCGGGCGAGTCCTCATCCGCCGTAACGGCCATCGACGGTTACCAGATGGCGCGCAAGGGCAAGGCGGGGGCAGCTCTTGCAATCGCTGCCATCGGCTCCTTCTTTGCCGGCACTGTTGCGACCTTCCTCGTAGCGGTCTTCGCTCCGCCACTGACGTCAATTGCTCTTGAGTTCGGCGCGGCGGAATATTTCTCGCTGATGGTCGTCGGTCTCGTCTCGTCCATCGCACTGGCACATGGCTCCATCGTCAAGGCTCTCGCCATGGTCGTGCTCGGCCTGCTGCTCGGCCTCGTCGGTACCGACATCTATAGCGGCACGCCGCGCTTCACCCTTGGCATTCGCGAATATGCCGATGGCCTGAACTTCGTTGCCGTTGCCGTCGGTGTTTTCGGTATCGCCGAAATCCTGCGCAATCTGGAAGACGAGCGCACCCGTACCGTGCTGATGGCCAAGGTTTCCGGCCTTCTGCCGACCAAGGACGACTTCAAGAAGATGGTGGGGCCGGTCCTGCGCGGTACGGCCATCGGCTCGGCACTCGGCATCCTGCCGGGCGGCGGCGCCATCCTCGCAGCCTTTGCCTCCTATACGGTGGAAAAGCGCGTCTCGAAGAACCCGGAGGAATTCGGCCATGGCGCGATCGCCGGCGTTGCCGGCCCCGAATCGGCCAACAATGCCGGTGCTCAGACCTCCTTCATCCCGCTTCTGACGCTTGGCATTCCTGCCAACCCAGTCATGGCGCTGATGGTCGGTGCAATGATCATCCAGGGTATCGTTCCCGGCCCTAATGTTGCGACCGAGCAGCCAGCGCTCTTCTGGGGCATCATCGCCTCCATGTGGATCGGCAACCTGATGCTGGTGGTGTTGAACCTGCCGCTCATCGGGCTCTGGGTGAAGCTTCTGACGATCCCTTACTACGTGCTCTTCCCGATCATCATGGCCTTCTGCGCCATCGGGGTTTACAGCGTCAACTCCAACGTCTTCGATCTCTATGCCGTCGCTTTCTTCGGCTTCATCGGCTACGCCCTGGTGAAACTGCGCTGCGAACCGGCACCGCTGCTGCTCGGCTTCGTGCTTGGACCGCTCCTCGAAGAGAACCTGCGCCGCGCCATGATCCTGTCGCGTGGCGATCCGAGCACCTTCGTCACCCGGCCGATCAGCGCCACGCTGCTTCTGATCGCCGTGCTGGTTCTCGTTGTCGTCTTCCTGCCAAGCGTCAAGAAGAAACGCGAAGAGGTTTTCCAGGACGAAGGCTGATGTAGTCTCACGCTTTTCAGCAGACCATCAAAGGCCGGGCACCATGTGTCCGGCCTTTGTCTTGTTTATGCTTTATAAAACTGCGAAAGCCGCGTGAGTGATAACGGAGGTCTTCATGGCAGATCACAATGAAGCGCGGATCGTCGCTTTGGAAGAGACGGTGGCATACCAGGCCAAGACGATCGAGGAGCTGTCCGATCAGTTGGCTGAGCAGTGGAAGGTCGTCGAGCAGACCCGTGCGAAGCTCGATCGTCTCACCGAGCGGTTCTTGAGCCTCGAGGAGCAGTCGCTCGACGCGCCAGCCATAACCAAGCCGCCGCATTACTGATAGCGTCGGTACGCGCCAGCGCAGACCAAGATATTGAGGAGCTGAGATGATAGATACCGCGATACCGACGCCAGCCGCCGAGGTCCTTTCCTTCTGGAACGAGGCAGGCCCGGAAAAATGGTTCGAGAAGAACGCCCATTTCGACAGTTCCTTCCACGCCCGCTTTCACGATCTGCACTTCGCGGCGGCCCGTCAGGAATTGACCGACTGGCTGAATGCGCCGGAGAGCAGCCTCGCCCTCCTGCTTCTGCTCGACCAGTTTCCCCGCAACTGTTTCCGCGGCACGGCGCATATGTATGCGACCGATCCACTGGCGCTTCACTACGCCCGCGACGCCATTTCGCGCGGTCATGATGAGACGATCGATCCCGAACTGCGGATTTTCTTCTACCTGCCCTTCATGCATTCCGAAGAGCTGGCTGACCAGGAGCTTTGCTGCGAGCTTTGCGAGCCTCTTGGCGAACGCTACCTGCCTTTCGCGATCGAGCACCGCGATATCGTCGCGCGCTTTGGCCGCTTCCCGCACCGCAACGACATTCTGCTTCGCGAGACGACGGCTGAAGAGCGCGCCTTCCTTGCCGAAGGCGGGTTTGCAGGCTGATCAACAAAACGCCGCCAATCCAGATGGATGGCGGCGTTAGAAGACTTGTGAGCTGAAGGCGGCGTCAGCCGTCAAAAAATTCCTTCATCCGAGCAAAGAAGCCCGTCGATTCCGGATTGTTGTCCTTCGATGAGATTTCCTCGAACTCCTGCAAGAGTTCGCGCTGACGCTTGGTCAGCTTCTGCGGCGTCTCGATCTGGATCTGGATGTAGAGATCACCCGTCTGCGCCGAGCGCAGAACCGGCATTCCCTTACCCTTCAATCGGAACTGCTTGCCCGGCTGCGTCCCTTCCGGCACGGTGACGCGCGACTTCGTTCCGTCCAGTGTCGTGACATCGAAGGTGCCACCGAGCGCTGCCGTCGTCATCGAGATCGGCACTGCGCAATAGAGGTCGGCGCCATCGCGCTGGAAGAATTCGTGCGGACGCACCGAAAGGAAGATGTAGAGATCTCCCGAAGGACCGCCCCGCATGCCCGCTTCACCCTCGCCCTGCAGACGAATACGCGTTCCGTCTTCGATACCGGCCGGGATATTGACAGACAGCGACCGCTCTTCCGTTACACGGCCCTGGCCGTGGCACTTGGTGCAGGGATCGGTAATCGTCTGGCCGCGGCCATGGCAGGTCGGGCAGGTACGCTCGACCGAGAAGAACCCTTGCGCGGCACGCACGCGGCCTGAACCCTGGCAGGTGCCACAAGTCTTGGGGCTCGTACCCGGCTTCGCACCGGAACCGGAACAGACATCGCAGGTTATGGATGTCGGCACCCGGATCTGCGCGGTCTTGCCGGTGAAGGCTTCTTCCAGCGAGATTTCCATATTGTAGCGGAGATCGGCACCGCGCTCGCGACCGCCCGAAGACCGGCGCGCACGACCGCCACCCATCATCTCGCCGAAGATGTCTTCGAAGATGTCGGAGAAACCGCCGCTGGCAAAACCACCGCCGCCGCCACCGCCACCCATGCCACCATGCTCGAAAGCCGCGTGGCCGAAGCGATCGTAAGCCGCGCGCTTCTGTGGATCCTTCAGTGTTTCGTAGGCTTCGTTGATTTCCTTGAATTTCTTCTCGGATTCAGCGTCATCGGGATTCTTGTCCGGATGATACTTCATCGCAAGTTTGCGGAAGGCGCTCTTCAGCTCCTTTTCATCGGCGGATCTGCTCACGCCCAATGTCTCGTAAAAGTCTGCTTTCGCCATGAAGATAACACACCCCGAAATGGATTTCCGGCTGCACGAGGCAGCCGGAGTCAGTCTCATTTACCCAAGTTCAAGAGCAAGAACCACACTTAAGCGGACTTCTTGTCGTCCTTGATTTCCTCATAGTCGGCGTCGACCACACCATCGTCCTTGCCGCCTGCGCCGCCTTCACCGGCTTCCGCCTGCTGGGCTTCGTAGATGGCCTGACCGAGCTTCATGGACACTTCCATGAGGGTCTGGGTCTTCGCCTGGATGTCGTCTGCATCCGGCTCGGATGCTTCAACAGCCGTCTTGAGGGAAGCGATGGCATCTTCAATTGCCTTGCGGTCGGTTTCGGAAACCTTGTCACCATACTCCTGAACCGACTTCTCGGTGGAGTGGATCAGGCTTTCCGCCTGGTTCTTGGCTTCTACGCCCGCACGGCGCTTCTTGTCGGCTTCAGCATTGGCTTCCGCATCCTTGACCATCTTCTCGATGTCGGCGTCGGAGAGACCACCAGAGGCCTGGATACGGATCTGCTGTTCCTTGCCGGTGCCCTTGTCCTTGGCCGAAACCTGGACAATGCCGTTCGCGTCGATATCGAAGGTCACTTCGATCTGCGGAACGCCACGGGGAGATGGCGGCAGGCCAACGAGGTCGAATTGGCCGAGCAGCTTGTTGTCGGCTGCCATTTCGCGCTCACCCTGCGAGACGCGGATGGTCACGGCAGACTGGTTGTCTTCGGCGGTCGAGAAGGTCTGGCTCTTCTTCGTCGGGATCGTCGTGTTACGGTCGATCAGACGGGTGAAGACGCCGCCCAGTGTTTCGATGCCGAGAGAAAGCGGGGTTACGTCGAGAAGCAGAACGTCCTTGACGTCGCCCTGCAGAACGCCTGCCTGAATGGCAGCGCCCATGGCAACCACTTCGTCCGGGTTGACGCCCTTGTGAGGCTCCTTGCCGAACAGCTGCTTGACGACTTCCTGCACCTTCGGCATGCGGCTCATACCACCGACCAGAACGACTTCGTCGATCTCGGAAGCGGACACGCCTGCATCCTTCAGCGCTGCCTTGCACGGCGCTACAGTGCGCTGAACCAGGTCATCGACCAGGCTTTCGAACTTGGCGCGGGTCAGCTTCAGCGTCAGGTGCTTCGGACCGGAAGCATCTGCCGTGATGAAGGGCAGGTTGATTTCGGTCTGCTGCGAAGACGACAGCTCGATCTTTGCCTTTTCGGCAGCTTCCTTGAGGCGCTGCAGAGCCAGCTTGTCGGACTTCAGGTCGATGCCGTTGTCCTTCTTGAATTCGGCTGCGAGGTACTCGACCAGACGCATGTCGAAGTCTTCACCGCCGAGGAAGGTATCGCCATTGGTGGACTTCACTTCGAAGACGCCGTCGCCGATTTCCAGGATGGAGATATCGAAGGTACCACCACCAAGGTCGTACACGGCAATCGTCTTGCCTTCCTTCTTGTCGAGACCATAGGCAAGCGCGGCAGCTGTCGGCTCGTTGATGATGCGCAGCACATCGAGGCCAGCGATGCGACCTGCATCCTTGGTGGCCTGACGCTGGGCGTCGTTGAAGTATGCCGGAACGGTAATGACGGCCTTTTCGACCTTTTCACCGAGATAGGATTCAGCGGTTTCCTTCATCTTCTGAAGGATCATCGCGGAGATCTGCGACGGGGAATAACCCTTGCCCTGCGCTTGTACCCAAGCGTCGCCATTGTCACCCTTGACTATGTCGAAGGGGACCAGGCCCTTGTCCTTCTCAACGGTCGGATCGTCGTAACGACGGCCGATGAGGCGCTTTACCGCAAACAGGGTATTGGTCGGGTTGGTGACGGCCTGGCGCTTTGCAGGCTGACCCACCAGACGTTCGCCATCATCGCTGAACGCGACCATGGAAGGGGTGGTGCGCGCGCCTTCCGCGTTTTCGATTACTTTGATGTCCTTGCCGTCCATCACTGCGACGCAGGAATTGGTCGTGCCGAGGTCAATGCCGATTACTTTTGCCATTTTCTTCTCTCCTTGAAGCGAGTCATCGGAACCCCGGGAGGCATTCCACTGACGACTCCTTGACTTGGATGGTCTTGCCTTTTTGTCAGCATTTCTGCTGGTATGCGGCGTATATAAGGAGCGAATTTTCTTGCTGCAAGGCGAATGGCGTCAGCGAAGGCAGCAAAAAGAAAGATTTGCTGAACTTCTTCATCAAGCTTCTAAAGCTGGTGTGACAGGCGCACGATCCACACAAGGGATCGTGCTATAGCAGTCGGACAGCCCTTAACCCTGCGGCTTGATCAGGCTCTTGACTCTTTGGGCGAAAACATCGAGCTGGAAGGGCTTGGTCATGACATGCATGCCATGCTCCAGATGGCCGTGGTTCAACACCGCATTCTCCGCATAACCGGTGATGAACAGCACTTCCAGATCCGGACGGTTGGTGCGCGCGGCATCCGCCAGTTGTCGGCCATTCACGCCTCCGGGCAAGCCGACATCAGTGATCAACAGGCTGATTTGCCTATTGGAATTGAGGAGACGTAGAGCAGACGGCGCGTCTTCCGCTTCGATGACGGAGTATCCTAAATCCTGAAGCTCCTCGACGGCAAGCATTCTGACGAGAGGCTCATCATCCACCACCAGGATCGTCTCGTCGCCATCCGCCCGCGGTGCATCGATGCTGGCCTCCGCTTCCGGATCGGCCGTATCGATGGAGCCGGAATAGCGCGGCAGATAGATGCAGATCATCGTGCCTTTGCCGAGTTCGGAATAGATGCGCGCAGCACCGCCCGATTGACCGGCAAAACCATAGACCATGGAAAGGCCGAGCCCTGTGCCCTGACCGATCGGTTTGGTGGTGAAGAACGGATCGAAGGCACGCTCGATAATGTCCTGCGACATGCCCGTTCCGGTGTCCGAGACGCAAAGTGACACGTACTGTCCCGGCTCCAGCCCGCGCATCCGGGCCGCGCGCTCGTCCATCCAGCGATTTCCGGTTTCGATCGTCAGCTTGCCGCCATTCGGCATGGCGTCTCGCGCATTGATGCAGAGATTGAGAAGCGCATTTTCGAGCTGGCTGGTATCGACGAATGTCGGCCAGAGACCGGCCGCCCCCACCGTCTCCACCTTGATTTCCGGCCCGACGCTGCGGATCACCAAGTCCAGCATGCTATCGACCAGCGTGTTGATGTTGAGCGGCTTCGGATCGAGCGTCTGGCGGCGCGAGAAGGCAAGCAATCGTTGGGTCAGTGCGGAGGCCCGCTTGGTAGCCCCCATGGCACCATTGATATAGCGTGATAGGTCTCCAACCCGACCCTGTGCAAGCCGGGTGTTCATCATCTCCAGGCTGCCACTGATGCCAGCCAGGATGTTATTGAAATCATGGGCCAATCCGCCGGTCAGCTGGCCAACGGCTTCCATCTTCTGGGCTTGGCGCAGAGCTTCTTCCGCCACCATCAGCTCGGCGGTGCGCTCCTCGACCTGCTGCTCCAAAGTGACGTTCAGCTTTTCCAGCGCGAGCTCCGCACGTCTGCGCGCGGTAATATCCTGAAAAAGAACGGCGACCTGGCGCCGCTCCTGCGGCTCGATGCGAACGGCCGCAAGCTCGAGATAGCGGCCTGTGGCCACCAGCTCCTGCTGAAAACGAATGGGCTCCCCTGTTTTGAGAACCGCACCATAGCGCGCGATCCAGGCATCGGCCTCGTCCGGCACCATCTCGCGCAGCTTTTGGCCAACCACATTCGGGATCCCTGCGTGACGGGCATAGGCATCGTTTGCCTGGATATGCACATAGTCGCTATCCGGCCCATGCGGCCCATCCATAAACTCGATGATACAGAAGCCCTCATCAATGGCATCGAAGAGGCCTTTGTAGAGGTCTTCGCTTTCGCGTCTCGCACGTTCGGAGAGCGTGCGTTCCGTGACGTCCGAGCCCTCGACGAAGATGGCACAGACGTCTCCCTTCTCATCGCGGATCGGCTGATAGAGGAAGTCGAGATAGCATTCTCTGCCGGGTCCACCCTCTTCCGTCTGAATGACGAAGAGCGCGCCGAGAGCCTTATAGGGTGTGCCGGTCCGGTAAACGTCGTCGAGAATGTTGACAAAGCCTTGCGCGGCGGCGTCAGGAAGCGCTTCGGCCACCGTCCGCCCTAAAATATCGTGCCGTCCAACAAGGTTCAGATAGCTTGGATTGGCAAGCTCGAAGCGGTGGTCTGGTCCGCGCAAAAGCGCAATGAAGGTCGGCGCCTGTTCGAAAAGCTGGGTCAGAATCGGACCGATATTGCCGGTATTACTCGTCACAGTCATAGCCATTACGGAGTCGTTGTTGCGGGCATGATCAGGTTCGGCGGCACAATCAGAGCGTCTTTGCCGCTGATCATGGCATCCAGATATTCGAGCGCGTTCTGTAAGCCATTGACCGTATAGGGTTTTTCAATGGCGCCGACAGCACCGGCAAAATCCGGCGGGATGCGTTTCACATTGCCGCTGACGAACACGTAAGGGATGCCTTTGCTGGCAAGAAACCGCCCGACATCCACGCCGGTCGGACCGTCAAGGAGATGAATATCGACAAAGGCGAAGTCCGCACTTTCCTTCTCGATCAAGGTCATGGCCGAAGCGCTATCGGCCGCGACACCGATGACAGTATGTCCGGCGGCCTCGACTTCGCTTTCCAGTTCAAGCGCCAGGAGTGCCTCATCCTCCACGATGATAATGCGCAAATTCATGATTCCTTTTCATGTCCCACCAGCAGCGTCACGCTGACGATCGTCTGCCGGCCATTTTGTTCTCGTTTGATTTCCGCACTGACTTGGCGTGCGCATGTTTCCAGCAACATCTGACTGAAACGCTGTTCTTCCTCATCGACCTCGACCGGATCGGTCGTATCGGTCACCTGAATGAGGAAATGCCCGTTCAGCCTCTTCACCGTCACCTTGATGTCACCGCCACCATCACCAAGCCCACGCCTGACGGCATCGCCCACCAACTCGTTGACGATGAGCGACAAAGGCGATGCTTTGTCTGCGGGCACATAGACCGGGGATAGATCCAGCGTGACATTGATATCGGTGCGCTTCAGCTGGCTTGTCAGATTGACGACGAGATCTTCGGCGAAATCGGCAACATCAAAGCGGGCGATATTGTCGAACGTGAACAGCTTGCGGTGAACGGTGCTGAGGGCCTCAATGCGGTTCAGCACCGATTTCAGCGTCGCGCTGGCCGTTTCGTTCTCCGTCATCCGCTCCTGAAGCTTCACGATCGACGCCATCGTCATCAGGTTGTTCTTGACGCGGTGATCGACCTCGTGGACCAGCATGGTCTTTGCGTCCAGTGCATCGCGAAGATCCTTGGTGCGGCGACTGACTTCTTCTTCGGCAAGGTTACGGGCTTCGGCGAGCTCAGCTTCCTTATCCTTGATGCGGGTGAAATCGAGCTGCGAGGCGAAATAGTAGATCACCTCTCCCTTATCATCCCAGACGGGGCTGACGAAGAGAGCATTCCAGAACTGCGTTCCGTCTTTTCGATAGTTCAATATGTCGACGGAGACCGAGGTTTGCGCACTGATAGCGTCGCGGATTTTGGCGACCGCCTGTGGATCGGTCCTCTCGCCCTGGAGAAGACGACAGTTTCGGCCGATCAACTCATCGCTGCTATAGCCTGTGAGGTCATTGAATGCCTTGTTGCAGAAGATGATCGGATTGTCGTCCTGCTTCGGATTGGTGATGATCATCGGCATGCGGGTTGCCTTGAATGCTGCCGCAAAAGGGTCTTCCGATGCATGATCGGCAAGCAAACGCTCACCGGCTCTACGCGCTTCCAGAGGCAGCAAATAATCGACCATGAATTTTTCCGCACTTCACCCCATGCGTAATCCGCTTGCGGCAGGAAAGTTCCCGGCTGAAGATTATTTTCACCGCCTCGTCATGTGCTCGTTGGACGACGGAATTTTGCGTGGAGGCGCGCTGCTAATACGCAGTGTCGCCTCCACATTGTCTCTGCTTCAAAAGACTTTCCGCAGCTTGGCATCGATGGAGTGCCTGTTGCCGCCTCTGACCGCGAAGAACAGAAAAATTGCCGACCACAGGATGGACTTCTCTGCCCCGCCGAGCCCTTCCGACTTGACGATCCAATGGAAATAAACCGTCACCATCAAGACGATGAAGGCGGCGAAAGCTGCAGGACGCGTAAGGAGACCGATTGCGACAAGGATGCCGCCGAAAAATTCCGTCGCTGCCAGAAGCGGCGACCAGAAGACGCCGGGATAGAAACCCAGGCTTTCCACCATGCCGACAGCGCCGAAGGGATTTGTGATTTTGCCGAAGCCATGCGTGACGAGAAGCACGCCGGCAACGACACGCAGAACCGTTTCCACAAGTTCATAGGTGCCGTTATAGACCGGCGCGACAGCCGGGACGATCAATCGTTCACGAGAAAGCTCATTATGTGGCACAAGAATACTCCGCTGATTGCAATTCCTGACCATCTGCAACAAGCTGCCGTTCGCGCAAGTTGCGCTCGTTCAAAACATGACAAACTAAGTAATATTTCCGTGAGCTTATATGAGGACGGCTGAGATGGAAGGCACTGTAAAACCCCGCGTTTCGATCACCTACTGCACACAGTGCAATTGGCTCCTGCGTTCTGCTTGGATGGCGCAAGAGCTGCTCAGCACCTTCTCGGACAGTCTCGCAGAGGTGGCGCTGGTTCCGGCCACGGGCGGCCGCTTTGAAATTACCGTGGATGGGGCACTGTTGTGGGAGCGGAAACGCGATGGCGGTTTTCCGGGCCCCAAGGAGTTGAAACAGCGCCTGCGCGACATGATCGACCCGGACCGGGATCTCGGCCATCTCGACCGGCAGAAGAATGAGGGGCTGGATACGTAATACTACAAGCAAGCCGGCTGGCCGCTATCAGGAATCAGCGCATGGACGGTGCATGGTCGACGGCCCAATAGTTGATTGATCGACTGACATTCCAGTATCCAACCAGGCCCAGCAACGATGTTTTTTGATGAAAAAACAAGGATCGTCACAAAACTTCAAAATCCCTGTTGACACCAGCCGCCTGCCCCCGTACATGGCTCCTCGTCGCCCAGATGGCGGAATTGGTAGACGCGCCAGCTTCAGGTGCTGGTACTCGCAAGGGTGTGGAGGTTCGAGTCCTCTTCTGGGCACCATTCCTTATTTGATCCTAGCCAGATCAATCACTTAGCTAAAAAAATCGAAATTGTAATCTCCCCTCAGGGGGCGGTACTTTTAGCTTTAGGATTGCCGATCCTCACTCACGAATTGGGTGTCGATGAGCGCTGTGCGAGGCAGAGGCTCTTCGCATGCAGGCACGCTTCTACGCACGTATTGATGGCCGTGTTTTTCCTGCGAAACTTCTGTTTGAGCAAAAGGGAAAGCCGTTTTTGAGTGCAGTGCGTGTGGCGTCCAAACGCCGAAGTCAGCAGATGTGTTCAGCGAACGCGGGCTGAACGAAGAACACTCTGAAGCGAGTCATGCTGGCATACGCGATTTTAGTTCTGCGCGTGCTCTTCACAGGAGGGCGAACAGGACAGAACGCTTCGTGAGGTCTGGCGATAGACCCTGACCGTGTTGCCTTCATCAATCGACACCAGAACGCGTTCATCGACGATTGCGTTTCCCTCGGCATCCAGCAGCACAAGATTGGTGGTGCCGAAACTGCGTCCGGTCAGCACGATCGTCGTAGCATCGGCAACCGTCGCATCTGCGACCTTCGAATTACCGACAATGACTTTGCTCACGGCGCGATCAAGTTTCAGCACACGCGCCTGATTCATCGAGACGCGGAGCATGTCATCATCCGCAGAGAGTGCAAAAGCAGGCGCAAAACCTAAGACCGCTGCAGCAATTGCAAATCTTTTGATGGTGGAAGACAGCATGAGCGGAACAGACCTTTGGTTATGCTTGGCGCATTTCATCGTCACCACCATGAACGGGAATGGTGAATGAAGACTTAAACGGCGCTCCAAAATGAGAAAGTGCCGCGCGATCAAATACAATCCGACGTCGCTACAGCCTGTCGCATAACCGCACAATACCAGCGATGTTGCGATGAATTTCAGGCAAGATAGGCTCGCACTATCCTATACTCTTCAGACGTTCTCTCCATCAATCGTATTTTATCTTTTAATCTTTGGCTTTGTTTACCAAACGTTCGACATTACTCATTTAACGTTACGTTAAGCCCGTTTTTTAAACGCTTGGCAATCGAGATTTTGTAGGTTTGCCTCAACCGAACAACGAGAAACAGTTGTCGGCGTGCTGACCACAACGAATTAGGAGAATCCGCATGACAAAGATTTTCGCTCGGTTCCTGAAGGACGAGTCCGGCGCCACTGCCATTGAGTATGGCCTGATCGCGGCTCTGATTTCGGTGGCTATTATTGGGGGTGCGCAGACCATAGGCAGCAAACTCACATCAACATTCGAGAACATCGGTACCAAGCTGACAAATTCCGGCGCTGCCGGCGCCGCCACGGGTGGTAATGGTGGCGGCTGATTGCAGCGACATTCGAACAAAGTGCCGCCCTCCGGGCGGCATTTTCTTTAGAAGAAGAGCTACCTGCCGCATTTGAGGTAAAGCATGATCACCGCTTCTATCTTTCTCGTATTCCCGCTTTGCCTTGCGCTGGCAGCATTGACGGACCTCTTTTCGATGACGATTCCGAACAGAATCTCCGTCATTCTTATGGGGACCTTCATCGTGGTAGCACTTGCATCTGGGATGGACTGGCAGACATTTGGTCTGAGCTTTGCCGCTGGACTAGTCGTTTTCCTTGTTTGCTTCTCGATGTTTGCCCTCAACGTCATGGGAGGGGGAGATGCAAAGCTCCTCACAGCTTGCGCTGTCTGGTTCGGGTTCAACGGCTCTCTCGCGACGTTCTTGATCGCAGTGGCCATTATCGGAGGCGTTTTGACCCTTGGCATACTTCTCTTGCGTTCGCGCTCTCAAGAGATAATGGCGAGCGGCCTCCCTATTCCTGACTCGTTGCTGGTCGCAAAAAAGGTTCCATATGGTATCGCCATAGCGGTCGCGGGTCTGTTGTGTTACCCGGAAGCACCCATCGTACAGGCCGCAATGCGCGCCGTTCTGTGACAGACGCTCAAAAGCACTATTTAAACTTGCTAATACAGCATATTAATTTCTGATTAACCCAAAACAATCACTTCTTATTAACCATAATTACACGAATGGCAGGCCATCCTCTGGGCAGAGATTCTACTCCAAAGGCCCAGCATGAAGTCCTCACGTGTCGTTATCCTCTCCGTTGCCGTTGTGGCTGCTGGTCTTGCGGGCCTGCTGGCCATGCAGATTGCTGCGCCGCAAGCGGTGGTGGAGAAGGCAGAAGCCATTATCCAGAAAGAGCCGACCGTTAGCGTTCTGGTCTCGGCTGTCAATTTGCCCGTGGGTAGCAGGCTCGACACAAGTTCCGTGCGCTGGGCGCGATGGCCGCAAGGCAGCGTCAATGACAGTTATGTCACCGAGGAAAAACGGCCTGATGCGATCGCCGAATTGACGGGCGCGATCGTTCGCCTCCCGCTTTTCGAAGGCGAGCCGCTTCGCTCCGAAAAGGTGGTCGATTCCAGCACGCGCATCATGTCCTCGCTTCTGCCCGCCGGAAAGCGGGCTGTGTCCACCGAAATATCTGTTGCCACCGGTGCTGGCGGCTTCGTTCTTCCCAATGACCGCGTCGATGTCATCATGGTGCGCAAAAATGAGGGCGGCGGCTTCTTGACCGAAAACGTCCTCAACAATGTCCGCGTTCTGGCGATCGACCAGCAGATCAAAGAAGGGCCTGACGGTACGCCGTCTGTCATTGGCGCCACCGCGACACTGGAACTGACGCCTGAGCAGGCCAAGATCATCACCGTCGCACACCAGATGGCGGACCGCCTGACCTTGTCGCTCCGCTCCGTTGCGGATGTGCAGGATAGCGACACAGCATCTGCAGATTATCTACTCAGCGGCGAATCCGGCAGACCGGCGATCCAGATCATCAAGTCTGGCTCGATCGTGCGAGAAAATGAGGGAGCCGCACAATGAGCAAGACGAACTCGATCCGACATGGCCTGAAGGCGGCGCTCATTGGTGGCATCGCCTTCAGCATTGGCTTTGCAGGCGTTCCCGGTGCATCCCACTTTGGGATCGGCACCATTGATGCGCTGGCCCAAAGTGCCAGCATTCTTCGGATTTCTGAAAGTGGCACGGGCGTGCGCAAGCGCGTGAAGCTTGGTCTGAACAAGGCCCTCGTTGTGGATCTTCCGCAGGATGCCCACGATATTCTCGTTGCCGATCCGAGCATGGCAGATGCGGTGACACGCACGTCGCGCCGTATCTATCTCTTCGGCAAGTCGGTCGGGCAGACCAACATCTTCATCTTCGGCGCCCATGGCGAAGAGATCGTCAGCCTTGATCTTGAGGTCGAGCGCGATATCACCGGCCTTGAGGCCAATCTACGCCGCTTCATCCCGGATTCGGATATCCGGGTTGAAATCGTATCGGACAACATTGTTCTCTCGGGCAGTGTCCGTACCCCTCAGGATTCCGCACGTGCAGTGCAACTTGCCACAGCCTTCCTTCAGGGCGGTGAAGCCACAACCCGCAACATCACGGCGACCAGCGAAAGCAACGGCGATGGTGCCGTGGCGATCTTCGCGGAAAACCGCCAGAAGTCGTCAATCGTCAATATGCTGACGATCGAGGGCGAAGATCAGGTTACGCTGAAAGTGACGGTCGCCGAAGTCAGCCGGCAGGTTCTCAAGCAGCTCGGCTTCAACGGCTCTATCAGCGGCTCGGGCTCGGATTTCGGTGGAGCGGTCTCGTTCTCCAATCCAGCCAACCTCGGCAACGCGCTGGCGATTGGAGGCTCCGGCAATATCGGGGGCGCCATCGGCAAGGTCGCTCTTTCTAGCTATTTCAATGCCATGGAGCAGGCGGGCGTCATGCGCACGCTCGCCGAACCAAGCCTGACTGCGATTTCCGGCGAGCAGGCAAAGTTCTATGTCGGCGGGGACTTCCGTCTTGCCGGCGTTCAGAACGTCACTTTCGACGACAATAATGTGCCGACTGTGACGCGTCAGACCGATACGGTTGAATATGGTATCGAGTTGAATTTCCGGCCGGTCGTGCTGTCTCCAGGCCGCATCAGCCTGAAAATCGAGACCAACGTGTCCGAGCCGACCTATGAAGGCAACGTCGTCTCAGGCAATGGCAACACGAGCCGCGTTCCTGGCAGCACCTATCTATCGATCCGCAAGCGCGAAGCATCGACAAGCGTCGAGTTGCCATCGGGCGGCTCGATCGTGATTGCAGGTCTGGTGCAGGACAATGTCCGCCAGGCTATGTCAGGCCTCCCAGGTGCGTCCAAGGTTCCAATTCTCGGCACGCTGTTCCGCAGCAAGGATTTCATTCGCAACGAGACCGAACTTGTCATAATCGCCACGCCCTATCTCGTTCGGCCCGTGGCACGTAATCAGATCGCGCGGCCGGATGATAACTTCAGCCCGGAAAATGACTCCGCGACGTTTTTCATGAACCGGGTGAACAAGGTCTACGGCAACAACAGGCAGCAGGTTCAGGCACAGCCATATCAGGGCTCGGTAGGATTTATCTACAAATGACGAAAACGCACCCTCTGACGAATTCTGTTTCTTATCTGCGCCTCGGTCAACTCGTCTGCGTGCTCGCTGCCGTCGCCGCCCTGCAGGGTTGTGCCCGCGACCCACAGACGACGGGCGCCATTCCAGACGACTATCGCACGCGCCACCCGATCACCCTGTCCGAAGCGCAACACTCGCTGGATATTCCAGTCTCTCCGGCAGACAACAGGCTGCCCGGGGCTATGGCCGAAAATGTGAAGGGCTTCGTCCAGAACTATGTGGCGAGTTCCACGAGCATCGTTCAAATGCAGGTGCCAACGGGCTCGGCCAATGCAGCTTCCGCGTCCATCATCAAGCGTCAAATCCGATCGATCCTGACGTCTTCCGGCATTCCAGCAGGCAAGATCGCCGAGGTTCCTTATGGTGCTTCGCCCTACGGCGATGCGGCGCCCATACGGCTTTCCTATGTCGCCGTCACCGCCATGACGGGTCAGTGCGGCCAGTGGCCCGAAGACTTGAACAGCAACACCTCGTCCAACAAGAACTGGTACAATTTCGGCTGCGCTTCCCAGAACAATCTGGCGGCACAGATCGCCAACCCCATGGATCTCGTCGGCCCCCGCGGCATGAGCCCGATCGACGCTGAACGGCGATCGGTCGTACTCGGCAAGTATCGCGCCGGTAAGAACACAGCCACCACGAACGACTAAGACGCGCCTCCCAGCTTGAGCGACAGGATCTGATATGAACCCGGTGAACTACGATATTCGGCACAACAACGCAGATGTGCCAGTCGCCGAAGACGCGCTCCGCCCGGGCGAGTTGGAGAGTGTGCGTCCTTTGCCACGCATCTCGATCCACGCCTTCTGTGAAAGCGAGGCTATGCAGCGGACGATGGAGCGGCTGGCAGCCGACCGGCGGATGAACAAGGTCAGCATGCGGGTGACCAATGGCGAGATCGAAGCGGCTGCGAGAACGTTTTCATCCACAGCCACGCCCAATCTCGTCATCCTCGAAACCCATCGCGATCCATCGACGCTTCTGAGCGATCTCGCACCACTGGCAGAGGTATGCGATCCATCGACGCGCGTCATCATCATCGGTTGTCACAACGATATCGCGCTCTACCGCGACCTGATGCGCAACGGTATTTCCGAGTACCTCGTTTCACCGATCAAAGCGTCGGACCTGATGGCGTCAATCTCCGCGATCTTCGTCGATCCGGAGGCTGAGCCGCTTGGGCGGAGCATCGCCTTCATCGGTGCCAAGGGCGGTGTCGGCTCTTCCACCATCGCGCATAATTGTGCCTTCGGAATATCGAGCCTGTTTTCCACCGAGACCATTCTTGCGGACCTGGATCTGCCCTTCGGGACGGTCAATATCGACTTCGATCAGGACCCCGCACAAGGAATTGCCGAGGCAGTCTTCGCGCCGGATCGGCTCGACGAGGTTTTTCTTGATCGCCTGCTGACCAAATGTTCCGAAAACCTGTCCATTCTGGCCGCGCCATCGCTTCTCGACCGTGCCTATGATTTCGATAGAGCGGCCTTCCAGCCACTTTTGGAGCTCCTGCAACGCAGCGCACCGGTTGCGGTGCTGGACGTACCCCATGTCTGGTCGGACTGGACGCAGGCCGTTCTGGCAGAGGTCGATGAGGTGGTCATCACCGCCGTGCCGGACCTGGCAAATCTAAGAAACACCAAGAACCTTCTCGATGCATTGAAGAAGCTGCGACCGAACGACAAGGCGCCGCATCTGGTTCTGAACCAGGTGGGGATGGCGAAGCGTCCTGAGATCGATCCTACCGACTTCTTCGAGCCGCTGGAAATCGAGCCGCTTGCCATCATCCCCTTCGATATTCAGCTCTTCGGTGCTGCCTCCAACAGCGGGCGAATGATCAGTGAGATCGACGCCAAATCGCCGGTTGCGGAAACCTTCTCCCAGCTTTCGCACGTGCTCACGGGCCGATCGTCGGCCCGCAAAGCGAAACGACCGGGGCTCGGCAAGTTCATGGAAATCCTGAAACGCAAGTAAAACGTGGATTGGTCCACGAGACGACAGACCGGAAGACAAGAGATGTTTGGAAAACGTGGCGGCGAAGGCTTCGGGCGAAGCGCAAACAATGGACGGCCTGCTTTGCCGGCTGCCCATCCGGCTGTCATGAACGCGCCGCCTGTGATGGACGAACCCCGTCCATCACAGACTATCGTGATGCAGCCACCGGCGCCTAAGCCTTCTGCGGTTCAAAAGGACACAGGCAGCCAGGCCCGCAAGCGTGTGCGCACCGAGGACTATTACCAGACGAAGGCTCAGGTCTTCTCCGCCTTGATCGACACCATCGATCTCTCCCAGCTTTCAAAGCTCGACGGGGAGAGCGCGCGCGAAGAAATCCGCGATATCGTCAACGATATCATCACAATCAAAAACTTCGCGATGTCGATCTCCGAGCAGGAAGAACTGCTGGAAGATATCTGCAACGATGTTCTGGGTTATGGTCCGCTGGAGCCGCTTCTGGCGCGTGACGACATTGCCGACATCATGGTCAATGGCGCCGGACAGACCTTCATCGAAGTCAACGGCAAGACGATCGAATCCGATATCCGCTTCCGCGACAATGCCCAGCTGCTTTCGATCTGCCAGCGCATCGTCAGCCAGGTGGGCCGTCGCGTCGACGAATCAAGCCCGATCTGCGATGCGCGCCTTCCAGACGGCTCGCGCGTCAACGTGATTGCTCCGCCGTTGTCGATCGATGGACCGGCTCTGACGATCCGTAAGTTCAAGAAAGACAAGTTGACGCTTGACCAGTTGGTCCGCTTCGGCGCGATCACGCCGGAGGGAGCTGTCCTTCTGCAGATCATCGGCCGCGTCCGCTGCAATGTCGTGATCTCCGGCGGTACCGGCTCAGGTAAGACGACCCTTCTCAACTGCCTGACGAGCTATATCGACCGCGATGAACGCGTGATAACCTGCGAAGACACCGCCGAGCTTCAGCTTCAGCAGCCGCACGTCGTGCGCCTTGAAACCCGCCCGCCGAATATCGAAGGCGAAGGCGAGATCACCATGCGTGACCTGATCAAGAACTGCCTGCGTATGCGGCCTGAACGTATCATCGTCGGCGAAGTCCGTGGACCGGAAGTCTTCGACCTTCTGCAGGCCATGAATACCGGTCACGACGGCTCGATGGGTACAATCCACGCCAATACGCCCCGCGAGTGTCTGAGCCGTATGGAATCGATGATTGCCATGGGCGGCTATACGCTACCGGCAAAAACCGTTCGTGAAATCATCGCTTCATCCGTTGATGTCATCATCCAGGCCGCGCGTCTTCGCGACGGCTCCAGACGGATTACCCAGGTGACGGAAGTCGTCGGCATGGAAGGTGATGTGATCATCACGCAGGACCTCTTCAAATATGAGATCGAGGGGGAGGACTCCAACGGACGCTTGATCGGACGGCACGTGTCCAGCGGAATTACCAAGCCGCACTTCCACGATCGGGTTCGCTATTTCAACGAGGAACAGCGTCTTGCTGCGGCCTTGGAGGCGATGGAGCGCAATAGCCAATGACCATGACAATGCTGCTTCTCATCGTTCTCGTCGCCATTTCGGCCGGCTCGCTCGCCTATGTTTTCCTGTTTCCGCAAATCGAAACGGAGAAGAAAACTGCGACCCGCGTCAACCGAGTGAAGGCGGCCGAAACAGACCGCATCAACATGAAAGCCGCGCGCGACCGCCTTCAGGAAACCACCAAGCGTCGCAAGTCGACGCAGGACATGCTGAAAGAGTTGGAGAAAAAACAAAACGAGAAGGCCAAAAAGCGCAACAATGCAAGCGTGAAGAGCCTCATTCTTCAGGCCAATCTGTCGATCTCACCTTCCAGGCTCTATCTCATCAGCGCCGGTCTTTCTGTGTTCGCGGCACTGGTTGCTCTTCTTTACGACATGCCGCTTCTCGTGGCGCTCGGCATCGGCTTTATTGGCGTTCTCGGTGCTCCCCGCTGGGTTTTACGGTTTCTTGTGAAACGTCGTCAGACCAAGTTTCTCGAGGAGTTTCCGAATGCGCTCGACGTGATGTGCCGCTCGATCCGATCCGGCCTTCCACTCAACGAAGCGGTAAGGCTCATCGCCTCCGACGGTCAGGAGCCGGTGAAGACGGAGTTCAGACGCGTCGTCGATTCCCAGCAGGTCGGCATGTCGCTACCCGAAGCCATCGAGCGCATGACGCTGACAATGCCTCTGCCTGAGGTGAGTTTCTTCGGAATCGTCATTGCAATGCAGGCACAGGCCGGCGGCAATCTGTCCGAAACGCTCGGCAACCTTTCAAAGGTGCTGCGCGATCGGCGCAAGATGAAGGCCAAGGTCAGCGCGTTGTCGATGGAGGCGAAGGCCTCTGCCGTGATCATCGGAGCCCTGCCCTTCATCGTAGCGTTCCTGGTCTATCTTACCTCCCCAGACTATCTGATGGTGCTGTTCACCGACCAGCGAGGGCACCTCATTCTCGGCTGCTCTGCGGTGTGGATGTCGATCGGCATCATCATCATGCGCAACATGATCAACTTCGAGATTTGAGGCCGTTCCATGTTTGATCATATCATGTCCAGCCTTCTCAACCTGCACTTGATCATCGGTGCTCTTGTTGCCTTTGCAGCTTTCTCCACCGTCTATACATTGGCTATGCCCTATCTGAACCGCGCGGACCTCAACCGGCGGACGAAAGCGGTATCGACGGAACGCGAGCGCATTCGCGTGCGCGAACGTGAGCGGACGGATGGCGCGAACAAGGCCGGCAAAGCAAGCCTCCGAGCCACGCAGAGTAAATCCGCCACGAAGATCGTGGAGCGCTTCAACCTGCGTGAGGCGCTGGTGGATGCCAATACGATGAACAAGCTGAAGGCGGCAGGTTTTCGCTCTCAGAACGCGCTGAATACGTTTCTGGCGGCACGCTTCATTCTGCCCTTCATCTTTCTGATCCTCGCAGCGTTCTGGGTCTACGGCCTGAACAACCTTGCCAATTACAGCTTTTTTGTCCGTCTCATGGCTGTCCTGTTGTTCGGCTATCTCGGATTTTACGCGCCGAATATCTATATCTCGAACCGCATCACCAAGCGCCAAAAGTCGATCAAGCGGAGCTGGCCGGATGCGCTGGACCTGATGCTCATCTGCGTCGAATCCGGAACCACCATGGAAATCGCCATGCGCCGCGTGGCAGATGAAATGACGGAGCAGTCTCCGGAACTTGCGGAAGAAATGGTGCTGACGGTGGCAGAGCTGTCCTTTTTACAGGATCGCCGCGTCGCGCTGGAAAATCTTGGATTGCGCACACAGTTGGACGGCGTGAAGAACGTCGTTCAGGCGCTCATCCAGGCGGAACGCTACGGTACGCCGCTCTCCCAGGCTTTGCGCGTTCTGGCGCAGGAGGGTCGTGACGAGCGCATGAACGAGGCCGAGAAGAAGGCAGCCGCCTTGCCGCCCAAGCTCACCGTGCCGATGATCCTGTTTTTCCTGCCGGTGCTGGTTGCAGTGATTCTCGGTCCCGCCGGTATTCGCGTTGCCGACTCGTTTTGATGACGGTGCCGACAGCGCCAGCCGTGCCGTTCCAGACCGATGATGAGGGGTCGCAATGCTGCGGCACACGGCTCCGCCGTCGCTGAGGGGATCTACAAGAAGAAGTGCTTACCGGACTTCCGTCTTCTTGTTCTTGTCGGAAAGCTGCGACCAGGCATTTTGCTGAGACAGCATGCCGCGGAGATAGGTGAGGTTGGCCTGCGCCTGCTGAGGAGAGAGCTCCTGCGTGGCGATCTTCTGCGCTTCCTCAAAACGTCCCTGAAGGCCTACGACCAGCGCCAGATTCTGGCGAATACGGCTATCGGCACCGGGCTGCCCGGCGGCACTGCGCAGATAGGTCTCTGCGGTGCGCGGATCGTTTTGCAGAACGTAGGACATTCCAAGATTTGAGAGGATGCTCGGATCGTTGGGTTTCAAGTCAAGAGCCTGACGATACTTCGTCCGGGCTTCGTTCGAACGGCCCAACTGATCCAGAACCGCACCTTCTGCGGAATAGAGGCGCCAATCCGGTCTATCGGGGGTTTGCGCGCGCTGGATGGTGTTGAGCGCCTGTTCCAGCTGGCCGGCGGCAGCCTGTGACTTGCCATAGGCCGCCAGAACCTCACGGTCTGCTGGATAGGCGATCGCCACTTGCTGCATGACGGCAAGCGCCTGTGCGTTCTTGCCCGTCATCATCAAGATGTTGGCGTAGTTGAGCCCGGTGTTGCGATCCTTGGGATTGCGGGCATAGGATGCGCCAACCGAGGCTTCCGCCTGGCGCAATTGATCCATGTTCATCTGATCATAGGAGTGCGAGACGGCAGGAGAAATCGATCCCGTCGACATGCGGTCCGGACGGTTCGTGGAGCAGGCCGAAAGGCTCAGCGCCAGAACAGCGGCACAGGCACCCCGAAGGAGGATGCGCTTGTTGGCATGATGTGAGGAAATCGCAATCATGATATCGCCCCGGCCCTGTGATCGGATATTTCATCGAAGCAGCGTGCACCACGCAACTTTCGCTCCAGCAATAATCTGTTAACCCTAACAGAGTGTTAATTTGCCCGCCTCAGCCGTTTACGAAAGCAGACAATGGTCCCTTATCAATTCATCGAGCGCGCCACTCCCTTCAGTTCGAAACCTGGGGAGACACTTCCCGTTTTTGCGGTTACGCCCGCCCACATCGATCAGGGTGCCATCGATCCCATCGCCCTCGACTGGGCGAAGAAGGCAGGCTTTAAAGCAGAAGCGGGTGCCATCCTGTTGATCCCTTCTGCGGAAGGCGCTCTGGGCGGCGCGTTGCTTGGGCTCGGGACCAACCCTTCGGAGCTTCCTTTCATCGCCGGAAAACTGGCGCGCGAGCTTCCCGAAGGCGACTGGCATATCGAGACGGCACCGCTCACCGTCAATCGACTGGCGCTCGGCTTCGGTCTCGGCGCCTATCGCTTCGACAAGTATCGTGCCGCCAAAAGCATAGGCCCGAAACTTCTCATTCCCCGCGATGCCGAAGATGCGGAGATCAAGCGCGTGCTGGCCGGTGTCTTCCTGGCGCGCGATCTGATCAACGTTCCTACCAATGACATGGGGCCGGACGAACTCGAGATCGCTTTTCGCAGTCTGGCCGCCCACTACAAGGCGCAGGTTTCCGTCATCACCGGCGACGATCTCTTGAAGGAGAACTTTCCGCTTGTGCATGCGGTTGGCCGCGCCAGTGCCAGCGCGCCGCGCCTGCTGGAAATGTCATGGGGCAAGAAAGGTCATCCGCGCCTGACGCTCGTCGGCAAGGGTGTTTGCTTCGACACAGGCGGGCTCGATATCAAACCCTCCTCCTCCATGGCCCTGATGAAGAAGGATATGGGCGGTGCGGCTAACGTGCTTGGTCTCGCGCTGATGATCATGGACGCACGCCTGCCCATCGATCTTCGCGTCCTCGTTCCGGCGGTTGAAAACTCCATCTCCGCCAATGCCTTCCGGCCTGGCGACATCTACAAGAGCCGCAAGGGTCTAACCGTCCAGATCGACAATACCGATGCCGAGGGTCGACTGATTCTCGCCGATGCGCTGGCCTATGCCGACGAGGACGCGCCCGACCTGATGATCGACATGGCGACACTGACGGGGGCTGCGCGCGTCGCCCTCGGACCTGACGTCCCGCCCTTCTACACGGATGATGAAGACCTTGCGCACAGCATCGCAGAGGCCAGCATCGATACTGACGATCCGCTGTGGCGGCTACCGCTTCATATGGGTTACGATAAGGACATTCGCTCCCGCGCCGCCGACCTTACAAATGCGCCGTCCGGCGGCATGGCCGGGTCGATCACCGCAGCGCTCTTCCTCAAGCGCTTCGTCACGGCCACGAAGAAATGGGTACATTTCGATATCTACGGATGGTCGCTCAGCGAGCGTCCGCACACTTCGGTGGGTGGCGAGGCACAGGCGATCCGCGCTCTGTTCCACTACATCTCCCGCAGCTTTGCGAAGAAATAAGCGTACGCATTTTCATCCTCGCCGCTCAAGGCGAGGATGACCGGGCCGGGTGAGATCGCAGTTCTTGAAGGCGCTTACACCAGAACCTTCTGGTCCTTACGGTCTTCCTGGCCGAAGAACTTCAGATAGCGTTGCACCTCGTCTGCCTCGCCGGTCGCCTTTTGCGGATTGTCGGAAAGCTTGACCGCGGGGCGGCCATTGGCATCGCTCACCTTGCAGACGACCGAGATCGGCTTCAAGCCTTCGATGGTTTTCGGCGCGCAGCCGGCAAAATCATTGGTGAGGTTGGTGCCCCAGCCGAAGCTCATGCGCGCACGGCCTTCGAAATGCTTATAGGTGTCGATAATGGCATCGACATCCAGCCCGTCGGAGAAGATGAGAAGCTTCTTCTTCGGGTCGCGGCCCATCTTCTTCCACCACTCGATGATCTTTTCACCGCCTTCGATCGGCGGTGCGCTATCCGGTCTGAAGCCTGTCCAATCGGCCACCCATTCCGGCGCATTGCGCAGGAAGGCCGCCGTGCCGAAGGCGTCCGGCAGGACGATCAGAAGATTGCCGCCATAGAGCCGATTCCAGTCCTTCATCACCTGATAGGGTGCTGCGGCCAGGTCCTCGTCGTTCTGTGCCAGAGCGGCCACGACCATCGGCAGTTCATGCGCATTGGTGCCGACGGCTTCGAGATCGGAATCCATCGCCAGCAATACATTGCTCGTTCCGGTAAAGGCCGGGCCGATGCCTTCCTTCAGCGCTTCGACGCACCAGCGCTGCCACAGGAAGCTGTGGCGGCGGCGCGTGCCGAAATCGGAGATGCGCAGGCCAGGAAGTTCGCGCAACCGCTCCACCTTTGCCCACATCTTGGCCTTCGCACGGGCATAGAGCACGTCGAGGGTAAAATAGCCGAGCGAACGCATCGCGCTTCTCGAACGCAACTCATTGACGATGGCGAGCGCCGGGATTTCCCATAGCGTGGTATCCATCCAGCGGCCATGGAAATTCAGCTCGTACTGGCCGTCGCGCTTGAAGAGCTCATATTCGGGCAATTGATAGCTGGAGAGCCAGGAAAGAAACTCCGGCTCGAAAATCTGCGAGCGTCCGTAGAAGGTGTTACCGGCAAGCCAGATGCTTTCCTTCTTCGTCAGTCGAAGGCTGCGCGCATGGTCGAGCTGCTCGCGCAGTTCGACCTCGTCGATTTCCTCTGCAAGCCGAACCGTCTTCGTCCGGTTGATTAGGGAGAAAGTGGCATTGACATCCGGATAGAGCTTCCAGATCATCTGCAACATCAACAGCTTGTAGAAATCCGTGTCGATCAGGCTGCGGATGATGGGATCAAGCTTCCAGGTGTGGTTGTGAACACGGGTCGCTATGTCTGTCTTCGTCATTGCTGCTGCTATCCCCCGCGCCAGACCCTTGCATGAGGCAGGTCCGGCATCGCCGCGCATTTTTAAAGGTCATGAACCTTGTGGGTCAAAGACTTATCTGAAAAGCGCATGGCAAGTCCAGACCGGTTGATGCAGGTACGGTACTCGCGAAATCCAAAGCGATTTAGAAGTCGGTGGCGGGCGGGTTGATGCCTGGATACCAGTCCTTCGATGTCGGCACTCTGGTGCCGAAGAAGGACGTGCCTGACGAGCCGGAGCAGCGATAGCCTTGAACGGGCAGGCCATCGCTGCCGAAAAGATCGCGATAAGGGCCGTTCGGGTTGCTGGATTCAACAACAGTCGAATGGCAGCGATAGCGCTCCTGCGGCTGCAGCGTCTTCGGGTCCTTCACGCCAGGCAGATTGGCATAGGCGTCGGGGGCGGGCAGATAACCGTCCTTATAGACGATCTGGGCCGTGCCAGCTTGGGGCACGGCCCAGGCGACAAGGCACACAGTCAGACCGGCAAGAGCACGTTTCAGGCTTCTCATCATATCGCATCCCAATGCAAGATGACGTTCATATAAGCAGAGCCAACGTGATCCGCAGGATGCCTTTCAAAACGTTTTCGTGAGCAATCACGGACGGCGATAGGCTGTCGGTCTGTCATAGAGCCAGCCAATCCGCTCAATGGCCTCGTCCAGATTTTCGCGTGCGACATTCATCGTATGGCCGTTGGCGTGCAGCAACGTCTTTTCGTCCTCCATGATGCCCACATGGCCTTTCCAGAAGACGAGGTCGCCGCGGCGCAAGGCATCGCGCTCGATTTCGGTTCCGAGAGACTTCACCTGCATATCCGTATCGCGCAGCGCAAACTTGCCAGTCATAGCCATCGACAGCTGTACGAGGCCGGAGCAATCAATGCCGAAGCCGGAGCGGCCGCCCCAGAGATAGGGTGTTTCCAGAAAGCGCAGCGCGACCGCGACGTAGTCGCTCGAAATCTGCTGGTCGACGGGCAGACAATGGGCGGCAATCACGCCCTCGCCTTTTGCCGTCATCAGGTAGCGCGTTCCGCGCGTCTCCTCTTCGCCGACGAATGTCAGGCGGCTGCCCATGGAAAGGGCCGCAACGGGCGGCTTTCTCAGTTCAGCGGCGGGATAGAGAAAGGTGCGGGGAGCGATGACGATATGGGTCGCCGCTTCCACAGGGCCCACCGCAGCATCTGGAACGTAACCGACATAACCATCAACCTCAGCCTGCACAAAGGCCCAGCCATCGGCGCTATCGAAAACACGGATGGCCTCGCCAAGCAGCAGTTCGGTATCGATGCCAGAGGCCATATCGGGCTTCGGGCGAAGCCCGATGACGGGAAGGGCGATTTGCGCGGATTCGCCAGTAATGAAACGCTGTGCCTCGACCCTGCCTTCAAGTTTCGCATCTGCGATATCGGCGCGGAAGACGTTCAGTCGGCGGTCAAGCGTTTCGGCGGATGTCATGGTCGTTCGGTCCTGGTTTTCGAAAGGTTTATCTGACGTTCATCGAACGGCAATGCGGCAACTTTCGAGCATTAAGCTTTTCTTGCTCCATCAATAATCAGATCGCCGAATTTTTCCAGATAAAGCGCGCCAGCGACCGTGCGTTTGATCACCACATTGCGGCGGTCCTTCGCATCGCGCTCACGATCGACAAGACCCATCGCGCCCATGCTGTCGAGTGCTCGCGTGATCACAGGCTTGGTGACGCCAAGTACACTCGCCAAGCCGCGAACCGTGTGCGGCGGTGGCACCAGATAAATCTGGAGAAGGATCGCCGTTTGTCTCAGTGTCAGATCAGGCGCATTGTCTTCCACCTGCGCCAGCGCGACGCGGTGCCACAAGCCAAGCGCCTGGCTTGGCGACAATTCCACTGGCACGTCGGGACCTCTCTGTTCTTGTAACAATCGCGCACATCATCGCGCCAAGCGGTGAATAAAAACAAAACCGCCGCCATCGAAGTTTTCTCTTCGAAATGGCGGCGGTCTGTCTCTGCTCTTTTGAGCTTTCGCGTCCCCTCTGGACTTGGGAACTCAAGATGCAGGAAGCGTGCCAACCTGCCATTTCGACAATTTGGCGTCTCCGCACCCTCGATTCGCATCGATTGCGAGGGGTCACGGGCGATTTTTTAAGCGCCGCGCAAAATTAAGATGCAGCGACCCTCTACCATTCAAGGCGAGGGTCTTGCGCTTCGTCAGACTTTGGCGCCATGCACGGCACCGGCTTCGCGGGCTTTTTCCTGCCTGTTGTAGCGGATCGAAGACCAGAGCGCGATGCCGATGAGGGTCGCGCCGCCAAGACCGGTGATGACTTCCGGAATGTGGACGAGGCTTTGCGTGTACATGATCACCGCGAGGATCAGGATCGCGTAGAAGGCGCCGTGCTCCAGATAGCGATATTCCGCGAGCGTCCCCTTCTCCACCAGCATGATGGTCATGGAGCGCACATACATGGCGCCGATACCAAGGCCGATGGCGATGATGAAGAGGTTCGACGTCAGAGCGAAGGCGCCGATGACACCATCGAAGGAGAAGCTGGCATCCAGAACTTCGAGGTACAGGAACGCGCCGAAGCCACCCTTCGCCGCGCCTTCCAGCATCTGCTGGCTGCGATCGAGGACGCCGCCAAGCACTTCCACCAGAAGGAAGGTCAAGAGGCCCCAGATCGCGGAGGTGAAGAAGACATTGGCTGCTTCCGGGCCGAGATCAGGGTTGGTGCTGTTGCTGATGATGCGCGTGAAGATCAGCATGATGATCAGGACGAAGGCGATCTCGATGCCCTTGATCGAGGAATAGGTCGCAATCTTTTCCTCGAACCAACGGACCCAGTGAACGTCCTTCTCATGGTCGAAGAAGAAGCTGAGGCCAACCATCATCAGGAAGGTGCCGCCAAAAGCCGCAATCGGCAGATGGGCGTCATGCATGATCTGGGCGTAGCGATCCGGCTCGGTCGCGGCCATCACCATAGCCGTCCAAGGGCCGACATTAGCGGCGATGACGACGATCAGAAGCGGGAAGACGATACGCATGCCGAAGACGGCGATCAGAATGCCCCAGGTGAGGAAGCGATGCTGCCACTCCGGCGTCATGTCCTTCAGCTTGTTGGCATTGACGATGGCGTTGTCGAAGGAGAGCGAGATTTCCAGCACGGCCAGCACCGCGCAGATGAAGAAGATCGTGGCGGTGCCACTCACAGTGCCGGTCATTTCCCAGCCGAGATAGCCGCCAAGAAGGAGGCCGACGACCGTGACGATAAAGGCCCATTTGAAATAGGAGAGCGTGGATTGCGTGGTGGGGGTCATCACAAAGCTCCCGCGACATTTGGAGAGCGGGAGATGTGCATGGCGTCGCGCGCCAGCACAGAATGCATGGTTGAGTTGTTCATGGGTGTTCATCCGCCGGCGTCATAAGCAGGCGGTACCGACATCGCGAGAGCGCCGTAAAACTCTCGCCAGAGGGGCCCGGCACCAAGGTTTCATCCTGCCCGATGTCAGGGGCAGCATGTCACTCTAGTCTCTCAACTTCGTGATTTCGTCAAGGTCAAAGTTGTTTTTTGGCTGGTCGTCAGACTCTCCGCGGCTCGATGACCCCTGCTTTACGTCTCTCAGGTTGTATCCGGGCACCAAGCCATCGTTGCGGTGCGCTTAAGGATCAGACCAGATCTTCGATGGGCTGAACTGCCGTCTTTGCCTGTTTGCGCTTCACGGCATTCTCGCGGAAGAAGATGTAGAGCCCCGAGAGAACGATCAACCCGGCGCCAATGACAATGCTGAGCTGCGGCACATCGCCGAAGATCAGCCAGCCGAAGATGACGGCCCACAGCAGCAATGTGTATTGCAAGGGCGCAACCGTCGCCGCATCGGCGAGTTTGAGCGCGCGATTGACCAGCACATGCGCGGTCATCGCCACGATACCGAGAAGTGCGAGCAGCGACAGGTCGAAACCGGATTGTATCGGAATCCAGCCGGACGGCGTGATGAGAATGGCGACAATGCCGGCAAGCCCTGCCCCGATAATCTGCCAGAAAGCCAGAACCGTGTCCGGCGTGTTGCGAAGCTGCCGGCCGGACAGCATCATGAAGGCAAAGGCCGCACTGCCAAGGATGGAAAAGAAGGCCGCGCTGGTCAACGAGGCCGAGCTTGGTTTCAGCGCTATCAGCACGCCTACAAAGCCGATACCGATGGCCGTCCATCGCCGCCAGCCGACTTTCTCGCCAAGAAGGAAGGGCGAGAGCGCAGCTACATAGATGGGTGCCGCCAGCCAGTATGTCATGACGTCGGCAAGCGGAAGCGCCGCTACGGCGAAATAGAAGCAGAAGAGTTCTGCGGTGGAGAAAAAGACACGTGCGACCTGAAGGCCGGGGCGCTCGACATTCACCAGTTTCTGCAACCCTGCCCTCCAAACGATCGGCAGCAGGATAATGACGGCCGCGATGCTACGCACGGCGATCACCTGACCGAGGCTGTAGGTGGAGACGAGGAACTTGCCCATCGCATCGTTGAGCGCGAAGAGCAGCATGCCGAAAAGCATGACCGCGACGCCGAGGCCCGTCGGCGAAAGCTGGCGAAGAAAATGTGGCATGTGTCTGAACTCCCTGACCGCAATGACTCGGCGAGCTTGTTCTCCGAGTCAAGGTCGTCCGGCGCCTATATTAGCTTCATCTATTCGCGTCAGACGGACAAAAGCTGCCGCATCGTGTGCTGGAAGCGACCTGCAATTTCATCGCGTCGGATGTGTGCGCCGTCGCGCACCACTGGCTTGCCGCCGATCCACACGTCATGCGGCTTGACGAGATTGCCGAAAATCCAGCCGTCGAGAATATCGTCGCCTTGCAGATAGGGAGCGGCCTCCACATTCAAGGATGAGAAATCCGCGGCATTGCCTGCGGCGATCCCGGCCTTGACACCCAAAGCCTTCGCGCCGCCCGTCAAAGCGCCGTCGAATAGGGTGCGGCCCGTCGAGCCATTGGCCGGGGCAATAACGTTGCGCGCGCGGTGCGAAAGGCGTTGAGAATATTCGAGCTGACGCAGCTCTTCACCGACACCGATCAGCACATTGCTGTCCGAGCCGATGCCGAAGGTGCCGCCATGTTTGAGGAATTCAACGGCAGAAAAGGTGCCATCCCCGAGATTGGCTTCCGTGATCGGGCAGAGACCAGCAATCGCACCCTTTCTGGCCACGCCTTGCGTTTCGGCTTCCGTCATATGCGTTGCGTGGATGAGGCACCAGCGATCCGTGACCTCCGCATTCTCCAGCAGCCATTCCACCGGACGCCTGCCGGACCAGGCGATGCAGTCTTCAACCTCTTTCACCTGCTCGGCAATGTGAATGTGAAGCGGCGCATCGGGCGCCAATTGCGCGGCAAAGCTCAGCTCTTCCGGCGTTACAGCGCGCAGGCTATGGGGAGCAACGCCGACGACGCTTGCGGGCAAAGCTGAGACAGCTCTGCGGCAACCCTCCAGCAGACGGGCGAAACTGTCAGTCGAGTTGATAAAGCGGCGCTGGCCTTCCACAGGAGGCTCGCCGCCGAAACCGGAATGGGCGTAGAGGACTGGCAGCAATGTCAGAGAAATACCGGTTTGCGATGCTGCGGCAGCGATGCGTTCGGCCAGCTCCGCAATGTTGGCATAATGAGCGCCATCCTTGTCGTGATGGAGATAATGAAACTCACCCACGCGACCAAAACCGGCCTCCAGCATTTCCATGTAAAGCTGAGCTGCCACCGCCTCCACCTGCTCCGGCGTCATCGACAGGGCGAAGCGGTACATCAGCGTGCGCCAGCTCCAGAAACTGTCCTCGGTGGCACCGCGCCGTTCCACCATGCCGGCCATGGCGCGTTGAAAGGCGTGGCTGTGAAGGTTCGGCATGGCAGGCACGAGCACCGCGTGACGCTCGTCACCGGCGACGGCTTCCACGCCCTGCGTGACCGACAAGATCTTACCATCTGCGATCTCGAGGCGAACATTGGTCGCCCAACCTGTCGGCAACAAAGCGGTTTCAGCATGGATGAACATGTCGGCTCCTCAATTTCCTCGAACAGGCTCTTGCCTCAACCTCTATTATGTATATACATATTGATCAGAAGGGAAGGAAAAACTGATGACAAACCGGAATTCCACCTCGGCCGACAACGGCATTTCGCTCTGGCGAAACGCCCGCCTTGCGACGCTTGATCCTTCCCGTGACGGCCTTGGCATTATCGAGGGCGGCGCAATTGCCGCCAAAGATGGACGGATCGTGTTTGTCGGTCCCGAATCCGAGCTCCCTTCAAACCTGATCGCCGAGGCAGAGACCATCGATTGTGATGGCCGCTGGATCACGCCCGGATTGATCGATTGCCACACGCATCTGGTCTTTGGCGGCAACCGCGCCATGGAATTCGAGATGCGTCTGAATGGCGCAAGCTATGAAGAGATCGCCAAGGCTGGCGGCGGTATCGTCTCTTCCGTGCGTGATACCCGCACGAGGAGCGAAGACGAACTGGTCGCGGAAGCCCTTCCCCGCCTCGACACGCTGCTTGCCGAAGGTGTTTCCACCATTGAGATCAAATCCGGCTATGGGCTCAATATCGACACCGAACTGAAGATGCTGCGCGTCGCGCGCAGGCTCGAAACTTTGCGTCCGGTTCGTGTTCTGACTAGCTATCTCGCCGCCCATGCGACGCCCGCCGAATACAAAGGGCGGAATGCGGATTACATAGCCGACGTTGTATTGCCCGGTATGGAACGTGCGCATCACGAAAAGCTGGTTGATGCGGTCGATGGGTTTTGCGAAGGCATCGCTTTTTCCGTCGAGGAAATGCGCGTCGTCTTTGACAAGGCCAAAGCACTCGGCCTGCCGATCAAGCTTCACGCAGAACAGCTATCCAATCTTCACGGCGCAGAACTGGCCGCCTCCTATGGCGCACTTTCAGCCGACCATCTGGAACATCTGGACGAGGCTGGTGCGAAGGCGCTCGCCACATCCGGCACTGTGGCCGTTCTTCTGCCGGGCGCTTTCTATGCGCTGCGCGAAACAAAGCTTCCGCCGATGCAGGCTCTGCGCGATGCGGGCGCAGAGATCGCGCTTGCGACAGATTGCAATCCCGGCACCTCGCCGCTGACATCGCTGTTGCTCACCATGAATATGGGAGCGACACTCTTTCGCATGACGGTGGATGAGTGCCTCACCGCCACGACCCGCAACGCCGCCAAGGCTCTCGGTATTCTCGCCGAGGCCGGCACGCTGGAAGTTGGAAAATCTGCCGATCTCGCCATCTGGAACATCGAGCGTCCGGCGGAACTCGTCTATCGCATCGGCTTCAATCCGCTTCATGCACGCATCTTCAAGGGACGGACGATCTGAACCATGACCATCATTCTTCATCCGGGCGCAGTGCCACTTGCCGATCTCGCGACAATCTACTGGGAGAATGGTGCCGCCAAGCTCCATCCCTCCTTCGATACCGGTATCGAGAAGGCGGCGAAGCGCATCGCTGATATCGCCGCCGGCAACGCGCCGGTCTATGGCATCAATACCGGCTTCGGCAAACTGGCCTCGATCAAGATCGATGCCGCCGATGTCGCGACCCTTCAGCGCAATCTGATCCTTTCCCATTGCTGCGGCGTTGGCGCGCCCCTGCCGGAAAATGTCGTGCGGCTGATCATGGCGCTCAAGCTCATCTCCCTTGGGCGCGGCGCGTCCGGTGTGCGGCTGGAGCTGGTGCGGCTGATCGAGGCGATGCTGGAAAAGGGCGTCATTCCGCTAATCCCGGAGAAGGGCTCGGTCGGTGCTTCGGGCGATCTTGCGCCGCTCGCGCATATGGCCGCAGTAATGATGGGCGAAGGCGAAGCCTTCTTTGGCGGCGAGCAGATGGCCGCCCGCGACGCGCTGGCAAAGGCCGGGCTGACACCTGTGGTTCTAGCGGCCAAGGAAGGTCTGGCGCTGATCAACGGCACGCAGACATCGACCGCGCTGGCGCTCGCCGGTCTCTTCCGCGCCCATCGCGCGGCACAGGCAGCCCTCATCACCGGCGCGCTTTCCACCGATGCGGCGATGGGGTCTTCGGCACCCTTCCACCCTGATATTCAGACGCTTCGCGGCCACAAGGGCCAGATCGACGCCGGTGCGGCCCTTCGGCAGTTGCTGGAAGGATCGGAAATCCGCGTCAGCCATATTGAAGGCGACGAGCGGGTTCAGGACCCCTATTGCATCCGCTGCCAGCCGCAGGTGGATGGCGCATGCCTCGATCTTCTGCGACAGGTGGCGAAGACGCTCGAAATCGAAGCCAATGCGGTGACCGATAACCCGCTGGTTCTGTCCGATAACTCGGTCGTCTCCGGCGGCAATTTCCATGCAGAGCCCGTGGCCTTTGCCGCGGACCAGACCGCCCTTGCGATCTGCGAAATCGGTGCGATTGCCCAGCGTCGTATCGCGCTTCTGGTCGATCCGGCCCTCTCCTATGGCCTGCCGGCCTTTCTTTCGAAGAAGCCCGGCCTGAACTCCGGGCTGATGATCGCCGAAGTAACGTCGGCTGCGCTGATGAGCGAAAACAAGCAGATGTCGCATCCGGCATCCGTCGATTCCACGCCGACTTCCGCCAACCAGGAAGACCATGTGTCCATGGCCTGCCACGGCGCGCGCCGCCTGCTGCCCATGACGGACAATCTCTTCGCCATCCTTGGCATCGAGGCGCTGTCTGCCGTGCAGGGCGTCGAGCTTCGCGGTCCATTGAAGACGAGTCCTGAGCTGCAGAAGGCCATGTCTGTTCTGCGCGCAGAAATTCCCTCGCTTGAAGAGGATCGCTACATGGCGCCCGATCTCAAGGCCGCATCCGACCTGATCGCTACCGGTGCGCTGGTGGGTGCGATTTCAGATGGCATTCTGCCGAAGCTGGAGGCTTGAGATGTCAGTCGTCGATATCCACCAGGGTCGATCGCCCGTCATTCTCGGTCTGCCGCACACTGGCACGGACGTTCCACCAGAGATCTGGGAGCGGCTGAACGACAATGGCCAGCTGCTGGCAGACACGGACTGGCACATTCACGAGCTTTATGCCGGTCTGCTCTCCGACGCGACGACGGTGCGCGCCACCTTCCATCGCTATGTGATCGATGCCAATCGCGATCCTTCCGGCACCAGCCTTTATCCAGGCCAGAACACGACCGGCCTCGTGCCGGAAACGGATTTCGATGGCGAGGCGATCTGGAAAGAGGGTGAGGCGCCGACGGAAGAGGATATCGCCTACCGGCTGCAGCATTTCCATGCGCCTTATCATGCAGCGCTTGCAGCCGAGATCGACCGTGTGAAGGCGATCCATGGCGTGGCGATCCTCTATGATTGCCATTCCATCCGCTCGAATATTCCCTTCCTCTTCGAAGGAAAGCTGCCGGATTTCAACATCGGCACGGATATGGGCAAGACCTGCGATCCGGCGGTGGAGGCCATTGCCGTCGATGTGACCTCGGCGGCTGAAGGCTATACGTCCATTCTCAATGGCCGCTTCAAGGGCGGCTGGACGACGCGTCACTACGGCCAGCCGGATAAGGGCGTGCATGCGATCCAGATGGAGCTTGCGCAATGCACGCATCTCAAAACTGAGACGCCGCCCTTTGCCTATGATGACGACAAGGCCGCGAAACTCCGCACCCATCTCAAAACCATTCTGACGCGCATGCAAGATTTTGCGCTCGCTCTCAGACCATAAAGGGGAAAGATCATGACAAACCCGCGTCATAACGAACGAGAAGTCCGCGCACCGCAGGGTCCGGAACTAAATGCCAAGAGTTGGATGACCGAGGCGCCGTTGCGCATGTTGATGAACAACCTGGACCCGGATGTCGCGGAGCGCCCGCATGAACTGGTGGTCTATGGCGGCATTGGTCGTGCAGCGCGCACCTGGGAGGATTTCGACCGGATCGTCGCCACGCTGAAGGACCTCAACGAAGACGAGACGCTGCTGGTGCAATCCGGCAAGCCTGTCGGCGTGTTTCGCACCCACAAGGACGCGCCGCGCGTGCTGATCGCCAACTCCAACCTCGTTCCGCATTGGGCGACGTGGGAGCATTTCAATGAACTGGACCGCAAGGGCCTTGCCATGTACGGCCAGATGACGGCCGGGTCGTGGATCTATATCGGCACGCAGGGCATCGTTCAGGGCACCTACGAAACCTTCGTGGAAGCCGGGCGCCAGCATTTCGGCGGCAACCTCACAGGCAAGTGGATCCTGACCGGTGGCCTTGGTGGCATGGGTGGCGCACAGCCGCTCGCAGCCGTGATGGCAGGCGCCTGCTGCCTGGCTGTCGAATGTGACGAGACCCGCGTCGATTTCCGCCTGCGCACCCGCTACCTCGATGCCAAGGCGCATACGCTGGATGAGGCGCTTGCGCTGATCGACCAGTGGACCAAGGCGGGCGAAGCGAAGTCCGTTGGCCTGATCGGCAATGCCGCCGATATCTTCCCGGAACTCGTCAAGCGGATGAAGGCTGGCGGTGCACGCCCTGATATCGTCACCGACCAGACGTCCGCGCATGACCCAATCCATGGCTATCTGCCTTCCGGCTGGAGCGTCGCCGAATGGCGCGCCAAGCAGGAAAGCGATCCGAAGGCGGTGGAGGCTGCTGCCCGCGCTTCGATGAAGACGCAGGTTCAGGCCATGGTGGATTTCTGGAACGCCGGTGTTCCAACGCTCGATTACGGCAACAATATCCGCCAGGTCGCCAAGGAAGAGGGCTTCGAAAACGCCTTCGCCTTCCCCGGTTTCGTGCCTGCCTATATCCGTCCGCTCTTTTGCCGCGGCATCGGGCCGTTCCGTTGGGCTGCCCTTTCGGGTGATCCGGAAGACATCTACAAGACCGACGCCAAGGTGAAGGAACTGCTGCCGGACAACAAACACCTGCACAACTGGCTGGACATGGCGCGTGAGCGCATCGCCTTCCAGGGTCTGCCAGCGCGTATTTGCTGGGTTGGTCTTGGCGATCGGCATCGCCTGGCGCTTGCCTTCAACGACATGGTCAAGAGCGGCGAGTTGAAGGCCCCGGTCGTGATCGGTCGCGATCACCTCGATTCCGGCTCGGTCGCCTCACCCAATCGCGAGACCGAAGCGATGAAGGACGGCTCGGATGCCGTTTCCGACTGGCCGCTGTTGAACGCGCTGCTCAACACCGCATCGGGCGCCACCTGGGTGTCGCTGCACCATGGCGGCGGCGTCGGCATGGGCTTCTCGCAGCACTCGGGTGTCGTCATCTGCGCCGACGGCACGGATGATGCCGCACGCCGTCTGGAGCGCGTGCTGTGGAACGACCCGGCGACGGGCGTGATGCGCCACGCGGATGCCGGTTACGACATCGCGCTCGATTGCGCCAAGGAGAAGGGCCTTCGCCTGCCCGGCATTCTGGGTAACTGAGCGATGAGGCGGCTTCGCGCGTCAGAGTACAAGCGCATGCCGTGGAAGAACGGCAAGGGAGAGACGGTGGAAATCGCCGTCTTTCCGCCGGGCGCGTCCATGGACGCGTTCGAGTGGCGGATCAGCATGGCAAGCGTAGCCAATGACGGCGCTTTTTCTCTGTTTCCGGAGATTGATCGAACGCTATCCATTCTGTCCGGGCACGGCATGTCGCTCACCATCGATGCTGCGGCACAGGTTCTTTTGACGATGGAAAGCGATCCGCTTCGTTTTGCCGCCGATGTTCCTGTCGACGCAACGCTTGTGGATGGCGCGATCACCGATCTCAACGTCATGACGCGTCGAGGGCGGTTTGCGCATTGCGTTGAGCGACGCGCTAGTTCGTTCTCGGTGCATGGCTGTGAACGTGGGGAGACGGTGTATCTTCTGGCGACGGGGCCCGTTACGTTCACCACTGCGGGCGAGACGGTGAAGCTGGAGGCGATGGATTGCGTGCTCGTTGGAGAGGATGCCAGCGTGACGGCTGAGAATATCGTCTGCTATGAAATACGACTTCAAGGGGCTGCTTAGCGCTGGACTAAGAGACGAGCTCAAGCGATGCTCTGCTTGAAGACGACGGCCAACTTCCCTCTTAGCCGTCATCCTCCGCCTTGAGCCTAGGATCTATAAGCCATTAACGCCGTTGGGAAAAATGGATCCTCGGGTCAAGCCCTAGGATGACCCGAGGAAGAGTTTGGGCTACCAAAAGAAAGGCCCCGCGCAAACGGGGCCTCCATCCTTCAAACTTCAATCCGCATCACTTCATCGTCGGCATGACGAATTCAGCACCCGACTTGATGCCGGATGGCCAGCGGGCGGTGATCGTCTTGGTCTTGGTCCAGAACTTGATTGAATCCGTGCCATGCTGGTTGAGGTCGCCGAAGCTCGAGGCCTTCCAGCCGCCGAAGGAGTGATAGGCGAGCGGAACCGGGATCGGAACGTTGACGCCGATCATGCCGATATTGATGCGGGAAGCAAAGTCGCGGGCGGCATCGCCGTCGCGGGTGAAGATGGCGACGCCATTGCCATATTCATGCTTCATCGGCAGGTCGAGCGCTTCTTCGTAGTTCTGGGCGCGGACGACGGAGAGAACCGGTCCGAAGATTTCCTGCTTGTAGATATCCATGTCAGGCGTGACGTGGTCGAACAGGCAGCCGCCGACGAAGTAACCGTCCTCATAGCCCTGCAGCTTGAAATCGCGACCATCGACGAGAAGCTTGGCGCCCTGCTCGACACCGCTGTCGATCAGACCCTTGACGCGCGCCTGGGCTTCCTTGGTGATGAGCGGACCCATATCGGCCTTGTCGTCAGTGTAAGGACCGATCTTCAGAGCTTCAATTTGCGGGATAAGCTTTTCGACGAGACGATTGGCGGTGTCTTCGCCCACAGGTACGGCGACTGAGACGGCCATGCAGCGTTCGCCAGCCGAACCGTAACCGGCACCCATCAGCGCGTTGACGGCCTGATCGAGATCGGCATCCGGCATGATGATCATGTGGTTCTTCGCGCCGCCGAAGCACTGGGCGCGCTTGCCGTTCATGGCAGCGGTTCCATAGACGTAACGGGCAATCGGCGTGGAGCCGACGAAGGAGACAGCGCCGACGTCCGGGTTGGTCAAAAGACCATCAACCGCGCTCTTGTCGCCATTGATGACGTTGAGAATGCCGGCGGGCAGACCTGCTTCGATCATCAATTCTGCGAGACGGATCGGCAAGGAAGGATCACGCTCGGATGGCTTGAGGATGAAGGCGTTGCCGCAGGCGATTGCCGGGGCGAACATCCACATGGGGATCATGGCAGGGAAGTTGAACGGCGTGATACCTGCACCAATGCCGACCGGCTGGCGGATGGAATACATGTCGATCGCCGGGCCAGCGCCTTCGGTGAACTCGCCCTTGGCGAGATGCGGAATGCCACAGACGAACTCGCAGACTTCCAGGCCGCGAATGATATCGCCCTTGGAATCTTCGACCGTCTTGCCGTGCTCGCTGGAGAGAAGCACCGCCAGCTCATCCATGTTCTTGTTGAGGAGTTCGACGAACTTGAAGAAGACGCGGGCGCGACGCTGCGGGTTGGTCGCGGCCCATTTCGGCTGCGCGGCCTTGGCGCTCTGCACCGCGGCGAGGATTTCGGCATCGCTTGCCAGCGCCACCGTTGCCTGCACTTCGCCGGTTGCCGGGTTGAAGACATTCGACGTGCGGCCGCTCGTGCCTGCCACGCGCTTGCCGTCAATGAAATGGCCGATCTCGTTCATGGTGTCCTCCTTGGATTTTTCGTTGCGGCACCTTCGCGCTTTAATTTGCACAAATCAATGACCGGGAGTAATCATCCGTTGTGCGTAAATTAAAGTCCTACCCCATGATAGGCGATCGATGTTTGGGGTTTTTTGCAAAGCGGAGGCGAAGTGCGATGGATAACAAGCGCATTGTGAGGATGGCGGAGCTCGAAATCGATCCTGTCCATCTTGAAGATTACCGCCATCTCTTGATTGAGGAGATCGAGGCTTCGGTGCGACTTGAAGAGGGCGTCCTCGCTCTCAACGCCGTCGCCTTGAAGGATGCCCCGGAGACAATCCGCATTCTAGAAGTCTACCGCGACGTCCAGGCCTATGAGGCGCACTTACAGACGCCGCATTTTCTCAAATACAAGCGCGAAACCCAGATGATGATCCGGTCGCTGAGCCTGATCGATGTCGAGCCTGTAGCAATGGTGAGCAAATGAACTGGGACGATGTGCGCCTGTTTCTGGCGGTCGCCCGGACAGGCCAGATCCTTGCCGCCTCACGACGGCTTGGTCTCAATCACGCAACCTTGTCGAGGCGCCTGACCTTGCTGGAAACCGCCCTGGAGACAAGGCTCTTCGTCCGCCGCACCAATGGCTGCGAATTGACGGAAGAAGGGGCACGGTTTCTCATCTCCGCAGAGCGCATGGAAGCTGAAATGCTTTCCGCTCAGGCTGTTCTGGGCCAAGGCCTCTCAGCGATCAGCGGTACGGTCAGGATCGGAGCTCCGGATGGCTTTGGCGTCTCGTTTCTCGCGCCGCGTCTTGGTGCATTGACGGCGGCGCATCCGGAATTACGGATCGAGTTGGTGCCTGTACCGCGGTCTTTTTCGCTTTCCCACCGCGAGGCCGACATTGCCATTACAATCGAGCGGCCCGAGCAGGGGCGGCTGGTCTTTTCAAAGCTGACCGATTACTCACTCGGCCTCTACGCGTCGAAAACCTATCTCGAACAAAATCCGGCACCTCAATCTGTCGAGGATTTGAGGCAGCATCGGCGGATTGGATATGTCGAAGATCTGATCTTTTCGCCATCGCTCAATTTTACCGCTGAAATCATGCGCGACTGGGACGCGACATTTGCGGTTTCCAGCGCGATCGGTCAGACCGAGGCGGTGCGTTCCGGCGCGGGGATTTGCATCCTGCATGATTACATTGCCCGCAACGATCCAAGCCTTGTGCGGCTGCTTCCCGAGATTTCTATCCGGCGATCCTACTGGACGGCCTATCACGAGAATGCCCGCCAACTTGCCCGCGTGAGGACAGTCGTGCAGTTTTTGCAGGATATCGTCGCGAAAGAACGTCGCAGCTTCTTGTAAGCGAACCGGTTAGCGAGCCGACAGACAATCCTGGAGCAGAGCCAGCAAGGCCGATCCGGCCTCTTCAATCTCGCCACTATTGTCGATGGTCGTTACATCGAAACTATCGCAGATGGCATCGACCCTACGATCGAGCCGCCCCATGATTTCCGCCATGCTCTCGCGTCCGCGATTTGCCAGCCTCTCCGACAGGATTTCCGGCCGGGCCGTAACCACGACCACCTTCAATGACGGGAAAGCACTTCTGAAATGCGGCAGCGCCGAGCGCGAGCCATTGGCCACCGCCACACCACCCGTCTTCAGATGCTCTTTAACCGATGCGGGAATGCCGTAATGCAGGCCGTGGGCACTCCATGACACACAAAATTCGCCGGCTACCTTTTTGCGCTGAAACGCTTCTTCGGTGCAGCCCTGGTGGTTTTCACCACCAGCATCGCTGTCTCGGGTGATGACACGGCGAACGAAATGCACATCGGGATTATCCCGCAGGTGGTCTGCGGCATAATCGATGAGCGTATCCTTGCCGGCGCCACTCGGGCCGACGACGACAATCATCGTTCCGAGCAGGTTGAGGCTTGGTGACGGTGAGTCAGACGATGCGAGGCTCATGCGACACGTTTTCCCTGTCGCCAGACGCTCCGCACCACAGGCACGCCGCTTTCGCGACGAACCCGCACGAGGTCTGCACGCAGGCCTTCGGCAATGGAACCGCGATCCGTCAGGCCAACGGTCTTCGCCGGCGTTGCCGTCACCATCGCAAGCGCCTTGGGAAGGGTCATGCCTTCCACCTGATCGGCCAGCAGGAAGGGTGCGTAAAGCAGGCTGAAAGGCACGTAGTCCGACGACAGTACATCGAGAACGCCGAGTTCGGCGAGATCGCGGGCAGCAATATTGCCGGAATGGGATTTGCCGCGAACGATGTTCGGCGCGCCCATCAGCACGCTCATGCCAGCGGTGTGAGAGGCCTGGGCAGCCTCGACACTCGTTGGAAATTCGGCAAGACGCACACCATGGCCAATAGCTTCCTCGACATGGGCTTCCGTCGCGTCGTCATGGCTTGCCACCGTGATGCCGCGTTCAGCGCAACGGGCCGACAGATAGTCGCGGTGCTTGCCGGAGAATTTTTCCGACGCAGAGACGCGTCGATCAACAAAAGCCTTGAAGGCTTCGTCACTCAAGCCGCGCTTCTTCTGGTAGAACATGACGTACTGATCCATCGTCTGGAACTGACGCTGGCCTGGGGAATGGTCCATCAGCGAGATCAGCCGCACATGCGGATCGTTTTCGAAATCTTCGAAATGCTCCAGCACGTCGGCGGAGGCGACTTCGCAGCGTAGATGCAGCAGGTGGTCGGAGCGAAGGCGATCTTCACCCTTCGCCTTTTCGATGGCATCGGCCATGTCACGCATTTCGCCTCGCGCAAAGCCGCCATCCTCATCCGAGCCTAGACGCAGGCAATCGAAGACGGTGGTGATGCCGGAAGATGCGACCTGCGCATCATGCGCCTGAATGGCGGCGATCTTGTCCCAGGTTACACCGGGGCGCGGCGAATAATGCTGCTCCAGGTGGTCGGTGTGCAATTCGACGAGGCCGGGGATCAGATAGTCGCCCTCGAAATCTTCTCCGGTTCTTGATGAACCCTCGCTGATATCGGCAATCACGCCATCGCGGATCAGGACGGAGCCTTGGACGACATCGTCGGACAGCACGATGCGCGCATTGGATAGGACATGTTCAGCCATTTCGGACATCTTTCGTATTGGGAGCAGCCAGTGGCTGCCAGCTATGAACGGTAAAGGCTTCGCCCCGCTCCTTTTCGACGAAAAGGCCAAGGCCGGAGATCGTCAGCGGGCGATGGATGAAGCCGGCAAATGTCTTGGTAAGGATATCCGCCATCTCGTCGCTGCGCCCGTCACTCACCGGCCCGGTCAGGGTCATGTGGAAGCGGAAATCGTCCATGACGTAGGGATAGCCGAAGCGATGCAGGTTGGCGCGCTGGCTTTCGCTCAGCGTCTCGGGTTTCCGACGGGCAATGTCGCGCTCGGAGAGGGGCGCACGGAAGGGCTCGAAATGCTCGACCACATCGGCGGCAAAATCCTGAAGCGGCTGGTGGCGTGCCGCAGGCACCAGAGCGAAGAAGGGTCCGAGCGATCCAACAACGACTTCCGGAATATCGAAGGCGGTGCGTGAGGAGGCAAAGGCCGAAAATGCCTCGACCAGTTGCTCTTCGCTTTTGTCGGCCGCGAGCTCGAAGGGCGCTTTCAGCGTGGCGTGGAAGCCGTAGCGTCTCGGATCTTCCGTCACATCGGCGAAGCTCACGTAATCGTCAAACACCTCTTCGGAAAAGGCGTGGCGCCCCAGCCACCGCGACGCTGTCTCAGTCAGCGGATCGGTGGCGGAGGGCGAAAAATAGAGAGCGTAGCGCACGATGTCGCACTTTCAAACGTCATGAAAACAGCGGAAGCGTCATTTGAGACGACTCGTCTCTACCCCGCAAGGTCAGAAGTGCGAGGTAGACCTTTTCCATGACAGAATGATGATATCGCCCGACAAATTTGCCGGATATCTACATCGTCTTAATGATGCGGTTTGCCGATCAGACGGGAGCGGATCGCATTCGACATATTGTCGAAAAGGAAGACGACGATGAGGATCAACAGCACCATATAGGCGACCTTGTCCCAATCCTGATTGGTGCGCATGGCTTCCAGAAGCTTGAGGCCGATACCGCCCGCACCGACCGCGCCGATAATGGTGGCGGAGCGGGTGTTGCTTTCCCAGAAATAGAGCGACTGCGAAATGAAAACCGGAAGCACCTGCGGAATGACGCCATAGCGATTGACGATCATTGGCGACGCACCGACAGACTTCACGCCTTCGCGCTGCTTGTCATCGACATTTTCCAGCGCCTCGGCATAGACCTTTCCAAGCGCGCCGGTATCGGTGAAGAAGATCGCAGCGATACCGGGGATCGGTCCGGGGCCAAAGCTGCGGGTAAAGAACAGCGCCCAGATCAGCATATCGATGGAGCGCAGGAAATCGAACACGCGCTTCATGCCCCAGTTTGCCACCCTGTTGGCGGTAATGTTGCGCGCGGCGATGAAGGCGAGCGGGAACGCAACGAGCGTGCCGAGCAGCGTGCCGAGAAACGCCATGACGAGCGTCTGCAGCAGTTTGGACAAGATATCCTCATGCTGCCAGACGTCGTTCCCCAGGAAGTCATCGACCATTTTCGAAATGTTGGACTGCGCTGGATCGATGCGGGGCTGCCAAAGGGCGAGCGACGCGAGCTCCCCCCAGCTTTTGCCCCAGAACTGCGAACGGGTATCGAAGAAGAAATTGGCCCAACCAAGGAAACGGCGCTGGACGTAAAGTTGCGAGGTGCGGATTTCCGCCTGTCCGGCAAAACCGTAGTCGACCACGACCTTGTTCTCGTCCTGGCGGATCTGAGACGGCGCGCCGGCGGGCGCCGTAACGCGGTCTGCGCCGATCGCCACCGGATAGAGCGTGCCGTCAATATAGACGTTCGCCTGCGTCGGCATGACATCGATACGGTTCTGCCCACCGCCATAGATCACGCTATAGCCGCCATCCGGAAGAGGCTGAAGCCAGCTGATATGGGCATTGGCCGGATATTGACCGCGGCTCGTCCACTGCGGAACCACCTTGCCATCTTCAAAGCGAAGTCGCGGCTGAGCGCGCCAGGAATACCAGTCCTGAATATAGCTCGACGCGCGCTCCCAGCGGCCATTCATCAGAGCGGGGCCGACATTGAAGGCGAAGAAGCAGATGACGAGATAGGCGAAAACCGCGACGAGGCCGAGGAACAATCCGTACCGGCGCAGGAAGCTCTGCTGGAAGACCTGCGGATATTGCGAAAGAAGGCGTTCGCGATCCGCACCATTTATGACAAAGCTAGTGGACATCAGGCCGCTCCCCGTCCGAATTCAAAGGATTGATGGCCGATCAGCCTGCGGCGCAGCCAGCCGGAAAACTGGTCGACGGCGATGATGGTGACCAGCAGCATGATGATGATGGCATAGGTCTTGGCGGCATGATCATTGCCGATCGCCAGGCGAAAGACCTCGCCGATACCGCCGCCGCCAACAGCGCCGATGATGGTGGAGGCGCGCACATTGATTTCGGCGCGCAGCAGCGCATAGGAGACGAAATTTGGCAGAACCTGCGGCACGATGGCAAAGCGCACACGCTCCAGCCAGTTGGCACCCGATGCCCGCAAGCCCTCATCCGGCTTCATGTCGGCATTTTCGACGACTTCGAAGAAGAGTTTTCCGAGCGCGCCGACGGTATGAATAGTGATGGCGACGATGGCGGCAATGGGCCCGAGCGAAAGGATGGCGGTCAGCAATCCGGCGATGACGATTTCCGGAAAGGCGCGCATCACTTCCAGCATGCGTCTGACGGCAAAACGCACGGCACCGGCGCCGACGAGATTGGTGGAAGCAAAGAAGCACAGTGCGAAAGCGAAGGCCGTGCCGATCAGTGTCGAAACCAGCGCAATGTTCAGAGTGATGATCAGCTGATAGAAGAAATGCGGAATATAAAAGCCGTCGCCGATATAGACCCGCTCCGAGACATAGTCGTATTTCAGAGAGCCGTCGGCATAGGGTGACGGCAGATCGAACATGGCGCGAACGACTTCCATCGGGCTGTTCGGCAGGAAGGTCTTCATAAAATCGAAGAAATAGGGCAGCCGCTCGAAAAACTTGCCGGAATTGGCGCTATTGGCAAAATCGAGCGAGGCAAAGAGCAACGCAAGAAAGACGACGATGGCGATGCCGGTGTAGATGCGTCGCGTGACCAGCTGTTGCTGGTAGTGCTGCATGACCTTCTTCGAGGCCTCGCCCAACGTATCTGGGGTGATTGGCGTGCTGGCCATGTCTTTTGCGTCCTTGCCGGAGCCATGCGGGTGACGATGGATTCACCGATGCTCTCATTCACCGTTTCAGCGGCATCCCTTTGGAAGCGTGACGGCGTTCCCGGGCTGCGCTTTAAAAAAACGGCGGCGTCTTTCTGACGCCGCCGTCTCATGCTGTTGTTGGCAATCAGCCGCCGATAACGGCCTTACGGGCATCAACGATCGTCTGGTAGAAGGACGGATCGACCTTGATGTATTCCTTGTTCTTGCCCTGGGTGAAGCCCTGGAAGCAAGCGAGGTCCTTCTTCGGCAGGTCGAGGAAGAAAGCTTCGATCTTTTCCTTCATCGGCTCGCCGACCTTGTTGGCAACCATAAGCGGACCGTTCGGGATCAGCGGCGACTTCCAGACTTCGACGAGATCGTCCATGTCGAGATTGCCCTTGGCGACCATCTGGTGGAGGTTGCCGGAGCTGTAGCCTTCTTCCCACTTGCCCACGCCGGAACCGAAGGTGGTGCCGACATCGAACTTTTTGTCGAGAACGGCGAGAACGAGGTTCTCATGGCCGCCGCCGAAGCCGGTTTCAGAGAAGTATTCCTTGACCGGCTTGCCGGTTTCCTTCGGCAGAGCGACGTTCGGGATCAAGTAACCGGAGGTGGAGTCCGGATCGGCAAAGCCGAGCTTCTTGCCCTTGGCGTCTGCCAGCGTCTTGATGCCGGAGTCCTTGCGGGCAACCATGATGGTGTAATAGCCGCTGGAGCCGTCAGCGCCGGTGTATGTCAGGATCGGATCGACAGCCTTCGGGTCCTGAATAGCGATCTTGGCGTAGGAGGATGCGCCCATGGAAGCAATGTCGATGGTGCCGCCCAGCAGACCCTGAATAACGCCGTTATAGTCCGGCGATGGGAAGAGCTGAACCTGCTCAACACCGGTTGCAGCCTTCAGGCCATCGGCAATGCACTGCGCGTTGCGCAGCTGGTCGTTGGAGTTTTCGCCGCCATCGAGGCCGATGCGCAGAACCTTGACGTCCTGAGCGAGAGCCGAACCGGCCAGAAGGCCAAGTGCAACCGCCGAAAGAAGAGCTTTCTTCAACATGGATTTATCTCCGTTTTTCCGGCGAGCCGGAGTTTGACACGATATGGAATGTGATATTGGCCCCTGACGCGGGCGGATCGATGCTGTGCGGTCCTTACAGTCCAGCCATGGAAAGCGGCTTGGGAGCAGAAGCTTCAGGACCGGCAGATGGGTGTTGGGCGCGCGCGGCAAGCTCCGCACCTTCAATGGTGATGCTGGTCGACGTCATGGTTTCGTCGATGCCGGCACCATGAGAATCAGTACCGTAGATTTCCTTGACCGCGCGGGCATCGAGTTCGGCGGGCGTGCCGTCGAAGACGACGCGACCGGCCGCCATGCCGATGATGCGCTCACAATAATTGCGGGCAGTATCCAGCGTGTGCAGGTTGGTGATGACGGTGATGCCTTCGCGCTCATTGATGTCGCGCAGCGCATCCATGACGATTTTTGCGTTGAGCGGGTCAAGCGAGGCAATGGGCTCATCGGCAAGCAGCATGCGCGGCGACTGCATCAGTGCACGTGCGATCGCCACACGCTGCTGCTGCCCACCCGACAGCGTGCCGGCCGGCTGCATCGCCACATGTTCGATCCCCAGGCGCTCCAGTGCTGAAATCGCCATCAGACGCTCTTCGGTGGTGAAGATGCTGAGCAGGCTCAAGACCGTGGAGCGGTGATCGAGGCGACCGAGCATGACGTTGGTCAGAACGTCGAGACGCGGCACGAGATTGAATTGCTGGAAGATCATGGCGCAATCGCGCTGCCAGTGGCGAAGCGCGGCGCCGCGGAGTGAGGAAACCTCGAGATCACCGAAATGAATGGAGCCGGATGTGGGATCGACCAGGCGGTTGATCATGCGCAGGAGGGTGGATTTGCCTGCACCCGAACGTCCGATGACGCCGACCATCTGGCCCTGGGGGATATCGAGCGTCACGCTGTCGACGGCGGTCGATTTGCCGAAGCGGCGCGTTACCTGCTTGAGGTGAAAAGTCATAGGCCAAATCCAGTCTCGTTATTTCGGATTCGGCCTATCAGGGGTGCGTGAAGCGCGAATGTCAGTTTGATGAAGAAATTATTACAAGGCTGACGTTACGGGAGATGGTGTTCGTTTACCCGTCATACTTGGCAAGAAAGGCCTCCGCTTCGAGCGAACGGAAATCATCGAGGGCAGCGCGAAGCCTCGCATGATCCCAATCCCACCAGGCCAGTCGGTCCATGCGCTCGCCGATCTCTTCTGGAAAACGGCGCCGGATGATTTTGGCCGGGACACCGCCGACGATGGTGTAAGGCGCAACATCTTTCGAGACCACGGCACCGGCACCGACGACGGCGCCATTGCCGATGGTGACGCCGGGCAGGATGGTCGCGCCGTGTCCGATCCAGACATCATGGCCGATGACGACGCGTCTGGCGCGTCTTGCGGCGAAGAACTCCGTCTCATCCTCCGCATCGTCCCAATAGTTATGGGCGCGGTAGGTGAAGTGGTGCAGCGTCGCGCGCGACATGGGATGGTTGGTTGCATTGATGCGCACCGAGGCGGCGATGTTGACGAACTTGCCAATCGTCGCGCACCAGACGGCACCGTCCTGCATGATGTAGGAGTAGTCGTCCATCTCCACTTCTTCGATGCGGCAGCGCTCCGAGACTTCGATGTAACGGCCGAGCTTGGAGTTGACGACGCGGGCGCTTTCGTGAATGGCCGGTTCCAGGCCAACTTTGACACTCATGCTGCGATCTTTCTGGGTGAGAACTGCGAGACATCGAGGATGCGATCGGCCACGGCTTCACGTACTTCCTCATCGTGAAAAATGCCGAGAAGGGCTGTTCCTTCGGCCTTCTTTTGCCGGATCATCTCCACCACGACCTTGCGATTGGCCGCATCGAGCGACGCCGTCGGCTCATCCAGAAGCAGGATGGTGTGGTCGGTAATGAAGCCGCGGGCAATGTTGACGCGCTGCTGTTCGCCGCCGGAGAAGGTCGCGGGTGGCAGGGACCACAATTCCCGTGGCAAGTTGAGCTTCGATAGCAACTCCCCTGCCCGCTCGCGCGCCTCTTCGACCGGAATTTTTCGAGCAAGCAGCGGCTCGGCCACCACATCGACGGCGGCGACGCGCGGAACGGTGCGCAGGAACTGGCTGACATAGCCAAGGCTGCGGTGACGGACCTCCAGCACGGTGCGGGGTGCGGCACTGCCGATATCGACCATCTGTCCCTCATGCTTGATGAGGATCTGGCCGCTATCGATGGCATAATTGCCATAGAGCATCTTGAGGATGGAGCTTTTCCCGATCCCCGAAGGCCCGCCAAGCACGACGCATTCGCCCGCCTGGACAGAGAAGTTCACATTGCGCACGACAGGCAGTTCGATCCCGTCACGCAGATGCATGGTGAAGCTTTTGAAGACTTCCGAAACAATGAGGGGGGTCGGCATGTCACACCTGCAGGATCGAGGAAACGAGAAGCTGAGTATAGGGCTCGCGCGGGTCGTCCAGCACGCGGTCTGTCAAGCCATGCTCGATGACGTTGCCATCCTTCATCACCATCATGCGGTGCGACAGGAGCCGTGCAACCGCAAGGTCATGGGTGACGACGATGACGGACAGGCCGAGATCGTTGACGAGACCGCGAACGAGATCGAGAAGCCTTGCCTGGACCGAGACATCCAGACCGCCGGTCGGCTCGTCCATGAAGACGAGGCGCGGCGAGGTGACGAGGTTGCGGGCGATCTGCAGGCGCTGGCGCATTCCGCCGGAAAAGGCACGCGGCTGATCATCGATGCGATCGGTGCCGATCTCCACCCGCTCCAGCCATTCGCTGGCGGTGTTGCGGATATTGCCATAATGCCGGTTGCCGACTGCCATGAGCCGTTCGCCGACATTGGCGCCGGCAGATACCGTCATGCGCAGACCGTCAGCCGGATTCTGGTGAACGAAGCCCCAATCGGTGCGCATGAGGAAACGTCGCTCCGCCTCGCCCATATGATAGAGATCGCGAAGAGACCCGTCGCGCATGCGATATTCGACGCTGCCGGTGGTCGGCATCAGCCGGGTGGAAATGCAGTTCAGCAGCGTGGTCTTGCCGGAACCGGATTCGCCGACGATCGCCAGGACTTCTCCCGGCCAAAGATCGAAGGAGACGTTGCGGCAACCGGCGCGGTCACCGTAATATTTGGAAACGTCGCGGACTTTCAAAAGCGGCTGGTCGCTCATTCTGCGGCCTCCTTCACATCGGCCAGGAGATGGCCGCGATGGCCATGTTCGCGCCGATCTTCGCAATGGTCGGTATCGGAGCAGACGAACATGCGCCCGCCCCGATCATCCAGGATGACTTCATCGAGATAGACATGGTCCGCACCACACAGCGCACAGGGCTTGTCGAAGGTCTGAATCTCGAAGGGATGGTCGTCGAAATCGAGGCTGACGACTTCGGTGTAAGGCGGCACGGCATAGATACGCTTTTCACGCCCGGCGCCGAAGAGCTGCAAGGCTTCCGACATATGCATTTTCGGATTGTCGAATTTCGGCGTCGGCGACGGGTCCATAACGTATCGGCCTGCGACCTTCACCGGATAGGCGTAGGTTTTCGAAATGCGACCATTATGGGCAATGTCCTCATAGAGGCGCACATGCATCAGGCCATATTCTTCCAGCGCGTGCATGACGCGGGTCTCGGTCTCGCGTGGCTCGAGGAAGCGCAGAGGCTCAGGAATCGGCACCTGGTAGACCAGCACCTGACCTTCCGTCAGCGTTTCTTCAGGAACGCGGTGACGGGTCTGGATGACGGTGGCTTCCTTGGTATGCGTGGTGACGGCGACATTCGCAACCTTCTGGAAAAAGGCGCGGATGGAGACGGCATTGGTCGTATCATCCGCCCCCTGATCTATGACCTTCAGCACATCATGCGGTCCGAGGATCGAGGCTGTCACCTGCACGCCACCCGTTCCCCAGCCGTAGGGCATGGGCATCTCACGCGAGGCAAACGGCACCTGGTAGCCGGGTATGGCGATCGCCTTCAGAATAGCGCGGCGGATCATCCGCTTGGTCTGTTCGTCCAGATAGGCGAAATTGTACGTAGCGAGACCTTCATCGGCGAAGGTCTCTTCAAATGAAACTTCTTCAAGCATCGTGCGTTGTCCTTCCGTAAGTCACAACGGATGTCAGGAGTAAATGATCATGGAGATCGGAATTCTCATTGCGCTGTTCTTCACTGTATTTGCAGCATCCAGCGTATTTTGCGCATACTGGTTCAACGAGCAGCGCTGAAACCAAGTCTTTATTCGGCAGCATCGTTCAACCAACTTTCATCTGATCTTTGCGCAGCCTCGAAATCGGCGCGCATCTTTCTGACAAGACCAAGTTCAGCCTGGAAATCGACATAGTGCGGGAGTTTCAGATGCTCCACGAAACCTGTCGACTGAACATTGTCCGCATGCGAAATCACAAATTCTTCGTCCTGAGCCGGTGCGGTTCTGTCCTCACCGAACTCGTCTGCGCGTAACGCCCGGTCCACCAGCGACATCGCCATGGCTTTGCGTTCACTTTGCCCGAAGACGAGGCCGTAGCCGCGGGTGAATTGCGGCGGCGCCTTGGCCGAACCCTTGAACTGGTTCACCATCTGGCACTCGGTCACCTGAATATCGCCGATGGAGACGGCAAAGCCGAGTTCGGGGATATCCAGCTCGACCTCCACCTCGCCAATTCTGACTTCACCGACGAAGGGATGGTTGCGGCCGTAGCCGCGCTGGGTCGAATAGGCCAATGCGAGGAGGAAACCTTCATCGCCGCGGGCGAGCGACTGCAGCCGCAAATCGCGTGCCATGGGAAATTCCATCGGTTCGCGGGTCAGATCGCCGGGAATATGGTCTTCCGGCATGTCACCATCGCTTTCGATCAGGCCTTCTTCCGCCAGGATTTCCGAAACGCGCATGATGTGTTCGGCTTCTGAATCGCGCAGGACAGGCTCCTCCACTTCTCCATCTTCGAGAAGCGAAGGATCGAGCAGGCGGTGGGTGTAGTCGAAGGTCGGGCCCAGCAACTGTCCGCCGGGCAGATCCTTGTAGGTCGCCGACACGCGGCGCTCGACCAGCATCTCGCCCGTTTCCACCGGGTTGGAATAGCCGAAACGTGGGAGTGTCGTGCGATAGGCGCGCAGCAGGAAGATCGCCTCGATCATGTCCCCACGCGATTGCTTGACGGCGAGAGCTGCGAGCGAGCGATCATGAAGCGAGGCTTCGGCCATCACCCGGTCGACGGCCAGGCCAAGCTGTTCGACGATCTGGCCGATCGTCATGGCCGGCAGGTTGCGGTCTCCACGACGACGATCGGCCAGCAGGCGGTGTGCATTGGCAATGGCGGTTTCTCCGCCCTTTACGGCAACATACATGGCTCAGGCCTCCGTCTCGATGCGGGTGGAGCGCGGCAGGCAGATGAAGTGGCTGCCGCAGGTGAGGATGACATCGACACCGCGGGGGAAGACCGCGCGGTTTTCGCTCCAAAGCCGCACAAAGATGTCGGGCAGGCCCGAAGGGCGGATGATCTCGCTCTCGCGGATGCCGGGGCCGGAAAGGCGCAAGGCTGGGCCGCTTGTCAGATCTGGTACTTCGATGATCACGGTTGCGGAGCGGTCGGGATATTCCTGGCTACCCTGAGCGAAGAGAGCGAAGGAGGAGAGCGTGCTTCCGGCATCCAGAACCGCGAAACGGGCGTCAGCCTTGGTGGGCGCCATCTGCGCTCCGGTATGGAAGCTCAGCCAGCTTGGCACAACCGACTTCGAAAAGGCGCCGTTCATCCACACGGGCGTCTCGTAGTCACAAAGGGTGAGAAGAATGCCGCCTGCGGCCTTGCCTAGAGGGCTTGGCGGCTGGATCGGCAGATCGAACGACTGCAGCTTTCCCGGCCGCGCCATGCCGTCCATCGCAGCCTTGAAGATGTGCTGGGAATCGAAGACCGGATCGGAAAAGCCGCCGGTTACGATGTTTGCTTTGGCGGACATCAGTCGTCTCCCCGTACCATGGTGAAGAAATCGACGCGGGTTGCGGCGGTTTGCTGAATGGCGTTGGTCTTGCGTTTTTCAAGACGAGACGCGACCACAGCGAGGACCTCACGCTCAACCAGAGGACGGGTCGTCTCTTCCTGCCAAAGCGCATCGGCGATTGCTGCATACCACGCCTGCTTGCGGCTGGTGCCGAGCGCATGGGCATGGCCGATCGTGCCGGAGGCAAGCTTGACGGTGGCGCGCGTCACGGTCGCTTCTCCGAGATTGAAGGGCGAACCGCCGCCGCCGATCTTTCCGCGCACCATGACGAGCCCGGTTTCCGGTCCACGCACCTTTTCGACTTGCGGCTTGGTATCCAGAGCGCTCCAGCACTTGAGAAGCTCTTCAACCGTCGCACGGGCCAGCAGCCCTGCGGCCCGCTTTCTCGCCTCTTGAATTTCGGTCGGTTCGTTCATTTTATCCTCAAACGTCTATTGATATAGACAACCATACAAGATAGCTTAGATGTAAGCCTCCAGCATGACAAGCGTGTGACATGACCCTGACGAACAATATGCGAAAGAAGAATGGCGTGGCGCTTTGGCGCCAGATCGCCGACCGGATCAGAACGGCGATTGCTGCGGGCGACTATGACGGCACCGGCATGTTACCATCTGAAATGGTGCTGGCGGAGCGCTTCGGCGTCAATCGCCATACCGTCAGAGGCGCCATTGCAGCACTTGCGGATGAAGGCATCGTTCAGGCACTGCAAGGCCGCGGGACACTCATCACCCGAAAAGATCGCCTGAATTTCCCGATCTCGAAGCGAACGCGTTTTACCACTGGTCTTGGCGATCAGGCACGGGAGATGGAAGGGCTGCTCTTGGCGCATTCCCTCGAGGGAGCGACGACAGCTCTTGCCGAGAAGCTGAATGTTGCGCCGGGTACGCCACTGATCCGGCTGGAGTTGCTGCGAAAGGTCGATCATAAGCCAGTGTCGCGCTCGACCTCCTGGTTTCCAGCCGACCGTTTCAGCGGCATCGCCACTGACTATGAAGACACGGGCTCAATAACGGAGGCGCTGAAGCGATCCGGCGTGGCCGACTACGTCCGGGCGTCAACAACAGTCTCTGCCCGGCATGCGGAGGCCGACGATCTGGCCGATCTCGAATTGTCGCCGGGCGCCATTCTTCTCGTCTCCGATTCCTTGAATGTCGACATGGACGGCCAGCCGATCCAGTTCGGCACAAGCCGCTTTCCGGCGGATGTGGTGCAATTCACTGTAGAGAATTGAGGAAGCGCAGGTCAGTTCACCTCAATTCTTAGTGGTAGTTTGACAAATGGGTCCGCGCCAGACGGCGGCGGCGGGACCGACACACGCCCGACAGCCGCGATTATTTTCTTATCCCATTCAGGATTGCCCGTAGACGGAGAAAGTCTCGCCTGCTGTAGAGAGCCGTCCGACGCAGCGGTGAAAGAGACGGAGAAATCAACAATCATTTTTTTGCCTCGGGGGTTCATTCGTTTCACACTACGTGCAACAGCGCTATGCACCCTCGATTTCCAGTCAGCGGGAGACATGGAAGACGATGCAGAACCCGCGCTGTTGCGAGATGCCGCCGTTCTGTCCGACTGTGTTGCCTCAGCCTTGGCGATATCGCGGCGCTGCGATTGCTGTGGCGCCGGCGTCGGCTTTTGCACTCGTTTCTTTTCCGGCTCTTTTTCCTTCTCCACCTTCTTCTGTACTGGTGGCGGAGGCGGAGGACGAAGCACAGGAAGGGGAACCTCGACATTTTCGAGTTCCGCCACCTGCTGCTGCTCGATGGGATCGACCTCCTGCACCGGTTCTGGCGGCGCGGGCTCCTCTACAGGCTGCTGCACCACCTCCGGCGGCACTTCGGGGGTAGGCTCGGGCTCCACTGGCGGCTCTTCAACGACAGGCTCTGGAACCGGCTCCGGCGGAGGTTCTACGGGCGGAGGTTCTTCGACAGGCTGGGTGACGTTGCTTTTGACCTCTTCCGTCTCGACCTCGTCATTGGCTTCGACCGTTTCTTCGGTATTGACGGCCTCAGGCAGGGCGGCAAGCTCAATCATGATCGCCGCCTGAGGCGCGTTATCGCCCTGCTCTTTAGGCTTTTCCTGCATCAGATAATAGGCGCCTGCGGCATGCACCGAGATCATCACCAGTGCCGCGACGGACCAGAGCGCGACCTCTCCCAAGCGGGATTGTCTGGAACGAGGGTAGACGGGGTCCGTCACTGCGACCCTCCATTCGGGCCAGGCGCAGGCTGGCCCGGTTGCGGCTGGCTGGAATTGGAGACCGGTGCCCCTGCTGGCGCAGAGCCTGCAGTCCCCTCCAACCCAACAAGCGCGATCTTCAGATAGCCGCTGTCACGCAGCAGGTTCATGATCTCCATGAAGTGGCCGTAATCCACCGCCTTGTCAGCGCGCAGGAAGATACGTGTGTCCTTCTTGCCGCCGGTCTTGGCGTCGAGGCTCGTCGCAAGCGCTTCACGCGCCACCGCATCATTGCCGATATTGAGCGAGAGGTCGTCCTTTACCGTCAGATACAGAGGCTCATCGGGGCGCTCGGCCGGTTTTGCTGTCGAAGCCGGAAGGTCGACATTGACATCCACGGTCGCAAGCGGTGCCGCCACCATGAAGATGATGAGCAACACCAGCATCACGTCGATGAACGGCGTGACGTTGATCTCGTGGTTTTCGGGAAGGTCGTCCCCGTGGCTTTCTCGAATACCGCCTGCCATGATCTTATCGTCCTACCAGGGAGACCTGGGGCTTGCTGGCACTGCCCGGGGGGATGCGGCGGAAATCGAGATCACGGCTGACCAGGCGCTCGACGCCGGCGGCAACATCGGCCAGCAGATGACGATAGCCGGTAATGGAACGGGCAAAGACGTTGTAGATCACCACCGCAGGAATGGCGGCTACCAGGCCGATTGCCGTTGCCAGCAAGGCTTCGGCGATGCCGGGTGCCACGATCGCTAGGTTCGTCGTCTGCGATTCGGAAATGCCGATAAAGGCGTTCATGATGCCCCAGACCGTGCCGAAGAGGCCGACGAAGGGTGATACCGAGCCGATCGAGGCCAGCACACCTGTGCCGCGCGACATGCGGCGTCCTGCATGGGTTTCGATACGCGACAGGATGGAGGACACGCGTTCCTTGATGCCTCCGCCATCGGTATGAGCCACAACCGCGTCGGAGAGCTGCATCTCGTAGGAGGCCATGCGCAACATCAAGGCGGCGGGACCGCCCTTGCTCTCGACCGCCTCCGTCGCTTCGGCCAGCGTTTTCGCCTTGTGAACGATTTTCAGCGTCGAGCCCGCCCGCAAGCGCGCGGCGGCAAGCTCGATCGATTTCGCCAGCCAGACCGTCCAGGTGATGAGCGAGGCGAGAGCAAGGCCGATCATGACGCTTTTGACGACCCAATCGGCCGCCATGAACATGCCCCAGGGAGAGAGGTTGTGCGGAATATCGGACCGTTCATCGGCACTGACCTCCACCGCAGAAAGAGCCTCGCCAGATAGCGTTGGCTGTGCTGCCGGTGGCTCTGCTGATGCAGGTGCCTGTGCGTCCGACGGTTGAGCCGGAGCTTGCGTGGCCGGAGCAGTCGCTGCAGGCGGTTGCTGATTCTGTGGTGCGGCTTGCTGCGCCTGTGGTGTCTGCGAGGGCTGAGTGGGGGCGGATGGGGCGGAATTCGTAGCCGGCGAAGGAACCTGCTCTGTCTGAGTGGTCGCAGGCATGTTCTCTGAGGGCGCCGCGGTCTGGGCAAACGCCTGCAAGGAGGAGGCGCTGATCAAGACGGTCACCGCCAGCGCCATGGGTCGGCAGCGCGCCCAGGATGCCATGACAGGATTGGACGAAGAAATCGAGAGTATGGAGGTCATCAGATGGTCCCGGGTTTTCTGTACTGCACGACGACCAGACGCATCGGCATAGCCCTCACCCGCACCAGAGTAGCGGACACGCAAGCCCGCTCCGCTATAAGTGGAGTAAGATTAGCCACTAATACATTGGAGAAACCGGAGCTGTAAACTCATCTTTTACAAAAACATGCGTGATGAAGCGATGTTTCTGCACCTCCGTTCGTGCACCATCACTGCTGTTGCATCGGCAGGAATTGCGCCACAAGTTCATGACGCTCGCCGGGATAGGTCACCGTGACATGGGTCACATAGACTTGACCATGCCAAGTCCGTCTCTCAACGACGAGGCAAGCGGTACCGACAGGAATGGCCAGCGCATCTGCGATCCGGCGGTCGGCGGAGATGGCGCGGATGCGGTGCTCGGCAGCGCTCCAGGGGACCATCTGCAAAAGCCATGACCCCGGACCCACCGAGGAGAAATCCGCATCTTTTGCCTCAGGCACGGCGGATACGTTGACGATGCGATCTTCCAGGCAAAAAGGAATGTCGCCGGTGAAGTGCCGGCAGGTCAGCGAGAGAATGCTGGCCCCCGCCTTTACCTCCAGCGCGGCGCGATCCTGTGCTGTCGCCTTGCGCAGCTCGCGATGATCCAGATGATAACGGTAGGTCAGGCCCATCTGCTGAACTTCTCGCTGGATATCGTGGATTTCCAGAACGGCGGATTGGGCGTGCGGCCGTGTAACGAAGCTGCCGGAGCGACGGCGGCGCTCGATCAGGCCCTTTTTGACCAGTTCGGTCAGCGCCTTGTTCACCGTCATGCGGGAACAGTCATATTCCTTCGTCAGCTCGTGCTCGAAGGGAATACGATAGCCGGGGGGCCATTCGCCCGACAGAATCCGGCCTTCCACGTCGCTCATGATGCGTTCGTGTAAGGACCTTTCCTGCGGTGCCGCCGCTTCAGCCATGGTTTTTGTTCCGTTTACGGCATCGGCTCGAAAATCTGCATCGATTTTCGGAAAAGCACGATGCGTATATTCAAAAAGATAAAGCGTCCCTTGTGCGTCCAATAGGACGCACGGCGCTTTAATAGCCGCCTGATATCACCGTCGCCGAAGCTTAGCCATGGGTGGCTGCCACAATAGCCTCACCGCGGATTTCCTCTGTCAGCCGCGCACGCAACTCCGAGAATTCAGGGCTTGCCTTGACGGTGTAATGACGCGGATGCGGAAGATCGACCGGGGTGATCGACTTGATGCGACCGGGACGCGCCGACATCGTGACCACACGGTTGGCCATGAAGACCGCTTCCTCGATATCATGCGTCACGAAGATCACCGTTTTCTGCTCCCGCTCCCAGATGCCCAGCAGCAGTTCCTGCATGAGGCCGCGCGTCTGGTTGTCCAGTGCGCCGAAGGGTTCATCGAGCAGCAGAATGCGCGGACCGTTGGCCAGCGCTCTGGCAATCGCCGTTCTCTGCTGCATGCCGCCGGACAGTTGTTTCGGCCAGTGGTTCTCGAAGCCTCTCAAGCCCACCTTGTCGATGTAGCTATCGACGATCTCCCACTTTTCCTTCTCCGCCACCCCGCGCTCGCGCAGGCCAAAGGCCACGTTTTCGCGGATCGTGAGCCAGGGAAACAGCGTGTAGGACTGGAAGACCATGCCGCGATCGGCGCCCGGTCCCTTCACCTCCTGGCCAGCCAGCAAAACCTTGCCGGTAGTCGGGCGATCGAGGCCGGCGATAATACGAAGCAGCGTCGACTTTCCGCAGCCGGATGGCCCGAGGATGGTGACGAAATCATTCCTGGGAATTTCGAGATCCGTCGGTTGCAGAGCAAGTGTCGGCGTGCCGCCACGCACGCCCGGAAAGGTGCGGCTGACGCCCTGGATGACGAGTTCATTCATCAGGCAAGCCTCCAGGCGAACAGTTTGCGATTGAGAGACTTGAAGGCAAAGTCAGAGATAAGGCCGATAACGCCGATGACGATGATGCCGAAGATGATCTGGCCCGTCGCCATCAGCGCCTGGCTGTTGATGATCATATAGCCGATGCCGGACGACGCGCCGATCAGTTCCGCCACGATGACATAGGTCCAGGCCCAGCCGAGAACGAGCCGCAGAATCTCGGCAATATCCGGTGCATTGGCGGGGATGAGAACCCGGCGCACGACGCCGCGGTCCTTGGCGCCGAGCGTATAGGCAGCCTCGACGAGATCACGCCTCGTTGCGGCAACGGCGACGGCGACCATGAGGATGATCTGGAACACTGCGCCGATGAAAATCACCAGCAGCTTCTGCATTTCGCCGATGCCGGCCCACAGGATCAGCAGCGGTACAAAAGCCGAAGCGGGAAGATAACGGGCAAAGGAGACAAAGGGCTCAAGCAAGGCTTCGATCGGTTTGTAAGCGCCCATGGCGATGCCCAGCGGTACGGCGATGATCGAAGCCAAGACGAAGCCGCCCACCACGCGCCAGATGGTCATGCCGATATCATAGGCGAAGCCTTGCGCGGTGATCAGATAAATCCCGTCATTCAGCATGGTGATGGGGTCTGCGAGGAAGGTTGGCGAAACGAACCCACCCAGCGTCGCGATGCCCCAGGCGAGGAAGAACAGCACGAAGAACAGGATGCCGAGCGCAATCCGCGTGCTGTGTCTGATAGGCTGTAATGGCTGCATGTCGATCCCGACAGTCATGAGGCGGGGCGCGGCGGCAAGCCGCGCCCAATGTGATTACGTGATGGCCGATTACTTGATGAAGGAGGTATCGGCGAGCGTCGAAAGATCGGGCTTCGACTTGATGACGCCGATTTCGAGAAGCAGATCTGCAGCCTTTTCCGAGAAGGTCTTGAACTCGCCTTCGAAGAACGTCTGGTTGGCTGCCTTGTCCTGCCATTCGAGGAACTTGGCGGAGTTGCCGAAGGCCTCGCCCGACTGCTTCACATCCGCGCCCATCGTGGCGTAAGCTTTTTCAGGATCGGCCTTGATGGCATCGAGCGCTTCGAAATAGCTTGTCGCCAATGCCTTTGCCGCGTCCGGATGGGCTTTGAGGAACTCCGGCGTGCAGCCGAAGGTGTCCATGACGGCTGGATAATCCAGCGTGGTGGCGATGATCTTGCCCTTGTCGGGCGCGGCACGAACCGTCGACAGATAGGGCTCATAGGTCATGGCGGCATCGTTCTGGCCGGCGACAAAGGCCTGGGCGGCCGGGCCCGGCTCAAGGTTCACCACCTTCACGTCCTTCAGCGTCAGGCCGTTCTCCTTGAGGATCCATGCGAGGAAGAAGTATGGCGAGGTGCCAGGGGCCGATGCGGCGATGGTTTTGCCCTTCAGGTCGGAAATCTTGGCGATGTCATTGCGAACCGCAATGCCATCCGCGCCATGCGACTTGTCCATCTGGAAGATCTGCGTGGATTTCACGCCATTGGCGTTCCATGCCACCCAGGTTTCGACTGTGGTCGCCGCGCATTGGATGTCACCAGACGCCAGCGCCAGATGGCGGCTTGCCTGCGGAATTTTCTTGATATCGACCTTGAGGCCGTTCTTTTCGAAAATACCCGTTTCCTTGGCGAGTGTCAGCGGCGCAAAGCCGGTCCAGCCGGACATGCCGATGGTGACGGACGTTTCAGCATGGGCCGCGGTGGCAAAAAGTGCGGCGGCGAAAAGGGTGAAACCCAGTGTCTTTCTCATGATCGATCCCCTGTTGCTTTATTTTTGAGCGGCGATTTTCTCCGCTTCTTTAGGGGGCATTAATTCATAAGGGAAATAATTTGTCTAGACAAAATGCGTTACCGACCGGCACGATGTGCGGCCTTGGATTCCAGCATCGAAAACACACTGTGGATCAAAACGGCAAGTGCCGCCACGATCAAACCGCCCTGCAGGATGAAGGCAAGATTGTTGGATTGCAGACCGGCAATGATGACCTCGCCCAGCGTGCGCGCTGCCACGGTCGAGCCGATCGTCGCGGTTGAAAGGCTGATGACGGCCGATAGGCGAATGCCGGCGAGGATCGCAGGCATGGCAAGCGGGATATCGATCTTCCACAGCCTTCGCCAACCGGTCATGCCAGCACCGCGGGCTGCCTCGGTGATTGATGCCGGGACCGTCGTCAGGCCCGTGAGGGTGTTTTCGAAGACGGGAAGTAGGGCATAGAGAAACAGCGCCACCAGCGTTGGCTTCTGCCCAAATCCCATGATCGGCACCGCAAGTGCAAGCACGGCAACCGGCGGAAATGTCTGGCCGATATTGACGATGCTGCGCGACAGCGGCAGGAATTCTCGACCGAACGGCCGGCTGACCAGAATGGCAAGTGTCGCGGCCACCAGTGTGGCAGCTGCCGTCGCCATCCCCACGATTGCCAGATGGGACAGCGTGAGGGAGAGAAGATTGGCCTGCTGGTAGATAGCCGGTGCGTTGGTCTGGACAAGCGGTGAGAAGATCGGAGCGAAAGTGCCTGGTGTCGCCAAAAAGACGACAAGCAGCAGCGCGAGCCCCAATAGGAGCAGAGGTCCGAGCAGCGCTTTTGGGTGCGCGCGCGTCATGAACGGCCCGCAGCTTGCTGCAGCAGGGTTTCGCGCCGGATGCGACCGATCTTCTGCCCGTCGGTGCCGACAACCGGGAGACTGTCCCGTCCCGCCCAGAGCATGGCGGACAGTGCATCACGTTGGCTAAGGCTGCCGGTGAGCGGCTCGCCTTCCGCCTCTCCGGGTTCAACGATCTCGGAGACGGTTGCCACGGAAAGCAGCCGTAAAGGCCTTTCCCGCTCGCCGATCAGCGTTCTGACGAATGGCGTTGCCGGGTTGAGGACGAGCTCCGCCGGTGGTCCATATTGGACGACCTTTCCCTTATCCATGACGGCAATCCGATCCGCCAGGAAGAAGGCCTCATCCATATCGTGGGTGACGAGCACGATGGTGACACCGAGTTTCTTCTGGATCGCCAGGAGATCTTCCTGCGCCTTGGCGCGGATGATCGGGTCGAGCGCACCGAAGGGCTCGTCCATCAAAAGAATGTTCGGCTCGGCTGCCAGCGCGCGCGCCACGCCGACGCGCTGCTGCTGACCGCCCGAGAGTTCGCTTGGGAAGCGGTCGGCATAAAGCTTTGGGTCAAGTTGAAAGAGGGTGAGTAGTTCGTGGACTTTCGCCGAGACCCGCTGCCGATCCCAGCCCAGCAGTTCCGGCACGGTCGCAATGTTCTGTCCCACCGTCCGATGCGGAAAAAGCCCATGCCCCTGGATGGCATAACCGATGCTGCGACGCAGTTCGAAGCCCGGCAGATCGAGAACGTTGCGCCCATCGATGCGAATGACGCCCGAGGTCGGCTCGACGAGACGATTGATCATGCGCAGAAGCGTCGTCTTGCCCGAGCCGGATGTGCCGACGATGACGGTAACGCTTTGGGGTTGGACAGCGAGGCTCACATTATCGACCACCGTCGCTTCGCCATATAGTTTGGTGAGGCCTTCGATTTCGATCATGTGGCTTTTCCTCGTGCCAGGAGCTTGCTGTCGATCAGCGCATCCAGCAGAATTGCCGCGGCAAATCCCAGGATGACGGTCGGGATGGTTCCGAGAAGAACGAGGTCCATGGCCGTTTGGCCAATCCCCTGGAAGACAAAGACACCGAAGCCCCCGCCACCGATGAGCGCCGCGATCGTTGCAAGCCCGATGTTCTGCACCATCACGATGCGGATGCCGGTCAAGATGATGGGAAGCGCCAGCGGGAACTCGACCTTGAACAGGCTTTGCCGGCCCGTCATGCCGATACCGCGCGCCGCATCACGCACGGCAGGCGAAACGCCGGCGAGCCCGACGACCGTATTGGAAACGATCGGGAGCAGGGAATAAAGAAACAGCGCAACGAAGGCCGGGGCGGCGCCGATGCCGCGGATACCGATCTGCGAGGCGCCCGGGACATGGGTGCCGATCCAGCCCAGCGGCGCAATCAGGAGGCCGAAGAGCGCGATGGATGGGATCGTCTGGATGATGTTGAGACTGTTCAGCATGGCGGCGCGGATGCGCTCCACCTTGAAACAGAGCACTCCCAGAGGAATGCCTGCCAGCATGGCGGCGAAGACGGAGCCCAAGGCCAGTTGAAGGTGGCGCTGCGCTTCCGTCCAGAAGATATCGGAGCGGCTCTGATACTCCTTCATGATAGAGAGATCCTTCCACAGGCCGGAGAGCAGGAAGGCGCTGAGGAGAAGCAGTGACACAGCCAGAAGGATGAGACGTGTCAGAGGCTTTGGATTAAGCCTCGCGATCGCATCCGTCGCCAGGACCACCAGCCCGGCGAGCAAAAGCCAGAAACCACTGGCCGCCGACACGCGGGCATAGGTGTTTTCAGGCGGAATGAGAGACGACGCCGAAAGGCCGATCGCAACGGCCAGCGCGACCAGTGCCGCAAAGGCCGTCGCCAAACGGACCTTTGTGTTGGCGACGAACAGCGCCACCGCCGCGGCCAAGATGATGATGCCGATCAGGCCGTAACCGACAGAGGTCGGCATGCTGTCCAGCAGAAAGCGCCCTTCCCCTTGCACAATACGGTTTGCGCGGAAGCTGACGAAGGGCGGAACGAGTGCAGCATAGAGGAGCAGGCCGCAGATCAGCACGCCGACCTTATCGACATGTCGTGTGACAGTCTGCGGCTTTGAAATGGCGCTCTCGCTCTGCAACGACACCTCTTACTTCACGAAGCCGTTCTTGGTGAGAAAATCGAGCGCAACGGCCTTGGCCTGCTCCCCGCCCACCTGCACACGGCCATTCAGCTCCTGCAGGGTCGTAAGATCGAGCTTTTCGAAGACCGGCTTCAGGACCTTCTCGATGTCAGGATGCTTCTTTAGCACCTCTTCACGGATGATGGGCGCAGGCTGATAGACCGGCTGCACATTCTTGTCATCCGTGAGAACGACGAGGCCGGACGGCGCAATGCCGCCATCGGTGCCATAGACCATGGCAGCGTTGGCATTGTTGGTCTGGTTGGCGGCCGCGGCAATCGTCGCTGCCGTATCGCCGCCCGAAAGCGTGATCAACTGCTCCGGCTTCAGCGTGAAGCCATAGGTCTTCTGGAAGGCGGGTAGAGCTGCCGCCGAGTTGACAAATTCAGAAGATGCAGCAAGGACGATCTGGCCGCCGCCGGCAACATATTTGCCGAGATCGCTCAGTGTCTTGAGATTGTTCTTCTCCGCCACATCCTTGCGAACCGCGATACCCCAGGTATTATTGGCCGGAGAAGGCGACAACCAGACGATCTTGTTGGCGTCGTAGTCCAGCGTCTTGGCTTCTTCATAGGCCTTGGCGGCATCCTTCCAGAGAGGATCATCTGCCTTTTCGAAGAAGAAGGCGGCGTTGCCGGTATATTCCGGATAGATATCGATTTCGCCTGCGATAATCGCCTTGCGCACGACGGGCGTCGCGCCCAGCTGGATGCGGTCAGTGGTGGCGATATTGTTGACGTTCAAAACCGACTGGATGATGTTGCCGAGAACGCTGCCTTCGGTGTCGATCTTGGATGAGACGACGACCTGCGCTTGGGCAATGGAGGCATAAAGAGCAAGCGCAAATCCAGCGCTGGCCAGCTTCATCAGACGGTTCATGGGCAATCTCCACTCGGAACGGTTACGCGGGCAGGACAATGCCTCGTTTTTCTGACCAATACGAATGAGCGACTGTCCCCGGTTCAGCACGAAGTAACGAAGCAGGCGGCAAAAAAGTTGCAGCGAAAAATACGGGCAGAGGAAAATCCGCAGTTTCGTGCCTGACGGTCAACGCCCGCGCGCTTGTTTACCGATCACGAAAGGCATGAGCACCGAGAGAAACAGCAGGCGCAGGACGTGATGTGAACCGACATAGGCCGTATCCGCATGCATCATCACCGCCATGGCTGCCATCGTCTCGAGCCCACCAGGCGCAAATGCAATCATCACGGCGTTGAGCGGAACACCCGTCAGACTGGAAACGAGGACGGCAATCGAGCAGGCAAGGACAACGACCGCGACCGTGACGACGGCACCAGCCAAAAACGCCTTCCTCATGTCTTTCAACGAGGAGCGCGAGAAGCGCGTGCCGATCAAGCTTCCAAGGACGATATAGGTGGGGATGGCAAGCCAGTCCGGCACTCCACCGCTGGAGAAGCCCGTGACGTGTGAGCCGATGGAAACGGCAACACCACCCAGAAGCAGTGCCGCCGGAAAGCGCCAGCGCATGAAGACAAGACCGACCGCCAGCGAGACAAGCAGGGTCAATCCGAGTTCCAGCGCTGGCATGGGTGGCGGCAGGATGGAGGGTTCAACACTGACGAGATCGAGATATTTGACGATCAGCGGCACGGTGAGCGTCAGTGCCAGAACCCGCACACTCTGGATCACGCTGACAGTTGCGAGATCGCTCTTGGTCTCTGCCGTCAGGCTGATGATGTAGCTGAGGTGGCCGGGAGACGCACCGAGCATTGCCGTCGTGTGGTCATAGCGGAAGATGAAGTGCAGGATCCAATAGGCGGCATAAAGAAGTACCACCACCGTCAACAGCACAGCAACGAAACTCAACGGCCAGGCTCTGGCCGCTTCGAAGACGTTCGGGGTGATGTTCGTTCCCATCGATACGCCGACGATGACGAAAGTGGCGCTGCGTAGGTTCTTTGGCACCGAGAGCGTCAGACCGAGAAGACTTGCGCCGGTGACAGCGAGTGCCGGGCCGCAGAGAAAGGGTGCCGGAAGGCCCGCCAACACGCCGAACAGCGCGCCAAGACTGCCGATGAAGACGGTCAAGGCAAGGCGAGAAAGCTCGGATATGGAGATCATGGCACCGGTGAGAATCAAAACGCAAACAGGAGACGCCCACTTGCGCCGTCATCGTCGCCGAAATCAAGCTCTTCCAAAAGAAAAGCCCGCCGGCAATCTTGCGGGCGGGCTTTTGGAAAAGTTTCGAAGCGGAGATCAGGCCGCGGCGACCGGCGTCGGATGCACGCGAGGCGCCAGCTGATCGAGACCGAGAAGGAAGTTGATCTGCGGGCGAGCCTTGACGAGGTCGTCGATCGAATATTCGGTCAGGACGTCGAAGAACGCATTCAACGCCTTGCGCAGCGCGGAGTTGAGGCCGCAGCTATCGACAAGCGGACATTCGACAGCGCCGTCCTCGAAACATTCCGCCATGGCAAAGCTGTCTTCGGTAACCTTGACCACATCGAACAGGCTGATCTTGTCGGCCGGTTTGCCGAGCTTGACGCCGCCATTGCGGCCGCGCACGGTTTCAACGAGGCCGGCCTTGGTCAGCGGCTGAAGAATCTTGAAGAGGAAAAGCTCCGACACGCCGTAAGCCTTGGCGATTTCAGGGATGCGGCTCAGATTGCCGTCATTGGCGGCGCAATACATCAACATGCGGACTGCATAGTTGGTCTGTTTGGTCAAACGCATGCTGATCTCCTGATCGGTAATGTGGAGTTATATAGTTTGTTTTTCAGTTTAGAACAATTCCAGACATGAAAAAAACTTCCTTACCCGCTCGATCTCCGGTGGTTGACCGTTGACCGGCCCGCCGATTCATGAACAAAGAACTCCACTATTCAATCCTATTGCATCGGCCCGAAAATCGGAACCGATTTTCGAAAAAGCATGATGCGTAGATTCAACGGGAATCGCGCGTCCTCTGTGCATCCAAGAATGGACGCACGGCGCGCTAAGGGAGACCTGTGGCATGGCAAGCTTGAAAACCAGCTTTTTGACGCTCGGTGCGGTGGTATCTATCGCCTGTGGCAGCACGTCATCTGCTTTTGCCGGTGGTGAGGTCAATGTCTACTCCTACCGCCAGCCTGAATTGATCCAGCCGCTGCTCGACGCCTTCACCAAGGAAACCGGGATCGAGACAAATGTTCTCTTCCTGGACAAGGGACTGGTCGAACGCATTCAGGCCGAGGGCGTCAATTCTCCCGCCGATATTCTGCTGACTGTCGATATCGCCCGGCTGGTCGAGGCGAAGGAGGGTGGTGTCACGCAGCCGGTGCTCAACGACCCGATCATCGAAAAGGATATTCCGGCCAATCTTCGCGACCCGGAAGGCGAGTGGTTTGGACTGACAACCCGTGGACGCGTCGTTTACGCCTCAAAGGAGCGCGTGTCTCAGCAGTCGATCACCTATGAGGAACTTGCCGATCCGAAGTGGAAGGGCAAGATCTGCATTCGCGACGGGCAGCATTCCTACAATATCGCGCTTTTTGCCTCGATGATTGCCCATCACGGCATCGACTATACCCGCACCTGGCTGACGGGCCTCAAAAACAATCTGGCGCGCAAGCCGGACGGCACGGATCGTAGCCAGGCGAAATCCATCTATTCCGGCGAGTGCGATATTGCGCTGGGCAACACCTACTATGTCGGCTTGATGCTGACCAATGAGCAGGAACCGGAAGAAAAGGTCTGGGCCAACAGCGTCAAGGTAATCTTTCCCAATGCCGAAGATCGCGGCACCCACGTGAATATCTCCGGCGTTGCCATGACAAAATACGCGCCGAACAAGGAAAACGCCCTAAAGCTGATGGAATTCCTGGCGTCAGGAGAAGCGCAGGAAATCTACGCCAAGCAGGTGTTCGAGTATCCGGTGCTGCCCGGTGCTCAGCCTTCCGATGTGGTCAAAGGCTTTGGGCCGATCAAGCCCGATACATTGTCGTTGACCGAGATCGCTGCGCACCGGAAAGAGGCCTCCGAACTGGTCGACGAAGTCGGCTTCAACGACGGACCGTCGCAGTAAAAGCAGGCCGCCGAAACATATTCGATGACAAAAAAACGCCCGCGACGACATCGCGGGCGTTTCTTTGTGGTGTCGTTGCACTGAAACGATTACGCCGCCTTGATCAGATCGCCATGCGGATCGAGAACGAACTTGGTCGCAGCGCCCTGATCGAAGCTTTCATAGCCTTGGACCGCGTCATCCAGCGCAATGATCTTGGCGTTGACGATATCGGCGATCGGCAGGCGGTCATGCAGGATGGCCTGCATGAGTTGGCGGTTATATTTTAGAACCGGCGTCTGGCCGGTGTGGAAGGATTGTGCCTTCGCCCAACCAAGACCGAAGCGCAGCGACAGGCTGCCTTGCTTGGCCGCCTCATCCACCGCACCGGGATCTTCCGTGACATAGAGACCCGGAATACCGATGTTGCCGGCCGCACGGGTGATTTCCATCATCTGGTTGAGAACGATAGCAGGCTGTTCACCGCCGGCATGTCCGCGTGCCTCGAAGCCAACGGCGTCGATCGCGCTATCGACTTCATTGGTGCCGACGATCTCGGCAATCATGTCACCCAGCCGGTCGCCCTTGGACAAGTCCACCGGCTCGAAGCCGACCTTGGCGGCATGCGCCAGACGATCCTTGTTGAAATCGCCGATCATCACGACGGCTGCACCGAGGATACGGGCAGAGGCTGCAGCAGCAAGACCGACCGGACCCGCACCCGCCACATAGACAGTCGAGCCGACGCCGACGCCAGCTTTCACCGCACCGTGGAAACCGGTCGGCAGGATATCGGACAGCATGGTCAGGTCGCGGATCTTCGACATCGCCCTGTCACGATCGGGGAATTTCAGAAGGTTGAAGTCGGCATAGGGGATGGTGACATATTTAGCCTGGCCGCCGATCCAGCCACCCATATCGACATATCCGTAGGCGCCGCCGGCGCGGGACGGATTAACGGTGAGGCAGACGCCCGTGTCCTGCGACTTGCAGCAACGGCAACGACCGCAGGCAACGTTGAACGGTACGGAGACGATATCGCCGACCTCGAGCATCTCGACATCGATGCCCTTTTCGATGACTTCGCCAGTAATCTCATGACCTAGTACGAGGCCCGGCATGGCAGTCGTGCGACCACGCACCATGTGCTGGTCCGAGCCGCAAATATTGGTCGAGATGACTTTCAGGATCACGCCATGCTCGATCCTGCGTCCATCCGGGGCTTCCAGCTTCGGATCGTCAATATCACGAACCTCCACCTGACCCGGCCGTAAATAGACAACGCCTCGGTTCCTGCTCATATCCATCTCCTCCATGGTTTGAACATCAATGCCGAAGCCGTCAGGGCCGCGACATTCTCTACTGTCAAACGATCAATCGGCGATCCGGTAAAGACTGGGACTTACCCGTTCCTCACCAACGGACCCTCCAGAGTGACCCTCTCCTGACCGGTTGAGCCCGGCCATCGACACAAATGACGCCACCTCCTCAAGTGGCGTTTCGATGCTGACAGCAGACCACGTGAGGCTGAGGTAAACGTTCTGGATTACGACACGCCTTGTGTGTTCAACGACACTGATGTCCAGCGTCTAACCGAGAGATGGCGCGTTCCAGGCGTCAGTTTCCGACGGATTTAACGGGATCAGGGTTTGATATTGGATGTTGGGCAGGTGCGCGCTCACTGTGTGGCTGGAAGTGAAGCCGGCGAGATCTAGAGCTATGGGATTGGATTTCGCAATTGTCTCAGGGGCTTACTGCTGTACGAAAGAGTCATCGGATTGTTGACGAGTGACTTTCGTCGAGTCAGGCCTCACTGAGCCCCGCTGAAAGAGAGCCGCCATCCTCACTCCGTTCTGGTGGAATCGCATTGTGGGGCGGATGAAGGCTTCTTCCTCCGCCACCCAGTCTGTGAAGCAATCATTCCTGCTCGATAAACGACAAAACCCCGCGGCTTTTTTGCCCCGGGGTTTTGATGATCGTCGTATATTTGGTTGCGGGGGCAGGATTTGAACCTGCGGCCTTCAGGTTATGAGCCTGACGAGCTACCGGGCTGCTCCACCCCGCGTTAATTATGAGCGACCGCAG